>CAXYUZ010000037.1:0-29899 GCA_964292275.1 uncultured Desulfuromonadaceae bacterium
TTCGTGGTGAGCCTGTCGAACCATGAACGGAATACTTTTGCAAGAGGCTCTAAGGTAAATATTCAACATAATAACAGCAAAACGGCTGTCAGTTACGGCGGCAATCCAAGCCAAAGCCCGACCGGAACAAAGAACAGTGCCGCCAGGTTGCCAAGTAACACGATTGCAGCAACATTCTCCGGCTCCTGGCGGTACTGTTCTGCTATCAGGAAGCATAAAACCGCCGGCGGCAATGCCGCAAACAGATACATCTGACCGACCTGAACAGGCGTCAACCTCAACACCCCGTCCAGAAACCAGGCAATGCAAAGACCGGTCGCCGGACAGACAAACGCTCCGACCAGCCCGATCCGCCAGCAGCGGAAGCTGACGTCAATCATCCTGACACCAAGGGCAAACAGCATCAGCGGTATGCTTATCTCCCCCAACAGCTTCAACGCCGAATAAAGCGGCATTGGCAGATGAATTTTCAAAACCGAAAAGAGAAGACCGACAATCATCGAAACCATCATCGGGCTGGAGAGAAACTTGAAAAACGAGGCCTGAACATCCCCCCTACCCGCCTCGATGATCTTGACACCAACTGAAAAATAAACCGCAGTACAGGCCATCAAAAGGGCAACCGCAGAGGGAAGCGCCGATGCGCCAAAGGCGAGCATGGCAAGTGGCAGCCCCATATTGCCGCAGTTATTAAACATCATCGGCGGCACAAAACTGCGGCTGTCATACCCCAGCAACCGCGCAACCGGCCAGGCCAGCAACCCCGAACCAAGTGAGATCAGAACACCGGCCAGAATCAGGGTCAGATTACTGGCCAGATCAAAATCCTTGGACGCCAGCGATACAAAAAAGAGCAGCGGACAGAAGACCTCCATTGTAACGCGGTTCACGGATACCATATCCTTAACAACCTGCCTGCCGCGCAGACGCGCATAAAAATAACCAGCCGCAACAACGATAAAGACAGGGAGTATGATTTCCAGAATGCGTTCAACCAGCGCCATACAAATTCCTCACACAACAACATCGGTCAGACAATACAATTGCGCTATACTACGTCCATGTGATAATCAGGGCAACCGAATAGCGCATATGGGACAGACATTAAACCGATTCCAGACAACATCAAACGGATCAGAGATGCACAGAGCATACAAAATCTTCATCAGCGCCGTCAAAATCTACCTGCTGGTCTGCTGCATCGTCAGCTGCACGCAGCGCAAGCTGCTCTTTTTCCCGAGCCATGCAGACCAGTCACAAACGGCCGCAGGTTACAAACTGCACAAATGGATGATTGATGGAAAATACAGCGGATACTACCGCCCCGCCGAAAGGCCGAAACGGGTCTGGCTATTTCTGCACGGCAATGCAGGTCAGGCCTCGGATCGTGGCTATGCCCTATCCTGCTTCGCTGAATCAGACTCCGTCTACATTCTGGAATATCCAGGCTATGGCCCGCGCCCCGGTAGTCCGGGCAAGGAATCATTCAACCGGGCGGCCAGAGCAGCCTATAACGAACTGCTGAAACGGTTTCCGGAATCAGGGGTATCTGTAATCGGGGAATCACTGGGAAGCGGACCGGCCGCAGCGCTGGCAAAGGAACCCAGACCGCCAAACCGGATTGTACTGGCCGTCCCGTTTGACAGGCTCAAGGATGTTGCCCAGAACAAATTCTTCTTTCTGCCGATTGGGGTGATCATGCTTGACCGCTGGGATAACATTGAGTCATTGAGAGATTACAAGGGACGGCTGGATATCTACGGTGCAAAATTCGACAAGGTCATACCGGCACAGCATGCCCGAAAACTGGCCGATTCAGTCAAGGGATCAAACTACCATGAGATACCATCCGATCATAACGGATGGTCAGACTTTGTAAAACTGGGCGATTGATTTGATGTGATAACTGTTTTCTAACCCAATCGAATTCGATGAAGTTAAAATCCGTATTATTCAGCTGTTCCCAAATGCCAAGAAATTCTATGATATCACGATTACGCTGAATATGATCATTGTGGTGGAATGACACGTTGTTGTTGGAGAAGAACCGTTTTCTAAGTACACTGCGCGGGCATCGTCCAGATACGACGTACCGTTGTTGTTGGAGAAGAACCGTTTTCTAAGTACACTCTTATTGTCAACATACTGAAAACGTTAACTGTTGTTGTTGGAGAAGAACCGTTTTCTAAGTACACTAAACGGTGAATAGTCAGTCAATCATCGGCGTTGTTGTTGGAGAAGAACCGTTTTCTAAGTACACTAGTTAATGAATCGCGGGATTTGCCGAGCTGGTTGTTGTTGGAGAAGAACCGTTTTCTAAGTACACTCTGCGGTGTGTGCCTTTCAACTGGTTTCCAGTTGTTGTTGGAGAAGAACCGTTTTCTAAGTACACTCCGTCTTTTTCGTTCAATGCCTGTTCCGTGGTTGTTGTTGGAGAAGAACCGTTTTCTAAGTACACTAATACCATCCTTGTACTGATTGGCTTTCGTGTTGTTGTTGGAGAAGAACCGTTTTCTAAGTACACTTCCTTAAAACATACGGTTTCAGAGGGTTCAGTTGTTGTTGGAGAAGAACCGTTTTCTAAGTACACTTGCTCTGCCCCGGCATGATAATATGTTGCGTTGTTGTTGGAGAAGAACCGTTTTCTAAGTACACTTTTTGAGCAGAAACAAGTCTGGATTGAGCGTTGTTGTTGGAGAAGAACCGTTTTCTAAGTACACTGCAAACAGCAGTGCTCCAACCGGCTACACGTTGTTGTTGGAGAAGAACCGTTTTCTAAGTACACTAGGATTTTTAACTTCTTCAGCTGGAAACGTGTTGTTGTTGGAGAAGAACCGTTTTCTAAGTACACTAAAAAAGAATTTTGCACCGCCAAGGACACAGTTGTTGTTGGAGAAGAACCGTTTTCTAAGTACACTCCATACCGAAAGTAGTAGCGTATTGACGTTGTTGTTGTTGGAGAAGAACCGTTTTCTAAGTACACTAAGTTAATAATCATACGAATGACAACCGCAGTTGTTGTTGGAGAAGAACCGTTTTCTAAGTACACTAAATCTGACCGAGGCCATGACTGATCGCCAGTTGTTGTTGGAGAAGAACCGTTTTCTAAGTACACTTTTTTTGTCGTACTTTTGTACGGACTAACTGTTGTTGTTGGAGAAGAACCGTTTTCTAAGTACACTCGGATAATTCGTTTCATGTCGCCCCTCTGGTTGTTGTTGGAGAAGAACCGTTTTCTAAGTACACTGAAACTTTCTGTAAGCGTTCAGATTTCTCAGTTGTTGTTGGAGAAGAACCGTTTTCTAAGTACACTAAGTTTACCGCGCAAGATGTCGTACTGTGCGTTGTTGTTGGAGAAGAACCGTTTTCTAAGTACACTAACCTGAACCAGTGCCGTATCAGGGATATTGTTGTTGTTGGAGAAGAACCGTTTTCTAAGTACACTAGGCCTCCAGTAACTATTTAAATCTACTGGAGGCCTCACTATTTTCAGGCATTCAAAATAACATAATTTGCTCTGGCTCCGGTTCTGGATCAAGTCGTTTTTTTCCGAAATAAACCTCCATTTTTGCAAATTGTCGGTCAGTAATGGATATCAAACGCACTTCTCCTTTTGGGGGTAGAGCAAGACTCACATATTTTCGATGAATATTGCTCGACTCTTCACTAGCACAAAACCTTGCATATACTGAAAACTGCAACATCATGAACCCTCTTTTGACAAGCATCTGCCTAAACTGCGTTGCCGCCCGCCTTTCAGTTTTTGTCAGTACAGGCAAATCGAACATAGCCACAAGCCACATGGATTCGTACCCCGAAATTTCCCGATTATAGCGCCTTGCCATCTTCACCACTCCGGCAAAAATAGTTTTTTCCTCTCGCCAGAATATACCGCCTCAAGTGACGAGGCACATTTTGCCAATACGCTGAAAATTGTGCGTGTTTCCCCGTCAACCTCAATCAAACCGGTAATGCTGCTGATAAGTGATCGTTTCACTTCCTTACCCAAAACAACATTCTCTCCATACTCACAAACTATTTTTGCAACGGCCTTGTCCACCAAAGGCCGAAACGGTTCCATCAGATCACTGGCAAGGGCAAAAGGATCGTATCTGTTGTGATGATGCACTCCCAATGCCGGGTGAAGACCTGATCCACAAATTGCACGCGCTGTCAGCGCCCTCAAAATGGCATAACCGTAATTCAGCAAACGGTTCTGATCATCAGCCTCCCTGTTGCGCCGAAAATGCGGATTATTGAAAACAGCCGGCCAATAACGTTGAGCAGCCTGAGCTTCATGATTACCTGTATCTCCAGAAGTCACTCGAGTTGCCAGATGCGGCAATCCTCCATCATTATCGGTGAGTTTTTTTAGCACTTTTGCCTGAACAAGGATTTTAGACCGGACGATCTGTTGCCAAATGCGCTTTTGAACTGGCTGTGCCACAACAGCCTGCATACGAAAACGCTCTCCTTGAGCATAGTGGGTGTCCAGCGGCAGCAACATACCTGCGGGCTGAAATTTGCTGTCGATTACAACAACTATTCCACCGTTAGCCGCAATACCAGCAAGCGCAGCGTTGGTAACTGATACATGCTGATTTGAAAGCACCAAGGCCGCCACCTGGAAAGCGGTACCATGGTTTTGCCTCCATCGTCACCACAATCAATAACCAGATTAGCCAGACGAACATTTAGACTAACCACAGATTCTGAAATGTCGATGATCTTGTCATCAGCCATTTATGTCATGAACCTCACCAAGTGGATTAATTGTAACTTTGCGACATTTCAGATCCTTAAACAGAGGATTGAGCAAGCTTGATCCCATTTTAGGATTTTTTGAAGCATCATTGATTGCAGTATATGCAATTCTCGCATATTCATGTCCACCAACACGGGTAACTGTGGTGACTTTCACAACAAATAGCTCACGCTTGTTCTCCGAAACTTGCAACTCGATTATATCACCACCCGCTAATGACATTTTGAACTTCCAGCTTTCGTCTTTACCAATTCGTCTAACTACCGGATGTTTATTCTTTTGCCGCTGCAACGCCTCAAAACTGTTTACTGTCCATCCGTCCCACTTGACCTTGCCGTTTTTGCCAGTTACTTCAAATACCTCAATATGACTATTAGAACCGGGGGAAACATTGCGCTCCCGGCCATTGCTGCCAATTGTGATGACCGATTCGACCTTTCGCACTCGCACTTTTTTTACTGGAATTTTACGGCCATCTTTGCACTTCAAAAATGGCAAGTTCTGGACTATTCCAAAAACTTTTTGAAGTTTTGGATCATCAATTTTGTCCGGATCATATCCATGTTCTCTCAACCGTTCAAACACAGCTTCACGCACACGTTCATCTACAATATTTGGCAGGTCTGACTTTCGCAGATTGCCCCCCAATGTCCTGCGAATGTGAACGCACTTTTTGCCATCGTGGTTCTTTTCACGGCTATAAATAGTCTGTTCGTGGAATGCAGTATTTACCTTATGTGAAACCCTATGTGACACAGTGAGGTTTTGGATGGTGTCTGCAACATCATGAATAAAACTCTGCCAAGGAAACAGCGGCTTTTCCCGGCCAAACCAGCGTTCGCCCCGTTCTTTAGCTCTCTTGGCGATGTCACTCAGATTCTTTAGTGTTTTCGACTCTGTAAGTGCGATAGCAACAGCATCCACAGCATGATGCCGATGATCGTCTCGGCTCTTCTGACCGCCATCGTTGAGTATTGTATTAAGCCTCCATACATTACGTATATGATGGGTCACCTGACCTTTACTGACCTGAACGCGCGTACGTTTGCAAGCATCTACTCTGCCTCCATAAAGCATGCCGACATAATCCATAGCCAGACGGCTGGCATAGCGTGTATCGTTCAATTGAGAATTGATGAAGCCTTCAATATCGGTTGTATCTTCCATTTTAAATCGCTCAAGTTTCAGCTTTCGGGTATCGCTATTAGGCCACCGTTCGATCCTTGCGATCATATCTTCAACTCCAGGCAACTGTCCGGGAATCTTATTCTGCTTTATACGACGGTTGAAATCTGCGTCACACAATGTTTTGTTCAGAAAAGAATCATCAAGGCTGATACTGAAGGGGATTATGTGTTCAATATCAAATTTGGGATGTGTACCAAAAAGATCGCTAAGTGCCATCGGTTTACCTGTATAAGGACAAAGCGCAGTCGGGCCGCCACATTCCTGCCATAGCAGAACCTTTTCAATATCCTGGCGAGTCGGGTTCTCTATGTTGCACTCTTTTAGCAATTCTGCGGCAGCTTTAGTACGACGTGACTCCTGGTCGCGATTCCGTTTCCATATCTCACGCCTTTGTTCATCATTCTTTTTCATATCTCTGGCCAATTCGATCCGCACCACTGCCGGTTTGCCGTACTGCCTTACAATGGCATTTACAACCTTGCGCAGTTCCGTAAGCGAACGCTGCACCACCGGATTGCGAATATCCTTGCGCAATGCACCGTACGCACGCAACAACGGCGGATAAACGATCTTCTCGTTATCCATGAGTGGTGGCAACAGATCAAGTGGTTCCGGCTGCTGTTTTTCATAACAGGCCTCGACGGTTGCATCATGCAGGTTAAGTCCTTCACGCAGGTGAGGAAACAGTTTAGCCAACGCCTTTCTTGAAAAATTGCAATAACCGGGTTCCAGCTTAATTGAAGTTAATTTTTTCGCCAGTTTCTCATCAAGGCCAAGTTCTGCAATTGACCGTTGCATGGGGTTTGGCAGGTCTTTTGTCCTTAGATAATCGCTAACAAGGCGGTTCTGCTGTTCTGCTGACAACTGTTGCCAGCGTTCCTTCAACACCTCAATAAACTTGGCTGCTGTCCGGTTACCAACAAAGCGGCTCTCGCCACCCTCACCAAGATTGAATTTGAACAGATTCGAAATCCCCAGAATTTTCTTTGCTTCCGTAAAAGTAAGATGTGTTTTTTGTTCAAGTGCGGCTGCAAGAAGTGCGTGCTGGTCTGGTGATAAGGCGTAGGGTTCTTCTCCATTTGGTGGGATAATTCTAGTATCGTTCAGTTTTTGCAGATACCTGAATCTTTGTGCATCCAGCAAAGCCCAGTTGGCTCGTTTTTCTCCTGGTTCCAGGGAGCAGTCGCCAACAAGATGGTCCTGGGATTTCAGATGGCGCTGCCAAAACACACCATATGTGTCATATAGCAATTTCTGCTTAAAGGCTGGGGTTATCATGTCCGGATAGTATTCAGCCTGGACTGTCCAAAGTTGCTCAAACTCTTTTTCATACATGGTGCGCAGGGTATAGATGCCTCGAATTTTATGGTCGCTGTTTTCAAACGGATCGTATTTGGCAAAATACTCGCCAAGTGTCCGAGCATTAACCTCTTCCATTCTGGCTTTCAGTTCATTTGCCGATGCCTCTATCTGGTTTTGGTCCTTCTCATCCTCCCCGGTATTTTTGACATTCTTGCGGGCGCTCTTGAATCCGCGTCTTTGAGCAAGCTGATAAAAAGCACGTCCTATTTCATACGGCTCAAGCTTTTCATCCAAACCACGAGCACGCAATAAGTATGTCAGATTATGATGTATAGCAACCTTGACAGCAGCGTCATCCATGCCTTCGTTTAGAAGTTTTTGCTGCCAAGATTTGCGTAGTTCGGCATCCAGACTCTTTATGATCCGATCACGTTCTGACGGGCAATTGGGGTCACCCGGCAACAGACCAGCTTCCTGAAACATGCGGAATGCACGTTTAATACGCTGAGCATCCCTGAAAATGCCCCGCCTCTGCATACGCGCCTCACGTCTTGCTTTTGCATGTGACTCTGTTCGGCCTTGTTCAATACTACCAGCAACACCAGCCTCAAAAATTCTGACTCCAGTTCGCTCAATACCGATGGGCACAAGACGATTTCCCCGTTCTTCAGCCTTGAGTAGCGCCCACCCGATGGAGTTAGTACCAATATCCAAACCAAGAATATGCTTTAAGCTTTCCATGAAATACCTCCTTGACAATTGTATATCATAAGGTTAAATAACTCTCAGTGTACTTAGAAAACGGTTGTTCATCTTACAACAATAAGAACGGAACTTCCGTTGCGCCGGCTACGCTCCCTGAGAGCGCCCGTCTGAAACGCCTCGCTGCAAAGTGAGGCGTTTTATTTTCACATGCCCATCTTTCTCCGCCTTCCCCCAATACCTGAAATAACTCTCCATAAAAACGCTCTCTCAAACATCCTGGCTGCTGTTTTTGGGCACCCACACGGGGGTGCCCCTACGGTAAATCATTAATTGATCACACATGGGGCGCCCTATCCTTTTTTCTTACCCTTCAGCCGTTTCTTACTCTCCGGCTCGGTCAGGAAATTTTCTGCTATTGTCACCTTGTCACCAGTTTCAATCTCCAGCTTCTCCCGCGCATCACCGGCAATCTTCCCGCCTTTTCGCGCAGCAACCCTGTTTTCCGGAAAGCCCTGTACATCCTGCTTGCGGGCAATCTCGGTGGTTGCCGCTTCGCCCAGCATGGAGAAAATCAACTCCAGGTCGGTCATGTGATCCCGCAGATTTTCACGTTCCAGCCCTTTGAACTCTTTAATTCCGATGGCGTCATACCAAAGGCAGCCTTGCTGATCTCGGCAGTCAGAATGGCGTATTCCGGCGTATCTCCCACTCCACGGCTCTTCCATTCCTCGGTCAGCTCGGCCCGCACAGCGATGCCGCGCATCCGCTTTTCGATCCACGCTTCTGAATATCCCTTGGCCCGGTACAGTTCCCGCGTCCGGGCGGTTGCCAGTTCCGGGTCTTCAATCTCCTGCACCCGCTCGTAGCCGACCTTGGCCAGCCAGCGCTTGAACGGTTCGGCCTTGGGGGATGGAATGGACTGAATAATACGGAAGATACCTTCGGTATTGGCGCAATTCATCTTCTGCTTTCCACCAACTGTGCTCACTAAAAGGGGGGTGGCAATTTGCCCCCACCCTTTAGACAACTCTGTATCGCGACGACGCATATCCTTTAAATATCCAGCGGGATCTAGCGAGTCCGTCAATGCCGCAATAACATCAACAACAACAAACCACCATTCGCCTTTATTTAATGTTCGTCTGATTTCCTTACTTTGAAACACCACCAGTTTTGTATCCATCACATCCTCCTCATAAGAACACTGATTACGCCAAAACTTATCACATGCATTGGCACAAAAATATTCTAATACCTTACTAACGCAGCCTTCCCCCAATCCCTGCGGACAACACTGGCTAAAATCAGGCACCTACACGGAGGTGCCCCTACGGTAAACCATCATTCGGGCGACCACGCGGGGCCGCCCCTACGGTTTGCTTTTTAATTCAGATGCGTTCAATGGGTTTTCACGATCCAGGTCCCATTTCAGTGGATTTTCAAAAATATATTTCCGGGCGAGCCCCCATTCCCGTTCATCTCTAATAATCCGTTCGTAATAATTGCGTTGCCACAACCGGCCTGGAAACGACGGCCAGGCATGTTCTTTGACCCCGCGAATATATGCGTTGGTTGTCATGGTCTTGAACCAATCCATTACATCACCCAACGTAGGGGCGGCCCCATGTGGCCGCCCAGCCCCCATCCCATGTGACCACCCTGCCCCATCTGTCCATCCTGTTTTTGATGATAATCGCAAATCATCATTCGGCTTCACAAGATCCGGGCACCCACATGGGGGTGCCCCTACGATCCAGATGATTCCATGAAAATGGTTGGGCATGGTCACATATTCATCAATTCCATCCAAATCCTAGCCGCCATGCGGGCGTCATCCAATGCCCGGTGTCTGTTGACCCCGGCTGGAATTTCCCCGAAGAGATGCCCGTAAACCGTATCCAGTCGATGATTCTGCAGATGCGGCAGTTTCTTCCGTGCCAGTCTGACGGTACAGTGCCATCGGTTGGGCAGTCCGTATCCCAAAAGCGCCAGTTCGTGCCTTACAAAAGCGCTGTCAAAAGATGCGTTGTGCGCGACCAGACCGGCATTGCCGATGAAGTCCAGCAGCTGCGGCCAAACCTCCAACGGTGAGGGTTTACCCACCAACATCTCTTGCGATATGCCGTTTACCCGCCATGCGCCATAACTAATATTTGCGCCGGTATCGATCAGTGTATCGAATTCTTCCGTGACAACGCCGTTTTTCACCGCCACTGCCCCAACCTCGATCACCCTGCCACCACTCTTGGCTGACAAGCCGGTGGTTTCAACATCGACAGCAATGAAACTCCACTGTGGCATTGCCACCTCCAATGCAGGCTGTAATAATCCAACTATAAGTTTGGTCATCTATTTGGCAAATACCCGAAATATTTTCCCTAACAGGTCTTTTAAAAACTACTGCGGAGAGCCGTCTGCTGCATTGCAAAGGTCACAATAACCTTGGCTAACTACCTGTTATGCCTCGACTGCTCCGTTCCGTGCGCCTTGCATCCGCCCTTCCTCATGACGTTTTTTAATGCCCTGTCAACATAGTCCCCTGAAATAGTTTTTTCCAATGTTATATTTTTGATATTTCACATTTATCACACCACTGCGTCAAAATACGTCTCACTATGCTTTTTGCATAAAAAAACGCCTTCCGTTATCCCGAAAGGCGTTTCTGCTTTAACAATTTATTCAACGTGGGTCTGGCAAACCTTCCTAGGCCCCGCAGCACTTCTTGTATTTTTTACCGCTGTTGCAGGGGCAGAGATCATTGCGGCCAACCTTGTCCGTACAGACCGACGGTCTCTTTATGCAGGCCTTGCGCAGCGTGCTGCCGTGCTGCTGGATGTAGTCAACGGCCATGGGGAGGAAAAAGAAGACCTTTCCCTGCAGGCTTGAATCGGCATTGTTTTCACCAGATTCAAAGGCCTCATCGCGGAAGATCTCGGCGGCATCATCGGGATAGGCGATGCCGGAGACAATCGCGATGCTGGTGGCCAGCTCCTGCTCCTCATCCGTAACGGTTGCCGGGTCTGGTTCATGCTCGGTTATGCCCCAGATATGGGGTTCGATACTCAATACACGCAACAGTCCCTGGCACCATTCCCTGATCCGCGGGATATCATTGCGTGTAAGCTGGCCGATATGAAATGGAAAACGCAGGTTGCCGGCCTGGTTCTCCTGCAACAGACGATTATAGATTGCAAACAGTGTCGCAAACATGCGGTCTGCCTGATTTTGATCGTTGAAAACAGCCATCTCCGAGCCATAGATCAATGGCAGCAGCTCATCGGGGGTTACAATATCCGGCGCAATGGCAAGTCCGAACAGCAGGCCATGGACTCCATCGATGGTCAAGGTATGCGCCGGCGCAACCGCCAGCTTCAAAAATTCAGATAAGTCCCTGGTTTCCTGCTCTGTAAACATTGTCTTCTCCATGAGTTTAATTAACAAAAAGGGCGCAATCGGCTGCGCCCCTGCAAAAGCGCTATATTTCGGGCCACCCTATCACTTTTCCAGCGCCTTCTCAATCCTTTCGCAAAGTGTTTTCAGCACCTTGATACGGGCATAGCATTTATCGTTGGCCTCAACCAGTGTCCAGGGGGCGATTTCACTGCTGGTGCGGTCAATCATGTCGCAGACCGCCAGCTCGTACTGGCTCCATTTATCGCGGTTACGCCAATCATCATCGGTGATTTTGAAACGCTTGAAACCGACCTTTTCCCGCTCCTTGAAGCGTTTCAGCTGTTCTTCCGGGCTGATGGAGAGCCAGAATTTGACCACAACAGTACGGTTGCGCACCAGCTGTTCCTCAAAATCGTTGATCTCGCCATAGGCCCGCATCCAGTCTGGTCTGGCGCAGTAGCCTTCCACGCGCTCAACCAGTACGCGGCCATACCAGGAGCGGTCAAAGATTGCAAAGCGTCCCTTGCGGGGAATATTACGCCAGAAACGCCACATATAGGGCTGGGCACGTTCCTCCTCCGTTGGCGCGGCAACCGGATAAACCCTGTACTGCCGCGCATCCAGCGCCTGGGTTATCCGGCGAATCCCGCCCCCCTTTCCGGCGGCGTCATTCCCCTCAAAGACAACCACAACAGACAGTTTTTTGAAATCGGCATGCCGTGTCAGCAGGTTCAGTTTTCCCTGATAACGCTCCAACTGTTCTTCATAGTCGTTCTTTTTAATCTTTTTGCTCAAGTCAAGCGTTCGCAGGATCAGCAGGTCATCGATGGTCGCCATGATTGGCGGAATCGGCTCTTCATGAACCGGATTATCGGGGGTGTCGAGGCGATGGCGCATGGCGTTCAGTATCGCCTTACCGATTGTCAGGTATCGATAGCGCGGATCACTCCCCTCCACAATCGTCCAGGGGGCCTCTGGTGTGCTGGTGGAACGAAGCATGCGCTCGGAGACCTTACGGAACTTGTCGTAATTTTTGAAATTCTGCCAATCCCCCTCCGCCACCCGCCAACGAGTCTGGGGATCCTTTTCCAGGGATTTGAGCCGTTTTTTCTGTTCATCCCGGGAGAGGTGCAGCCAGAATTTCAGCACCAGCGCCCCCTCGTCACAGAGCATCCGCTCGAAGTGGATGATCCGCTCCAGGCGTTGATCCAGTTCGGCATTCTTGATGTTGCCATAGACATTCTCCACCAGCGGCGCCGAATACCAGGTTCCGATAAAGATGCCGATCTTCCCCTTGGGGGGGAGTACCCGCCAGTAACGATACATCTGCGGACGTTCCAACTCCTCATCGGTCAGATCACGCAGGGCATGCGTCTCAATATGGCGCGGATCCATCCATTCATTGAGGATATTAACCGTCTCACCCTTGCCGGCGCAATCCACACCGGCAATCAGTATCACCACCGGGAATTTGCAGGATTGCAACAGGTCCAGCTGCGCATCCAGCAACCCTTCGCGCAAAAGGGGCACCTCTTTCTTCCAGACCGCCTTGCTGACCTTATGACCAAGTTCGGCAGATTCAAACATAACCCCTCCTGTCATTGTATTGATCGGAATTCAAGCTTCATTCAACCAGAGGTTCTTGCAAAAATCCAAATTTGTCATTCCCGAAAAGATTCTGGTCGGGAATCCAGTTCTTAGTGGTTTGAAAAGTCTGGATCCACGACAGAGGCATTCGGGGATGACAATCTTTTTGCAAGAGGCCCAACCATATATAAGTTTTATATCATATTAAACGATCGTCAACGATTTCATGGCTACCTTTTTTCTTTGTTCTCAAAGGCAGGCATGCTAAAAACCATCAAGATCTCAGGAGGTAAACCATGAAGAGGATTTGCATTTCACTTGTCTGTCTATCTGCGGCACTCTTTGCCGGCTGCGATAACAAGCCCAAAACAGAGACACCGCAAAAACAGTTCACAACACCAGCCGCTCCGCAGATGCCGGCCGGTCATCCAGCTGTGACTCAAGCCACCCAGCCGCCAGCCAGCAGCAACCCGCACGCCGGAATCCATCCACGCGAGATTCCAGCCGGGAGCGGCAAACAGGGGAAGGTGCTGCAGGTGATTGATACCAGCGGCTATACATACCTGGAGATAGCAGACAACGGTGGAAAAAAGGTCTGGTTGGCCTTGCCGGCCACAAAGGTAAAAAAAGGTAATTTGATCGAATATCCCCATGCCACGGCAGTGGAAAACTTCTACAGCAAATCGCTGAACCGGACCTTTCCGTCATTGACCATGGTTGATGGGATCAGGGTCATAAAATAGGGCTTATTTGAGACTCCTGCAAAAGTCCAATTTTGTCATTCCCGAAGCGATTCTGGCCGGGAATCCAGATTCTGAAAATTTGAACAATCTGAATCCCCGACAGAGGCATTCGGGGATAACAGTCTTTTTGCAATAGGCTTATTTTTTAATGCGCTTGCGGCGCGGCGCAGCAGCACCTGCCTTGGCAACGGCCGCCAGTGAAGGTGAATGGGCCGGGACAATCTCCAGCACCCGGCGGTAATATTGGAGTGCCTGGCGTTGATTCCCCTGCCCGGCAGACAGTTCGGCCAGCAGAAACCAGCCCCAGGGGTTATCCGACTCTGACTCCGTTATCTGAAGGAACTCCTTGGCGGCCTCACGATCCATCCCGATTTGACGGTAATATTCCCCGGCCATGATATTGGTTGTGTAGCAGTAACCAAGGCGTCTCTTCTGCTGATCATAATCACCAGGGTGATCCGGCCGGCACCTATCCAGCGCTTTCAGCAGACGCCTGCTGTTTTTACCACTGTTACTGACGGCAAAGAGCGCCTCTGCCTTCGATTTACGGAACAGGTCGCCAGCGACAAGGCCGTCCCGCAGCGCCTGTTTATAGAGTTCTGTCCCGGGGAAATAGGCCAACGGCGAGACATAACCGTCATCGGGCCGGATACGCCCCATGAGTGCGATGGTGGCATCCAGATCCCTTTCGGTCTCCGCAGGAATATCGCCGATCAGGTAAACGGACAGATTGATACCAGCCTTACGAATGGCGCCTGCGGCCTCCTCAACCTGTTGCGGTGTAATCCGCTTCCCCAGAAGATCAAGAATGCGCGGCGAGCCGGATTCCACCCCAAGCTGTACACATTCACAGCCGGCACGCTTCATCCAGAGCAGCAACTCCTCATCCAGCGCGGTTACCCGCGACTGACAGTTCCAGACAATATATACCTTGCGTTCAATCAGCAACCGGCAGAATTCAATTGTTCGCCCGCGGTCGGCCGTGAAGGTGTCATCTCGCAGGGAAAAATAGATCAGACCAAAACGGTTGCGGATGGAGATGATTTCATCAACGATATTGGCGGGTGAACGAAAACGGACGCGGCGGTTCCAGAAGGCAGGGGAACTGCAAAATGTGCAGGCGGAAGGACACCCCCTGGCAGTCAGTATGAATTCAGCCTGCTGTTCGCAGTCAAGGCCAATCGAATCCTGCAGGTAGGCCGACGAAAAAGGGAGTTGATCCAGATTCTGCAACGCTGCCCGCGACGGATTGACAATGACCTTGCCGGACTGCAGGGTAGCAATCCCATCGATCAGCTGCCAGGGGCGACTTTCAGCAACAGCTATGGCCAGTTCCAGCAGGGTAGCCTCCCCCTCACCGATCACAACCAGGTTCACCGGCGAGCCTGCGAAAAGAAGATCCCCATACTGAAACGTAGCGTGCCCGCCACCCATGACAATCACTGCCGCCGGTGCAGCGGAACGGACAATCTCAGCCAGTCGCAGTGAGGCATGCCGGTTGTGTGTCCATTGCGAGATGGCAACCAATCCAGGCTGGTTTACCTTGAAATATTGCGCTATCTCAGCCTCGCTCCAGGCCGAAAGGTTTGCCAGGACAGAACCGTGCCCCGCTTCACGCAGACAGGCGTGCAGGTAACAGACACCGCTTGGCAACGCGGTAATGAAAGGATCATGGCGATCCTTCATCCCTGATATGTAGGCGAGAGAAATTTGCATAGGGTTGAGGTCAAAAAAAATCCGGGTCAAGAGACCCGGATTTAAGTTTTTTATTCAAACAGGACGAATCGATTAGTTCTGACGAACGGAAAGCCCAAGTGTGTCATTGGCAAGAACTTCGCTATCCCGTTCCTCTTCAACTCCACTTAACAATTCTGACATATCCTCTACAGCCACGGAACCAATCCGGCGTGCCCCCAGAAAACGAGAGGTATAATAAGGGGTATCCATGGATGAGATAACAACCTTTTTATCACGCGAAGAGGCATGGATCATCTTGCGGTTGCCAAGATAGATACCGACATGGGAAGGGAAATGTGCGTATGTCTGGAAAAAGACAAGATCACCCTTCTGCAAGTCGCCACGACTGACAACGTTGCCAACATGAAACTGTTCACGGGCAGTACGCGGCAAACGTACATTATGATCACGGAATACCTGCTGGGTAAAACTGGAACAATCAAGCGCATTGCGGCTGTTACCACCAAAACGGTAACGCGCGCCCAGGAAGCTGTAGGCAGTCTTTTTAAGCGAATTTGCATGGGAGCTCTTCGCATTGTGTTCTTCAAGGTTTTTGGCCAGGTCAACCGGACGATCGGCATCAATATCGGTCAGCTCCGCCAAAGTATCGGTAAACTCCTGCTCATTGAGCAGATCCTTGTTAACCAGCTGCAGACGATTTGCAACGGTGACCTGTGCACGCGGTGCCTCATCCACAACCGCAGGACGAGGAGCATTCAGGGCCAGCATCTGCCCTGGCTTAACCTTGTTACCCTTGATCCTGTTCAAACGGCGAAGATCGGACATCTTGACACCGGTCTTGGCGGCGATTTTAGGAAGGGTATCCCCCTTAACAACCTTGTATGAACCGCTTTTTTCAGGGTTTTTTCCCTTTTTAGCCGCAGACTTGTGTGAAGGGATGATCAACTTGGTTCCAACAGCAATTTTACTTCCGGACAAACTGTTTACTGACTTCAATTCATTAACTGAGACATGATATTTTCTGGCTATTGAGTGAAGCGAATCACTCTTACGGGTCACATGAGTTTTGGATGCGAGGACCAGTTGAGGAAAAGCGAGCAGTAGAATGACTATTACGAATAAATGCTTTGTATGTGTCATTACGCCTCCTTTGTTTTAGTATTCAACATGGTTGTTCTATTTTTTATATAACATTATATCCAAAATGTCAACCCAATTTAGCCCCCAGCAAAGGCACTCCCAGACCGGATTATCGCCTAAACTATGAAAAATTAATGCATTTTCAGTTTGGGTACAAACCGGACCACAACCGGCTCGTCCCAGAGCAATGTTACGTTTCTTGGCTGTGACTGCAGATTAATCCGGTACATACGCCCCCTGGAAAAGCGGGAGGGTTCAACCGGATCCGTGCTGACAAAATCGATCCGTTCCAACTGTGAAGATGGCCCTTCAATCTCGACACTGTCTGGCTCAACAACTGCACGAAGAGTTTGCAATCCCTGTGCCGATCCACCCGATAACGCAACCCGAACCGGGACCTTCTTCCTCTCTTTGCGGTCAGTAACAATCTTTATCGTTGCCGGTGTCGCAGCATTAACCGACATGCCGGCCGGTAATTTGAAATCCGAATTTTTGATCCGCACAGAGGCGGCCCCCTCCTGAACCGCCGAAACATCCACATCAGCGGCAATATCCAGCTTTGACGGCAGTGGCGTCAACATGGAGTAAGACCTCAGCTGCACATCCACCGTTTCCGGCGTACTGCGGACAAGAACAAGATTGGCAGGCAGACCGTGCATCCTGACCGGTGCAGAAACCGTTACAATCTGCCCCTGCCGCGAGCTGACCAATGTCCAGAAAACAATCACCACCGCCAGGATTGCAACTTTTGGCAGCAAATTGGAGCCGAGCATACTCCAGAAGCCTTTGTCACCATTCTGTCCCGGCGTTGCAAAGAGATCATTCAGGGCGGCAAGCAGTTCGACAGTGGAATCATACGGCTTCAGCTCACCGTTAACCGCCAGTGAGACCTGGCCACGCTCCTCGGAGACAACCGCAACAACGGCATCCGTGCGCTCGGAAAGCCCCAGTGCGGCGCGATGTCTGGTACCTAAAAACTGCGGCAGATCCGAATTGACCGACAAGGGCAAATGACAGGCGGCCAGGGCCAGACGCCCATTTTCTATCAACGCAGCACCATCATGCAACGGGGTACCGTCACTGAATATGGATTCAAGCAATTGGGGATTGATCTCGCTATCCAGCCGAACCCCGTTCAGCATCAGATCATCCAGCGACTCATTACGCTTGAAAACCAACAGGGCGCCGATACGCCGCTCAGCAAACAGAAAGAGGGTTTCAACCACCTCCTGAAAGCGTTCCTCCTGCTGCTTTTTGCCTCCGGCAAACTGGTGGCGCAACAGACTGAACTTGTAGAGCGTCTGGCGGATCTCCGACTGAAAGACAACAATCAGCAAGACAATCAGAACCGTACCAAGCTCCTGAAGAATCCAGCTGGTCATATACAACCCGAAAAAACGGGTTGCAAAGTAGATCAGCGTCACAACACCCAAGCCAAGCATAACCTGCATGGCCCGTGTCTTGAAAAACCAGAGATATAGCTGGTATAGTAACGTTGTCATGATCAGGATATCGGCGATATCCTGTATCCGTATCTCCTGGGGCATCCGGCACTCCTCTGTACTGCTGGCGGCCTGACAGCCACAAATAGCCTCTGTCAAAGGTCAACAATACAAACCTTAAAATGGAACAGCAAAAAAACCGCCAACAAGACGGCGTTTCTGCAATCCCTCATTATTTTGATTTTACTGGTCTTAAATACCTAAAATATGTTAAAAAGCAAAAACGATTGTGTATACCATTAAAAAAAACCAAAAGGTAGTAAAACATGTTCAGACTGTCTGACAAGGGTGAAAAGATTCAACAGATGTTCAGTACCATTGCACCGCGCTATGATTTTCTGAACCGGCTGCTGAGCTTCGGGATCGACCGCCGCTGGAGAACCAAGGCTGTCCAGCTGCTCAAGTACAACGCAAATTCGAGAATACTGGACGTGGCAACCGGAACAGGTGATGTGGCCCTGGAGATTGCCCGTCTGACTCCGGCCACCGTCAAGATTACCGGTGCCGACTTCTGTAAGGAGATGGTTGAACTCGGACATGAAAAGGTTGCCGCCTCACCCTACGCATCCAGAATCGACATGAAGGTTGCACCATGCGAAGACCTCCCCTTTGCCGAAAACACCTTTGATTCGATCACAATTGCCTTCGGAATCAGAAACGTGATTGACCGCAGCCTTGGACTGGCCGAGATGTGGCGTGTTCTGCGTCCGGGCGGCAGGGTCGTCATCCTCGAATTTTCCACCCCCCGCTCACAATTTTTCAGACAGATCTACTATTTCTACTTCCTGCACCTGCTGCCGATGATCGGTGGACTGTTTTCACGCTACAACGCCTACAAATACCTGCCGGACTCCGTCATTGAATTCCCGTCCCACGAAGAATTCTCAAAGATCATGACCGGCGCCGGATTCAAAAATATCCAGATCCACGAATTAACCTTCGGTATCGCCAGCATCTACGTCGGCGAAAAGCAATAGACATACGATTTCCAACAACAAACAAAAAAACGCCTTCGGCAGTTCAATACTGCGAAGGCGTTTTTGTTTTAATAATTTTGGACAATCACTTCACTATGCCTTGAACCGGTTCTCCGTACCGGCCAGCAAGCGGGAAATATTACCATGGTGTTTGGCAATCACGATCAGGGCGATGACAGCCGTCACCAGAATCATCGAGCGCCCGCCATCCAGAAACATTACCGCCAGCGGCATGATTGCCGCAGCACTGATCGATCCCAATGATACATAGCGCCATTTCAGCATTAACAGGATAAACAGCAGCAGGGCAATCGACACGGACAACGGAGAGAGCGCCAGAAAAACACCCAACGCTGTAGCAACCCCCTTGCCCCCCTTGAAGCGAAGAAAGACCGTGAAGACATGACCAAGAAAGGCAGCCAGACCAACCCAGGGGGCAAACCCGGGAAACGGGCTGCAGTAGCTGATCAGCAGCACCGGCAGCATTCCCTTGAGGCAGTCGCCAATCAGGGTCAGCACCCCAACCTTGCGGCCAACCGTCCGATAGAGATTGGTCGCGCCAATATTGCCGCTTCCCTCGTTACGAACGTCAACGCCATAGGCCTTGCCGAGCAAAAGCCCGGTTGGGATTGAACCAAGCAGATACGCCCCGGCCAGGATCGCTGCAAACAGTATCTGATCCGGCTCAATCAAGGCTTGCCAACCACCTTGCCTGCCTTGGCAGCATCCTTGTAACCAGGAAAATCGCGTTGGAGGCGTTCAGCGGCCTCACGGCTTTTCTGAAGATCCCCTGAATCCTGACAAGCCTTGGCAAGCAGCGCTAAGGCCTCGGCGCGGCGAGGGAGATCGGGGAACGCCTTGACGGCAGCTTCAAACCTACCGATAGCAGCAGGATATGATTCATTATGCAGGTAGAATTTGCCGACATAGATCTCATACTGCAGCTGTTTGTCGCGGCATTCCTCAATCTTACCGCGCACCTCTTTCGCATATTCGCCGCCCGGATACGCTTTCAAATACGATTCCAGCGTCGTAATGGCATTCTTTACCGGTGTCTGGTCAGTATCAATCTTGCCGATCAGATTAAAATGGCAAATTGCCTGGCGATAAAGGGCAAAAGGCGCCTTTTCATGGGCCGGGTGCATCTTGCGGAAGCCCTCATACTCGGCCCCAGCCTCCATATATTTCTTGTCCTTGAAATAAGCCTCGGCAATATTGAGTTCGGTTCTGGCGGACATCTCCGGCGAAGGATAGCTCTCCTTGACACGCTTCCAGATGGTCACGGCATCATCATAATCACCCTTTTTAAAGGCGGCCTCACCATCCTTGTTCAGCTCATCCACCGGTTTGTCAAGCTGCAGCGTTGCACACCCTTGCAGCATGAACAGCAGTAATGCAGAAGCCAGAATACCTTTGATACGAATGCTCATACCGATCCTCTTTCAGTCCATTGGATTTATGAAGCAACGGGCAGATCCAGATTTCAAATCTGATACAACAGCAGATGACCCACGGTGTTCAAGGCCGTTTACAGAATACCTGTTCCGCGACTATCGGCCAGCAGCCTGGCAATGATATCATGCCCAAGCCAAAGCGTTGAAGCGGCTGGATTCCAGGATGAATGCAGCATCAAGCGTCCGGTTGCCATGAATACGATTCTGGACAGCTCGGCACCAACCAGCTGTTTCTGATCGGCATGCATGGCCATCAATTCCAGCGATGCCGCCAGCATCAGTTCAGCCTGCTCCAGCGTATTATGCTGCGGCCATGTTTTAAAATCGAGCATTTTTCTGATGACCGGCTCGGCAAGATAGCGATTTGCCCGTTCAAGCATGGCTGCCACTGTCTCGCCATCCTTCAGCATTTCCTGACAACGCGCCGCCAGCAAGTCAGCGGCCTGATCACCAACCTCTTTACGAATTGCCGAAATCAGCGGATAGAGGGAAATCTCCACCCCAAGAAACAGGGCACTGGAATTGGTCTGGATCTCCGGACAATTGTAGACCGAGGCAACAATCCCTTTTGTCTGGGCCTCAGCGGCAACATCTTCAAGGCGCATCTTCGACCAGCCTGGCAGGTAGGGGATATATGACTGCCAGCAGTATTCACCATCCACAAGCACACCCGTGCCATGATAGCCATATGCGGAATACCTGACAGCCGATCCGGCGGATGTATTCCGTTCACGAAGCGCGGTTGTTTCATCCAGAAGATAGCGGAAGGTATCGGCGCTAACCTCATTGAATGCCGCCTCACAAAGTCTGCCAACGCCGCTGTTCCAGAATTTAGCGGATTCTAGATATTTTTCACCGGTCGACTTGAAGACACGGTTCAAAAGCAACATAAAAACCCTGGAGCGGGGGAATCCGCCAGCCATGACATGGGAAAAGAGTACATTCGCCCCTGGCGGAATGATCTTTTCCAGTTCTGCTGCAACCAGGGACATATTGTTACGAAAACGCATCATTCCGCTGTTCTGCGCAGCAGCAATAAATTCATCGCTGAAGCAGATCTGTTCCCAGCGGTCTGCCTTTACCTTTTTAAGCTGTTCGGAAACGGAAGGCTGACCATCAACCGGCTCCATATCAAAACCGGCCTCCAGCGGAACATTTATAATCCGGGCACCCAGCAGCGCCTCCGCCTGGGCCAGTTCATCATCATTCAACGGACGCAGACTGCCATCGCTATCCCGCCTGCCCATTGTCGTACCGACAATATTCATCCCTGTGCGACGTGCCTCTTCCAGCAAACCATTCGCATAACCACGTCCAAACAGTTCTCCAACAAGAACCAAATAATCCCCGCTACGGTATCCTGCCGCATCGGGAAGATTTATCATTGGCTTATACTCCGTCATCACTACCCCTTACAATTAAAAATATCAGACCATCTCTTGCCATAGTCCAACCAAAGATGGCCAGCGTAAACAATATATTTAACATGAACAGCGCGCCAAATGGAACAAAAAATCACCACAAAGATCAGTGACGTCATTTGTCACAGCGGCTAAAATCACTTGCGTCTACCATGCAATCTGGATTATACAATATGCGCACAAGATTAGAATCTGTAATGGTTACAGTACAATCTAAAATGCAGAAACCGGTTATTCCATAAGCATTAAATAAGTAACCGGGCCGATGAAATATGTTTATGCAGGACATACGGATGTAGACATTTTATATTTCTGAGAGGGAAAAAACATGGGTGTAGCAAACGGTGACAACAAAAATGCTGAACTGATGAGTACCCTTCCCGGCGACGATGTCCGGCAAATCATGTGGCGTTTCAGTGAACGCTACGATATTCAGATGGTAGTACAATCCGCCCGTTCATTGGCACGCGGACTGATTGCTCACCTGGTGGCCGATGGTGCCAGAAACGACCACGAATGGACAGAACAGAAGGCCCAGGTTCTGAAAGGCTTTGACGATCTGGGGCTGACCACCGTCTTCATGGAACCGGAGGAAGGGGGTTTCATTGCCGGCCCCAAAAATCTGGTCCTTTCGCTGATGGCCTACGAACTTTCCTGGGTTGACGGCGGCGCGGCAACATGCTCCCTGGCCAGCAACCTGGCCCTCTCCCCGATCCACGAAAAAGGCACACCTGAACAGAAATTCACCTATATGAGCAGATGTACACCACCGCAGCCGGGTGAAGACCGCCAGATCTGGCGCGGGGCCTTTGCCCTGACCGAGCCGCTCCCCTACGTCGGTGTCGATACCGGTATCCTTTCCGGCAAGATGCGCATAGTAGAATGGGAAGAAGGCAAGGAACCGGTCCTGCAGGTCGAAAAACGCGGCCGTTTCATCACCAACATGGGCTTTGCCAACTTCGTCACCGCTGCAGTCGACTCGGACGACCCGAGGATCAAGGGAAGCGCCATGGTCATCATGGAGGAGTCCGATCCGGGCAGCTATGACCGCGGGGCAACAACCCTCAAGCTGGTTCACCAGCTATCCTCCACAACCGACCCGATCCTCAACCTCCGTATACCGGCCAGCCGCATCATCGGCGGCTACACAATCCAGGACGGCGTAATCATCCCCAACATAAACCATGGCGATGTCATTGAATCCGTCTTCCGCCGTACCAGGGTACCGGTTGCAATCATGAGCTCCGCAAAACTTCTTTCCGCCATTGAGCCGGTTATCCGCTACCAGCGGACACGTTTCCGTGGCGGCAGCGCCAGTTCCGCCGGTTCACCACGTTACGAGATGGGGCTTCAGCAAAAAGAGGACTCACTGCAACGCCTGATTGACGTCTGGGCAAGCGGCGAGGCAGGGGCTGCCCTCGGCTTTGCAACATCACGTCTTTTTGATGAGTTCGACCCGATTGAGCGCGAAAAGGACCGCATCCTGGCCGAGCGCGGGATCAAGGGTGGACGCACCCAGATGAAACTCTTCAAGGAGCTGGAAAAATCAGCCCTTGAATTCCTGGCCATGGAGCGCAAACCGGAATCCGAACGCGATGCCGCCCGTTTCCAGGAACTGGCCGATGATACACTGGTCCAGTTCATCATCAAGGATTCGCTGACAAACGTCCTCTGTCCGGCCTGCAAGCTCTGGAACACCGGCCATGGGGCAACCATGATGCGTGAGGCCGTCAGCCTGATGGGGGGCTACGGCATTACCGAGGACTGCCCCGGATTCCTTGGCCAGAAGTGGATGGATGCCCAGCTGGAGGCGACCTACGAAGGACCGGAGGCGGTACAGCGGCGTCAGCTTTCGATTACAATAACCAACGAACTGTTCCAGTCCCAGTTCCGCCAATGGATCGAGGATCTGCGCGAAATCGCCACGCACCACCCGCTCACCGGCGCCTGCGCGCTGGCAGCTGCCATGGAGCTGTGGCTCTGGACACTCGATTATCTGCAGAAGACCAAGGATGCCGATGGCAAGGCACTTTACCACTCGCAACGACACGGGGTTGTCTTTCCGTTTGCAGATGCACTCTGCTGGCTGCTGGCCTCACGCCAGCAGATCCTGGACGTGCTTGAACTGGAGCAGAAAGGACCGGAAAATGCCGTCGTTGCTGAAGGGCTGGCCGGATTCGTCAACTTCTTCAGCGACCTCTGCCATGTCCAGAGCGCACGGGCAGCCGGTGAAGTCGGCCGGATCTGCGCCGAACTGGTCTATGGCTACAATCGCTACACAGATTGCTGCTGCGATACGGCAGAGGGCAATAGCTGCTGCGCCAGCAAGGCAGAAGAGCAGCTGCAGACATTTATCCAGCTGCGCAACAAACTGGACATCTGCCTGAGCGGTGCACGTCTCTCCAAAGACAGGGCCGCACTGGCCTTAAGCAAGGTCATGATCCCCGAGGCGCTGGATTATCCGGCCTGATGGAGCAAAGCACTATGACTGTTGAACGTCAAACAATGGAAGTGGATATCGCCTGTGTCGGTTTCGGACCGGCAACAGGCGGTTTCCTGACAACCCTCTCCCGCGCACTGGTCGATGAAAACGGACAGACCGTTCTGGAGAGCAAGGTCATGCCCGGCATGCCGCTGCAGGTTCTCTGCTACGAACGCGCCGACGACCTCAGCTTTGGTGTTTCTGGGGTTGTCACCAAGGGGAGAAGCATCCGGGAGAGTTTCCCGGATACGGACTTCAGCGAAATCCCGCTGACATCGCCGGTTACCGATGAGAAGATCCTCTACCTGCTTGATCCGCACGGGGCAAGCAAGCGCTCCAGCGGCATCCGCATGGTCGACAGCCTTGTCGGCATGCTCGCCGCTAAAGACTATTCCTACGAGCTCCCCTATATCCCCCCTTTCCTCGCCAAACATGACGGCATGGTACTCTCAGTAGGACAGTTCACCCAGTGGGTCGGCTCCCAGCTGATGGCCTCCGGCCTGGTCCAGGTCTGGCCCGGCATGCCAGTCAGCGAGCCGCTGATCGAGGACAACGCGGTTGTCGGCATCCGGCTTGCCGATCAGGGGGTCAACAAGGACGGTTCTCCAACGGCCTGCTTCATGCCCGGCATGGACATCCGCGCTGCCCTGACCGTGGTTGGCGATGGTCCGGTCGGCCCGGTCGGACAGGCACTCGACAAGCATTTCGGTTTTCCGGAGGGGAATCACCTCAGGGAATGGGCTATCGGCATGAAGGCAGTCGTCGAGCTACCGGAAAGCTGCACCCTGAAACCAGGCACCGTTCTGCACACAATCGGCTACCCCGAACCGGAGATCTTCGGTTTCATGTACGTCTACCCGGACCGGGTCGCATCGCTGGGCATCTTTGTCCCCTCATGGTTCGACAGCCCTGTCCGCACAAGCTACCGTTACCTCCAGCACTGGATGACCCACCCGGCCATCTGGCCACACCTGGAAGGGGGCACACTCCGCTCCTGGGGTGCCAAGACCCTGGGTGAATCGGGCAAGCGCGGCGAACCGTTCCTGACCGGTGATGGCTACGCACGCATCGGAGAAGGCTCCGGCAGCACCAATGTCCTGACCGGCTCCGGATTTGACGAGGCCTGGGCAACCGGTGTTCAACTGGCCGAGGGTGTCATCGAACTGCTTAAGAACGACAGGCCGTTTACCCGTGAGAACCTTGAGCAGGCCTACACCACCCGCCGCCGCAACAGCTGGCTTGAAAAAGAGGCCAACCAGGGCAAGCAGGCCCGCGACGGATTCCAAAAGGGTGTCCTGACCGGCCTGATCGGCATGGGACTGACCGGGATGACCAATGGGGCGATCAACCTGGGTGGCGAGATCAAACGAACCTACGAACGGATTCCCACACTCGAGGAATACTGCCAGGGACGGATTCCGGCCGACCGTTTAAAAGAGCTCCAGACCGACTCCATCGCCAAACAGACCCCGCTTAGCGATACGATCATGGATCACTTCGGCTGGCCGCAGATACCGTTGGATGGCACACTGCTGGTCTCACAGCAGGATGCGCTGCTGATGGGGGGCAAGGTCCAGGCGACAGCCGGTTTTGCCGATCATGTCGTCAATATTGATCCGGCGCTCTGCGAAAAATGCGCCCCCCAACTTTGCGTAGAGGTCTGCTCTGGCCAGGCATTATCACCATCCGAAGCTGGACGCGCCCCGCTGTTTGACAGGGAAAAATGCGTCCACTGCGGCGCCTGCCTCTGGAACTGTTCAAAACCACTCAATACAGGTGGCAATCAGTGCAATATCGATTTCAGGGCCGGATCCGGCGGACTCCACTCAGCCGAAAATTGAGACCAGCCCGACTGAATCACAATATAATACTAACCATTTCAAGGAGATAATCAGATGAGCGAAGGATTTCACATCGTTGTCTGCGGGAGCATTGTCCCGGACCCTCTGCAGACACTGGCACCAATAGAAACGCCAACCGGACCGGCACTCAAGAATGAAATGATGCTTCCGGCCGTACTCGACCCCTGGGCCGGACACGCACTCTACGAGGCCGCCAACCTCGCCAAGAATAACCCCGGCAGCAAGGTCTGGCTTGTCAGCCTGGGACCAAAGGCCAAACTGCAACAACTGATGATGTCAATTGCCCAGAAGGTGGCCTTTGAACTGGTTGTGTTGGATGGCTCGGCAAGCGGCTTTACCGACCCGTGCGAGGTTGCCGCACTGCTGGCCAACGGCATTGAATCAATTGCCGGACTGGACCGTTCGCGCCTGCTGCTCTTCGGCGGCTGCGCCTCCGCCTCGCGCGACGCCGGCGTAACCATGCAGATGGTTGGCGAACAGCTCGGCATCACGGACCAATTTCTTGCGGTTGACGAACTGACCATCCAGCCGGATGGCTCATTCAAGCTTCTGGAACGAAGCGAAGGGGGGCAGTATCAGGTTTCAACCTGTGCCTCAGCACCAGCCGTTGTTGCCTGGGCAACCGGCAACCTCCCCGAACCGCCTAACAACCCGCAGATCGGCATGGTCAACATGCGCACCGTCATGCCGGCCCTGCAAAAGGCCAAACCCGTAACAGTTGCCGCCGAGGGGGTTAACTACCTTTCCGTTGAGCTCCCCAGCCAGCGCCGTGAAACCAGAATAGAAAAGGATCTTTCCCCTGACCAGATCGCAGAAGAGATCGTGGCCTGGCTGAAAGCCTGACCCCTGTTTCAAACCGGAGAAAAGCCCGGATGGCGCGGCTCAAGGCAGCTGCTTGATGAGCCTGAAACAGGCCAGCAAGACTTGTGCCCTGATTTGGAAACAGAATAATTAGAAACTATCCTTTGGGCGGGAATGCCCCGTTCAATGCCTTATAAGCCAGGGAGGATTATCATCATGGAAAAGATACTCTTTATTTCACATACCCAGCCTGACGGCACTCTGCCGGTGGCAGCCTTGGAATCACTTCAGGCAGCAGTCGATCTGGCCGCAAAGATCAGCGGCGCTACTCTGACCATCGGACTGATTGGCAATGCTGCTGCCGGGATTTTCGATAGCATTAACGGCTGCAGCCCAAGCCGGGTACTCTCCGTTCCGGGAGATGAATTTTCCGTCTCACGCTATTCCACCGATGCAGCTGCAATCGAGGCAATTGCCAAGGCCAGCGAGGCAACCGTGGTAATTGCACCGGCCACGACCCGTTTTTCACGCGCCGTACCGGGCGTGGTCCAACGTCTCAAGGGGCGGATTGAGAGCCATGTCAGCGGACTGGATTTCTCCAACGGACAACTCGCCGTGCAACGCTGGTATTACCGTCAGCGCATGGTGGCCAGTCTGACCCGCAGCCAGCGCCCATGGTTCCTGCTGATCGACAGCGGCGTCTTTCCGGCCTGGAATGGCCAGCCAGCCGCCTGCACACCGGAAACAGTAGCCATTACGGCAGACGATAAAATGCTCCGCACCAAGGTTATCGGAGTCCAAGCCCCATCAAGCAACACGCGAACCATTCGACCGGATGCGGACGTACTCTTTGTTGCCGGTGCCGGCTGGTCAAAAAAACAGGCCGATGGCCAACTGCACCTCAAAGAGGCCGAAGAGAATATCCTTGGCTTTCTGGCTAACTGCAACGCATCGCTCGGCAGCACCAAATCACTGGTTGATCAGTCCGGTGAAGGGGATGCCGTACTGTCATTCATGAGCCATCTCAATCAGGTCGGCCAGACAGGCACAACACCGCGCCATCCCAAAGGACTGGCAACCTGCTGCCATGGCGAGGAGCCCCACACCGTCGGCTGGCGTTTCATCAACGAACGGCGGGCAATCAACTCGGATGCCAACTGCGGCTGGGCACAGGGCAAGGCAGACGTCCTCTACGTTGCCGACGCCTTTGCCGTCATGGCAAAGGTCAACGAACTGCTTTCAAAATAGCATCCAACCAGAACCAGGCAGGGCTTAAACGTGGCAAAGGAAAAGACACCCGTCACAGCAGCAATCAGAGAATTGCGCAGCTTGAAGATACCATTCACAGACCACCTCTATGCCTACGAGGACAGAGGTGGTACTGCTGTTTCCGCACGGGAACTGGGCGTTGATGAACATAGTGTCATCAAGACCCTGATCATGGAAGACGAGCAGCGCAAGCCGCTGATCATACTCATGCACGGCGACATGCAGGTTTCCGCCAAGGAGCTGGCCCGCGTAATCGGGGTAAAACAGATCACCCCCTGCACGCCGGAGACAGCGGCAAAACATTCCGGTTATCTGGTTGGCGGAACCTCACCGTTCGGCACACGCAGCAAGATGCCGGTTTACATTGAAGAGGGTATCCTTAGCCTGGAGAAAATCTACATCAACGGCGGAAAGCGTGGCTATCTGGTGGGAATCAAGCCGGCGGATCTGGTCACGGCCCTGGCACCAACGGTCGTCAACGTAGGAATTTGTTAAAAGGGGGACAACGGCATGATCCGCAAGGCACAAATCAATGATGTAAAGGAAATCCAGAAACTGCTGACCGAGTTCGCCAGCAGGGGTGATATGCTCTCCCGCTCTCTCTCCGAACTCTATGAGGCCTTACGCGACTTTTACGTTTTTGTGGAGGATGGAAAGCTTCTGGGAACCACCGCCCTGCATATCGTCTGGGAGGACCTGGCCGAGGTGCGCTCGGTGGCGGTGGTTGAAGATGTCGGACGTCGTGGAATCGGGACCCAACTGGTGCAGACCTGCATTGATGAGGCCAGGGAACTGGGACTGAAGCGGCTTTTCTGCCTGACCTACAAACCGGAATTCTTCGGCAAGCTCGGCTTCCGCCTGGTGGACAAATCAGAGCTGCCGCACAAGGTTTGGGGAGACTGCATCAAATGTGTCAAATTCCCGGACTGCGATGAAAACGCCATGATCCTCGATCTGTAAACACCCTTTCCGCTTCAAATCAAAGATCAGACCATAAATAGCTAAATCAGAAGACCAAGGGGCGCCGGCAATGCTGGCGCCTTGATCCGAGATTGGCTCAGATATAGTACATGAAGCGGTGATCCTGTTCCTTCTTGATACCGAGGTTATGCCCCCGTTCGCACAGGTTCTGCAGCGTAATCCCGGCAAAGAGATTATTGAGCAATTCATTGGCGTCCTCCCAGATTGACTGGGTCACACACTGTCCCTCAAACGGGCAATCGGCCTGACGCTTGGGGGTCTTCTTTGCCGACCCGACGCAGTCAACCAGCAAGACATCCTGTTCAGTGGCATTGAGGATATCGAGTACGGTGATCTTGTCAGCGGTTCGCGCCAGGCAATAGCCACCTTGCGGGCCACGTTTACTGGTCAGGATGCCCGCCTTTTTCAGGGTTTGAAAAATCTGCTCCAGATAGCGCGGTGAGATCCCCTGACGCCGTGAAATATCCTGAATCTGTGCCGGCTGGTTACCGCAATTATAGGCAATATCAAAAAGGGCTCTCAGCCCGTAACGACTCTTGGTTGTCAAACGCATTTCAGCCTCCCCCTCCATTCAATTCGCAAAAAAATCCATACGGTAACCCACCAGTATTGTCAACAAAATATTTGGC
>CAXYUZ010000038.1:0-29221 GCA_964292275.1 uncultured Desulfuromonadaceae bacterium
ACAGCGAGCGGGAAGATGGGGACAAAATTCAGCAGTTTTTCAAAGGTCTGTTAATGTGTCTTGTCGTATATCCACAAAAACAGGCACAGCACCACGCAAAACAAAAGCGTTTGCAGTAGATACAAAAGTGTATGAAGGCATAATAACTTCATCACCTGGTTGTATGTCAGCTAAAATTGCAGCCATCTCCAGTGCAGCCGTGCATGAGTGAGTTAAGAGAGCTTTTTTGCATCCCGTTTGTTGCTCAAGCCACTCATGGCATTTCTTAGTAAACGGGCCGTCACCAGAAAGCTGCATGTTATGATGCGCCAGGCTAATGTACCAAAGTTCTTTTCCTGTCATGAAAGGTTTGTTGAACGGAATCCAATCACTATTCACTTCCAGCCTCCACGTGAAGAATTGCTGATTGAGTCACTTCTGGCACTCCATAATACAATGCGTGTAAGGAATCCACGCCTGATGGCTCACCGCTGCTTTTGGAGCCTTGAACACTTTGAGTGCGAGCGCCTCGTACCCTCCCTTGTCCCGCACATTCTGTCCGCAGTAGTGCCGGACCAGAAAACGTGCGACAGGAATCCATGAGGGATCTAAGCAGGGATCAACAGTCAGCAAACGGCCTCCCGGTTTCAAAGTCTGATGAGCCAAATGCAATACATTCAAGGCGACCTGATCGTCGAGGTGGTGCAATAAGCCGATCGCTAATGCCACATCAAACTTGGGCAATCCGTCGAGATCATCGACCTGAAGTTGTTTGCAATGAAAATGTCCCCGCGTTCCGAAAGTATTTTCAGCTCTTTCGATGTACGCCTCGCTGATATCAAATCCCCAGTATTTAACATCGGGCAGATATGCCAGGATATCTGCTGGGCCACAACCAATATCGAGAATTGCCATTCTATGGAGCGGACGAACGAACTGCAAGACAAAGTTTGTCCTGAATTTATGCGCCCCCATCAGCGGCTGAAACGAAGAATAGACTCGTGGATGCGATAGAACGACTCTAACACCATTGGTAGTCAGATCTCCACATCAGGGATTTTTTGCATGCTGCAATCGATGATGGGCTGTAATAGTGCCGGCACGCTCCCTAAGAGGTAATGCATTCGCAAATGAACCAGACCCGAAAGAAAACTTCTCATACTTGGGGAGCGCCGTGCTGCGAATTCTGGATCGGAGACAATGCGCTCAAGCGTAGACACCAACATGGAGCGATTGAAAGTCACCCTGAAACCAGATAACCGTCGAACACACATTTCGACCTTAAGGATATTGATCCAGTTCAGAGATTTCCAGGTTCCAGAGGGGTCGGGCACTCTTTGGCTCTCGAATATTTTCCACCCTAGGAGTCTTTCCGTAAGCTGTTTGGAAAAAAAGGTAGGGATGTTGAAGTGTGGCTCGTATGGGAAAAGGTAATTCGGACAGGTAAAACGATAGCATGCTCCGACCGTGAGACTCTTTCCCACAGTCTCCAAGACCCGCGCAACGTCATCCACATGCTCCATCACATTGACCGAAAACGCATAGTCAAAGCAGTTGACCGCAGCGAGACGTTCAGCAGGCAGGTCAAGAATCGTGGGGCAGCACCCATGGGAACGGGCTTTGTCCAGAACAATCTGAGTCATCTGGTCAAAATGAGAAAAACCCTCCCCGGTCGGCTCAAGTGCCGTGACGTCAAACCCCTCTCTCATCAACTGGCAACTAAGCAACAACGAACCAGCACCAACCTCAAGCACCTTGGCACCCGGGCGTAACCTCCCTAGGTCAGAATCGATATAACGCCGACCAAATAGCGCTTCTGACGCGTAAGTGTCAAATAAAGGCAATAATTCAGGGGCAACGTTGACGAATTGTGAACGCACCTCGACTAACCATCGCTCAATTGCCGATGCATGTCCCGAGTCATGCATCAGCAATTACTCCAAGAACAATGCCACTAAATATCAACAAGACAGCAATAAGTTTTGTGGCAGTTAGCGTTTCAGACAGAAAAAACCATCCGCCGAGCAAAACCATAGCAAAGGTAAACCCGATATAAACGGGGAAAGCAACGGTTAAAGGCAGTTTTGTCAACACATACAGCCAAGCAAAGGAGGCTATTAGCGCAGCGGCGTATGCTGAGACAATTACCGGATCGGAGAGAAATTTTATTAGGTGTTGTAAGAAACTCGCACTTGGCAACTGTTCACCAACGATCGTTCGCCACTTCACGATGAGTTGGCTGTAAGTAACAAGAAGAGCCATCGGCAGAATCATCAAATAGTTTCTCATTTCAAACGACTCCAGAAAGACTCGTCTTGGAATTCTGGAAAAGATGCCACCGACGGATTGAACAACACGGAACGGCCCGATACTTCCATAAGCGAACGCAGCCCGTTCAACGTAGCGCGCCTATCAACTCTGATCAACTGCATCCCTGTTAGTAAGGATATGCAGCCCACCCGGAACACAATATCCATCAAGACCGTCGCCTCATCCCCCTGGATAACGGGAATGGCTGCCTGAACCACCGGAGAGCCTGCATCTACAAGATCATCAACTAAATGCACCGTCGTTCCGACAAGTTGAACGCCGTAATCGAGAGCTTGGCTAAGCGCTTTGGGGCCAATCACTCCACCAAATGCAGGCAGAAGCGAATAGTGAAGATTGACTAATTTACTGCGGAATGAGTCAACTACGACCGGCATGAGAATTTTATGAACATTTGAAACAACGATTCCCGGATCCAGATCAATTAACCTATTCATCACATCAGGCTGATTTTTTTGGGAAAAATCACACTCTGAGACAGGGATATTATTTTGCCTTGCGAACAGGCTAGCAGGACACTCACGGTCTGTAATTACACCGGATAGCTCAGCATCCGTTAGTAACCCAAGGCGTATAGCTTCCACGATAAACCGAAGGTTGCCGCCCCCGCCAGAGCACAAGAATACAATTCTAAGCATTATTGGCGACCTCCAAATACCTGTCGAACAATCGTATATGGACGTTGTTTTGTCTCAGAAAATATTTTTGACATATATATCCCAACAACACCGATTGAGGACATTATCAACCCACCAAGCAGCCATATTGACGCCATCATAGAGGTCCACCCGCTTAATGGCTTCGATACGAACAACCAGTTAAAGAAAATGTAACCAATATAAGCAACCGCTACGAGCGAGATAACCAAACCGAGATAAAAAATGCTGATCAATGGTGCATTACTAAAAGATGTTATGGAATTGACAAACAATGAGATCTTTCGCCGCAACGTGTATGTGGTTGCACCAATGCTGTTTTTTTGGATTGTTTGAGGGACTTGCTTGAACCCCGTAATGTGCCAGAGCCCCGCTATGAATACTTCGCGTTCTCTATGGATCAGCAAGGCATCTACGTAGCGACGCGACATCAATCTGGCAGTGGTAATGTTTTCTGGAAGTTGCAGGCCTGTCATTAAGTTAAATAACCGCCAAAACCATTGCCCGGTAAGGCGCTCGAACCCCTTGCCCTTCCGCCGTTGTTGCACCCCGAAAACAACATCGCACTGTTCAGCTACCAATGCTTTGGCAAAACTCAAGAGCCATTCAGGTTCTTCTTCCAAGTCGCTGTCTATCAAAAAGACCAGTTCACCATCAGCATACTGCAGCCCTGTCATCATTGCTTTGTGATGGCCGAAGTTGCGGGATAGATCAACAACCTTGATATGGCTATCCTGCTCACACAGCTTAACGGAGCGATCTAAGCTGTCATCTGGAGAACCGTCATTCACCAGGATGATTTGATAATCTTCTCCAATCAGTTTCTTTGCTGTTTCGCTGCAGCGCTCATAAAACTCCTGTAAGTATGGTGAGGAACGGTAAAGAGTCGCAACAATAGAAAGCTTCATTTAACGTACCTCATATAATGACACGCATCCTTACCACAATTAAATAGGAGGTCAAGAATAGTGACACCATGGGTAAACTCACCCCAAAGCTGTGAATATTCTGGGTAGCCCGCATAATCGAACCAGGTAAGCTTAATCCCCATATCTGCAAAGACCTTTTCATCAATATAGTCTTTGGCAGCAGGGCCTGAGATATACTCAGTACCGCCAGCCTGTGCGCAAAGATCGGCGAGACGTTCAGTTTTGCCATCGAGCAATGTGTATTCCCAAGAGTTGCTGATTTTTGTTGTAATACCAAGATAGTTGCAAATCGCCTCAATAAAGCAGAGATTCAATTGTGAAATATGTGTATAGTCCGTACGCTGATACAGAGGTTCAAGCCAAGAGGCAATCTCGGAGAAATGCGGTGCACGCTTATAATGTTGGCAAAAGGATTTCCAGTGGCTTTGTGCCCAATCACTTCCATCTATCTCTGTTTCTCTGATCTTTTGTTCAAATTTTCCTTTAACCTTTACCGGTACCGTCAACCACTGAACTCCCTGAGGGGTCTTTATCTGATTACGATTGCGCCAGTCACGCCTGGTATACTGCATGTCGTCATAGAGGATAAATTCATCCACTGCGGCGATCATATCAAAATATCCCTTCCAGGGGATGTAATTTGATTGGAGAATTGCTACTTTTTTCATTAATATACTCCTGCTCCCCATACATGTTCAAATGATAAAACAACATGGGCCTTTTTTGCGAAGCAGCATAAACACTGTCATATTCGAATAGCAACCCCATTCGAAGTCAACTTCTGTTTAACCTCCATAGGCGTAAAGCTAGTGAAGTGAAAAATACTAGCACCGGCCGCCGCCGATATTTTAGTATCATGAAAGACCTGATAAAAATGTTCAGGCGTGCCAGCACCACCAGCAGCAATTACTGGAATAGAAACCGCTTCAGCTATAGGTTTAACTAAATCAATATCATATCCCTGCATAGTTCCATCCAAGTCTATGCTATTAAGCAGTATCTCGCCAGCCCCCAAATCCTCAACTTCCCGCGCCCAGTCGACAGGAGATTTACCTGAAGGTTGTTTGCCTCCGTGAGTATAAACCTCGTAACTACCGTCGATCTTTTGCTTTACATCTATAGACACAACACAACATTGGGAGCCAAATTCACTAGCTATATCAGCCACAAATTGCGGATTTCCTACTGCGGAACTATTAACAGCCACCTTATCTGCACCGGAACGCAGAACCTTACGGACTTGTTCTATTTCAGAAATTCCACCACCAATGGTAAGAGGCATGAAACATTCGCCAGATATATCTCGGATAATATCTAGATTTGGACCTCGTTGCTCTACAGTTGCTCTGATATCAAGTAGAACTAGCTCATCAACTCCACGGCTTTCATATATACGACAGATTGTTATAGGGTTTCCCAGCGTACGATAAGTGCTGAACTTGATACTCTTTACGACATTGTATCCTGTAAGCAAAACTAGAGGTAGAATGCGATGTTTAAGCATTTTCTATAAACTTTCTAAGCACATGAATTCCATTAGTCAAACTCTTTTCTGGATGGAATTGTGTACCATAAATATTCCCAAGTTGAACTGCTGCGGTAACCAGTTCATCGGCATACATGCAATAGCTTACCTGGACGTCCTGAGAAAGGTTAGTCATGTGAAAACTGTGAACAAAATAGAAGTCCGGTGATTGTGGTAGCCCTTCAAAAAGGCGCATTCCTTCAATTGTCTCAAGATTGTTCCATCCCATGTGAGGTAGAATCTTACATTTTGCAAGATCCAACTGGCGCACCTCACCTTGTAACAGCCCGAGTCCAGGAAAATCGCCATTTTCAAAACCCCTCTGTGCAAAAAGCTGCATTCCCATGCAGACTCCCAAGATAGGGATATTTTTATCCAATACAGCTTCACGAATCGGGTCAAAAAGACCATAGGCCTGTAACGCAGAAACCCCTGCCCCAAAGGCACCAACACCGGGAAGGACCAGTTTGGAGGCGGCCAATATACTTTTTGGGTTACTTGTCAGACTTGGCAATCCACCAGCCTTCTTGATAGCCTTAGTAATACTGGCCGTGTTGCCAATACCAATATCAATAATAGTTATTTCTCTATTCACTCATCAAATCCATAGTCAAGCTTGATCAGGTCCCCACCCTCATTTCTGATAAAATTGCCCTCTTCGTCTCGCCTAAAAATATAAGGGTTTGTGAACCGGTTAACCGTTTCAATAAATTCTTCCATGGTACACCCAATGAAATTTAGATAATCAGGAAGATATTTGTGTGGGATTTTGCCTTCCCATTTCTTGGCTAGCCTAAATCCCTCTTCACGAGTTATGCGACCAAAACGAATGTCGATGCAGGCGTTGTCGGTAGCGCGACCATAACCATATTTAACAAACTTGAGATAGTCGTGTAAACCGCCTACCCATTTACAATCCAGATTTTCATAATCAGTATAAGTACCTTCAACCGGGCCATCCGGATTATGATTCCATCCCAATTTGGTCATGAACTCCATGTTGCGGCGTCCATCCCACTTGGTAAAATAACCTAGAAACAACCCCGTAACGCCTACCCGATACAGGTCATCATCACTTGGATATTGCCAAACCTTAAGATCTCGCATATCAAAACCATCATGCACCAAATCAGAGATTCGATATCCTAACATCTGGTATTCCTCAAGCCAGCGTCTATTTAATATCTGTGACTCTCTAGCATGGGCTGGTCCCCCATATTCAAGCTGTGAATTCTCGCCCCAAATAATCAAAGGTATATTGAACTGGACAGCAATCTGAACAGGAGCAGTAAAAATACCAATGTGTTCAGGCCAACAACAATCGCCTAGCTTGTGGAACCCGATTTTGGACATCTCACGATATACTTTTCGGTTTGCACCTACCTGTATCAGATCAAATCCGAGGTTCCGTAGAAACTCGAGGTTCTTGTTCCCAACTTCAGTCATTTCGCATGGTATAAAATTAACACACAGTGGTGTCATCCCATACTCATGCTTCATTGTATAGGCTTGGTAGCAACTATCCTTGCCACCACTCACTGGAATTATACAATCCCACTTAGTGCCATCCTTGGAACGATAGCGATCCAGAATCTCACGGAACTGTTGGTCTCTCTCGTCCCAGTCAATTCCAGCCTGCTTACGCTCCGCAGATAAACAGGCATCGCAGATACCTTCTTCATTGAATACAATCTCTGGCCGTGTATCCGGCATAACGCAACGCTTGCAATATCGCATAGTTTCAGCAGTCCTCTGTTTGCATAATAATTGGTATTTCTCAGTCTAGACTATCCAAGGTAACAGGGTCGCCATACTCCACCATTACCTTGACACGGCGTCCGATCACCTCTGGCAGATATTTAGGAGCAAGGCCATATCCTGGCCGGACACTTTTGATAGAGTCTTCAGTGATAACCTCCCCCGGAACAAGCGACTTGACAAAATATAGCGAACGGCGAAACAGGACATTTGAGCGTTCACTGGCAGTGCATTCGTAGTTAACCGTACCCAGCGCCTTCCAGGCGATCTTCACACTGCGACATAGTTCAGCAAGTTCAGCCGGTTCAAGTGAGAAGCTATCGTCAGGCCCCCCTCCATTTCGGTCAAGCGTGAAATGTTTTTCTATGATGCTGGCCCCCATAGCAACACTGGTAATAGCTGTTATATTGTCAGTTGTATGATCAGACAGTCCAACCTGCACCCCATATCGCGACTGCATGTCGGGAATTGTGCGTAGATTATATTCTTCGCTTAATGCAGGATATCCGCTGACACAATGCAATAGCGCCAACTGCTGACACCCTGCGCTGAGGGCTGCATCCACAGCCTCTTGTATTTCAGTTTTTCCAGACATCCCTGTGGATATGATCATGGGCTTACCCGTGCTCGCCACATAGCGAATTAGTGGCAGGTCAACGGCTTCAAATGACGCAATCTTGTAGGCAGGAGCCCCAAGGGACTCCAGCAAGTCGACTGCTGTGTAGTCGAACGGGGAACTAAAGATAGTAATGCCAACCTGTTTGGCATAGTCAAAAAGTATTTTATGCCAATCCCATGGTGTATGCGCCTCTTCGTAAAGTTCGTATAGCGTTCTACCATCCCACAGACCACCAGTAATTTGGAACTCCGGTCGATCGACATTTAAAGTAATAGTGTCTGGACGATAGGTTTGAAGTTTTATAGCATCAGCACCTGCCTGTTTTGCCTTATTGATAAGCTCTAAAGCTGTCTCAATTCTACCATTATGATTGGCAGATAGCTCGGCGATTACGTATGGTGTATGCAACAGACCAACTTTTCGCCCGTCAATATTAATATCATCCATTTTTTTCATTCTCATGTTCTTTATGAAGCAGCCAAGCCTCTCTTGTTAACAAATATCTATGGACATTGCCTATTGTCAGATTAGCTATGGTTTTTTCAGGCAATATTGACTCTAGTACAAATCCTTGGCGCAGATGAAAATTCTGTGATGATAAATTCCCTGGCAACACTTCTCCCCAAATTCGTTTTAGCTTCAACACACAGAATGCATAGTTGGTAGCTGCCTTACCCAGTAACATCCCAGTCCCCTTGGGTGCATCCGGAGCCATGTAGAACCCCCAGATCGCTTCTCCAGTATCATCACAGTTAAAATTTACATATCCGATGGAGACAGAGTCAACGTCAAGAATCAATAAGTGCCTGTTAAGCTCGATTGATACAGTCTTAAACCAGCGAGAGTGATCAGCAAACGTAATCTCCTTCTGGTTATACATGTGCCGGCGGATGTCCGGATGATTTCTCCACCCAAATACCAGACCTAAATCAGCCTCAGTCATAGGTCTTAGAATTGCAACTGGTTTTGAAATGTCTGTCATAGAGTAACTTCGGCCATGTATCTGGCAAGGCGACTTGCACCACTGCAAGGAACCAACGCAGCAGCTTGCTTCGACATCAACAACAAGCGATCCAGGGCCGTACAAAAATATTGTATTTCCCGGGCAAGCTCACTCTTGAATCGATGGTCAGGCTTTAGTAGTTTTACAGCACCCGTAATCGAAAGACGATTTGCAATTTCCCTCTGATTGTCTGCAAGCACGAGCATAATAGTCGGTACCCCTAGGCAACAGCGTTCCCAAGTTGCTGTGCCTGCGGCTCCAATAGCTAGATCGCACCAGGACATCAGTTCCGCCATATTGTTTACAGCAACCTTCATCTCAATTTTTGAATGTAGGCAATTCACCAGATCACGCATTTCAGCTATCCAGGGAGCCCCCTCCCCCAGAACAATGCAGATTTCCATTTCCGGGGGTAGCCCACACTGCTCAAGTGCTAGAAGAACTTCGCGACTTAAGTTATCCTTATCCACCCCTCCCAGGCTGACAAGTATCCTTTTAAGACAGGGGGATGTCCGACGAGATAAGCTCTGTGGACGCCAATGTTCGAATTCAGGCCGTAAAAGCACATGTTCAATACCGCACCGCAGCTCACAGTTACTACTCACCAGTTCCTTATATTCATCCGATTTTCGCCCCAATGTCTGATCAAGCAGGATATCTGCATCGTGACGACGGTTTGCGAGGTCATCAATTACAAGAATATGACCACAGTTTTGACGGATTGCTCTTTCCCATCTTTCATCGATTGCATAGTGATCAATGATCAGCCATTCAGGCATTCCGCTGGTAGCGATAAGAGCCTGAGTCTGAGCAGCATCTTCATCCCACACGGAACCTAGCCATCCAGCGTATATACCAACTTGAGCATCAATAACTGGTGACATTGTCGCATCAGGTAATGTCAGTACTTCATAGCCACGCTGCTTCACAAAAAGAATAAGGTTTCCTAGGTGTGGTCGACAGATAAAACGACACGTAACACCATTTTCACGCAAAGCGTCTGCAAGGGTCAGACATCGCATTATATGGCCAGAACCAATGTTCTGAGACGCATCAACACGAAAAAGCACCTGCCCCTTCTCCATATGCCCCACTACTCCTTGCCGTTCAAATACATCGATTTAAACATCCAAACAGCCCGCTCCCAGTCATCTGGCGTATCAATATCTTGCACTCGATAACGAGGCAATATCACAGGAACAGAATGATCTGCATAGATTGCCTTCATTGACAACCATGCCTCGCGAGTCCCCCAGTAAAACTGCCCGGCATCGTGATAAGCCTCTTCAAGATCCTGAGAACGTGTTTCTGCATGCTCGGGATAGAACATCGCAATCCGCCCTCCACCGGTAAGTTTTAAAGCCCGCTGAATTGGGAAGGAATAAGTGGTTACAGAAAAAGCATACGCGGCTCCTGTCTGATTCAGTATATCCAGCCCACGACGGATATCCCCACCAGAAACAAATGGCGCAGTAGCATAAAGGCAACAAGTTTCCGCCACGTCCACACCATCATTAATTAGCCATTGTAGCGCATGCTGCACTACCGCGGTAGTGCCCACATAATCATCAGCCAAACTTGCAGGACGCATAAACGGCACATCTGCACCAAATTTGCAAGCAACCTCGGCAATTTCCTGGTCATCTGTAGATACTACAATTCGATCAATGTAGCCGGATTCTAGAGCAGCTTCAATGGACCAAGCGATCATGGGTTTACCGCAAAAATTACGGATATTCTTGCGAGGAATACGCTTGCTTCCACCGCGTGCAGGGATGACAGCAACTCTCAAGATAATGCCTTTCGGAGCGCCTCCACTACAGTATCTTGCTGTAGCTCTGTCAACGTGGCATATAATGGCAAACTTATGGTCTCATAATAGTAGGCATTGGCCTGTGGAAAACTCACCCTCCCATAACCTACCTGTTTCCCTAAAGAAGAATAGTAGGGCTGAGTATGCACAGGAATATAGTGTACATTCACCCCAATCCCTTGAGAACGTAAGAAATCAAATACAACATTCCGATTTGTTCCAGATTCCCCATTTATCCGAATGATGTAAAGATGAAATGCCGAATAACTGCAATCAGCTCGAAAAGGAATTATTAAAGGCAAATCTGCAAGTAATTGATCATACCGACAAGCCAGTTCATGCCTACGAGCTACATACTGATCCACACGTTTCATCTGGCTGACACCAAGGGCTGCATGTAGTTCGGTCATGCGATAGTTGAATCCCAGGTCAATCTGTTGATAGTACCAAGCTCCATCTGAAGCATGTGTCATTTCTGTAGGATCTCTTGTAATCCCATGACTGCGCAATAAGCCCATCCGCTTGGCAAGCAGCGGATCATTGGTAACAGCCATCCCCCCTTCAGCCGTTGTAATAATTTTTACCGGATGAAAACTGAAAACCGTGATATCGGAAAATCGGCAGTTCCCAACCGGTTCACCAAGATATTTACCGCCGATAGCATGAGAAGCATCCTCAATAATGCGGAATCCATATTGCCTACTCAGCTCATAAATTTCCCTCATATGGCAGGATTGTCCCGCCATATGCACTGGAACCAACACCTTTGGCAGACGTCCATTCTTGGCTGCTTGGGCAAGTTTGGCGGCCAAAGCCGCAACGTTTATATTAAATGTGAGTGGATCTATATCAACAAAGTCTACCTGCGCACCACAATAACGAGCACAATTGGCTGATGCCACAAACGTAATTGGGGATGTCCATAACCAGTCACCTGGTCCTAGCCCTAGTGCAATACATGCAATATGTAACGCAGATGTCGCACTGTTTACGGCAACAGCATGACTGGCGCCACAATATCCAGCAACTATTTCTTCAAATTTTGGAACCTGTGGTCCTTGCGTCAAAAAGTCTGAGTGCAATACTTCTATGACAGCGTCAATATCCGCCTGTATAACTTCTTGCCGACCATAAGGAATCACTGTTTGTGCCATCTGTTTTATATTTTCCCAATCTTATTAATATGGACGTTTATCCACGTACCCAATTCTTCGCAACTCATCCATTCAGTGTTATTATCACTGGAGTAAGAAAACCCTTCAGGTACTTTCTTGCCATCTCCGATACGAGACTCATCTGAGCTCCAGTTGTGGATAGCTGGAAGAATCTTAAAGTGTTTGTCATATTCATAAGTATAAAAAGCATCATCTTGCCCTATCATTTGTTCATGAAGCTTCTCGCCCGGCCGAATGCCTATGACCTTCTGTTCCGCCACTGGTGACACAGCCTTGGCAATGTCGGTCACATACATTGAAGGAATCTTTTTGACATATATTTCACCGCCAACCATGTCTTCAAAAGCATACCAGACAAGCTCAACACCTTGTTCAAGAGAAATCATGAAACGCGTCATACGAGTATCCGTGATCGGCAAAACCCCTGTATTTCTAATTGACATAAAAAATGGAATTACTGAACCACGAGAGCCCATTACATTTCCATAGCGTACAACGGCAAAACGAGTTTTATAAGATCCGGAATATGAGTTGCCAGCAATAAACAGTTTATCCGAAGCAAGTTTGGTCGCACCATAAAGATTGACTGGACTGCTAGCTTTGTCTGTGGAAAGGGCAACAACCCTTTTAACACCTTGATCGATGCATGCATCGATCAGATTCATAGCACCGTTGATATTTGTTTTGACACACTCAAAAGGGTTATATTCTGCCGTTGGAACAATTTTTGTTGCAGCCGCATGAACAACATAGTCAACGCCATCAAGCGCACGATACAAGCGTTCACGATCACGAATATCACCTATAAAAAAACGTACTCGTGGGTCTTCTTTATAGTTTTTAGCCATTTCCCACTGCTTCATCTCATCTCTGGAGTATATGATAATTTTTTTAGGATTAAATTTTGACAAGGTAAGGGGGACAAAAGTATTACCAAAGGAACCTGTACCACCTGTCACTAAAATAGTTGAGTTTTTAAGCATATCATTTCACCTGAAATTTATTTATTATATCACAAATTTGTTGAATAACATTTGTTGTATGTCCAATAGAAATTGGTAAACTTAATTCTGTTGCATGCAGTTCTTCAGAGATAGGCCACTTTCCACATAATATGTCATGCATTGCATTTTGAAAGTGTGGCGGAATGGGGTAATGTATTTCGGTTTTAACATCATTTTTTAAAAGCCATTCACGTAATTCATCACGATGAAAATAACGAATGGCGAAAATATGAAATACGTCGTATTCTTCATCGCATTGATACGGTAGTGTTAGCCAAGCAGGTAGATTATTGAAATATATATTAGCCAATGCACGTTTATGCTGAGTCATTTCGTCAAGATGTCGCAACTTTATTCGCAATAATGCGGCCTGCAATTCGTCCAAGCGTGAATTAACACCTACATATTCATTGACATATTTCTGTTTTGAACCATAGTTTCGCGTATGGCGTAGACGGTCCGCCAGCGCATCATCATTGGTGACTACTGCTCCGGCATCACCAATCGCCCCTAAGTTTTTGGTTGGGTAAAAGCTGAAACAGCCGGCATCTCCAAATGTCCCAGTCATCTTTCCGGCAAGTTTAGCGCCATGCGACTGTGCACAGTCTTCAATGATTCTTAGTCCATGGTTCTTTGCAAAAGTGCAGATGGCATCCATACGGCAGCTTTTGCCAAACAGATGGGTCACGCAAATGGCACGAGTCTTTGAAGTTATTGCTCCGGCTAGATTGGCAGGATCAATATTAAAGGTTTCGATATCCGGTTCGACAAGCACAGGGTTATGGCCTGCACGTACGATGGCAAGAATGGTGGCGATGTAAGTATTGGAAGCAACGAGAATGTCACTGCAGGCGGGTAGATCTAGGGCTTCAATAGAAAGAATTAAAGCATCCAGGCCATTAGCCACTCCGATGCAGTGTTTGGCGCCGACGTACTGGGAAAACTCGGCTTCGAAGGCACTAACTTCATGCCCTAGGATATACCATCCGCTACGGATAACACGTGCCGCCGCATCTTCAAGTTCAGCCATATAAACACTATTTGAGTGCGCCAAATTTTCGTATTCAATCATGCGATGTTCGCTCGTAGGGTGTGTCAATGTATTCGCTGCGATCGTATGGATGGGAAGACATTACAAGAAGGACGGCGTTTTTATTAAACGTCATTGTGTGCCAATCTTTAGGCTCAACTAAGAGGCATTGGCTGGGATGATTTAGTTCAATAGTTTCCTCTGTTACGCCATCGTTCATGTACATCGAAACCACGCCGCTTACCGCAACTAGCGCTTGGCGGGTGTAAGAGTGCCTATGACCGCCTCGAGTCTGCCCGCCCGCCCCATATATCCAATAGGTTCGTACAACCTGGAACGGAAGGGCATTTTCCAGAACAGTCAAAGCCCCCCTGGGATCGTTGAAAGTTGGCAGATTAAGCATCGCATAGTGAGTCACGAGTTTTTCCTTGAAAAATTACTTAGTATATTGCGTTAACAAATTAAAGCCAAACGTTTAAATGTATTAATTTATTGCATTTTTTGTTTTTGGTATGTGGCCAACATATATTGACAGCTCACGTAATTATTCACACTATCTGACCATTGAAATCGAGTCAAGCCCTTTTGATTTCAAGCGAGAAGAAATACCAGCTAAACTGACAACAACAAATTTGGGTTTAAAAACTCAAGTATCGTTGTGACTTAGCTGGCACTGCTGGACAAATGGTATAAGTTTCTATACGTAGAATATAATCATCAACAAAAACATCAGATATCAAGTCAATTGCCCATCAACGTGAACGTTGACTATACCGACTATTAACTGGTAATAAGTTATTCGTTTTGTTTTAGCTTAGTGGATTCAACAAATATTGCATGTGATTTTAATAATAAGGTCTATACATCATGAAAATCTGTATTTTTGGCGCGGGTTATGTGGGTCTTGTTGCGGCGGCCTGTTTTGCAGAAAGCGGTAACAGTGTCATCGCCGTGGATGCGGATGAGTATAAGATTGAAGGGCCGTTAAAAACGGCATCATCCCCATCTATGAACCGGGCCTGAAAGAGATGATCCTGCGCAACCAGGAGGACGGGAGGCTGACCTTTACAACTGACAGCGTTATGGCTGTACAGTCTTCACTGGTCAGTTTTATCGCCGTCGGCACCACCCCGGGAGAAGGCGGCTCAGCCGACTTGAAATATGTACTCAACGTGGCCCGGGAGATCGGCAGGAACATGTCCGGATTCAAGATCATTGTGGACAAATCCACCGTGCCGGTGGTTACCGCCGACAAGCTGTGAGCTGCTGTCCAGGAAGAACTGGACAAACGCTCTGTCAGCCTGGAGTTCGATGTGGTCTCCAACCCGGAATTCCTCAAGGAAGGCGCCGCCATTGATGACTTCATGAAACCGGACCGGGTGGTGATCGGCACCGACAATGTGCGCACCGCCGAGATCATGAAAGAGTTGTACGACCCGTTCATGCGCAAACAGAACCGCCTGCTGGTCATGGGCATCCGCAGCGCCGAGATGACAAATATGCTGTAACGCCATGTTGGCCATGCGTATATCATTTATGAACCAGATCGCCAACCTGTGTGAGCGCATGGGGGCTGATGTAGCCGCCGTACGAGAAGGCATCGGCTCTGATTCACGCATCGGCTTCGATTTTCTCTTCCCTGGCCCCGGCTATGGCGGTTCCTGTTTCCCCAAAGATGTCAAGGCGCTGATCATGACGGCGGAAGAATGCGATTATGACTTCATGCTGCTAAAGGCTGTAAAAGCGGTCAACGAGCGCCAGAAAGAGGTGCTAGCTGAAAAGCTGATCAAGACGCTCGGCACACCGGATCAGGAACAGCCCCTCACCGGGCGGATCATCGCCTGCTGGGGACTATCCTTTAAACTGCGCACAGACGATATGCGCGAGGCACCTTCCCTGACGATCATCGAACGTCTGCTGGCCGCCGGCGCAACCTACGGACACACGATCCTGAAGCCATTAAGGAGGCACGCAAGGTGTTTGGAGAACGAATCCACTACTGTGCCAACCAGTACGAGATGCTTGACGGCGCTGATGCACTTACTATAATTACCGACTGGAACGAATATAAAAATCCGGATTTCGACCGCATCAAGACAGCGCTCAAATCCCCCTCTGATCGTAGATGGCCGCAATCTTTACAAACCTGACAGAATGGCAGCAGTCGGTTTCAGATATATGCCGCTGGGACGTTGCGGCAGCGGCATCTGCGGGGAGGTAAAATGATATGCGTATACTGGTTATCTGCGCCGCCGGATTTATTGATTCATAAGCGTAGTAGTTTTGCTTTCATCAAGGTATTGAGAAAAGAAGGGGTTCAGCATTGACCATCACATCCGCGTTCAACTTGAGCAGAAGACGCCTGATTGTATTCCTGTTTGATATAATACTGATTGGAGTTGCTTTCACCTCTGCATTTCTGCTGCGCTTCGACCTAAACATCCCTCAAGAGATGCACCCTATCTTCTGGCAGGGATTAGTAGCGGTCATGCTTGTCAAGCCCTTGATCTTTCTGTTTTCCGGTCTTTACCAAAACATCTGGCGTTATGCCTCTCTGCAGGATGGTATCGAGATTTTGAAGGTTGTGACCATCTCGTCAGTGGTTGCAGTTTTTGTGTTGATGTATTACAGGCACTTCGCCCCCTACCCCCGCTCGATTTTCTTCTTGGACTGGTTCCTGTTATTGGCCCTGATGTCCGCCAGCCGCCTGGTCTGGAGGATCTATCGGGAAAATTGCCTGATGAGCAGGAGCAAGACAGGGCAACGCACACTGATCATCGGCGCCGGAACAACCGGTAGTATGCTGATCAAAGAGATCAGGCGTCAGAATGATGCTGCTTTCTGTGTTATTGGGTTTATTGATGACGACCCGGAAAAGCGCCGCATGAAACTGCATGGTATCCCCGTTCTCGGCAATACGGACGAACTGCATGGGCTGATCGAAACGCACGGCATTGAGAATGTCATCATTGCCATGTCATCCAGCAACGGCAAGATTATTCGCAGGATTGTAGAATCCTGCCGATGTGCGAAGGTTCAGTTCAAGACCCTGCCAAGTATAGGGAATTTGATTGACGGCAGTTTATCCGTCTCGCAGATCAAGAACGTTGAGATCGAGGATCTGCTTGGCCGTGATCCGGTTGTGATGGACCGGGAGCAAATCGGCGGCTATCTGACCGGTCGGCGGGTGCTGGTTACCGGGGCGGCGGGCAGTATTGGCAGTGAGATTTGCCGTCAGGTGGCCCGTTTTCGTCCGGAAAAACTGATCCTGTTCGACCAGGCGGAGACGCCGCTGTATGAGATTGAGAAGGAACTGGCCGGGCTTTTTCCGGATTTGCGTCTGCTGCCGTTGATTGCCGATGTGCGTGACCAGAATGTTGTTGAGGGGGCATTTGAGGAGTTTATGCCGGAGGTGGTCTTCCATGCCGCTGCCTATAAGCATGTCCCGATGATGGAGTATAATCCCGCCCAGGCGGTTCTTAATAACGTATTCGGTTCAAAAAATATTGCCGATGCGGCACACAAGTTCAAGGTCGGTAATCTGGTGATGATCTCCACTGATAAGGCGGTTAATCCGACAAATGTGATGGGTGCCACAAAGCGTGCGGCAGAGATATACATTCAGGCGTTGTCACGCAGCAGTAGAACCAAGTTTACGACGGTTCGGTTTGGAAATGTACTCGGTAGCAATGGCAGCGTGATTCCGCTCTTCAAGGAGCAGATCGCAAAGGGTGGTCCGATTACGGTTACCGACAAGCGGATTATCCGTTATTTTATGACCATACCGGAGGCAACCCAGCTGGTGCTTCAGGCCGGTTGCATGGGGAGCAAGAGCGAGGTGCTTGTCCTGGACATGGGCGAGCCGGTACGGATTGTGGATCTTGCCGAGGAGTTGATTCGTTTATCCGGTCTTGTGCCCTATGAGGATATTGATATTGTCTTTACTGGCCTGAGGCCGGGTGAAAAGCTGTATGAAGAGTTGCTTGTTGATGGTGAAGGTATCCTGCCGACCGAGCATAAGAAGATCAAGGTGCTTGGGGCTGTAAATTTAGACATTGAGCCGATCAGGGATGAGCTTGAGCTGCTTCTGCAGGCGGCGCGTAGCAATAATGTGGTTGAATTGATGGCCGGTCTGCAGCGGTTGGTGCCGGAGTTTAGGCCAAGTTATTCGTTCAATGGCGAGCCGCCAGCGACCTTTAGGCGGGTTCGTCCGGATATCTTTCCGCTGGCCGTTGATGGTGGGGCAAAGGTTCTGCCCATGCGGAGGCTTGATGGTGGCAAATGATGTATACCTTATTTGCGGCAAGGCATGTTTGTAATCGGGTTAAGGGTTTGTAATGACCGTGTCGGTTTAGTGACAAGTTTGTAAAAGGTCTGTAAAATCAACACTGTTTATTGTGGCTGGTTTTTGGCATGCTGACTGCATTAAAATTTGAAACACATTCCTTTGGAGGTAGTACAAATGAAAAAAGTTCTCTCTTCTGTCGTTGCTGCTCTTGCTGCTCTTTCTTTCTCCGCTGTAGTTTTTGCTGCTGATGCTGCAAAGCCTGCTGCTGCACCTGCAAAAGCAGAAGTTGCTGCTGACGCAAAAAAAGAAGCAAAGCCAGCTAAAAAAGCTAAAAAAGTAAAGAAAGCAAAAAAAGCTGCTAAAAAAGCAGAGAAAAAAGAAGCTGCACCTGCTGTAGAAGCACCAGCAGCAAAGTAATTTCTTTTTTATATTGTTTGGAAAAAGCCGCGTCGAAAGATGCGGCTTTTTTTGTTCCAAGTTGATATGTTGTCAGGTAATGGTTGGGAAACCGCCTATTCACATTTGCTTTCAAGACGATAATTAATCTATAAACGACAATTGAATCGCCGCACACGCTGCTGAACACCGAGAAAAGCAGTCTCAATTCCTGGGTTTATTCAGTTTTAGGCCCAATTTTAGATTTATCGCGTATATCTGCGTTCATCGGCGGTTAACTGCCTTTTATAAGATTAGAGATTAGAGGGGTGCTTTAATGGGGGATCAGGTAATACGGGCTTTGAGTTCTGCTGGGGGTGTGCGGGTGCTTGCCTGCCGGATTGATGCAACCGCCAGGGAGATTTGTCTTTTACATGGCGCATCGCTAACAGCAACGGTTGCTCTTGGGCGTGGCCTGGCGGGCGGGGCGCTGATGGGTGCCTTGCTTAAGAATGATCAGCGGGTTGCAATGAAATTTGAGGGAAATGGCCCGTTGAGTAAAATGATTGTCGAGGCCGATAGTGATGGGGCGATCCGGGGGAGTCTTGCAAATCCAGCCGCGGACGTTGAACCACGGGATGGGCGTTGGGATGTGGCCAGTCTGATCGGTCGGGCCGGTTTTTTGACGATCAGCAAAGACCTGGGGATTGGCGGAGAGCCTTATCATGGAACTGTGCAGTTGCATAGCTCAGAGATTGGTGATGATATTGCCTATTATCTGACAGAATCAGAGCAAACGCCATCGGCGGTCGGCTTGGGGGCTGTTCTGGATAGTTCGGGAAGCTTATCCGTATGTGGCGGCTTTCTGGTGCAGGTGCTCCCCAGGGCGGATGATCTTGAAATTGACCGGATCATGACCAATATCAGCTCGCTTGTTGCGATAAGCGACATATTGCAGCAGGGTGGCTGCAAGGAACTGATTGAAAAGTTAATGGATGGGGTGCCGTATACGCTGCTGGAGGAGCGGGATGTCTTTTTCCGCTGCGGCTGTGGCCGTGACAAGGTTGAACGGGCGCTGCTTACATATGGGGCAAAGGGGTTGCGGGAAATGGCCGCCGAGGATGGGGGTGCCGCGGTAACCTGCGAGTTCTGTCGGCAGCAGTATCTCTTTGACCAGCCGGAGATCGAGCATTTGGCCTCAACGGTAAAGGATTCCTAGGCGATGTCTGTTGAGCGCACAATCAGGTTGACGGTTGAATATGATGGAACCGATTTTGTCGGTTGGCAGACACAGCCGAATGGTCTGGCGGTGCAGCAGGTGATTGAGGAGGCGCTCTTCCAGTTGCTGGGTGAACCGGTTCGTCTATATTCATCCGGTCGGACGGATTCAGGGGTTCATGCCCTTGGTATGGCGGCCTCGTTCAAGACCGGTCGTAATTTGCCGTTGCGCGCCTTTGTGGAGGGTACGAACCGTTTTTTGCCGCCAGCAATCGCCATTCGCCAGGCCAGCGAGGTTGCAGCGGATTTCAATCCGATTCGTGCTGCGCTCTACAAGCATTACCGCTATACAATCCTGAACCATACCGTCCGATCACCATTAAATCGTCTGGTTTCCTGGCATGTGCGTGAATCGCTTGATCTGGCTGCCATGCAGACGGCGGCCATCTGTTTTGCCGGACGGCACGATTTTGCCTCCTTTCGCGGGCCAAACTGTTCGGCGCAGACAACGGTCCGGCGGGTGGACTCTGTTACGGTTCGGCGGGATGGTGATCTGGTGATTGTGGATGTGATCGGTGAAGGTTTTTTGAAGAACATGGTTCGCATTATGGTCGGAACGCTTGTTGATATCGGGCGGGGGCGGTTTTCGCCAGAGCTTGTTGAGCGGCTGCTGCAAGAGCCGGATAGAAAAATGGCCGGTGTAACGGCACCGGCCATGGGGCTATGCTTGATGAGGGTTGTCTATCCTGGAGACCTTTCGGATTAGTTGCTGGTTAGCAGCTTTATGATCAGTTGCTCTGCGTTGCGTTGAACATCCTGATTGAAATTTCCGTAAACAGCGGAAACCAGACCCCGTTTGTCAATGATCAGCATTGCCGGCAGCGAGTTGATTTTAAAGGCCTGCTCGATCTTTGTGTCGCTCAGGGCCAGTGGGTAGTTGATCCCATGTTCACTGGCAAAGTTTCGGGTGGTTGTTTCGCCCCCCTCATCTACGCTCACTCCCAGGATCTGCAATCCCTGCCGGCCAAACTTTTTCTGCAGTTCTGCCAGGAAAGGTGTTGATTTACGGCAGGGGATACACCAGGATGCGAAAAAATCGATGATCAGGACATGGCCCAGAAGACTCTGTTTGCTGACCTTTTCACCGGAGAGCGTCACGATCGAGAATTCCGGCAGCCGCTGATCCGGCACTGGCAGGGCCTGCAGCAGTGCCGGGCAGAGGCAGATCAGCAGGCAAAGGGTTATGAGGCGTAATCTGCGGGTCATTCAGGCCTGTCAGAACGCCTTGGCGATCAGCGCATCAAGTTGTGATTTGGGGACATTGCCAACGATCTGGTCAACAATCACGCCGTTTTTGAAGAGGATCAGCGTCGGGATGCCGCGTACGCCGAATTTACCGGGGGTGGCTGCGTTTTCATCCACGTTGACCTTGCCAACCTTCAGTTTGCCGGCATTGTCATCGGCAATGGTGTCGATTAGTGGTGCTATCGCCTTGCATGGTGCACACCAGGTAGCCCAGAAATCAACAAGAACCGGTGTTTCTGATTGAATGACCTCACGGTCGAAGTTGGCGTCGCTGAGGGTGATTACCTTATCGCTGGACATGATTGAGCGTCTCCTTTTGGAAAAATTGAGTACAGCAGGATGATATACGAGGCCGTAAAAAAATCAAGCTGAAACTCCCCGATAACAGGTTTGGTTGAATGATGCCTGAAAAGGTATTATTGTGGGGTCTGGTTATTTGAATCGCCATGAACAGGAGTCTTTAGAAATGTCACAACTCCCTTTGAATATAGAAGTTGCGGGAAGGAAGATTCTGGTCGTCGGCGGCGGGGCGGTGGCTGCCCGCAAGATCCGGAATCTGCTGGCTGCCGGTGCGGATGTTACGGCGATAGCCAAGGAATTTCTGCCTGATCTGGAAAAGTTGGCCCATGCTGCTGGCCTGCGCCTGGTGACGGGGGGCTATGACAGTTCCCGTTTGACGGGGCTGTTTATGGTGGTTGCCGCTACGGACAACCCGGCTGTTAACCAGGCAATCGCGGATGACGCCAAAAGGCGGAACCTGCTGGTGGCGGTGGCGGATGCCCCCGAGTCTGGCAACTGTTCGTTTCCGGCCCTGTTAAAGCGCGGTTCGCTTCAGATTGCTGTCTCGACAAATGGCCGGTGTCCTGCTTTTGCGGTCAAGGTCAGAGACCGGATTGCGGAACTGGTCGGCGAGGAGTATGCCGAGGCGCTTGACCAGTTGGCGGATTACCGTGAAAAGCTGTTGACGGAAGGGAACAGCAGCACATACAATGCCCAGTTGATACGCCAAAAGGTTGAAAACACAATGGCTGGACTGACCTCCAGCAGGGAAACAGGATGAGTCGGATATTCTTTTACATGACCGTTGCTTTTTACGCTGTCGCCGCATTCACATATATCTTTTATATGCTGCGTGGCAGTGCTGCCCTGGCTGTATGGGGCCGGCGGGTTGTCATGGCTGGTTTTGCCGCCCATGTTCTCTCGACCATTCACCGCTTTGTCACCGCCGGGCAGTATCACTTCAGTGGCCTGCAGGATTCGCTCTCATTTTTTGCACTGGCCATTATGGTGGTCTTTATCTATTTTGAGCGCACCCGCCAGGTTGCCCTGCTGGGTGCCTTTGTGACTCCACTGGCCCTCTTGGCCATGTTGGCCTCCACGGCCATGCCGGGAGAGATCCTGCAGGGATCGCCACAGTTGCAAAACAGCCTGTTCTGGCTGCACGTTACGACCGCCTTCATCAGCTACGGGGCGTTTACAATCACCTTTGCTACCTCGGTCATGTTTCTGATCCAGCAGCATTTTCTGAAAAAGAAGCATTTTGGCCCGCTGTTCCGGATCATGCCATCGCTGGATACGCTGGACGCGATCGGTTATCACTCCCTGTCGGCCGGTTTTCCGCTGCTGACGATTGCCATTATAACCGGCGTGGTCTGGTCGCAGCGGATTGCCGGTAATTACTGGAACTGGACCGATCCGAAGCAGGTCTGGTCGCTGGTGACCTGGCTGATCTATGCCGCACTGCTGCATGGCCGTCTGACGGTCGGCTGGCGGGGGAAGAAGGCCGCCCTGCTTTCGATTGCCGGATTTATCGTCATGCTGCTGACCTTTATCGGCATGAAGCACGATCTGGTATGGTAGCCCTGTATATGCCTAGACGAATAATGGACAGGGGAAATCCGCCCCAATGAATATAATTGTTGTCGGTCTTTCACATAAGACGGCGTCGGTCGAGATCCGTGAAAGGGTGGCCTTTTCAGCAAATATGATTGAAAAGCCGCTGGCTGAGCTGGTGGCCATTCCGGCAATTCTTGAGGGGGTGATTGTCTCTACCTGTAATCGGGTCGAGATTTATGCCACCACCAGGGATATTGCCGGCGGGCTCTTTCGGATCAAGCGCTTTTTGGCCGATTATCACCGGATCTCCCTTGAGATCCTTGAACCCCACCTGTACAGCTATCATTCCGAAGCGGCCATCCGCCACGTATTCCGGGTTGCATCCAGTCTGGATTCAATGGTGGTTGGCGAACCGCAGATACTGGGGCAGATCAAGGCCGCCTACGGTTATGCCGCTGAATATCGCACATCGGGCATCATCCTCAACCGTTTCCTGCACAAGGCCTTTTCCGTTGCCAAACGGGTGCGGACGGAGACAAAGATTGCCTCTTCGGCCGTGTCGGTCGCCTTTGCAGCGGTAGAGCTGGCCAGGAAGATTCTCGGTGATCTCTCCGACAAGAGTGTTTTGTTGATTGGTGCCGGCGAGATGTGTGAACTGGCTGCCAAGCATTTTTTAAACTGCGGGGTGCGCGGGGTGATTGTGGCCAACCGCACCTTTGAGCGGGCAGAGCTTCTGGCGGATGAGTTTGGCGGAGAGACGGTCCGTTTTGATGACCTGGCAACAGAGCTGTATCGTGCCGATATTGTACTCTCATCCACCGGTGCTGCCCACACCATCATTGCTGCCCGTGATGTGGAGGTGGCGGTCAAGAGGCGTCGTTTCAAGCCGATGTTCTTCATTGATATCGCCGTCCCCAGGGATATCGATCCAGCCGTAAACGATGTTGAGAATGCCTACCTGTTTACAGTGGATGATCTTCAGGAGACGGTTCAGAATAATATTGTTCAACGCAATTGCGAGGCCATGAAGGGTGAGGAGATCATTGAGCAGGAGATTGGCCAGTTCTATAAATGGCTCTCCTCGCTTGAGGCAACCCCTGCCATTGTGGCGCTCAGAAACCGTTTCGAAGAGGTTCGCCAGGGCGAATTGGCCAGGACGCTGGCCAGCTGGAAGGATCTTTCCCCTGATGATGAAAAACGGCTTGAGGCGTTGACCTCGGCAATTATCAACAAATTGCTGCATAACCCGACCACCCTGCTGAAGAAGGGTGGTCAGGGAGGGCGTCAGGATCTCTATATCGATGCCTTGCAGCACCTCTTTGAGCTTGAGGCCACCGTTGATGCGGAAGATGAGCTGGAGTTGGAGGAGTGAGGCTGCCGGATCTGATAAAGGGACGTTTGATCAAGCGCTATAAGCGGTTTTTGGCCGATGTGATTCTGGAAGATGGCAGCACCGTCACGGTGCACTGCCCCAACTCCGGCAGTATGAAGGGGTGTGCTGTTCCGGGCAGTCTGGTCTTTCTATCCACAAGCAGTAATCAGAAACGGAAATACCCGCTGACCTGGGAGATTGTTAAAGCGGATGGTGTTCTGGTGGGATTGAATACCGCGCTGCCAAACCGGCTGGTGCGTGAGGCGATTGAGAACGGTACGGTTGTGGAGCTGCAGGGATATTCCAATATCCGGCCGGAGGTCAATTACGGAGAAAATAGCCGTATTGATCTATTGCTGGAGGATGACGGGCGCAGCTGCTACGTGGAGGTGAAGAATGTCACCTTGGTTGAACAGAATCGGGCGTTGTTTCCAGATGCGGTTACCACCCGTGGTCAGAAGCACCTTCGTGAATTGATGAGGGTTGTGGCCGATGGAGGTCGTGGGGTGATCTTCTTTACGGTTCAGCGCAGTGATGGTGCGGTGTTGTCACCGGCGGATGCCATTGATCCTGAATATGGTCGTCTGCTGCGTCAAGCCGTCTCTGCCGGTGTTGAGGCGTTGGCCTATCGGGCATTGGTGACAGCGGAGGAGATTCGTCTGACGGAGCGGTTGCCGATAGAGTTATAGTTTTTATCGGCTTTGTCCGGTTTGGTTTTTTGCGGCGTTTGTCCCTCCCCTTGAAAGGGAGAGGGTTTAGGCCAGTAAGAAACGGTCGGACACTACGGAGTTTTTACGGACTGATATTAAAAATGTGGAGAGCGAAGCATGGCGGTTGAACGGATAAGGATCGGAACACGTGCCAGTCAGTTGGCGCTTTGGCAGGCCAACTGGGTTAAGGGTGAGCTGGAGAAGAGGTACCCGGGGATCGAGGTGACGCTGACCAAGATCAAGACACAGGGAGACAAGATCCTAGATGTACCCCTGGCCCAGGTTGGCGGCAAGGGGTTGTTCGTCAAGGAGATCGAGGAGGCTATGCTGCGGGGCGAGATTGATATCGCCGTGCACAGCATGAAGGATGTGCCAACGTTCTTTCCCGACGGGCTGACATTGCACTGCATCACCGAGCGTGAAGATCCACGCGATGCGCTGGTTGCCCGCTGCCGCAAGTTCGATGATCTGCCGCAGAACGCCCGGATCGGCACCAGTGCCCTGCGCCGCCAGTCGCAACTGCTTAAATTCCGTCCTGATCTGCAGATGGTGGTTGTGCGCGGCAATGTGGAAACACGGCTGCGCAAGCTGGATGAAGAGGGGCTGGATGGCGTAATTCTGGCCGCTGCCGGTCTGAAACGTCTTGGTTTTGAGGATCGGATCAGCGAATATCTGCACCCGACGCTCTCCCTTCCGGCGATTGGACAGGGGGCCTTGGGGATCGAATGCCGGCTTGATGATCATGCAACCATCGAGGCAATTGCTTTTCTCAACCATCCAGAGACCGCAGCGGCTGTCCGTGCGGAGCGGGCCCTGCTGAAGCGGTGTCAGGGTAGCTGTCAGGTGCCGATAGCCGCCTATGCAACGGTGAGTGGTGATCATCTGCACCTGATTGGATTTATCGGGGCCGTTGACGGGACACGTTCGGTTCGCTGTGAGCTTTCCGGTTCAGCGGAGCAGGCAGAGCAGATCGGCATACTGTTGGCTGAAATCCTTCTGACCCAAGGGGGAGATGAAATTCTGGAGGAGGTTTATCAGCGTGAAAACGGATAATAAGGGCAAAGTCTATCTGGTGGGCGCAGGACCTGGAGATCCCTCCCTGATAACGGTACGCGGCATTGAGTGCCTGAAACGGGCCGAGGTGGTTGTTTACGATTATCTGGCCAATGAACAGTTGCTGACCTATGCGCCGGCCAAGGCAGAGCATATTTATGCCGGCAAGATCGGCGGCCGCCACAATCAGGGGCAGGATGAGATCAATGCGCTGCTGGTGCAAAAGGCGCTTGAGGGGCACATTGTTGTCCGTCTGAAGGGGGGCGATCCGTTTGTCTTCGGTCGTGGCGGCGAGGAGTGCGAGGCGCTTTATGACGCCGGCGTGCCGTTCGAGATTGTTCCCGGGGTTACGGCCGCCATCGGTGCCGCGGCCTATGCCGGCATACCGCTGACCCACCGTGATTATACGACGTCGGTCACGCTTGTCACAGGCCAGGAGGGCAAGGACAAGGAAGAGTCGACCATGGATTGGCCGCGGCTGGCCCAGGGTAATGGCACGGTTGTATTCTACATGGGGGTTTCCACCCTGCGCCACAACATGGGCTGTCTGATCGAGCATGGCAAGGATCCCCGGACGCCGGTTGCACTGGTGCGCTGGGGGACAACAGCGGGGCAGCAGGTCATCAGCGGAACCCTGGCCGATATTGCCGACAAGGTTGAGAGCAGCGGTTTTAAGCCACCGGCAATCACTGTTGTCGGGCAGGTTGTTTCACTGCGCGAGAAATTGCGCTGGTTTGAGAGTCGTCCGTTATGCGGCAAGCGGGTTCTGGTTACACGCGCTGCCGATCAGGCGGGAGAGTTTTCGAACATGCTCGCCGAGAGGGGGGCTACGGTGCTGGAATGCCCGACAATCCGTCTGGTGGAACCGCAGAGCTGGGATGGGCTTGACAAGAGTTTGCAGCAGCTTGGGCTTTATGACTGGCTGGTCTTGACATCCGGTAATGCCGTGCGCTTCTTTTTTGAACGGTTGGATAGTCTTGGCTTGGATGCCAGGAGTATCGGCGCTTGCAAGGTCTGCGCGGTTGGTCCCAAGACAGCCGAGGTGATCCGCGGGTTCGGGGTTCGTGCCGATCTGATTGCCAAGGATTATAAGGCAGAGGGGGTGATTGCCGAGTTTGCCAATATGAATATGGATGGTAAACGGATCCTCTATCCCCGGGCGGATAAGGTTCGTGAGGTGATTTCCCGCGAGCTGGGCTGTATGGGGGCGCTGGTTGACAGCCCGGTGGCCTATTGCAATCAGCTCCCGGAACGGCTGCCGCCTGAGGCGTTGTTTGCATTGGAAAAACGTGCCGTGGACTGTATCACCTTCACCTCCTCATCAACGGTTCAGAACCTGGCCAAGATGCTTGGTGAGGATCGTATGGTCGATATGCTCAAGGGGGTGGCTGTTGCATCCATCGGGCCGATTACTACCCGCACCTGCCGCGCACTCGGTCTGAAGGTCGATATTGAACCGGTTGAGGCAACACTTGAATCAATGACGGAGGCCATAGAGGCTTTTTTGCTGGATTAGCAGAATCGGATTGGATTGGTTATGGAAGAAAATTTGGATGATCAGGCCTGGGATGCCCTTTGCAAACAGTGCGGCGCCTGTTGTTTTGAAAAACTGGAGGATGGTCGGGGGAAGATCATCTATACCCAGATCCCCTGCCGTTATCTGGATGTGGTGACACGGCGCTGCAAGATTTTTGAAAACCGTTTTTCGATTAATCCGATCTGCGTCAAGCTGACCCCGGAACTGGTTGCCACACTGAAATGGCTGCCGCGGGAGTGTGGTTACCGTACCCCGCCGGAGAAATTTACCCGTAAGACCCGGCAGGATCGTAAAAAACGGCGGTAATCTGAATTTGGAGCAAGCAGCACATTATGCCATGCCTTCAGACCGGTCAGACAAGTCAGACTGGTCTGAAGGCAAAATGCCGGGGATCGTTGGTGCCATTATGCAGCAATTCCTTAAAATTACGCAGGAATTTATCCCCACTCGATGCCATCATCGCGTTCTGCTTGTTGGTGGCATTGTTCGCGACCATCTGCTTGGACGGCTGGGGCACGATCTCGATCTGCTCTCCGACCTCTCCCATGACGAACTGCTTCAGTTCGGCTTTCGTCTGGTGGAGGCCAAAAGCTCCGCACCGATCTATTTTCGTTATCATTCCGAATTGGGCAAGATAGAGATTGTCCGGATTGACACCCTGAAAGATATGGCTGTTGACCTGGCCCGTCGTGATTTTACCATCAATGCCATGGCCATGACCCTGTCCGGGGAGTTGCTTGATCCGCTTGGCGGGGCAAGGGACCTGCGCGAAGGGTTGTTGCGGCCATGTAGTGAGAATGTTTTTCTGGATGATCCTTTGCGGGTCTTTCGGGCCTTTCGCTTTGAGTGCGACGGCTGGCGGATGACGGCCGGGGCAGAGGAGCTGGTTCGCGCCATGGAGTGGTCAAGGCTGCTTGAGAATCTTCCGCCGGAACGTTTCAGCGCCGAGATGATCAAGGCGCTGGCCGCCGCCGATCCTGGCCGTTTTTTTCAGCGCATGCTGGAGTTTACCGTTGGCGAGGGACTGCTTCCCGAGCTGTTTCGTCTGCCAGAGGTACCTGCCGGACCAGTGGAATATCACCCGGAGGGGGATCTGTTCACGCATTCACTGCAGGTTTTGCAGCGGGTTCTGCCACTCTCTGGCGATCCCCTGGCACGTTTTTGTGCCTTTTTTCATGATCTGGGCAAGCTGGCGACCCATCCCGAATCCTATCCCAAACATCATGGCCATGATGATGCCGGTTTTGAACTGGCGGCAGGTTTCTGTAACCGCCTGGCCCTTTCGGCCATATTTCGCAAGGCGTTAGCCTGGGTCTGCCGGCTGCATGGCAAAGCCAATAATTGGGAGCAGCTGCGCGATTCGACCCGGCTGAAGATGGCGGAACAGGCTTTGAAGGGTGGGATTGTAACGATATTGCCGCTGGTGGCCATGGCGGATAAGGCAGACACGTCTCCGATGCGGTTTTGGGGACAGGTGGTTCATGTTGTTCGGATGAGCACGGCTCAGCTGGGGATTGAGCCGGAACGTCTGATGGCAATGCCAACGGTTCAGCGGGGGGCCTTTATTCTGCAAAGGCGCGTAGAGAGACTGCGTGAGTTGTATTCTTTATCGCCACTTCCATTGCCTTTGTCTGTGAATTGAATAGATGATTTCACTGGTGTCCGGAATAATTGCCTTTGGTCTTCCGTAACCCTTTAAGTTCTTTGA
>CAXYUZ010000039.1:0-29000 GCA_964292275.1 uncultured Desulfuromonadaceae bacterium
GCAATCACCTCGCCATCACGCATACTGCCACCAGGCTGGATAACTGCGGTAATACCGGCTGCAGCGGCATTATCAATGCCATCGCGGAAAGGGAAGAAGGCATCGGAGGCCATGACAGCGCCCTGCACCTGCAGCCCGGCCTGCTCGGCCTTGATACCGGCAATCCTGGCTGAATTGACGCGGCTCATCTGTCCGGCACCGACACCGATTGTCGAACCATCCTTGCAGTAGACAATGGCGTTGGACTTGACAAACTTGGCCACGCGCCAGGCAAACTGCAAGTCAACCAGCTCCTCTGACGTTGGCTGGCGTTTAGAGACAACCTTCAGCTCGTCGATAAGTTCCAGGTCGGCGCTCTGGACCAGCAGGCCACCATTAACCCGTTTCATGTCCAAGCGCGGAGCGACCTTCTCATCCCAGGAACCACATTCCAGCAGGCGCACGTTCTTTTTGGCAGCCACGACCTCAACAGCGGCCTGTGAGATCTTCGGGGCAATGATCACCTCAACAAACTGACGATCACAGATCGCCTTGGCAGTCTCGCCATCCAGCTCGCGATTAAAGGCGATGATTCCGCCGAAGGCAGACTCCGTATCCGTTGCATAGGCACGATCATAGGCCTCGAGAATATTGGCCCCTATCGCCACACCGCATGGATTGGCGTGTTTGACAATAACGCAGGCCGGCCCTTCGCAGAACTGTTTGACGCACTCCAGCGCCGCATCCGTGTCGGCGATATTATTGTAGGAGAGCTCCTTACCCTGCAGCTGACGGGCAGTGGCAATGGACGCCTCGGAAACGTTATTCTCAACATAGAAGGCGGCTGACTGGTGGGCATTTTCACCATAGCGCAGATCCTGGCTCTTCTTGACCTGAAGCGTGAATGTAGCCGGGAACGCATCAACCCCCTCTCCCAGCCTTGCGCCCAGATAGTTGGAGATGGCACCGTCATAGGCGGCGGTGTGCTGATAGACCTTGACCGCCAGACCGAAATTGGTCTTGGGGGATACGGCACCGTCGTTAGCCTTCATCTCCGCCAACACAGCGGCATAATCGCTGCTGTCAACCAGAACGGTTACATCCGGGTAGTTCTTGGCAGCGGAACGGAGCATGGTCGGACCGCCGATATCGATATTCTCGATGGCGTCCTCCAGCAGACACCCCTCCTTGGCCACGGTGGCCTCGAACGGATAGAGGTTGACGACGACCATATCAATGTTCTCGATGCCATGTTCCTTCATCTTGGCCACATGGGCCGGGTTGCTGCGCATTCCCAGCAGGCCGCCATGAACCTTGGGATGCAGGGTTTTAACGCGACCATCCAGCATCTCGGGAAAACCGGTGAAATCGGATACATCCTTGACAGTCAGGCCGGCATCGCGCAGCAGTTTGGCGGTGCCACCGGTTGAAAGGATCTCCACACCATAACCAGCCAGTTCCTTGGAAAATTCAATAACACCGTTTTTATCGGAAACACTGATCAATGCCCTGGTAATCTTTGCCATCTTATATCACTCCTTGGAATTAATTTGCCCTATATACGCCAAACGGTCAGTTGTTTGCCAACGCAGCGACATTCAGGGTAGCCGGATCGACATTCAAAAACTCCAACGCCGCCTCGCGGACACTGAAAACAGCGACCTCTTTTGAACCCTTCCCCTGAAGATTCTGGTTGGTCTCATACATCCGGCCAAGTCCCTGAGTGGACTCATTCCCGGCAACAATCGCCAGACGGGTCATTTCAGTCCCCTTTGCCATCCCTGTGGCAATCTGGGCCAGCAACTGCATCTTGCCGATCGTAGAGAGAACGATCTCGTCCACACGGCTCAAATCCAGCAATTCATCATATCCGGCAAGGTCGTTGCGCGAAAGGACATCCTTCAGATATCCAAGCACATCATCGGCTGTCAAAACACCACTGCCATTCATCACCAAAAGCTTCTTGTCCCTGTCAACACAATACTCAATTGCCAAGCTTAATCCCCCGCGAAATCAAACACTATCGGACTGATCTCTTTCATTTTTTTGATACATGTATTTTATACAGCAGACAACGGTCGTCAATCCAGACGAACAGCCATCAAACATTACCGGTCAGCAGGAAAATCAATCTGCTGCAGGAACAGGCTCTCAAACAGCGGTGTCCCGGAGAGTGCCACGACACGAAAACGGCCAGCAAGCTCCTCGACGGAACTGAAGCCATCATCTCTGGCAAGCGCGGACTCCACACCAGCCAAGGCACCTTCGCGAACAAAAAGTGAATTTTGTACCATATTTCCGCTAAATATACCAATCTTTTTAAGCCACTCCGGCTTCAGAACAGCACCGAATGAACCGGTCAGAACAACCTCCTCCAGATCGGCAGCGGGAATGGCAGAACGATGGTGAAGCACCTCCAGACCGGCACGGATCGCCCCCTTTGCAAGCTGAATCTGGCGGATATCCTTTTGCGTGAGCATAAGCTGCCTTGAGGCGTCACGGTAGAGCACAAAGGCATTTTCACCTTCATGTTCAACGATCCGCGCGGCGAGGTTTGAATCAATCTCGCTACCATTACGCAACCGCCCCCCCTGTTCCAGCAGGCCGTTCTGCAAAAGCTCCGTCACCAGTTCGATCGCCGCCGAGCCGCAGATTCCAATCGCCGGGACAGCGCCAATCACCTCAAGCTTTATCCGCTCGTCAACAATCCTGACCGAGCTGATCGCACCCGGCAGGGCCGGCATCCCGCAGGAGAGGTTCCCCCCCTCAAAGGCCGGGCCAGCCGCCGCCGATGTGGCCCAGATGATTTCACCAGCAACCAGTGCCATCTCACCGTTGGTACCCATGTCGAGAAACAGTTTATGCTTCATGGTTTTGGATGCATGGTTTGAATTCTGAACCTTGAACTCTGAACCTTGAACCGTCTCCATGCCATACAGAAACGCCACCGTATCCCCACCGACAAAACCACCCGGCATGGGAAACAGGTAAACATCAAAATCCCCCTCCCACTCCAGGGCAGCCGCCTTGACGCTCCTGCCGGTCACAAACAGCGGACGATAGGGTGGAAAGGCAAGCGACTTGACCGGTAACCCAAGCAACAGATGCTGCATGGCCGGATTACCGGCAATGGCAGCCTGCCTGATATCACCCCAGGCAACAGCGGCGGTCCGGCAGAGTTGTTCTGCCAGACGCAGCAATTCAGCACGAATCATCGTCGACATCTGCCGCAAAGCCGCTTCATCATGAACAGCCGCATCCAGACGCGAAACAACATCGGCTCCAAAACAGCGCTGCGGGTTCATACTGCCGGCCATGGCCAACCGTCGACCACTGACCGTATCAAACAGCGAGGCCGCCAGGGTGGTGGTACCAAGGTCAATGGCGAGGGTTATCATGATCTCCCCTTATTAAAATTCAATCTATCCATAAACCAGACTATTTCAGATAAACCCGCGGCACCCGTTTGCTGATCCCGCAGAAAAATTCATATGGAATTGTACCGGCAGCGGCGGCAAGCTCCTCGGCATGGATACAGTTGCCGGCACGGTCCGTACCCATCAGAATCACCTCATCCCCCACCGAAACCCCCTCAATCGAGGTCACATCAAGCATGATCCAGTCCATACAGACCGTCCCGGAGACCTTGGCGCGTTTCCCGCGAATCAGCGCCTCGCCGCGATTGGTCAGCGCACGGGCATAGCCATCGGCATAGCCAACCGGGACACTGGCAATCAATGTACGCCCCGGGGCTGTAAAACGGCGGGCATAACTGATCGTCGTCCCCTGCTCCACCCATTTCAACATGGCAACCCGGCTCTTCAGACGCATAACCGGACGCAGATCGAATTTGCCCTGAAAATCGGCGGATGGAATTGCGCCAAACATGGCAATCCCGGGCCTGACCAGGTTGCACCCCGGGATCTCCCTGAGCAGGGCAGCAGCACTATTGGCAATATGGGCATAACGGGGTCTGAATCCGGCGGAACGAACCTGATCGAGCACCCAGGTGAAACGTTCGGTCTGCAGGCGGGTATAATACTGGCCCGACTCATCCAGTTCATCGGCGCTGGCAAAGTGCGAGACAACCCCCTCAAGCGTGATATTCGACATCCCCTTCAACGCATCCAGATAGGTGGCAATCTCGCCAAATGGTATTCCCAGGCGCCCCATACCGGTATCAATCTTGAGATGAACCTGGGCCTTGCGAAACAGCTTGGCAGCGGCTTGATCCAATGCCCGCAGCTGTTCAATGTTAAAAACCACGGTGGAGATATTATAACCGATACATTTTCTCTCCTGGCCGGGATAAATCCCCCCCAGCAGTAGTATCGGCCGATCAATACCGGTTTTTCTGAGTTGAATTGCCTCGGCCAGAAAGGCAACACCAAAGGCGTTAACCCCCAGCGACTCCAGCTCACGGCTGATATCCATGAAACCATGGCCATAGGCATCTGCCTTGACCACAGCCAGTATCTCGGTTTTTTTGGGTACATTGGAACGGATCAGCTTAAAATTGTGATGCAGCGCGGCGAGATCAATCTCGGCAAAGGTTGGACGACTATCGTACAAGGTGGGGCGCTCCTTGCAGTAAATTTATAGACTTCTGCTCCGGTTATTACCATGTCCACCAAACAGTGTAAAGGGAAACGGGAGACCATCTCATCTTCAAATTGTTGCGATTTAACAACGAGCTGCACAACAGCCGGCAACATCCATCACCCATTGACAGATTAGAACCTTTCCGGTAAGGTAGCTGCAATTTAATAGGCCCTGGGGGAGTTCACCGGAACTGAGATGATTCTCGAGAATCAGACCCTTCGAACCTGATCCGGCTAATACCGGCGTAGGAAAGCGGCGCAAGTGATGATGTTATAAATCCAGCCGCCTGAAATCCGTTCAGTGCGGCTTTTTTATGCACAACAGGCAGACCTGAGATATCATGAAAAAACCATTTCGCCTTGTAGTCAATAATCCAACCCTTCCATTCCAGATTTCCGGGGTTTACCTGATCACCGACCATGGTGATAACCTGATCGAGCGTGTCAACTGCGCCATGCGCGGAGGGGTATCAGTACTGCAGTATCGTGCCAAGGAGAAGGGACATGAGGAATGCCTCCCTGAGGCGAGGCAGCTGCAGAAAATCTGCCGCGACTTCGGGATTGCATTCATCATCAACGACAGTATCGAGCTTGCCCTGCAACTGGATGCAGACGGAGTGCATCTTGGACAGGATGATGGTTCAATCAGGGATGCCAGGGCGCGTCTCGGCGCCGACAAGATCATCGGCAAATCGACTCACAACCTGCAAGAGGCTATCCAGGCCGAAGAGGAAGGTGCCAATTACATCGGTTTCGGGGCAATCTACCCAACCGAAAGCAAATCGGTCACACTGATCCCAGGCACGGCCGGACTGGCTGAGATCAGGGAGAAGATCAGGTTGCCAATCGTCGCCATTGGCGGCATAACGATCAGCAATGCCTGCCGGGTACTGGATGCAGGGGCGGACGCCATCGCAGTAATTTCATCCGTACTTTCCAGTCTGCGGCCAGATATTGCCACAGCCGAGCTCAAACTGCTCTTTAATCGCAGCTGCCAGTTACCCCGCGGGGCGGTCCTGACACTGGCCGGCAGCGACTCCGGCGGTGGCGCCGGCATCCAGGCCGACATCAAAACGATCTCCCTGCTCGGCAGCTATGCCGCCAGCGCCATCACGGCCTTGACGGCACAGAACACACGCTCGGTTGCATCGATTTACAGCCTGCCGCCATCGTTTGTCATCGACCAATTGGATACGGTGCTATCCGACATCCATATCGATGTCATCAAGACCGGCATGCTGCACACACCGGCCATAATCTCAGCCATTGCCGAATATGTCAGCGGCCTGCGCACAATGATACCGATGATTATTGACCCGGTGATGGTGGCAACAAACGGCGGTTCGCTGATGGAATCCGAAGCCGTCAAGCTGTTCACCAAACAGCTGCTGCCACAGGCCTACCTGCTGACGCCAAACATACCGGAGGCTGAAAAGCTGCTTGGCATCAGCATCAAAAATGAGTTCGACATGGAGCAGGCGGCCATGGAACTGCACTCACTCGGAGCCGCCAATGTACTCGTCAAGGGTGGGCACCTGACCGGAAACAGCTCAACCGATATTCTCTATGATGGCAAGGAATGCCACCGGCTCCATACGGAACGGATCTTCACCGGCAACACCCATGGCACCGGCTGCACCTGCGCCTCCGCAATCGCAACCTATCTGGCCCAGGGGGAACCGCTCTCAAACGCGGTCAAAAAGAGCAAGGAATTCATCACCAGCGCCATACAATCAGCCAGGCCGATCGGCAAGGGGCACAGCCCCGTCAACCACTTTGCCGCGGCGCAGTTCATGCTGGACAAGGCCTGACAGTCGTAAATACAAATCAACAGGTAACAAAGGAAATGGAGCCAAAATGACTCAGTTAGAGTATGCCCGCAGGGGTGTCATCACAGAAAAAATGCAACTGGCCGCACAGGCAGAGGGTGTAACACCGGAATTCATCCGCGAGGGAATGGTGGCCGGCAATATCATCATCTGTCACAACATAAAGCATTTAAACGGCATTCCGCTGGCAGTCGGTGCTGGGTTGCGTACAAAGATTAATGCCAACATCGGTTCCTCATCCGATGACACCAATTTGGAAAAAGAGCTTGAAAAGGCCCGCATTGCAGTAAAGCATGGTGCCGATGCCATCATGGATCTTTCCACCGGCGGACCGGTGGATGAGATCAGACGCGCCATCATTGCCGAAACCAATGCCTGCATCGGTAGTGTTCCGCTTTATCAGGCCGCTGTGGATACGGTACGGGTCAAAAAGAAGGCTATCGTCGACATGACAGTTGATGACATCTTTGCCGGGATCATCAAGCATGCCGAAGACGGGGTAGACTTTATCACCGTTCACTGCGGCGTGACCCGCTCCACCGTAGAGCGGATGAAAAACGAAGGACGGATCATGGATGTTGTCTCCCGTGGCGGCGCCTTCACCATTGAGTGGATGAGCTACAACAACCAGGAGAACCCACTTTTCGAGCACTTTGACAAACTGATTGAGATCACCAAAGAGTACGACATGACCCTTTCACTGGGAGATGGTTTCCGCCCCGGCTGCCTTGCCGATGCGACGGATCGCGCCCAGATCCATGAACTGATCCTGCTTGGCGAACTGACACAGCGCGCCCAGGCCGCCGGCGTCCAGGTCATGATCGAAGGGCCGGGTCATGTGCCCATCAACCAGATTCAGACCAATATCCAACTCCAGAAACAACTCTGCCACGGCGCCCCGTTCTATGTGCTCGGACCATTGGTCACCGACATAGCCCCAGGATACGACCATATCACCTGCGCCATCGGCGGTGCCCTGGCCGCCTCTGCCGGAGCAGACTTTCTCTGCTACGTTACCCCGAGTGAGCACCTGCGGCTACCCGATGCACAGGATGTCCGCGACGGCGTGATCGCCTCACGCATTGCAGCACATGCCGGCGATATCGCCAAGGGGGTCAAGGGGGCAATCGAAAAAGACAACCAGATGGCCAGATGCAGAAAGAAGCTGGACTGGGAAGGACAGTACGCAATGGCGCTCGACCCGGAAAGGGCCCGTGAGGTGCGCGGCAACTCCCCGGTCTCCGATCATGGTGCCTGTACCATGTGCGGTGAATTCTGCGCCTATAAAATGATGGACAGCGCCATGGCCAGATAATCAAAACCGATGCTAGTGAGCTGGAACCGGAGATCTAAATTCCACAAACAGAAAAAGGTAGCCGTCTCTGAGACAGCTACCTTTTTCTTTAAGTTCTCTCCACCCTGCCGTCAGCCACCAAGGGCCTCCAGCGAGTTTAAAGCAAGTGGGCAACCATATACCGCTTCAGGCAAATCCCGCAAATAGGGGCAGCTCACCACGACAGGGACGGTCTCCCGTTCTACAATTATTCCGCCCGGGCACATAATACTAGCAAACAGGGCAGAGAGAACAACCTTACAGCTATATTATTACACCGCTGCCAGCAGGTTTTCAAGCGGTTAAATAAATTATTCGGCAAAGCCTAGAAACGGCAGTAAACGGCGCACCTCGGCCATCAGCTGCTCAAACCCCTGAAAGGTCAATGACTGCGGCCCATCGGAAAGCGCCTTCTCCGGCTCGGGATGCACCTCCACCAGAACGCCATGTGCACCGGCCACCAACGAGGCCAGGGTCATCGGCTGTACCAGACTTCTCTTGCCGGTTGCATGGGACGGGTCAATCATGATCGGCAGATGTGACATCTCCTTGATCAGCGGTGCAATGGCCAGGTCCAGGGTATTGCGCGTTGCGGTCTCATAGGTACGGATGCCGCGTTCGCAGAGAATCACCTGATCATTCCCCTCCGCCAGGATATATTCAGCAGCGGCCAGAAACTCTTCAATGGTGGCGCTCATCCCCCGTTTCAGGAGGACCGGCTTGCGGATTTTTCCCAGTTCCCGCAGCAGATCAAAATTCTGCATATTACGGGCGCCAACCTGCAGCAGATCGGCGTATTCCGCCACCAGCCCGACATTATCCGGGCTCATTACCTCGGTCACAATCGGCAGCCCGCTCTCCCTGCCCGCCAGCGCCAGCAGCTTCAACCCCTCCTCACGCAACCCCTGGAAGGTATGTGGCCCGGTGCGCGGCTTGAATGCCCCACCCCGCAGCATATCCGCCCCAGCCTTTTTAGCAAACAGGGCCGTCTTTACAATCTGCTCTTCACTCTCAACGGCACAAGGCCCGGCAACAACAACCGGCCGGCACCCCTGCCCCACACGAACGCCACAGACATCCACAACCGTATCTTCCGGATGAAAGTCCCTGGAAACAAGCTTATACGGTTTTGAAACATGAATTACACGCTGGACACCGGGAAGTTCCAGAATCTTGCTATCATCCACATAGCCATGATTCCCAAGCACACCAATGGCCGTCCGTTCGCTGCCAGGAATGGCGGCGGCAGTGAAACCGAGATCGGAAATTATCCTGTTGATTGCCTCAATATCGCTTGAGCTGGCGTTATGATTCATTACTATCAGCATTTTACAAATCTCCGCTGTTATTCGTGGCGTTCACACAGACTCTGCAGCCGGTCCATGTGAAGAATGGTGACCTTGCTCCCCTCCACCTCGATGATCCCCTCGTCTTTCAACTTGCGCAGGGTGCGTGAAATTGTTTCACTGGCCGTTCCCAAACGCGATGCAAGCTCACCCTTCCTGACCCCCAGATCGATATAGGTGATGCCACCAAAACTGGTTGATTTTTCCTCCGCCCGCCGCAGCAGATATGAGGCCAGCCGGGAGGTCACATCCGCAAAGGAGAGTTCCTCAATCTGTCGAACAAACTTGCGCAGCATCAGTGATAACGACACAACCAGATTGAGTGCAAATCCGGGATTCCTGCTCATCAGATCCGTAAATCCGCCTCGAGGCAGATAGAGCACCTCACCAGGGGCCATGGCCCGTGCATCAGCCGGATATTTGCCATCCCCGAAGAAGGCCGCCTCGGCAAAGGTTTCACCCGGCTGAACAAAATGGAGCACCTTTTCCCGGCCATCTGGAGACATACGGCAGAGCTTCAAGCTGCCCGAAACAAGCAGAAAAAAGCCGTTGGCCTCATCACCGGCAGAAAAGAGGGTATCCCCCTTTTTAAAGCTGCGCCGCGTGGTTATGGCGGCAACCTCCGCAAGATCCGCATCCGCAAGCCCTGAAAAGAGCAGTGATTTTTTTATAAGTTCGATTAATTCCATATGGCTGCCTTAAAACAGGACAGAGTTGGGGGAGACTGGTATGGCATGGAGCGACAATTCAGTCCATGCCATAACCAGCCAGATGACTACTTTTTCAGAAATGATTTGATCTTGTCGGCCACCAGACATGCTGTCATGCCGAATTTCTCAGCAAGAACCTCGCCCGGTGCAGAGGCACCGAAATGTTCAACCCCGATGAAAAGTCCGTCGCAGCCGATCAAACGTCCCCAGGACTCACCGCGCCCTGCCTCCAGAGCAACCCTGGCAACACCGGACGGCAACAGGCTGGCACGGTAAGCCTCAGGCTGTTCCATGAAGGTATCCAGGCATGGTACGGAAATAACCGCAGCCTTGATACCGGCTGTCGCCAGACTTTCCGCAGCCTCAACCGCAACATGAACCTCAGAGCCGCTGGCCAGAATAACCAGGTTTGTGTCGGCCTCAACAGCTACAACCGCGTAACCACCCTTGTTGACATCCTCGTTAACAAAGCCGGCGGTTCTCTTGATCACAGGCAGCTTCTGACGGGAGAGGATCAACGCTGTCGGGCCATCCATGCGACGCAAGGCAGCATCCCAAGCCATGGCGGTCTCGATACCGTCGGCTGGACGGATGACATTCAGGCCAGGAATCAACCTTAGTGAGGCAACATGCTCGATCGGCTGATGGGTAGGACCATCCTCGCCAACAAAGAAGGAATCATGGGTAAAGATGTAAATCGCCTGCAGGTTCATCAATGCCGAGAGACGAACAGCTGAACGGCAGTAATCGGAAAAGACCAGGAAGGTTGCGCCGTAAGGGACAAAACAGCCGTAGAGTGACATGCCGTTCATAACAGCGCCCATGGCATGTTCACGGATTCCGAAATGCAGGTTGCGACCGCCAAACTGACCTGCCTGAACCGATGTCTCACCCTTGATATCGCTGTTGTTTGATGGCGAGAGGTCGGCGGAGCCACCTGCCAAAAACGGCAGGAGGGCTGCCGCCTTCTGAATCACCGTACCGGATAGGGAGCGTGTTGCCCCATCCTTGCCAGCTACCGCTGCAACAAGCTCCTCGGTCAGACCGGCCGGCAACTGTTTATGCCACATCTGATCCCACATAGCTGCCTTCTCAGGGTTGGCGGCATGCCAGGCCTCGAAACCGCGTTCCCAGGCAGCATAGCGTAGTTTCAATTCATCAACGCGGCCAGCGCAGACATCACGCACCTCCTGCGGAATTTCAAATGGTGCCGATGTCCAGCCAAGATTGGCGCGGGTTGCAGCGATTTCATCCTTGCCGAGCGGGGAGCCATGGGCACTGGATGAACCCTGTTTGGCCGGACTGCCATAGGCAATCTTGGTTGTGGCGATGATGATCGAAGGACGTTCCTTCTCATCCTTGGCCGCCTTGAGCGCAGCAACAATCTGACCATAATCATGGCCATCGATCTTCTGAACATGCCATCCGGTCGCGGTAAAACGGCCATTAACATCCTCGGACCATGCCAGATTGGTTTTACCCTCGATGGTAATGCCGTTATCATCATAGATACAGATCAGATTGCCAAGCTTGAGGTGACCGGCCAAGGCAGCAGCCTCATAGCTGATCCCCTCCTGCAGACAACCATCACCGGCAATGGTATAAATAAAATGATCGATCGGGCTGAATTCCTTTGTATTGAAACGTTCAGCAGCCATTTTCGAAGCAATCGCCATACCGACTGCATTGGCAATCCCCTGACCAAGCGGTCCGGTTGTCACCTCAACACCTACGGTATGGCCAAATTCCGGATGACCGGGGGTCTTGCTGCCCCATTGACGGAAATTTTTCAGTTCATCCATCGGCAGGTCATATCCGAAGAGGTGCAGCAGGGAATAGAGCAACATGGAACCATGCCCGGCGGAGAGTACAAAGCGATCACGGTTTGGCCAGCGAGGATCTTCCGGGTTGAAACGGAGAAAATTCCCCCAGAGCGCAAACGCAGCATCCGCTGCCCCCATTGGAAGCCCTGGATGGCCGGAATTGGCCTGTTCAACTGCATCCACGGAAAGGATTCTAATCGCATCGGCACAAAGCCTTGCCTTTGATTCTGGAATGACTACAGGTTGCATTACTGTTCCTTTCAAATATCAATTAAAGTGATTAAAACCGGTCACTTGAGGATTATAGCGGGTTCCACCAGCAGATACGGCGACCACCTCAGGCGAAGCTGTTACTATACCAACATGACTGACAGCAATGCCACATTTTTTCGCAATCTGTTTAATTTTTTCACTGTCCGACGGTTTGGCCGTGAAGGCAAGCTCGTAATCCTCGCCACCGGAAAGCAGCAGATCAAACGGAAAGGGGGACACCCTGGCAACGGTTTGACGAAACCGTTCAGAAACCGGCAACCGCTCAACAACAATCTCACCGCCAACGCACGATTGCTCGGCAATATGCCCGAAATCGGCAAGGATTCCATCACTGACATCGATCATGGCCGTAACCAGACCGGAAGCGGCCAACGCCTGACCAAGCAGCACCCTCGGCTGTGGATCAAGCAGACGACCAGCAAGGAGAGAGACTGCCTCATCCCCGCCAAGCAGGAGGGCCACGGAATCACCTTCAGCCCCATCGCCTGAAAAACGGCGATCCCCCTCCAGCAAGGCCAATCCCAGCGCAGCGTCACCAAGCGTACCACTGACCCAGATTTGATCACCAACAGAGGCACCGCTGCGCCTGACAACCAGACCGGGATACTGTTCACCCATAATCGTAACCGAGACGACAATACCCGATTTTGAGGAGCAGGTATCGCCGCCGATCAGCGAGACGCCATATTTACGGGCTACATCCAGAAAACCAAGCATGAATTGATCTACGAACCCGACCGGAAGCTTGCCCGGAAAGGCGATGGAAAGAAGGGCCCAACGCGGAATGCCACCCATGGCAGCAATATCGGATATGCTTACGGCAAGGGACTTGGCCCCCAGACGCTGCGGATCATGCCAGAGCGTACGAAAATGCCGGTCTTCAAGCAGCATGTCGGTCGATACCAGCAGCTGCATTCCATCTGTCAACTCGGTTACAGCGGCATCGTCACCGATGCCGGTAATCACCCCCACGCCGTTATCAACACTGGCAGAGATGCGATTAATCAACCCGAATTCACCCAAAGAAGAAAGCTTGCCTGTTTTACCCATAGTGCCTGTACACTTCCCATTTCACATAATAATTGAAACAACATACTACAATCAGCCTAATCCAGAAAGCCCTTTTGCCGCCCAAACGATGGCAAATAGACGTTCCCAAATCCATTCAGATGAAAAAATAGCCAAGACACCTGCTTTAACAGTATCAAATTGCGTCGTATATAAAACTTCTATTGCAAAAAGTTTGTCATCCCCGAATGGCTCTAGCGGGGATCCAGACTTTTGAATCTGAATCCAAGACCAGAATCGCTTCAGGAATGACAAAATTTGACTTTTGCAAAAGCCTCATATTTCAATTATTTTAATATTTGCACTTGCCAGCGAACTGAACGGTGATAAAATATTTCCATCAATTACCGTATTACGGATTTAGCAGCCTATCTGCATATCAAAAAAAGGAGAGGACACATGGCAAACAACAAAAAGAACACAGCAGCTACAGCCAAAGCAGCGCAGGAACCCAAACTGGCTACAGAGAAGAAAGCCGCAAAATCCCAAAACGCCGTAGCAAAGATTCTCGATGAGAAGAGCAGTGAAGAGCTGTTAGTGGAAAACTTCACCGCCCTCTCCAATGCAGTTGAAACGCTCAGTGAAACCCTGGATATGCTGGTGATCAAGGCAGAAAGCATGGCCTATCACATCATTGCAACGGAAGAGATTCTGGCCGAACTGGTTGCAGCAAACGGACTCAGCCTGCCGAGTGTCAACGCACGCATCCGGGCAAAGTTCGCCGTCGGCACAAATAATATCAATGACGCCAGCCGGGCAATCGATCTGGCAGCGGCAATCGCGTCTCCCCTACCGCGCTGCTAGCGGTATCATCCATTTAAAATCTATTTAAAAGGCCCTCTTCACGGAGGGCCTTTTTTCAAACAGCCAAAACAATCCATCCATTTCCGCAAGAAACCAACTAACAATCAACGGCAAACAAAGAGGGCATGACCAGCGTACAAACACCAATCATGCCCCCCAAGATGACACATCACCAGTAAAAGCTATGCTTCAGCACTCAAAGAAGAGCTGGCAACCTTAAAATCAGCTGACGACTTCCCCTTGCGCTCCGGGCGCGCTGCAGGCAACGGATATCGTTCCAGCGCATGCTTCAAAACCTCGTCAATCATCTTTACCGGAACAATCTTGATTTTTTTGAGTATATCCGCTGGAATATCCTCAAGATCCTTCTTGTTCTGAAACGGAATCAGCACAGTCTTGATCTCGGAACGAACCGCAGCCAGAATCTTCTCCTTAAGTCCACCAATCGGCAGAACCTTGCCACGCAGTGTAATTTCACCGGTCATGGCAACATCCTTTTTCACCGGAATACGGGTAATCACCGAAACAAGGGCCGTTATCATGGCCACACCGGCCGATGGACCATCCTTCGGAATTGCGCCTGCCGGAACATGAACATGAATCTCATGTTCCTTGAAAAACTCCGGATTGATATCCAGTTCATCAGCATGGGCACGAATATAGGAATGGGCGGCCTGTGCCGATTCCTTCATGACATCACCCAATTGTCCGGTCAATGTCAATCCGGCCTTGCCATTCATCTGGGATGCCTCAATGTGCAAGATCTCGCCACCAACCGGGGTCCAGGCAAGACCGTTGACCACGCCGATTTCGTTCTTGTCCAGATCTTCCTCACGCATGTATTTGGGCGCTCCAAGATAGTTGGAAACATTCTTGGCGGTTATCTTGACAATGCGCTTGTTCCCCTCTGCCACCTTGCGGGCAACCTTACGGCAGACCGTACCGATCTCCCGCTCCAGATTTCTCAGACCGGCTTCACGGGTATATTTACCAACAATCTCAACGATGGCTGAGTCATCAAAACTGATATTAGCAGGCTTGAGTCCGTTCTCCTTCAACTGACGCGGCACGAGATAACGTCTGGCAATCTCAAGCTTTTCCTCTTCAGTATAACCAGAGAGATTAATCACCTCCATACGATCGCGCAATGCCGATGGTACCGGATCAATCTGATTTGCCGTGGCAATAAACATCACGTTGGAAAGATTAAAGGGCTGATTAATATAATGATCCGAAAAGGAATGATTCTGTTCAGGATCAAGCACCTCCAGCAGGGCCGAAGAAGGATCACCCTTGTAATCGTAGCCAAGCTTATCCAGCTCATCGAGCATAAAAACAGGATTGTTGGTGCCCGCCTGCTTCATCCCCTGAATGATCCGTCCCGGCAACGCCCCGATGTAGGTACGGCGATGACCGCGGATTTCGGCCTCATCACGCACACCGCCAAGGGAGATACGGACAAACTTGCGATTCATGGCACGGGCAATCGACTTGCCCAGCGATGTTTTGCCGACACCCGGCGGCCCGACAAAGCAAAGAATCGGTCCCTTCATCTTCTTCTTCAGCTTGCGCACAGCCAGAAACTCCAGAATGCGTTCCTTGATCTTGTCGAGGTAGAAATGATCCTCGTTGAGGATATTCTCTGCCCTGGAAATATCCAGGCTGTCCCGGCTGGACTTGCTCCAGGGGATCTCCACCAGCCAGTCCAGATAGGTTCTGATAATACCGGCCTCGCCGGCATCGGAATGCATATTGTCAAGACGCCCCAACTGCTTCAAGGCCTCTTTCTGAACCACATCCGGCATCTTGGCAGCCTCAATGGCCTTGCGAATCTCGACCAGTTCCTCCTTGCCGTCACCGTCGCCAAGCTCCTGCTGAATAGCACGCATCTGTTCACGCAGATAATACTCGCGCTGATTCTTGCCCATCTCCTCACGTGCGGCGCTCTGAATCTTGGCCTGCACACTCAGCAGCTCCACCTCGCGATTAAGCAGTTCGTTGACCTTGGTCAACCGAGTAATTGGATCAACGGTTTCAAGCAGCTGCTGCGCATCGGTGACCTTGAGACCGAGATTACTGGCAATCAGGTCAGCCATGCTACCAGGCTCCTGAATATTCTCTAGAATAACCAGCACCTCTGGAGAAACCTGCTTACCAAGTTCAACAATCTTGACCAGCTGTTCACGAACTGTCCTGATCAGCGCCTCTGTCTCCAAAGACATGTCGATCTGCAGGCTGGAATCATGCAAACGCTCGATATTAACCATATAAAATGGCTTTTCAGTTTCAAAGCTGGCTATACGCGCCTTGGCAAGCCCCTGGACCAGAATCTTGACCCGGCCATCCGGCAGTTTAAGCATCCGCATAATCATGGCAACGGTGCCAACATTATAGATCTTATCCGGCGGAGGATCCTCCTCGCTCATCTCATGCTGGGTCGCCAGCAGGATCATCCGGTCTCCGGCCAAGGCACTGTCAACGGCCTTGATCGACGTCTCGCGTCCGACAAAAAGCGGTATGATCATGAATGGATAGACAACCACATCACGAACCGGTAAAAGCGGCAGCTGCTCCGGTATCCTGAGTTCCTCCATATCATTTTTTTCCAAATCCTTATCTATCTCACTCAATCTTCTATCTCCTTTATCGGTACCTTGATACCATCGGTTTTTGGACAAATGACACGTAACACGCCTTTGCGGTACTCTGCCGTTATGGAACAAGGATTACTGTTACCAGGAACCTGTAAAACATACTTGAATCTGCCAAAACTCCGTTCAAGACAGATAAAACTCCCCCCGGCCTGTTCTCTGGGACGAAATGCCTCCAGAATCAAGGTAATGCCGCAGATTCTCAGACTGATATCCTCAATCCGGAAACCGGGAAGATCAAACTCCAGCACGACCTCTTTCCCTGATTCGAACATATCAAGACGGGGACGGTTTTCAGCCTCATCCGCAGCATCCCGGGTCTCAATAACATGCAGCAGATTTCTGATCTCATCAATCTGCCGGCCTAAAAGCTCACGGTGAAACGGTTTTTTACCCGAAAAACGTGACATAATTTACACCCGTTCCTGGAAAATTAGTCGTTGTAACTATTTATATTGTTCCTGAAGATGTAATCATTCCTGCTGCTATTGTCAAGACCGACGCGAATCTCTCTTTGACCATTGGAAAATTCATTTGACATAGCGATGTTAATACTGGATATTTCGTTTTTTTATTTACCTGGGGCACCAAAAGAAACTTACTAATATTTGTTAGTTATATTCATGCCACTTTTTTTAAAACTCTCATCAACTTAATCACCTGAATCAGGGGGGCAGATTATGGAACGCTGGTCAATCAATGACTCCGCAAAAATTTACAACCTAAACAACTGGGGCGCTGATCTTTTTTCATTAAACAAAAAGGGCAACGTCTGCGTTCACCCCTCCCCCAATTCCAAATATTCAATCGAGCTGAAATCTCTGATCGATGATCTGATCAAACGCAAGATCAAGCCGCCAATCCTGCTCAGATTCATGAATATTCTGGAAGGGCGTATCGCATCAATTAATCGGGTTTTCAAAAACGCAATCCAGGAAAATGAATATCCGGCCAACTACCAGACCTTTTTCCCGATCAAGGTCAACCAGCAGCGCCAGGTGGTTGAGGCGATTGCCAACTTTGGTAAAAAGTACAACATAGGCTTGGAAGTCGGCTCCAAACCGGAACTCGTTGCCGCCATATCCATGTCAGCCGACAACGGTCTGCCAATCATCTGCAACGGCTATAAAGACACCGAATTTATTGAAACGGTACTCTATGCAACCAAGATCGGCTACAACATAACCATTGTCATTGAAAAACTGTTTGAACTTGAAAAAGTGATCGAACTGGCTGAAAAAACCGGAATTACACCCAAACTCGGCATCAGGGTCAAACTCTCTTCAAAGGGAACCGGCAAATGGGCCACATCCGGCGGCGAGGATGCCAAATTCGGTCTGCGCATCTCCGAGATTATTACCGCAATCGAGATGCTTAAAAAACATGAGATGATCGACTGCGTCAAACTTCTGCACTCCCACATCGGCAGTCAGGTAACTAAGATCGACAAGATCAAAAATGCACTGATTGAAGGTGCCCGCATCTATGTCGAGATGAAGAGATTGGGGGTCAACCTCGAATATATCGATATCGGCGGCGGCCTGGGTGTCGATTACGACGGTTCAAAATCCAGTTATTTCTCAAGCGTAAACTATTCCGTAGAGGAATACGCCAACGACGTCATCTATCAGATCAAGAACATCTGCGATGAGGCCGGAGTGGATTGCCCCAACATCATATCCGAATCGGGCAGGGCCACCGTTGCCCACTACTCCATCCTGGTCACCAATATCCTGGATACCAACACCCACAGCCCGATGCCTGACTTTGAACCGATCCTGACCGAAACGGAGAAACTCTCACCAACGGTCAGAAAACTGGTCGATATCTACAAAAGCATTGACCGCCATTCATTGCGCGAGGATTACCACGACACCATCCAGCTGATTCAGGAGGCGGTCAGCCTCTTCAACCTCGGCTACCTGAATCTGAATGACCGGGCCATGGCCGAGTGGCTCTACACAAAAATTATCAAAAAAATCAACAATCTGATCGAGAAGATCAAGCCGATTCCGGAAGAGTTGCAGAATTTCAAACTGACCATGCGCCAAACGTATTTTGCCAATTTTTCATTATTCCAGTCCATCCCTGACTCCTGGGCGATTGACCAGCTCTTCCCGATCATGCCGATTCAGCGGCTGGAAGAGAAACCGGATGTGATTGCATCAATTGCCGATATCACCTGTGATTCGGACGGCGAAATCACCAGTTTCGTCGGCGAGAACGGCCGGACAAAATACCTGCCAATCCACAAGATCAAGGCCAATGAGGATTACTACATCGGCTTTTTCCTGATCGGCGCCTATCAGGAGATCCTGGGCGACCTGCACAACCTCTTCGGCGACACAAACGCCGTGCATATCACCTTCAACAAAAAGACAAGTTACAAGATCGACACAGTCATCAACGGTGACGCCATCTGGCAGACGTTGAAATATGTCCAGTACGATGGCAACGAAATTCTCAAAAAGGTTCGTGACAATCTGGAAAACAGCGTTGCCTCAAGAAAGATCTCGATTGAGGAAAGCAGCCATTTCATGGAACTTCTTGACAAGACACTACAGGCCTACACATATCTGGGCGAATAGTTTTTTGTAAGGATTCTGTTACAATTATTGCATTAAGATTTAAAATCATTATTCTGTGCTGAAATACAGCTTTGGGAGGTAAAAACATGAGTAAGGTACTGATTATCGGAGCAGGCGGGGTTGGCGGGGTCGTCACCCACAAATGTGCCCAGGCAAAGGATGTAATATCTGAGATAACGCTCGCCTCCCGTACAAAATCCAAATGCGATGCCATTGCAGCACAGATCGCCACTCCAATCAAGACCGCCCAGGTTGATGCCGATAACGTCCCTGAACTTGTGGAACTGATCAAGGCAGAAAAGCCAAAAATGGTCATCAACGTTGCCCTCCCCTACCAGGACCTGACCATCATGGACGCATGTCTGGAAACTGGTGTTGACTATCTGGACACCGCCAACTACGAACCGGTCGAGACCGCCAAGTTCGAGTATTCCTGGCAGTGGGCCTACCAGGAACGCTTCAAGGAAAAGGGGCTGATGGCACTCTTGGGCTCCGGTTTTGATCCAGGCGTCACCAATGTCTATACCGCCCTGGCCGCCAAGAAATATCTGGACGAGATCCAGGAACTGGACATCATCGATGCCAACGCCGGCAGCCACGGCCTGCCGTTTGCCACCAACTTCAACCCGGAGATCAACATCCGTGAAATCACCGCCAGCTGCCGCCACTGGGAAAACGGCGGGTTCCAGGAAACAGCGCCGCTCTCCACCAAACGGGTCTTCGACTTCCCGGAGGGTATCGGCCCGATGAACATCTACCGCCTCTACCATGAGGAGATGGAGTCCATCGTCAAGCATATCCCAACCATCAAAAAGGCCCAGTTCTGGATGACCTTCTCCGACAACTACCTCAAGCATCTGGAGGTGTTGCAGAACGTCGGCATGACCCGCATCGACGAGGTGGAGTTCAACGGCCAGAAGATCGTGCCGATCCAGTTCCTGAAAGCCCTGCTCCCCGACCCGGGCACACTCGGTCCGCTGACCAAAGGCAAGACCTGCATCGGCGTGATCGCCCGCGGCATCAAGGATGGCAAACGTAAACAGGTCTATATCTACAACATCTGCGACCACGAGGCCTGCTACAAAGAGGTCCAGTCCCAGGCCATCAGCTACACCACCGGCGTACCGGCGGCAGTCGGCGCAATCATGATGCTGACTGGCAAATGGCGCGGCGCAGGCGTATTCAACATGGAACAATTTGATCCGGAGCAGTTCCTGGATGTACTCGGGCCGATGGGACTGCCAACCGTTGTTGTCGACGGCGGCGACTGGCCAGAGCTGTAAAGCAGTAAAAAAATACAAAACAGGCAGCCAATCGGCTGCCTGTTTCGATTGAAAGGTAGTACGTCGCTTCAAACATGTCATCGAAAACCCTGCCGGAAATATGCTATCCGTAAGATGTAGCCATCGTTATTTTCCCCTTGCCACTCCGTAAAACTTAATATAGACTAAATTAAGTCCTATAATTAAGGAGGTCGCCATGCTGCTTCAGGAATCCATAAAACCGATCAGCTACGTCAAGGCACATGCAGCTGATATTATTAGTGATATGACAACAACCCGCACTCCAATCATCATCACCCAAAACGGCGAGGCCAAAGCGGTTTTGCAGGATATAGCCTCGTATGAAGAAATCCAGGAAAGCCTGGCACTTCTCAAGATCCTTGCCCTCAGCCAAAAAGACATTGAAGAGGGACGAGTAGAATCGGCTGAAACTGTCTTCGCCGATTTAAGGGAAGAAATCAGGGCGCGGCGCCAAGGATGAAATACATTCTTGGTCTTGCCATTACCGCAAAGTCCGATCTGCGGGAAATTTTCAGGTATATAGAGCAACATGATTCTCTAGAGTCTGCCGACAATCTGGTAAACAGCCTTGAGAAAGTTATCACATCGCTGACTATCATGCCGCAACGTGGGCATTGCCCACCGGAACTTGCCAGAATCGGTATTCACGAATTTTTGGAAATTCATTTCAAGCCATATAGAATCGTCTATTCAATACGCAATAATAATATTGTTGTACATTGCGTGCTTGATGGGCGTCGTGATATGCAGACACTATTACAGCAACGCCTGTTGCGCTGAAATCAGGATAAAATATATGACCGACATTGATATCGACCAAATTCTGCAACTCGCCCCCTCACCCGCCTACGTGGTCGACCTGGGGCGCCTGCGCAACAACCTGGCCATTCTGGAGCACGTTCAGGAGCGCAGCGGTGCCAAGATTCTGATGGCCATGAAGGCCTTCTCCATGTGGAGCGTCTTCCCACTGATCAGCCAGTCACTGAAGGGGGTCTGCGCCAGTTCCCCCTGGGAGGCGCGCCTCGGTTATGAAGAATTCGACGGAGAGATTCATTCCTTTGCCGCCGCATTCAAGGAGAGCGACGTAATCGAACTGCTGCAGATCTCCAACCACCTCGTATTCAACTCATTCAACCAGCTGGAGCGTTTCCGCCCGCTCTGGGAAAAGAGCGGCGTCTCCATCGGCCTGCGGGTCAACCCGGAACACACCGAAGGTCATACCCCGATCTACGACCCCTGCGCCCCTTGTTCAAGGCTGGGAATACCACTGGCGGAGTTTGAGGGGCGATCACTGAATGGCGTCGAAGGGCTGCACTTTCACACCCTCTGTGAACATATGTTTGAACCGCTGCAACGCACCGCCAAGGTCTTTGAAGAAAAATTCGGCCACCTGCTGCCGCAGATGAAATGGCTCAACCTCGGTGGTGGCCACCACATCACCCGTGAGGGTTACGACATCGACGGTCTGGTAGAGCTGATACGGTACTTCCGCGAAAAATACGATCTGGAGGTTTATCTGGAACCGGGCGAGGCGATTGCCATCGGCACCGGCATCCTGGTCAGCGAGGTGTTGGATGTGGTCCACAACGGGATGGACATCGCCATTCTGGATGTATCCGCAACTTGCCACATGCCGGATATCCTGGAAATGCCCTACAGACCTGGCATAACCAACGGCTACGATGCCGGAGAAAAAGATCACACCTATCGCCTCGGCGGCCCCTCCTGCCTGGCGGGTGACATCATCGGCGACTGGTCCTTCGAAAAACCGCTCCAGCCGGGAGATCGTCTGGCCTTTGAGGACATGTCCCACTACACCATGGTCAAGACCACCACCTTCAACGGCATCCAGCATCCGGCCATCTGCACCTATGAACCGGATACCGGTGAACTACAGGTCAAACGCAGCTTCAGTTATCCCGATTTCAAGACAAAACTCTCCTGACATGGAATTAAAGACCAGAATCTGGATGAACGGCAACCTGGAATGGTTTGCCTACATCAATAACGAAGAGATCTACCTGGGCAGGCGTGAGGTCCCCATGCCGCTGGCAGAGGGTGACTGCTGGACCAACGAATCGGGTGACATGTTCAAGATCATCGATGGCGTCATCACACACCTGGGCAGGACAGAACCGCCAAAAAAATTCTGGTAAGCGGCAGTTGGAAAGCGTGGGGATAAGTGCGCATGAAGGCGGTTATCAACTGCCGAATCAAGGATAATAAAAGCCCGCCTGGGACATCCGGCGGGCTTTTAGCTTCATTACGTTCAATTCTGGTTCGACCATACATACCATTTAGGTGCCACCCAGACCCAGTAACCAGCCTTGCCGGTCTGGCCGCACCAAGCACCACCGCCCCACCAGCCGTAATCCCGGTACTTGCCGTATGAACCGCGATCCTTGGGACAGTTCATGACCTGGACCAGACCTGAATATTTGCCGTTAGCCGAAGCCTTGTGGGGGACACCGTCCGCCGCTCTGGCCCCTTTGTGTTTCCACACATACCAGTTGGGCGCCGCCCAGACCCAGTAACCGGCCTTACCGGTCTGGCCGCACCAGGCGCCGCCACCCCAATGCCCGTAATCGCGAAATTCCCCATAACTGCCGCTATCTCTGGGACAGGGTAAAACCTGAATCAGCTCCGAGTATTTTCCGTTTACCGAGGCCTCGGGCGGGGCTTCTTCAGCCATGACCGGCAGACAAAACAACACCCCCAGCAGACATAACAGGACTCCGGACATTGAAAACAGTTTTCTGGTCATCGCAACATCTCCTTTCAGACAATAGTAAAAACCGGTTAAATTGTACCACGATATAACGAACTTAAAACTGCCAAACCTATCCTTTACTTCCAGTCAGCTCTCTGCTATCACCTTAAACCATGACAACACCCCCGCAACAGATCATCGAGATCGCCATGCCGCTGGCAGAGGGTGACTGCTGGACCAACGAATCGGGTGACAGTTTCAGAATCACAAACGGGGTCATCCTGCACCTCGGCAGAACCGAACCGCCACAGAAATACTGGTAGCACGGGTCAGAATCACCATACATCCCGGACTTCAGACAAAAAAACAGCCCCGGCACAGAGATGCCTTGGGGCTGTTTGATTTTCAGGGTCAACAATTGACCGATAAAAGATTACAGCATCAATTACATTCGGATATTCTGGCAAAGAATCTGCCGCCGTTGTAATCACCTTCCTGAAAACCCCAGCCACCCTGAATCACATTATCGGCAAGGTTACCTGAATAATAAAATGTGGCGCCATTGCTTTGGCCGGAATAATACTGTTTGATAAAAGAGCAGACGTATGTTGCTTCCTCGCAACGGCCATCGATACTGGCCTCACCGTAGTTATCCTCTGATGTACCGTGGACACGGAAGCCGTGCGAGTGGTGATCGATCTGGACAAACCATGAAAAGGGCGTGGTAATTTGACCTTGGGTAAATTCGCCAGACATGGTGCAGTTTTCAGAGGCAAAGACATTTACGGAAAACATCAACGTCAGAATCGCCACCGCTACTGTGATTATTTGTTTCATTTTTACCCCCCGGTTACAATGTCTGAAATATATTAAGCCCCTTGCAAATAGCATGAATCTGCCCAGTGGAACAGAAATTTAATCAGGAACCATCCTGCCTTCATTCATGAACCGGAGATGGTTGGACTTGTCCGCATCAGGCCACCCGATGAACATCCGGCATCCCGTATTGTACCGTACGGGCATACTGAATTGCCGGTCTACCAAATGCCATGGCGTTGCCGATCAGATGATCATCCGGAATACCAAAACGGCTACGGAAATGCGGCAACAGATCGTTGATGGCATACCTGGCCAAACCATCCCAGACCGTACCAAGCCCGAGGCTCTGGGCATACAATTCAAAATAGGTCAGGGCGATCAGGCAATCCGGAAGCGGCGAGACACTGCACTGCGGCGCCGAGACAATCAGTAAATGCGGAGCGCCACGGAAAAGGAAATCTATCCGGTCCTCCTCCCACTGCCTGACATAATTGACGAAGTAATCCACCACACCTGACGCATTATCGCGAATCTTCCGGCTCAGCTCCGACATCATGGCATCATGCAGTCCGGCAAGTGTCTGGCGGTCATCCACCACCGTAAAGCGAATCTGCCGGGTATTCATGCCGGACGGGGCATGGCCGGCAACCGCCAGCAACCTTTCAATCAACTCCGGCTCAAGGTTTTCCGGTTTATACTGCCGTACGGAACGCCGCCCCTTGATCAGGGTCTCCATCTGTAGCGCATCGGGAAGATTACCGGCCAATGACCGGCTGTTTTCCGGCCGGAGCCCGAATATTGAAACCGCACCGACCGGACAGATCGCCAGGCAGTGCTGGCAGTGATAACAGGACTCCTCCACCGCCGGTTCAATCTGCGGATAACCGGCCGCCAGGTTTATGATTCGCGCCGGACAATCGGCTGCGCAGAGACCACACTTTGTACAACGATTATTATCAACAGAAAAATCAAGCATACGATTTCATCCCTTTCATGGTTATCAGAGTTGCTGCCTGCGCTTTACAAAATTTTCAACCCTAACGGATGAAATTCATAAAGGTTTTAGCCTCACCCTTCGGCTCGGCCACCCTCCCCTTGCCGTTCTCAACCAGCTTCAACAGCCAGGCCATATTCCTGCCCAACATGCGCATGATCTGCGCCCCCTCTTCATCCCGCAACGCCTCACCACCCCTGGCACCATGAATAACATTCCAGTAATTTGATGTCGGGATCAGCATCTCGGAATAGTTGAGATAATTATTCAACTGATTGAATGTCGGAATACCGCCGGAACGCCTGACCGCAACCACCGAGGCGCCAACCTTGTGCCGGTACAGTCCGCCATTAACACCGGCAACATAAAAGGCCCTGTCCAGAAAAGACTTCATCGTGCCGCCAATTGCCGAATAATGAACCGGCGATCCCAGAATTATCCCGTCGGCCTCTTTCATCAGCTGAATCCACTCATTCAACCCATCACCACCAACCACGCACTGCTCATTCTTCATCTTTGCACACTGGCCACAGGCAAGGCAGCCCCGGACCACCTTGTTGCCAACATGAATAATCTCGATTGAGATGGATTCCTTCTCAAGCTCGGCCGCAACCATCTTGATGGCGTGCCAGGTATTCCCCTCTGCGTTAGGACTTCCGTTAATCGCCACTACTTTCATCGTTGTCTCCTTTTGCCCATTTTTAAATACTTTAGCCGCTAAAGACAAAAATACAATCCCGCGCCAAACAGTCTCTTCTCTTTTCACCATTAAGCGGCTATATTAATCATACGCTTCATATAGTCAATAACGTACTAATCAGGTACGTAGTACCTTTTATGTAACGTTTAAACATTGGAGAGCCTATGAAGAAAGAACAGGAAGCAAAAACAGTGCTGGTCTACCATGACAGGGAATACAAATGCGGTATTGACGTGACCCTGGCCGTGGTCGGCGGCAAGTGGAAGGCCTCCATCCTCTGGCATCTGGCAGGCACGACGATGCGCTTTTCAGATCTGCAGCGGCAATTCTCCCAGATCACCCGCAAGATGCTCACCCAGCAGCTGCGCGAACTGGAGTCCGACGGACTGGTACATCGCGAGGTCTATCCGCAGGTGCCGCCAAAGGTCGAATACTCGCTGACCGAAAAGGGCAAGACCATTATTCCGATCCTCAATCAGATGTGCGCCTGGGGCAAGGAATATCTGCGGGTGGAAACATGCTGAGATTCGGCCTCTGCTGCCTGTTCATAAAAGAGCCGATCCGCTTCAGAACAACTACCGCAAAAGCGTTGTCAGCATTGACCAGGGGTGAACAACTGGAAAAGGCCTCCGCAATCTGCCTGCACAACGCCCAAAGCCTGCTGTCGGCACTGGAGGCTGTCAACCGGATGGGAATCGGCGCCTTCCGGGTCATGTCGCCGCTCTTTCCACGAATGACCCACCCCGTTGTCGGCTACCGGCTGGACGATCTGCCAGGGCAAATATTTATCAGTGAGACCCTCCAACAGGTGCGCCGCTTTGCGGAACAAAACCAGATCCGGCTCAGCTTCCATCCCGACCAGTTTGTTGTCCTGTCATCAAACAATCCGCAGGTCGTTAAAAACTCCATCGACGAGCTTGAATACCATGGCTGGCTGGCCGAACTGATTGGCGCTGATGTGATCAATATCCACGCCGGCGGGGTTTACGGCAACAAGGACGGGGCGCTTGAACGTTTCTGCCACTCATTTGCACTGCTGTCAGACAGGGTCACACAACGGCTGACACTGGAAAACGACGATATCAGCTATACGGTCGCTGACCTGCTGCCGGTTTGCAAAAGTCTGAAAATCCCGCTGGTTTATGATCTGCATCACCACCGCTGCAACCCCGATTCCCTTTCCATCGAGGCGGCAACCCAGCTCTGCGCCCAAACCTGGCAGACCGTGGCAAAGGAGCCCTACTGCCACATCTCATCGCCCAAAGACGGCTGGCAGAGCGCCAACTGCAGGCCGCACGCAGATTACATCGACATCAATGATTTCCCCGACTGCTGGCTTGAGCACAATATGACGATCGATGTGGAGGCAAAGGCCAAGGAACTGGCGGTAATCCACTTGATTAAGGATGTCGCCTTGCGGGGAAGCATTGAATAGGGTATCAATAATAAAAACTGAGACTCTTGCAAAAAACTTAAAAAGTCAAAACAATACCCCCTGCTTCACTACGCTTGCTTCCCCCCTATAAAATAGGGGGGATTAAGGGGGGTGTGAACTTTTGTAAGAGCCTCACTTTAAAACAAATCTGACTAACACTATTCTTCCGCTATTAAGAATGTCATCCCCGAATGTCTTTATCGGGGATCCATGATTTCAAATAGTTAAAGGCTGGATTCCCGATCAGAACCGTTTCGGGAATGACAAAGTTTGTAACTAACTAAGAAGATTGACGCTAATCAAAAATCAAATTAAAAGGGGCTTGCCCATGACCAGACCAGCTGAAACAGCATTTTACGAAACCTTCCCGCTTTCAAGCAATCTCCCGCTCAGACGCCGCTTTATGGTTATTGAAGAGGACGAACTACTCGGCAACCTCCGTTTTGGAGTGCTGCTGGAGATACTCGACAAGGTTGCTGAAAATGCGGCCCTGAAATACGTAAACCAGTTCCACCCCGCGGCCCGCGTTGTCACGGCTGCACTGGACAACATCGTCATCAGGCATGCGGCGGATGTGACCAAGGACATCGAGTGCCGCGCAACCATCAACCATGTCGGCCGTTCATCGCTGGAAATTGGCATCCATGTCGGTCAGCCGGGAACCGCCCACAACCACGTGGCATCCTGCTATTTCACAATGGTCGCCCGTTCAGGAATTGGTGATGGTGCGGTAAGCGTCGAACTGCCGCCGCTGGAATACCGGGATGATAATGAAAAAAGACGTTTCAACAATGCAGTCAAACGCAGGGCGGAATACAGCCAGCAGCAGGCACTCATGTCCGGCCCGCCAAGCCATGAGGAATACGAGATGCTGACAGCACTGCATAAGGCACAGGACCAGGCCAACTTCAACGGCCACCTGGCAAGCGGCCTGGTTGCCGATTCCTGGGAGCGGATGTATCCGGAGTTCGAGAACGTGCCACAGAAGATCTTCGGCGGCTATATCATGCGCCGGGCCTATGAGATGTCATCAATCTGCTCAGAACTGCTCGCCCCGGATCGTTCAATCCTTGCGGCTGTCAACCGGATCAACTTTTTCCACCCGGTGCGCATCGGCGACAAACTCCATTACACAAGCAGAATCGTCTACACCAGCGGCAGCCATATCTGCGTTGAAACCAATATCGAACGCATCAGCCGCGACCGGACCAGCAAGGCGCTGTCAAACTCATGCCTGTTCACCTTTGTAAATGTCGATAGCAAACTGAACCACAAACCGGTTCCATCGGTCTATCCGACAAACTACACCGAAGATGCCAGATACCTGACCGCCCACAGAAGCTTCAATGCGCTGTCGGCCTATACCACCATGATCTGATTCCAACAGAGTTGGATTGACTGTTATTATTGAAAGACAACTGGTGAACATCCTATTTGGCAGGATGGACGGGTCTGGTGATTAATAGGTTGAGCAAAAAAGGAGAAAACATAAATGAGGCCATCGATGTTTTTGAAATTCTGCTTAATTTTGTTTTTTGTATTCCTATGCTATTTGACGCCAAATGTTTGCAATGCTGGGTCACTAGAGGTCGCAAATGGATTTTTCTACAACTCCCAATACGATAAGGCGATACCCGCTTTTGAAGACGCTTTAGCAACAAGTAATGACAAGAGCACAAAAACAAAGATCAAATACAAAATTGGACTTTCATATTTTCTGCTGGGAGACATCGAAAAGTCACTCGAATACTGGAAAGAGGCAAAACAAGAAAATCCCGGAATTTTCACTGGTAAAATTTTCAGAATCCCTTCAACAGGGATGGAGCCACTTTTAATCATCGGCGACATGATTATTATCGACAATGAATATTATCAGCACAAAGAGATAGTTAGAGGTGACGTTGCTGTATTCTCGAATCCAGAAGCCCCAAAAAAGATGTTTATCAAAAGGGTAATGGCACTACCCGGAGATAAAATTCTTCTGAGTAACTTAATCATAACTATCTGTTTTTATTGTTTTTGAGTTAAGCCAG
>CAXYUZ010000040.1:0-28551 GCA_964292275.1 uncultured Desulfuromonadaceae bacterium
GTCAGATTGATCACGGAAATCAATAGTTCGTGGTCAAGCCCGACAGACTCCTAGTGTACGAAGAAGCACAGATTGCTCTGGCTAATCATGACGGTAGTGCGCTTCAGATTGTAACCAGCAGCAAGGGCTTAAAACTGAATCCAGCGATAAGTTACGATGAAAACAAACTTGTTTTCTCCAGAGGAAGCATGAGCGACGGAGGCAGCCCATTAAGAAGCCAGAAGAGCAGGGTTATACGTAGCGACCTTTTCAGTGTAGATATCCGTACCGGCGCTGAAACCCGACTCACGCGGATGGGATATTATGGATTATGGAATACGCATATTATGCCTGACGGCAAAACTGCGGTGTTTATGGGTGATAGCCCCATGAATCTTCCCAACGGTCCTCGGCATGATAATGAAGTTTTACAGAAAGGAAGGAATAAGATTGTAAAAACCGCGCTGGATGGATCAAACCTTGATAAGGAACCGGCGCCATTCTTTTTCTTCGACGGCGGCACAAACATGCCCGCCGTTGCAAAGGATGGTTCGGTCTGGTTTGAAGGAATATTGGGATTTCAGCATTTTATACATTGCTATCTCAGACGGCCTGACGGCACGCTGAAGGAGATTGAAGAGAAACTGCTAGGAAATGGTCAAGAAGGAAAGTCATTGATTGTTTTACGCGAAATGACCGTTACTCCTGATGGCAGTCGCCTTGTGACGTTGACTATAAATCAGGACACCGACCAGCGTTTTATCGGGATTCTGGATACAAAAACGAATGAATACAGCAAGGTCAAACTGCCTGCTGTCGCTGAAAATATAATGATTCGATAGGAGAAATGTCATGGCAACAATGATAACGATTCCGACATCTTCAACAAAAAAAAGAAAGGTGTCAGGCCTACACATTTGACAAGGTGCCATTGTTTGATATGCTGAGATCAAATATCTTTGCAATCAAAGGAGACTCGTCATGGGCCGACCATTACGAATCGAATACCCTGGCGCACATTATCATGTAACGGCGCGTGGAAACGAGCGAAAGGATATATACAGGAGTCAGCGTGACAGACAACAATTTCTTTCCTATTTGGAATCTGCTGTAAACAGATACGGAGCAGTCATCCATGCATATTGCCTGATGAGCAACCACTATCACCTGCTCATTGAAACACCCTCAGGGAATCTTTCGCAGATCATGCAGCACATAAACGGAGCATACACCAACTACTTCAATATAAAACGCAAACGAACCGGACATCTATTTCAGAGTCGTTACAAAGCAATACTTATCGAAATCGATGAATATGTAAAAGAGCTTTCCCGCTACATCCATCTGAACCCTGTACGAGCAGGCATGGTATCCAGCCCGGAAGAATACCGCTGGTCAAGCTACAGTAACTATATTGGCGAAAGGAAAACGCCTGACTGGCTCACAACAAAACTGACACATAATTACTTTGGCACAGAAAAGACCGCCCAGGAGAATTACCGGAAATTCACTGAAGACCTGCTGGAACAGAACTACGAAAGCCCATTGAACAGCGTAATCGCCGCAACAATCCTGGGTAAAGAAGAATTTATCAAAGAAATAACCGCAAAACATGTAGACGGCAAACAAGCAGATCGAAACGTACCGGCAGTAAAGAAGCTCTCAAACAGACCCACGCTGGAAGAGATAATACAGACGGTACAGAGCGCACTGCCTACAGACGCAGTATCAGTGAAGGCAAGTATCTATTTATGTCACAAATTCAGCGGCGCCAAATTGAAAGAAATCGGTACACGCTTTAGCATAGGTGAATCGGCAGTATCTCAGGCAAGTCGGAGGTTTGAGCTGCAGATAAAAGAAGACAGGAGCTTGGGAGAGGTAGTTGATATTCTAAAGGAAAAGCTTGGTCTGTCAAGAGTGTAGGCCTGACACCCTCGTTACTTTCCAATAGTGAAAACGTTTCTAATGTTATTTTTTACCAATAGTAAATCAATACAATCTGTGTTGTAAATATAAAACCAATAAATACAGGAACATAAAAGAATCTACTTGGTGCAAATTAATTTAACTGGACAAATATATTTATTTGCAATAAATAAAATGTGCAAATTTTTGTTAAGTATTTAAACTAAAAATGAAGTAAATCCTGTGCAGACAATGCGCTTAGAATCTCAGAATTATCCTGATAAATTTGGTGGCAAATGTTAGGTGTGGTTGGATATGATTCTGAAATTAGAAGGAGGGTGTGAGGATGGAAGAGCAAGTTAGTTACCAAATAAACAATATTTTTGAGCGGGGCTTTAATCGCTCCAAACGTATTCTTGTTACAATTACATGTTTTATCATATTGGCAGTTTCAGGCGGATGTGGCAGAGACTACCCAAAACAGAAAAAACCGCTATCACTCGGCCAATTCACTGAAATCAGCGGCGTGTCAATTTCACCTGATGGAACACAACTACTCTTTGTAGGTTGTGGTCATAAGGATTATGCCGCTTGCACTATCTACCGTTTTGATAGAAGCGGCAACGCGCTGTATCGTTACCTGCCAAGACGCCCCACAGAAATGCTCTTTGATGGGCGTTTCTCTCCTGCTTCCAATCGTTTTACATTTTCTATAATTCCTTATGATAACAAAGAACAACGGGACTATGACAACACCCAAATTGCAATAATGAACATGGATGGTAGCGGATTCAAGATTGTAACCAGCGGATCTAGTCTAAAAACTAGTTCGGTTTTGAGTTATGACGAGAATAAACTTGCCTTCTTCAAAAGTCGTATGAGTCATAACGGTAGTCCATTGAGAAAACAGAAAAGTAAATCGGTAGGATATGATTTGTATGTCCTTAATTTAAAAACTGGAAAAGAAACCCGTCTCACGAATTATGGATTTTACGAGGTAAGTGAGCCCTATTTCACCAATGACAATAAAAAAATTCTTTATAGCGGTGATTCACCCATGCAATTGCCAAATGGCGGTGACGCAGGCAAATATCGTGACAAATATAAATCAAAATATAAGCAAAACATCATTTTTGTAACCTCAGTTGATGGTTCTGATATTACGAAAGAATTATCGCCATATTTCAAGCTTAGCTATGGGTCACGTATGCCGGTTTTGATGAAAGATGGAACTATCGTTTTTGAAGGTAGAGTAGGTATACATGAGGGATTTATTCATTATTACAAGAGAAATGTTAATGGGCAACTGGATGAAATAAAATACAAAGAGCTTGGAGCAGTAAGTGACGATAATTCTATAGTAGATATTTATATGATGACTGCGACACCAGATGGTCGTCAGATTGCGGTGCTGAATCACCATCAAGATAGTCGTCAACGTTTTATCCGGGTATTTAACACACAGACCAAAGAGCTGTATAACCTAACGCTGCCAGCAGAATGTAAAAATATTAAATTACAATAAGTGGAGGCTAAAACATGTCGACATTATTTTCTTTGCCAAATATGAGTGGTAGCGAAGAATATTCATCTTCAACCATAGGTCAGGGGCTTGCTGAAGGAGGCAAGGCAATAGCGAGTGAGGCAATTGCTGGAAGATTGATAACGAACAAAGGTGTCAGGTCTACACATTTGACAGGGTGCCATGAGGGTATTCAGAAATCTATGTCAACTTCATAGGCTGAGATAGGCCGTGTGCCGGAGGCGTTTGTTGAGCTGAACCGACGAGCCTTTAACAGCGGATTTGAAAAGGCGCTCGAATATTCACCCAACTAAACCAGGCTTTTACCGTTTATTGCCTAAATATCATTCAGTCAACGGCCACAACATAACAACCGCGAATTCCTTCCTTCTCGTACAGCCTGATCCCGGCCTGGGCCGCTTTGAGGGAGTTGTACCTTCCTGAACGGACCCGGTAATAAGTCCTGCCGGACAGCTCCGAGGTCTGGATGTCGGCTGTCCCGAATTTCAAGCGTAGTTCATCCGCATAACGTGTGGCGTTAGCCCTGATTGAAAACGCCCCTGCCTGAATCGAATACGATCCATTGTCATAGTTTTGCGGCGCTTTATATCTGGTTGAACCGTCCGTTGTTGATTCCATGTAGCCCAGGGCCGTTACCTGTACCGGTGCGACCCCTTCCTGCAGTATACCCAGCCTTGATGCCGCCTCACGGGAAAGATCGATGATTCGTGAACTGACAAACGGGCCGCGGTCATTGATTCTGACGATTACCTCACGTTTGCTCTTCTTGTGCTGCACCCGCACATGCACACCAAGCGGCAATGTCTTGTGGGCTGCGGTCATTGCGTTCATGTCGAATATCTCGCCACTGCTGGTCTTGCGGCCATGAAACTCGGCTCCATAGATGCTTGCCAATCCGCTCTGCTGATACCCCTCGTGCGTTGCCAGCGGTTCATAGCGCTTGCCATTGACGGTGTAAGGCTTCTGGGTGCCTTTTTTGGCCGTTGAGCGGTTGCCGTATGCCCCATGACTGGTTGGTTCCGGCATACGTTGATAGCTGGTGCAGGCAGTCAGAAACATGAATGAGCAGAGCAGGCAGAGAGATCTGTTGATATGGGTGATGGTCTGCTGTTTTGTTTTTGCCGGTTTGTACATGCTAAGGCCCCCTTGTATTCCCGGGATAATAGCACATTTTTTGTTCAAAACATCACTCGATATTACCCTGACAGGTATGCTTCAATCCCAGGAATTACAGGCGGATGGCAGGTGAGTTTTATTCCCCCGTCTCTGCTGTCTGAAAGCTCGCAACGGCTAGCACTCCGCCTTTGACAAACTGCCAAAATTGAGTCATAGTTCCGATCATTCATACCTTGTCCGATGGAGTATCAATGCAGCCCCGCTCGGTTACCCCTGAAAAAAGTTGCGATGATTTACAGTATGACAGTTCCCTCCGACCAAGACTTCTTGACGATTATATCGGACAGGAAAAGGTTAAGGGAAATCTGCGGCTTTTTATTGAGGCGGCACGCGGCAGGGGGGAGTCACTTGACCATGTGCTCTTCTACGGCCCCCCTGGTCTGGGCAAGACGACCCTGGCCAATATTGTCGCCAGCGAGATGGGGGTTAATATCAAGTCAACCTCAGGTCCGGTTATCGAGCGTCCCGGCGACCTGGCTGCGATCCTGACAAACCTTGAACCCCATGATGTTCTGTTTATCGATGAGATTCATCGCCTCTCCCATGTTGTTGAAGAGATTCTCTATCCAGCCATGGAGGATTTTCAGCTTGATATTGTCATCGGCCAGGGCCCCAGCGCACGTTCGATCAAGCTTGATTTACCCCATTTTACACTTGTTGGCGCAACAACGCGGGCAGGGCTGCTGTCATCTCCATTGCGGGATCGTTTCGGCGTAATCTCACGTCTTGAGTTCTACACCGTTGAGGAATTAGCAATCATCATCTGCCGATCGTCCAGGATCCTTGGCATGGAGATCGAAACACTTGGCGCGACCGAGCTTGCCCGACGCAGTCGCGGCACCCCCAGGATAGCCAACCGATTGTTGCGACGGGTTCGCGATTTTGCCCAGGTTCGCGCCGATGGTGTCATTACCAGGGAGGTCGTTCAGGAAACCCTGGCGTTGCTAGAGATTGATGAGATGGGATTTGATCACATGGATCGAACGATCATGCTGACAATTATCGATAAATTTTCAGGAGGTCCGGTGGGGCTGGATACGATTTCTGCTGCGATCAGTGAAGAGAGTGATACGATTGAGGATGTCTATGAGCCATATCTGATTCAGAACGGTTTTCTGAACCGTACCCCGCGTGGCCGTGTCGCTACGGTTGCTGCCCATCAGTATTTTGGCCGGTCCATACCGGCATCTCTCCAGGCGACACTGTTTTGAATATGCAGCAGATACTTGAATTTCCGGTCAAATCGGTCTGTAATTTCACGAACTTTATTGTCTGTGACGGCAATTCTGCGGCGGTTCAATTTAGCAGACGGGTTATTGATCCCGATGACTCCGATAAGCTGCTCTATCTGCACGGACCTTCGGGTTCCGGAAAAACGCACCTGCTCGAGGCCGTTCTGGACGAACTGGCGACTGCTGGCGCTGCTGCCCCGGCCTATTTTTCCTTTAATCAGACCATAACGGTGGAGGGTTTTGCCGACCTCTTCAAAGGGGCGGACGCCCTGGTGGTCGATGACCTGCATATGATTCCGGATGAGATTGCCTTCAAGGCGGTGCTCTGGCAGATGTTCAATGATTTTTATATATCCGGCCGACCAATTGTTCTTGCTGGTCAACAGCCGCCACGTGAACTGCCGCATATCGATGATCATCTGATTTCACGCCTCCTCTGGGGGCTTGTGGCCAGGGTTGATGCATCCGACGATGTTTCCCGGCAGATGATCCTGAAGAAGGTTGCCGATGACCGTCAGGTTCGTGTTCCGGAGGATGTGGTTGATTATATCCTGATGACTACCAGTCGCGAGGTTGGCGATCTGATCCGTTTCTTTGATGCCCTCTACCGCGCTGCCATAGCAGAAAAACGCCGGATTACACTGCCGCTGGCCCGCGAGGTCAGGGACAGGCTGATTGCCGCAGGTATGTCATGACCCCATTTCGAAATCGATTGAAAACGCCGGAGGAGATCGAGCTTGGCAAGAAGCGTGAAGAGCTTGTTCAGCTTCAGAGGGAGCTGGCCGAGCATGAGCAGCGCTATCAGACCCTGCGATCCGAGATCAGATGTTTTGAGCAGGAGTATGAACGGGTTCTTGGATCGCGGATATCCATCCTGGAAGATTTGGAATGGCAACTCAAGGGTCTTCTTGGTGCCGGAGAGCTGGCCGATTCAGCGGATACGTTTGTTCAGGAGGAACACTATGCGCAGTTTCATAATCGCACAGACCTGCTGGATGATCCACCACCGCCTGCAGACAGCTTAAAAAAGAGTCTGAAGAGCCTGTATCGTGAAGTGGCCAAGGCGATTCATCCCGATCTGGCCTCGGATGAGGATGAACGGGTCAGGCGCCAGGAATTGATGGCTATTGCCAATAATGCCTATGAAACTGGTGACAGGGGGGTGTTGGAGGATATCCTCTCCGATTGGGAATGCGGGCCAGAGAATGTTTCCGGTATTGATGTTGCACTTGAACTTGTCAGGGTTATCCGTGCGATTGCGCGTGTTAAAGAGAATATTCATGCTGCTATATCCCAGCTCGATGAACTGAAGGCGACCGATATCTATGCCTTCAAGCTCAGGGTTGATGATGCCGAGGCGGATGGCATAAACTTGATGGCAGAGATGGCTGCCAATGTTGATCTTGATATTGCCAAAACCAGACGCAGAATTTCGGCCCTGCAGGGTAGTGATGCAGAGATGACTGAAAATGGCACGGCACCGCTTGAAACGCGGCTTGTCAGATTTCCGTCAGACCGCTCTTATGGCACCCTCTATGAGCGAAATGTGGGGTCGGTTGATTATCGCGATTGGCAGCGGCTCGGTAATGCGCGCGGTGTCAGGGAGGTCTTTCTGGATAAGGCGTTGCGCTTGGATGTGAAGGGAAACAAGCAGCACGAAATGTGTTTCCTTGACGACCTGCTTGCTGAAGACCTGCAGGCTTTGTTCCTCTACGATGTCAATGACGAGGCATTGGATCATCTGCTGCACTTGTCCGGGCTGAATGAGCTGTATCTTTCCAATACGACCATTACCGATGAGGGATTGCGGCGTCTCGGCCTCCTGCGTGGCCTCCGACGGCTGTATATCTATCACACGGCCATCAGTGATCAGGGGTTGCTCTCAATTGCCTCTTTGAAGGGGTTGAAGTGGTTAACCTGCAGCGGAACATCCATTACGGAAGAGGGGTTGAGCAGTTTCAGAACAGCCCTGCCCAGTTGCAAGGCCGTTAATTTTGAGTGGCGTCACGGCGGTAATTAGATCTCAATCTGCTGGAAAAAGCCTTTCCCGTGCAGCAGCAAGCTTTTTCTGGATCTCTGAGCTGCTGTTGCAGGAGAGAACCGCCTTGGCAAGTTTGCGGCATTCATCCAGCGAATGCGAACGTATGGCATGTTTTACAGCCGGGATGCTGGGGGCTGAAAGACCGAGTTCGCGAATACCCATTCCTATTAAAAGCAGGGCGTTCAACGGGTCGGAGGCCATTTCCCCGCAGACGCTTGCCTTCTTGCCGTTTTTTATGGCGGAGTCAGCCACCTTCTTGATCGAATGCAGTACAGCCGGATGGTTTGGATCATAGTATTTTTTTACACCGGGGTTATTGCGATCCGCAGCCAGAGTGTATTGGATCAGGTCATTGGTTCCAATACTGACATAATCCACCTCCTTCATCAGAAAGTCCACGATCTGAACAGCAGCAGGTATCTCCACCATGATGCCAAGTGGTATCTGCTTACGCAGGTTGTAACCCTCATCCTTCAGTAGCTGTACGACCTCCGCAATGATCTCTTTGATCTCATGAATCTCCTCAATGCATGAAATCAGTGGAAACATGATGGTCGGATTGCCGTTTTCAGCGGCCAGCAGTATTCCGGCAATCTGTTCCCTGAATATATCCTTGTTTGCCAGTGATATGCGGATGGAGCGCAATCCCATGAACGGGTTGTCCTCGGCAGGCGAGGGGAAGTAGGGAAGACCTTTGTCGCCACCGATGTCAAGGGTGCGGATGTTGACGCTCTGTCCTGGAAAACCGTCCAGAATTTTTCTGTAAAGCGTTGTCTGCTCCGCCCTGGTTGGAAAACAGGTGCGATTCATAAAGGGGAATTCTGTGCGGTAAAGTCCAACCCCTTCAGCACCGTTGAGGTTGGCAACGCGCACATCAGAGAGGAGACCGATATTGGCACTGAGGGTTATATTGATACCATCGGTAGTGACAGCCGGAAGGTTGCGCAGTCCCTCGAGCTCCTTCTTGCGGCCGGAATAACCCTGCTCCAGCCGCATGTATTCCTTGATGATTGTGTTGCCCGGGTTGATGTAAACATGCCCCGATGTGCCATCAACAATAATATGGTCTTTTACGTTGGCGGCATCCATCAGCCCGGAAACACCAAGGATGGCTGGTATCCCCAGGGATTTGGCCATGATGGCGGCGTGCGAGTAGATGTTCCCTTTTTCAGTGACAATCCCAAGAATCTTGTTGTGATCCATAACCGCCAGATCGGATGGGAAAATCTCTTCGGCTACAATGACCCGTTTTTCCTTCAGTTTCATTGACGCACTATCATTGCCCTCCAGTGCGTCAATTATGCGCCGGCCGATGTCTTCCATGTCAGCCGAGCGCTCACGAAGATATGGGTCCTCCATGGCAGCAAAGGCCTGAATATAGTTCTGCACAACCGTGTGTACCGCTTTGGCGGCACCGCATTTGCTGCTGATCAGATTCATAACCTTTGTGTGGAAGCCGCGATCCTCCAAAATCATGAGGTGGGTATGGAAAATCGATGCATCGTCAGCGGTAAGTCTTTCACTGACCCGCTTTTCCATATAGATGGTCTCGATCTTGACCTTTTCGATGGCTGTGATGAATTTTTGGGTCTCTTCGGCCTTGGATCCAATCTTGGTTACTTTGATAACCTTGTCGCTGAATCTGTCCAGCAGATATATCTTTCCGCGGCTGAAACCGCTTGATACAGCTGTCCCACGCAGGGTTATGGAGGTTGTTCCGGTGATCTGATTATCTGCTGCCAAGGTTTTGTCCGATTTGTTGATATCGGTTTTTGCCTTGTTTAATTCCTGTTCAAACCAGGCACGTTCCTGTTCCTTTTTCTGTATGGAATCAAGCAGGCGGGCATTATGTACGATGCTGCCAATCTGGAAGGAAATTGTACGCAAGGTACTGATTTCATCTTCGCTGAAAGTTCGGGCGGCGATGGTTTGAATCGTGATAACACCAATTGCGATATTGCGTTCAAAGAGTGGTAGCCCCAGGAATGAAAGAAATCTCTCCTCCCTGGATTCCTTGAAATATTTGTAGCGTGGATGTGACGGGGCATTGTTGCTCATGACCATGTCACGTGTTTCCACAACCAGACCAGACAAACCTTCATGCGTCTTCATTGAAATACGGTCGACCGATGATCTGGAAAGGCCTTTTGTCGCTTTCAGGACCAGGGTTTCCGCATCTTCAAGAAGATAGATGGAACAAACATCGGTGCGCATCCGTTTTGCTACAATTGTAACAATATTGCTCAGGGTTTCGTGCAGGTCGTGAGAGTGCAGGATGATGGCACTGATATCTTCAAGTGTTCTAAGGCCTATTGATTGTATGTTTTCGTTTATCATTTGATTCCATTGAGTTTTTTTTAAGTATAAAGGACATTTCTTTGAAAGTAAAAAGTTTAAATGCCCATATTGTTAGAAAAATGATAGCATGTCCAGGTTTTGAGAAATGTTATTCTGGAGGAAAAACCAATGAGTGAAGAGATGCTTGATCCTGAATTGGCAAAAGGATTAAATCTGTTGGAATCGGGTGATGTCAAGGCGGCGTTGCCGGTTCTTGAAAAATATTCTGCTGATCATCCGAGTGATCCGGAAGGTTTTTTCGGTCTTGGTGATGCGCTTGCTGAGGATGGCAAAATCAATGATGCCATCACTGCGTATCGGACCGGTTTGAAGATTGAGGCAGATGATGTAAACGCGTTGACCGTACTTGGGGATCTGCTTTTTGAGGCTGGTCAGCATGATGCTGCTATTGCAAGTTATAGAGATGCGCAAAAGCTGGATCCTGAAAATGCCGAGATTCTGGTCAGCATTGGGCTTGTTCATGTCAATTGTGAGAGGGGTGACGATGCAATCGCACTTTTCAAAAAGGCCTTGGAGATGGATCCCAAGAGTGCGTTTGCCCTGAATGCCCTTGGAGATGCATTATCTGCCAGGAATGACCTCGAGGGTGCCGTTGAGGCGTATCGTAAGGCGCTTGAGATTGATCCTGATGATCCTGTTGTTCATTACAACCTGGGTGAACTTTATTATGATGTTGAAGAGTTGGAAGAGGCAGAGGATGAATGTCTTGAGGCCATCAGACTTGAACCTTCATTTGCCATGGTCTACCTGACATTGGGGAGTATCTGTATGGATCAGGAACGCTTCCAGGATGCAATCAAATATTTCGAGCAGTATCTGAAATATGAGAAGTCACCCCAGGCGGCGGATATGATTACAGAGGTTAAGGCTGTTATTGAGGGATTGAAAGAGGAATTGAAGGGGTAATAAAAAGCCCCCGGGGCCATGGCTCCGGGGGCTTTTTGTTTTCAGACGTTTAACAGGATTACTTTCTTACAAAGTCTGACTTTGAAAAGCTGTATTCAAAGTTCATGTGATCCTTGTATGTACCTTCGATGATTGCTGCTGCATCTTCAGTGATGACAAGTTCTTCGTCTGTAGGGATGATGAAGGCCTTGATCGGAGAATCATCGGTAGTGATCAGGGTTTCCTTTTTGCGGGTTCTGATGTTGTTGCGCTCTTTGTCGATGATGATGCCAAGGTGCTGCAGACCATCAAGAACCCTCTCGCGAATACTGATGCCCATTTCGCCTACACCAGCGGTAAATACAATTGCATCAACCTTGCCGGCAATAGCCATGTAGGCACCAATGTATTTTTTGATACGATAGATTTCGATTTCCTCGGCAAGCTGACATCTCTTGTCGCCTTCCTTCGCATGTGTTTCAACGTCACGACGGTCAGTGAATCTGCCGGTGATCCCCATGATACCGCTCTTCTTGTTGAGGATGTTGTCCATTTCATCAACGGAGATATTTTCTTTCTTCATCATGAAGATCGGAATAGCAGGGTCGATATCGCCGCAACGTGAACCCATGACAGCGCCTTCAAGCGGTGTGAGCCCCATGGATGTGTCAACGCAGACTCCGTTTTTAATGGCACTGTGGGAAACACCGTTGCCGATATGGAGGGTGATGATGTTGCACTCTTCCGGTTTTTTGTTGAGCAGCGCAGCGGCGCGTTTGGAAACATACAGGTGTGATGTGCCGTGGAAGCCGTAACGGCGAACCTGATGATTCTCGTACCATTCGTATGGCAGTGGGTAGATATATGCCTTTTCCGGCATTGTCTGGTGGAAGGCGGTATCAAAAACAGCAATCTGAGGTACGTTCGGCATTAATGCCTTGGCTGCCTGGATACCGGAGATGTTTGCCGGATTGTGCAGCGGTGCAAGGTGCTGAACATCTTTAATTGCCTCAATAACGGCATCATCAACCATGACTGAGCAGGTGAATTTTTCACCGCCATGGACAACACGGTGACCAACGGCAGAAATCTCATCAACACCCTTGATTACGCCGACTTCGCTGCTGGTAACAGTACGGATAATCAGATCGATTGCGGCCTCATGGGTAGGACAGTCATGCTGATCCTTGAATTCAGGTTTTCCCGGAACCTCATGCTCGATGAAAGATCCACCGATGGTGACGCGCTCAACCATGCCCTTGGCGATAACTTCCTTTTTGTCCCAGTCAAACAACTGATACTTGAGTGAAGAACTACCACAGTTTAATGCCATTATTATCATAAACGCCTCCATGGAAAATATACAGATGAGTCATTCATGACAGTGATTGCATCATTGAATCAATGTCTGAACTAACACCTGAAAAACCCTCAATTTATACTATAGAGTCTTTCATTATTCAATATAATTAGGCTCCAAATCATATAAATGGATGAAGACAGAGATCAGATTGTGAAAAAACGATTCTCAAGTTCTTCCAGTCCCAATAAGCCAAGCAGTTCCTTCAGCCGTTCTGTTGGCCGTTTGCGTGGCAAATCCTTGTATGTGGCGATGATAAGCTCATTCTTCATGGAATGCTCCCAGCCGACAAGTTCGGTTACATTGACCTGATAACCATGCGCCTCAAGCTGCAGGCATCTCAATACATTTGTGATCATACTGCCAAATTCGCGCGTATGCAGCGGATGCCGCCAGATCTCCGTCAGACTGCTCTTGGCCAGCTGTTTTCCCTTGTTCTTGCGCAGTACAGCGGCAACCTCGGCCTGACAGCAGGGCACCAGGACAATGAACCTGGTCTTTTTCTGCAGGGCAAACCTGATCGCATCGTCAGTTGCCGTATCGCAGGCATGCAGTGCTGTTACCATAGATACTTTTTCAGAAATCAACGTTGATTCCTGGGAATCTGCAATGGAAATATTGAGAAAATCCATTCCATTGAAACCGAGTCGCTTTGCCAGCAGCGCCGATTTTTCGACAAGTTCATCGCGTGATTCGATGCCAATAATGCGCGCCTTGATCTTTCTGGCCTTGAAGAACAGGTCATAGAGTATGAAGCCAAGGTATGATTTGCCCGCGCCATGGTCCACGAGGGTAATTTCACTCCCCTCGTTTTGTATTTCTTCAAGAATGGGTTCGATAAACTGGTAGAGGTGATAGATCTGCTTGAGTTTGCGGCGGCTGTCCTGATTTAATTTGCCGTCCCTGGTAAGTATGTGCAGTTCTTTAAGCAGCTCGATGGATTGACCTGGCCGGATTTCATGCTTTTCTGTCATTTAAAGGGTTCTTTCGTGGGGTATCTTGTAAAATGAAACAGCCCTGACTGTGACTGCTAAGGCACAGGCAAGGGCTGTTTATGGTAAACGGGCTGTTATTTTATCGGCAGTTATAGAACTCTGGTTCGCCGATAATGATTTTACGTGCTGAATCGTGATTGGTGCGCAATTCGGTGCCGATAAACAATTTTCTGACGCCATCAATTTCAAAGTCGACAGTCTTGGTCTCGCCTGGTGACAGGGTTACGCTTTTCAATACCTCGCCGTTATAAATAGATGAGCGGAACAAAAATACCAGGTCCGCCTTGATTCCACTGTCTGCGTATAGCGTTGTGCGAAATCGTTTGTATTTTCCATTTGGTTTAACATAGGCGGCAAAATATTCCATACTGGCCGGTTTAGGGTTGGTTATCCCCCAGCGAAAGCCTTGTCTGGCACCCCTGAGGGCCCCCCTGTCACTGGTGATCATTGTTCCGTAATAGTTTTCATACTGATGTCTGCTTTTAACTGCAACTGAGGTTGCCCTGTTACAGCTGAAAACCTCTTCGTCGTTGCTGGCACCGACCGTATCAATGGTTGTGTATCCCCTGTGTGATGTCTGGGCGCAGGAAAACAGTGACAGTGACGAGATTGCTAAGATTGCGACAATTGGTAATCTGGAATAGATCTTCATTTGTTAAATCCTTTCACGTGGCAATAAATTAAAATCAAAGAATCTAGCTAACTAACCTGTCTCGATCGAATTCTTTTCTCGACTTCAATAATTTGGATATAATTTCTTCATCTGATTCCGTCAGATCTTGGAATTTGACACCAATACCCGGTGGGTTCTGGCTTCCCCATATGCGCGACCAGCAAATGATTGCATCAACGCAAAAATCAAATTCCGGGAATGTGATCTTTATTTCGGATTTTTCGGTAAATTTTTCTGCAAAGACATCCACAATAAATGCCCCGCCCCAGGACATATTCATCGTGAACCCACGGTATTCCTGATCCTGATATGACAAGAGGGTTGGCAGAAATAACTGGTGGCGTCTGAATGTACGGAGCTTTCTTGGGATAAAGTTTGAACAGGTTACATTGATAAAATCATTAAGGTTTTTATCCTGTTTTGCACTGCCCGGCATGGCCATCGGGATGAGAACCGATCCAACAGCCCTGACTCTGAGGGTGGGGAAGAAGTTGGTAAGTGTATAAGCAACAATCTTTTCCTCACCCTTTGCCTTGATGATTGACGGCAGTTCAATCAGGATTCCGTTGAACAGTCCCTGCAGAACCAGATTTTCTGCTTCACAGAATGTACTGCAGGCAACAGCAGCCACATTATTGTTGACCAGCGATGCAGTCAGTGCTGCTCTGGTTTCATCGCTGTACGAGACGACCAGTAGGGGGTGTGGGGGTAAGGGCATAGTTTTATATGATCTCCCTTGGATTAATCTTCAATGGAAATTGAAACTATAAAAACTTCGCCCAGAGTCTCAAATTTCAGAATAACGTATTCAAGGTCACTGCCTGTATTGACTGTATATTCAGCACCATTGACAACCGAAGGTGTTGATAGGTGGACATCAGAGCCACCCTTTGAGAGATGCTGTTTGAATGAACCGGCTATCATATTGGCAATCTCACCCATGGCGTCATTGACATCATCATCAATTTCAGTAACCTCCATGCCAAGCATCTGAGAGGTCAGGGCGGTCGCCAATGGCCAGGGGACGTGAATGCTGACCAGGCCGTTATAGGTTCCGGCAAGGCCGACCATGGCAGTAAGGCATTCCTTGAACTGGGTGACGATTTCGACCTGAAACGGGAGCGTTTTAATTTCATCGACTCCGACCATGGTTGTAAAAACATCCTGAACATCCTTTGCCAGGGCATTATTCAGCTCTTCTTCAGATATTTTGAGAATCTGTAGCGTTTCAGCGCGCATTGCCATTTTAGTTCTCCTTTATATACAAGTATGAACGGTTGATATCTTTATGAACAACATTGTAATCAAGTTGAGTTTTTATTCAAGCGTTAGATGTTCTTTAGGTGAAATATGGTAAATGAGCCCATTGCAAAACGATTAATCTATTCAGCTGTCCAAAATCAGCTTTAATTTTTTTATGCTTTGATGTAGTTGTATTTCAGTTTTTTAGTTCTGATTATACGGAGGGATATTTATATGAAACTTGGCACGCCGTTAAAAAAAGGCGCTACAAAGCTTATGCTGCTTGGTTCCGGTGAACTTGGAAAAGAGGTTGCCATCGAGGCGCAACGTTTAGGGGTCGAGGTTATTGCCGTTGATCGCTACGCAGACGCACCGGCGATGCAGGTGGCTCATCGCAGCCATGTCATCAGCATGCAGGATCGGGAGGCATTACGCCGTGTGATTGAGTTGGAAAAACCGGATCTTGTGGTTCCGGAGATTGAGGCGATCGATACGGAATTTTTAATGCTTCTGGAACAGTCTGGTCAGCGTGTGATACCTACGGCCCGTGCCGTAAATCTGACGATGAACCGGGAGGGAATCAGACGTCTTGCCGCCGAAGAGCTTGGCCTGCCGACAGCGCAATATGCATTTGCCAAGTCACTGGACGAGATGCGTTCAAATGCCGCCGCAATTGGTTTTCCATGCGTTGTAAAACCAATTATGAGCTCTTCTGGCAAGGGTCAGAGTGTTGTTCGTGATATGTCCGAGATTGATCAGGCATGGCAATATGCCATGGAAGGTGCCCGTGGGGTTTCTGATACAGCCATTATTGAGGCATTTATTGATTTTGACTATGAGATAACCTTGCTGACCGTTCGCCATGCCGCAGGGACATCATTCTGCCCGCCAATCGGACACGTCCAGATCAAGGGTGACTACCATGAATCCTGGCAGCCAATGGCCATGACTCCATTGGCCCTCGCTGAAGCACAACGTCAGGCAGACGCTGTAACAACTGCATTGGGCGGTTATGGAATATTCGGCGTTGAGCTGTTTATTAAAGGGGATATGGTCTGGTTCAGTGAGGTTTCGCCACGTCCTCATGATACAGGCATGGTTACCATGATTGCTCAGAATCTTTCGCAATTTGAACTGCATGTCAGGGCGATTCTGGGATTGCCGGTGTTTGAAATCAATAATCTGGCGCCTTCAGCCAGCCATGTTATTCTTGCTGACAAGGCAGATGATGGGGTTTCGTTTGAGAGTGTTGATGATGCCCTGAAGGTGTCAACCAGCAAACTGCGCTTATTCGGCAAACCTGATACACGTCCTGGCAGGCGTATGGGGGTTGCACTTGCTCAAGGTGATACTACTGATGAGGCCCGCAGCAGGGCCGAACAGTCTGCCCATGCCGTGCGCATAGTCTGAATCAAATAGTATCCAGTTGTTTAACACAAAAGCCGCATTCGGGATTGAATGCGGCTTTTGTAATCTTGAATATATATCTTGAACTTAGCAAATTGGCTCTTTAAACAAAGGGTCCTCTTCATCAAGCACCTTTTCAGGTGAATCAGCATCATCCCAGGTTTCGTTGTTGAGAACCTTGGTCATGCGATCTGTATTTAATTCATTTTCCCATTTGGCTACAACAATGGTTGCAACACCATTGCCGATCAGGTTGGTCAGTGCACGTGCCTCGGACATAAAACGGTCAATACCGAGGATCAGTGCCAGGCCGGCAACAGGAATGGTGGGAATGGCGGCAAATGTGGCTGCCAGTGTGATGAATCCACCACCGGTTACGGCTGCAGCGCCTTTGGATGTCAACAGCAGTACCCCAAGAATGGTTATTGTCTGGGTTATTGTCAGTGGGGTATTGGTTGCCTGGGCAACAAAAATGGCGGCCATAGTAAGGTAGATGGATGTGCCATCGAGGTTGAATGAATAGCCGGTCGGGATTACAAGTCCGACAACTGATTTACTGCAACCCAGATTTTCAAGTTTTGCCATCATTCGCGGAAGAACTGATTCGGATGATGATGTACCCAGTACGATCAGCAGTTCTTCACGGATATATCTGATAAATTTGAAAATACTGAAATTACACATTCTACAGACAGTGCCGAGGACAACAAAGATGAACAACAGGCAGGTGATGTAGAAACCACCCATCAACATGCCAAGTTTTGTTAATGTACCCAGACCGAATTTACCAATTGTGAATGCCATTGCACCAAAGGCACCGATTGGAGCGGCTTTCATGATAATACCAATGACACCGAAGAGGGTGTGTGAAACCTGGTCGATCATGATCAGCAGAGGCCTTCCCTTTTTACCGAGCATGGACAACGCAATACCGAACAGAACTGCGAACAGAAGTACCTGAAGGATGTCCCCCTTGGCAAAGGCGTCAACGACACTGGTCGGGATCAGGTTCATCAGAAAATCAACGGTTGTGTGTGATTTGGCCTGGCTGGTGTAGGCTGCAATCGATTTGGTATCCAGCTTTGTTACATCGGCGTTTATGCCGACACCTGGTTGTATAATGCTGACAACCACCAGACCGATCAGAAGCGCAATTGTGCTGAGAATTTCAAAGTAAAGCAGCGCCTTGGCACCAACACGGCCAACCTTCTTCATGTCTTCCATGCCGGCTATGCCGGTTACAACGGTACAGAAGACAATTGGCGCAATGATCATCTTGATCAGTTTAATGAAACCGTCGCCAAGCGGTTTCATGGATGTGCCTACTTCAGGCATAAAATGCCCGAGCAGAATACCTACAGAAATAGCTGACAGTACCTGAAAATAGAGGTGGTGATAAAATCTTTTAGGCTTGTTCACTTGCGCCCCTTTCAGCATTGTTATATAAAACAGTTTTTATTATGTTGATGTATATGGAAATGATCAGACAGGTTTACTCAGATTGAAAAAATAACTGATGGTCTATACAATTTTCTGATGGAATTCTCAATGTTTTTTTTAGATTTATTGAAAATTTAAAACAGAGTTTATTAAAATCATGATTAATTTTAGTGGATATTTTTAAACCATGGTTTGGCATTTTTTTTTGATTATTGACTTTAGTGCTTTAAATTTGGTCGATTATTTAATGTATACAGGATTGGAGCTGATTAGATGGGTTATCGTAATCTTCAGGAGTGTGTTTTAGATCTCGAACAACATGGTCGACTGGTGCGCATTGATCTGCCACTGGATCCAAGGTTGGAAATAGGGGCCATTCAACGACGGGTCTATCAGGCGAATGGTCCAGCCCTTCTTTTTACAAATCCGTTGAATTGCAAATTCCCACTACTTGGCAATCTGTTCGGGACACTTGAGCGGACAAGGTTTATTTTTCGCGATACGGTTGACGATATCCGCCGGCTGGTTGAACTTAAAGTTGATCCCGGTTCTATACTTAAAAAACCGTTTGATGCCATGAAGGCACCCTTTACTGCCTATAATCTACTTCCATCCGTGACTGATTCGGCCCCTGTGCTTGAGTGCCGCACGAAGCTTTCCAGCCTGCCACAGGTCGTTTCCTGGCCAATGGACGGGGGTGCCTTTATTACGCTTCCCCAAGTCTATAGTGAAAGTCTGGCAAATCCCGGTTTTTCCAGATCCAACCTGGGCATGTATCGGGTACAGATCTCTGGCAACAGATATGATGCGGATCATCAGGCTGGTCTGCATTATCAGATACATCGCGGAATCGGGGCACATCATGCCGAGGCGATTGCCAGGGGCGAACTTTTGCGGGTGAATGTCTTTGTCGGCGGTGCACCTTCCATGACTGTTGCCGCTGTAATGCCGCTGCCAGAAGGGATGCCGGAATTATCCTTTGCTGGCCTTCTCGGCGGCCACCGGATTCCGATGACTCGTATTCCAGGCCATCTTCCGGTCGCATCCCAAGCTGATTTTTGTATCTGCGGTGTTGTTGATCCATCAAAGACAATGCCGGAGGGCCCCTTTGGCGACCATCTCGGCTATTACAGTCTGACCCATGATTTTCCATTCATCCAGGTTGAGGCTGTTTATCACCGCCGGGATGCAATCTGGCCATTCACAACGGTGGGACGCCCTCCCCAGGAGGATACCAGTTTTGGTGCCTTTATCCATGAATTGACCGGACCGCTGATACCAAAGGTTGTTTCAGGGGTAAAGGAGGTTCATGCCGTTGATGCGGCTGGTGTGCATCCGCTCTTGCTGGCCATTGCCAGCGAACGTTATGTGCCCTATGCGCCGGAGCGCGAGCCGCAGGAACTGTTGACCGTTGCCAATGCCATCCTGGGACAGGGACAGCTTTCCCTGGCAAAGTATCTGATCATTGCTGCCAATGAGGATAATCCAGACTTGGAAACCCACGATATAGAACATTTTTTCCACCATGTTCTGGAACGTGTTGACTGGGTGCGGGGTCTGCACTTTCAGACCGCTACAACGGTTGATACGCTTGATTACAGCGGTTCCGGATTGAATCAGGGGTCAAAGGTCGTTATTGCTGCCGCAGGGGCTGTCAGGCGCAAGCTGGGTTGTGAAATACCGGCTGGTATGGAGTATCCGGCGGGCTTTGGTCCGGGAAAGATATGCCTGCCGGGTATACTTGCCGTTAACGGGCCGCAATCGTTGCAGGCGAGGGGCGAGTCAGATCCACTGATTGAAGAATTTTGCCGTTTCTATTCCGAACGTTCTTTTTTTGACGGAATTCCATTGATTGTTATCTGTGATGACAGCCAGTTTGTATCCGCTGATCTGAATAATTTCCTCTGGACAACCTTTACCCGTTCAAATCCGGCAACGGATATATATGGGATCAACCCGCTTACACGTGGCAGACATTGGGGATGTTCTGGGCCTTTGGTGATTGATGCGCGAATAAAGCCGTTTCATGCGCCGCAATTGATTGAAGATCCGGCTGTGGAACGAAGAATTGAGGCAATGGCTGTCAGGGGTGGGGCGCTGGAGGGGCTTTTCTAAGCCAGGGAAACATCTTGTAAAACAATGGCGTAGCCGGTCTGTTTTGTTGCCATTCGTTCAGAAGGTCAATGAACATACGGCTACGCCATTGTTTCTTGTGTGTTATTTTTTTAGAGCGACTGCAAATAGGCAAGTTGATCGGTATAGTAGGTAAAATATTTCCCATGATTGTCCATCATGTTGTTGATTGCATGGGTGACGCTCTTTCCAAAACAGTCCAGCAGGACAACCGCATTGATGCTGGCATCTTTTTCGTATGCCTTTCTCAGGCGTGAGGCGACGGAATTATTGACTAGTTCAACCTTGGTGTAGATATCCTTCAACCCCTCCAGAGTCCAATCGGCTTCTTTTCCACTCTGCTGCAGAATGTATTGAGCTGTAAGATACATTGAAACCATCCTGAATTCTGTTTCTTCCATAGAGGCAAACGGCAGGTGAAAACGGATCATTGGTTTGAGAGGGGCCATATACGGACATCCGCTGGTTGTCATCAGGATACCTAGCAGTGAACCAAGCCCATCTTGCAGGTCTGTATCCTTAATATAGCTGCGTTCGCAGACATCAACCCTGACGTAAACAGAATCGTATGAGTTGTAATCCTTGAATTCTTCAATAACGGCCGCCAGGTTTTCGGCAACGGGACAATGGCTATGTTTTTGGGGGTCTAGTGGACAACCATCGCAACGCTGAAGGTTGATCAGTCCCCAATCAGGTTCTGTTTTATTGTTGTTTTTTATTATTGTAAGTGTATTTTCATCAATGGTAATTGGGATGAGAATGTTTTTCCCGTCTTTGAGCGTGAATGAGTAGTTTATGTCAAAGGAAGTGGGCATTGGTTTCTCCTCTTGTTGAACACACTCTATATAACATGTCTTTCTTATTTGTAAAATGCTGTAAAATAGTCGGACAGAGGGGTTTCAAACTCTTTTCGAGGAAAATGTTTGGAGTAGCGACAGTTTTTTACCGTGATTTTTTTTGCAGAATTATTAGGTGTGGTAGGAATGCGATTCAATGACACCAAAAATTATTCAAGATGAGGCGTTGTCTAAATAAACGCAGCTATTATACTGATTAAATTTTATAGAGATAAGCAGGGTATACATTATGAGGATTACAACTGTTTTTGCCGTTGTCTGTTGCATTTGCAACCTGTTGATTTTGCCATGTCTGGCCTCAGCACAGAATTTCAACTGGGTGGATAAGGGGGGCTTTCATTCGGTTGATAGTATCACACAGGTTCCTCTGGAACAGAGGATGGAGTTGCCGATTGTCAAGAATAGCAGCTCTCTCCCCTATACAGAGGATGAGGATCGTGACGGTGCCATGTTTGTCTGGTTTGCCCTGAATCAGGCCGGGGCAGACTACAGGTATGTCAAAGCAAAGGATATTCCAACCAACAAGCAATTTGTCAAGGTCAGTTCACCGGTCAATGGGGATGTGGGCTGGTGGAGGGGATATGTTGCCATCTCTCAGAATGGTGGCAAAACGATTATGACTTCCAAGACCAGATTGTCATTGGCCTCGGTTGAGAAAAAACGTGGACCTGTAGTCTGGTATCGTTTTTCCGGTAAAAAAAGAATCATACAGCGTAGCGGTGCTCGGGCTACAACAGCAGTCCTTAAGGAGCTGGATAGTTTTTTTGCCGGGATCGATCAAGCTGCTGAATATCCACTGAAAATAGATGACCCGCAAATCCTGGAAAAACTTAAACTGAATTGGGAAAAGGCAAAGCATCGTTTTGAAGCTGCCCGGGCGAAATACCCGGACGATCCGCAGGTTTTGAAACGGCTGGGCGTTTTGTACCGTCGCGGGCACAACCTTGATTTTCCGGGATCATGGGAACGTTCAGAGGCGTTTCTACTGCGTACCGAAACGCTTGCCCCAAGCATGACAGCGGCCTATATTTCACTGGGAATCTTGTATGGTGATCTTGGCAAAAAACATTGGCCTGCCTCTGAATCCCAGTTCAAAAAAGCGCTCAGACATGCCGGCAAGAATGAACAGCCTCATATCTGGTGGGGGTTGGCGAATGTGCTTGCCAACCGTGGAAAAAAGAGCGAGGCGCTAAAATATGTCGAAAAACTGCAACGATTGAAACCGGCTGATGAAAGAATCAAAAAACTGCACAGCTCGATTCTGGAGATGAAATCATCCGGTTTATCAGACTGATTCAAATAATCCAGTTTTGCGACATACGGCAATACTGTCCTTTATTTCGATGACATGTATGGTCTGCTCAACATTGCAATCATCATGATTGCCCTTGAATTCAGCAGTTACGTAATTCCCAGAGACACCTCTGACAAGCCCAGTTTTTTCATTGAATACCTGACCAAGCACGTTTAGCTCACAACCGAATTGTCTGGCCAGAAAAGCGGTTTTTTGCCCTGTTGCGATATCCCTCAGTTGAGCCGCTCTTTTGCTGATCAACGAAGGCTGCAATTGTGGTTTCATCTGCGCCGCTTCTGTTCCGGAACGTTTGGAATAGGGAAAAACATGCATATCACTGAAGGGAAGGGTAGAGACATACCCAACGGTCATATTGAACTCATCCTCTGTTTCACCAGGAAAGCCTGCAATAATATCGGTACCAATAAAGCTGTCAGGCATGGCCTTTGATATCTTGTCGATCAGCGTTCTGAAGTTATCCGTGTTGTAATTCCGTCCCATTCTGGTTAACACACTATTGCAACCGCTTTGCAGCGGCACATGAAAGTGATGACAGATCCGTTCCGAACCAGAGCAAATCTCGATCAGTTCGTCACTGAACTCATTTGGGTCAACGGATCCGATCCTGAGTCTGCTGATCTCTGTTTCAGATAATATCCTTCGAATCAGCGTTTCCAGTGAATCCCCAACGTCCAGATCCAGTCCATAGGCACCGAGATGAATGCCGGTGAGCACGATTTCACGGAAGTTGTTGGCCTGCAGTCTCCGGATTCCATCCAGAACCTCATCAGTAGGTACACTGCGGCTTCTGCCGCGGGCATAGGGAACGATACAGTAGCTGCAAAACGAGTTGCAGCCGTTCTGGATCTGCAGGAAGGCGCGTGTATGTTCAGCAAAACTGCTCAGTTTGAGTTGTGAACTGCCGCTATGTTCGGCTGAATCGCTGACCTGATCCTTCTCGGCATTCAATAAAAGTGATGCATCCAGTTTCTCCATATTGCCGAGAACAACATCAACCTCCGGCATTTGCGCCAATTCATCCGGTGAAACCTGGGCATAGCAGCCGGTAGCAATGATTCTGGCATCTGGGTTAAGACGTCTGACGCGGCGGATAATCCGTCTTGTTTCAGAATCTGTTTTAGCGGTAACCGTACAGGAGTTTATAACATAGATGTCGGCGGGCTCTGTAATAGGCACTATGGTGTAACCGGCATTTTTGAACTGTTCTGATATGGCTGCGGATTCAAATTGGTTTGTTTTACAGCCCAGGGTAGCGATGGCAACTCTTTTCATCTATTTATATTTTCCTTCCAAGCATTTACAGACAAGGCTGTTGTTGCCATTTGTCTTGAATTTACAGAGTATCATCTCAACTTTTAATCATATGGGGATTAACAATCCTCCGTCAAGAATTCTTTCTAATCGGGAAGAGTCATGATGATTCTTGCGGTGAAATGATCTGTAGTCACAGGGAGGAGGGATTCAAGCCGGGCTACGAATTCCACCCGGCTTGAATTTGTTGGGTAAATCATTTGACAATAACGTTCAACTCCACCCGACTTTTAACGGTAGAACTCTTTTCCGGGGCCTTGTAGATGTTATCGCTTTTGAGGAAGATCCTGTCTGCCGTAATCTTTCCCTTCCTGATCAGATGATTCATTATGACTGTGGAACGATCTTTTGCCAGATTTTGCAGGTCGTTCTCACTTACGACCGTATTGGTGATAATCAGCTTTTTCATCTCGTTATCAGGTAGATCCTTGAGCATGCCAATGAAATTTCTCGGTTTAGGGAATTTCTCTTTCTTATAAACCACCTTCAGATATTTTGAATATTCCTCCGGAATCAATTTGATGTCATTAATCCCCTGACCTTGTGTCAGTTGTCCTTCTTTGGTCATGAAGATCAGTTTTTCATTTCTGATCTTACGGTTAAGCATCTCCACTCTGTAACCTTCGGCATCCTTCTCGCGATCAACATAACCCTTGATTTCCATCTTGAGGGCAGGGCGCTCGGTCAGTGCCTTGGCAAGGGCAACCAGCTTAACCTCCTCTGCCTGCGGCAGCGTACTGGTGCCGTTTTCAAAATTAATGGTGCTCAAGTCAGCCCCACCACCAAACATGGACGACAATAGCGAAAATGGGGATGTCGCTGCCTTGACCAAGAGGTTTTTCAAAACCTGAAAGACCAGTTTCCAGACACTGAACTGGGGGTCATCTGTGCGTCCGGTGATTGGGACATCCAGATGGATCTCTCCCTTGCGATCCTTCAACAGGGCAAGGCCAAGTTTTACAGGCAGAGAGGTGGCCTTATCACTTTCAACCTTGTTGCCGAAGGTGAACTGATCTACAAAAATCTTGTTATCGGAACGTAGCTCCTTTTTCTCGATGTGATAGTTTAATTCAAGCGTAAGCTTCCCTTTTTCAACGGTATAACCGAGGAATGTGCCGGTGTAGGGGGTTGTCGGCGTTAAATCGATATCCCGGAAGGATACCTTGAGATCAACAAAGAGGTCATCTCTGAGTGGATTGATCTTGCCCGTAATCTGCAGTGGTGAGTGATTTTCCAGATTACCGCGCAGATCTACGTCGGCAAATTTTGTGTTTTCGGATGTCAGTCCACTAACCCTGCCGCCCAGGTTGAAAAAGGTTGTCGCAAATTGCTTGGGCATATGATTGTCACTGAAGGCAAGCGTCCCTTCCTGAACGGTTATTGTACCGATGCTGATTTGTGTTTTTGCCGGGTTGGTTGCCGGTTGTTGTGCATTAACCGCAGGTTTCGTTGCAGCCGTTATTGCAGGAGCTGCTGCTGATGTCGGGGGAGAACTTGCTGGTTGACCAGCGCTGGCAGACGCTGGTTGTGGCTGTTTTACAATCAGGTTCTGCAGGTTCAGTGTTCCATCCTTGTGGACGATTATCTTTGAATAAACGCCATTCAGCGCAATCTGATTGATCGACATATTGAATGGGGCAATATTGCCCTGGAACTGATCCAGTTGCAGACTTTCCCATTTTAACAGATCCTCTTCAGCAACGCCGTCAATGCAGTGGAACGCCCGGATGCCGGTTGAACCACGGAATGTTCCGGATGGTTTGCCATCCTTGAGGGCAACATTGACGTTAAGTCTGGTATCGAGAAGCCCGCCGATGACAAACAGATTGAGGCTGTCCGGGAAATATTCCTCGAAATCCCTGATCGGCAGACGGGTGATATTGATGCCACCTTTGTATTTGAAGGGTTGCGGAGTGATTTCGCCACTGGCCCTAAATGGACTGTTTTTGCCAAAGGTTGCCGCAAATTTCATTTGTGCCGGTGTGAATTTGGGGCCATTCAGGTTTGCAAGCATGAGATTCATGTTGCGCAGCGTAAATCGTGGCTTGGATTCAAAACTCTTGTCGGTGAACAGTAGATTAAATTTATCCATCTGCAGCTGTTTTAGCTTGTAGCTTAGTGGGGGGGGAGCAGCAGCGCTTTTGCCAGATGCGTTACTGGCTGATTTTGGCTGCCCTGGTTGCTTGGTCGCTGACGGATTCTGCTTCTTCAGGAGTAACATCAGTGAGATGGAATTATCAATTTCACGCGATACGGACAGATTGCCTTTAGAAATCTGGATTTTATCAATCGAGATACTGTTCAGTTTTTGATTGAATTCAGCACCGGAGAGCTCAAACAGAGAAAGATCAAATTTATCCTTGCTGCCAAAGGTTGTGGCCAGACCGTTAACAGAAATGGCTCCGTTCTGTACAATCAATCCACCCTCTTTATTAAACTTTGCTTCGGCAGACAGATCAACGACCCCTTTGACCGGTGATGTCAGATACTGTTCCAGGTAGGGTTTGACACTGGTCAGATCAAACCCCTCCAATTCTGCTGATATCGCCATTGTCGCTGGATTGACTGAAAATGTGCCCTCTGAACCAAAATCAGCATCCTTACCAATCTGGAAGGAGAGTGTGTACTCTGAAGATTTATCCTTAAGGTTACTGAAATTTTTAAGTTCTAGTTCGATTTGTGACAATGAGGTATTAAATTTATTCTTGGGCAGTTCATCCTTCAGATGAAAACTGCTGTTCCTGATTGCCAGGGCGGCAATTGTTAGCTGAGGCTCTTTAACGTTATCGTTCTTATTTGCCTTTTTTGTTTCCTGCGGTTTCTTTGCCGGCTGTGTGCCCAGCAACTCTTCATACATCCACTTCCCTTTACTGTTGCGGCTTGCATAGACCTGTAGCGACTCCAGACCAATCCTTTCGAACTCGAAGATGCTGGCAAAAGCCTCCAGTTTGGATGCCTTGAGTTCAAATTGCGGTAATTTGATCAGTGGTTGACCGTTTCTCATGTTTATATTGATATCATTGAATCGAACCAGTCCCTTTATGATCAGTTCCGGTTTCTTATCAGCAGAAATTTTGTAGCTGATATCCGTGTCAACGGTGAGTTTGCCCGTTGTCAGATCCGCTGGTGGTCTGACTGGCGAGTATGCGATCAGTTCTGGTAAATCCAGCTGTTTCAGATCAACCTGTACGGATGTTTCCAGTGATTTACTGAGCGGTTTTAATTTGCCTTCAAAATTGAAGGCAGCGCCATTAATTACAGCTGAAAGTTTGGGATCGGTATATTTTTCCACCAGGTAAGGTATGTTGCTGATGAATGGGATGTTCATGTTCAGCGAACGTACGGTATGTTTTCTGCCCCCACTAACGGCCTGGTCGTTGAAATCTGCAGACCCGTTTGTGATGGAAATATTATTGATAGAAAAACGTGTTTCCTTTTCCGTTGGAGGAGCCGGTTTTTTGTTGGCTTGCAGTTTGCTGACGATGTCGCTGAAGTTGTAGCTGTTTGGCGCGTTGCGGGTTACGTTGATAACGGGCGTATCTATCTCAACCGATGAAAGGATCAGGGCCCGTTTGAATATTGAGGCCAGCCCCAGTGATGTTCTGATTCTGTTGATGCTGACCAGATCGCTGCCATTATTCTCCTTGATTACAAACCCTTTCACAGTGACCGCCAGCAGGAACGGGTTGATGGAAACCGAGCTGATTGTAACCTTTCGCCCAGTAGCCTGTTGTAGTGCCTCCGCTGCCTTGTCCCTGACAATAAACGGCAGGATCGCGGTGCAGAATATAATAAAAACCGCAAAGAAAATGGCGGCCGCAATGGCTATCTTTTTATTTCTGGTCATATGATTCCCCCATTTACAGACAGTGATCCATTCACTGTGTAAAGTATATACCATTACGTATTAGAATATAGTTCAGATTCAAATTTTTGAAAAAACAGGGTGGTTGGACAAATCAAAGGCCCGGCTGATCTGAATCAGGCTGGGCCTTTGAAATGCTTTGTTATTGAGATCTGAGTTTTACAGCCATTCAATGACATGGGTGTTTGTATCAAGGCGATAGCTGAAGTCGCTCAGGAAGCTCATGCCGAGAAGTCCATCGCCAACGGTTGCGGAGATGATCGCAATTTCAGGATTGTTCTGCTGCTTGGGGCCGACAACCATGTAATCGAGCCTTGTCTGTGATACACGCACTACCGCCCCATCGGCAACCCGTGCCATACTGGATTGCGTGCTGGATTGATCGATGCCGAGACGGTTGGCGAGCGATGATGATATCAGGGTTGTTGAAGCGCCAGTATCCAGCAGGAGCCAGGCTTCAACCGTATTGCCGCGGTAGGTAAGTTGTACCGGCACAAAGACCTGGTTTTTTCTGACCCTGACAGCAGTAAACTTGCTTTTGGCCGCGTCAGCCTTGGTGCTCCTCGTCTTTTTTCTGTATTTTGCCGGAATTTTACTTTCGTCATCCACCATTACAACGGTACCATCACTGTTTGTGTATGAAAAGTAGTCGGCAAAAGCAGTGACTGAAAAAAGTGATAGAATAATACAATGAATCAAAACCGGTCTGAGCAGTTTGAGTATCATGCTGGCTTATCTTCTTTCAAAATGGATTTGCAGAGCGTTTTACAGAATTCGTAATTAGCACTCCACGCCGCGCTGGCGGCGCTTTATCAAAGAGTAACTTGCGGTTTC
>CAXYUZ010000041.1:0-27398 GCA_964292275.1 uncultured Desulfuromonadaceae bacterium
GGGAAGGCTTGTTCTGGATGAAATCCAAGCATCCTTCCTTGACGGCTACGCTCGGTTCTGGTCAGACGTTAAAAAGATCCACACAGCGGTGCTTGCAGCACATTTCCGGCCTCCACAAGGAGAACCTTTGACCAGGCGGTCAAAGAGTAAATGCCCGATTTTTACGGTGAGACCCCGTAACGCGAATCGTCAGCAGCACTGTTTGGCTGGCGTCATGGGAGATATCCCATGGTAAGCCTTAATAGATTTGCACAGCAATGTGCAGGTTTGGATAGGTTTAAAGGAACGGTATTCTGTAAAGGCCAAAAAAGCTGGGATGGGAACTGAAAACCAGTTCAGGCAACAGGTGGACATAATGAAAGACGCTGATTATTCGCGGGCAGAACAGGAACTGCGCGCACTGTTATGTTATTTAATATTTGCTATTTATTATATAATATATCCGGATTGGGTACGGGGACTTGGCCTAAGACACACTAGGCTCAATGCAAACCCGGCTTGCCCAGATGCAAAACCTTGGCCTGCTTCTTATCAGCTGCGGGGAACAGATCAGAGCGCATCTGCTGAAAAGCAGCCGGTGCCGTACCTGTGAAGCAATAGGACGGCTCGAACTCCGGCACAATAGCCTTCAAAGACGCCAAAAGCCCGGAGATATCGTTTATCCTGGCTGCCTGGTACAAATTAGTCAGCTCTGCCTCCATTGTTTTAAGATCAAAATGAATAGGAGCCAGCACCTTTATCTTGTCATGGGTGGTAGGCAGTATCCCCTCACCGCTTATAAGCAACTCCTCAAAAAGTTTTTCACCCGGCCTTAAACCGGTAAAGACAATATCAATGTCTTCGTAGGGGGTAAAACCGGAAAGCCGGATCAACTCTTCAGCAAGATCAACAATCCTTACCGGTTCCCCCATATCCAGCACCAGGATCTTGCTGCCAAGCTCCATACTGCCGGCCTGCAGGACCAACTGAACCGCCTCAAAAATGGTCATGAAATAACGAATAATGTTTTTATCGGTTACAGTAACCGGTACGCCACTGGCAATCTGCTGTTTAAACAGCGGGATAACACTGCCATTACTGCCCAGCACATTGCCGAAACGCACAGTCGTAAATTTTGTAGCGCTAATGCCAGACAAGGCCTGCACATATATCTCTGATACCCTTTTGGTAGTTCCCATGATGTTAGTGGGATTAACAGCCTTGTCGGTGGAAATCATCACTAGATTATTCACCTTGAACTTGTGTGCAGCATCGGCAATGTTTTTGGAGCCGAACACATTGTTCAGCACAGCCTGTACCGGGTTGTACTCCATCATTGGCACATGCTTGTAGGCTGCCGCATGAAAAACCACTTCCGGGGCGAATTCTTCAAAAGCCACCTCAATCATGTCCTTGTCCCTGACATCAGCCACAAGCGGGATTATATGCAGGTCAGGGAATGTCGCGATAAGCTCTTTCTCAATCTCATAGAGCGGCGTCTCAGCCTGTTCCAGCAGGATCAGCTTTGCCGGGTTGAATCTGGCCACCTGTCTACAAATCTCGCTACCTATACTGCCGGCCGCCCCGCTGATCAGCACCCGCCTGTCAGTCAGATATCCTCCGATCTGTCTGCGGTCCAATTTAACCGGATCACGCCCTAACAGATCCTCGATTTCCACATTCTTTATTTGGGACACAGAAAAGCTTCCATCAATCAGGTCGGCAATAGCAGGCAGGGTTTTAAACCGCACGTTTGCACATTTGCATGATTCCACTACCCGGCGGATGACCCTGCTGTTGCTGGACGACATGGCAATAATGACATCCTCAACCCGGTATTTTGTAATCAGAGTATTAAGCTCCTCCGTGTTCCCGATAACTGGAATACCATGCAATTTCATGCCCCGCTTTTCCGGATCATCATCAATAAAACCGATAATGTTGAAAGCTGCGTCACTTTGGCGCCTGATTTCTTTTGTCATCATGCTTCCGGTTGTGCCGGCACCGATAACAAGGGTACGCGGGCCTTCCGAATGCTTGCTGCGCAGGACATTCTCGCGATAGATCCTGAAAAACAGGCGGCTAGCAGACATCATGGCAAACAGGAGAAACCAGTCCAAAAGAAAAATCGAACGCGGGTATGGAGCAAAGTGCCTGTAATACATTAATACAAAAACTGCCAGCACCGACGAAGTGGTTACAACTTTCAAAATCTCGATGCCATCCTGCAAGGAGGCATAGCGCCAGATATTCTGGTAATGCCCTGATATCAACAAAACAGGCGGCTTTACCAGCATAACAGCAGCAAACCCCTGCCAAAAGACAAGGTGAAACTCCTGCGGTATGCTCAGGTCAAATCTCAGCAAAAACGCAGAAACAAAGGCAAACCCGATCAGAAACACATCCAACAGAAAGACAACCAGACGCCTTTTGCTCAGGTTAAATTTAAAGGTAATATTCAATGCTGAACCCCTTCTTTTTTCATTACCTTAAAAAAAGTCAGCAAGATAATCCTGATGTCAAACCATATCCCCGCATTTAACAAGTAATACTCATCATAGTCAACTTTCGCAGCAAGCGGGAGCTCATCCCGGCCGTTTATCTGCGCCCATCCCGTCAAACCGGGGGTAAGGGTATGGATCTGTTTTTCCGTTCTGAGGCTAATCAGATCGTTTTGATTAAACAAGGCAGGGCGGGGGCCCACAAAACTCATGTCACCCTTGAGAATGCTCCATAGCTGCGGCAATTCATCCAGGCTGGTCTTGCGCAGGAAGCCACCAATGGGAGTAAGCCATTGATCCGGGTTTTCCAGGAGATGGGTGGCAACTGCAGGCGTATCAATCCGCATGGTACGGAATTTGGGCATGGAGAAGATCCTGTTATATCTGCCGACCCGGTTGGACCAGTAGATAATAGGCCCTGGCGATGTTAACGCAACGCCAAGGGCAGTGATCAGCATCGGCAACCACAGGAAGATCATGGCCGTAATGGCCAGGCTGATGTCAAAAAGACGCTTCATGACAACACCGACCGGAACATTTTGATATACCCTTCAACCACCTCTGTATTTTTAAAGTTTTCAACCACGTTTTTATGGGCGGATAGGCCCAACCGTCTGCGCAACACTGCGTCATCTGTCAGCTTAAGCATCGCATCCTGCAGTGTGGAAACATCTCCCGCCTCAACCAGCAAGCCTGTCTCCCCGTCCTTAATCGCATCTGAAATACCCGATATCCTTGTACCTATCGCGGGAATTCCAACAGCTGCGGCTTCGACTATAACCATTCCAAAACCCTCTCGATAACTAGTACCATGTAACAGTTATAATTTCGGATAAAGACGTGTCAGTTTGATCCGAGCGTCTGATGTTGTGAACTGCCAGTTGATTTTCCTTGTGCTGTTGTTTCGGTCTTTTTCCCATGCGGCCACTTTAGCCTGCATGGTTGGCATATCCGGAATCCGACGATCAAGGCACTGCCCTTTAAGTACACTGAGTTCAATCTCAGCCATATTCAGCCAACTGCCATGTTTTGGTGTGTAATGTATCTCAAGTCGTTCAGCCAGTCTTCTGGCTTCCTTCGGTTCAAAAGTTTCATAGAGTGAGGCAATGCTGTGGGTATTCAAATTATCCATAACCAAACGCACCTTGATCACGTTCGGATAACGTTCATCGAGCATCTGCTTGATCTGCAACGCCCAATCTTTTCTGGTTCGGTGTTCCGTGATGGCGACATGCCTTTTGCCACCCAATGGTTCAACCTCCATAAAGATTTCAACCACTCCGTTTCTGACGTATTCATCGTCAATGCGTATCGGTTGTCCCGGCTTGCAAGGTATCGGATCTCTGACTTCACCGATCAGTTGTTTGCTGGATTCATCCATACAGACAACCGGGTAGTCAGGATCATACGGCAGATGATAAACCTCAAGAACGTCCTCCATGTTGGCTACAAATGCTGCACTTCCTTCTGGAGGGATTTTCCAGTACTTGCTGAGGTGAGGCTTAAGTTCGTTTTTTTTAAAACCCGCTGCACAGTCATGTGCGATACAGATTCTGCAAAATTCAGTTCTACTGCTTTATCGGCAAGGAGTCTGACGGTCCAACGATTATGTCCCTCTGGGACATCTGAACAAGCCATAGCTATTAGCCTAGCCTCAAATGCTCCGTCAAAAGTGACTTCGCGTGGAGGTTTTTCTCTTGGTTTTCTCTCAAGTGCCGATTCGAGCCCATCTTCAACAAAGCGTTTCTTCAGGTGTTCAATTGTCCGAGTGGTCACTCCAAGCGCTTCTGCCGTATCGACAACGCTCCACGCAGGGCCATCTGCACTCGCATCGGAAAGCAACAAAGCACGAGCATGGATAAATCGCCGTGCATGGGTCTTCCCGCGTTTGGTTAAAGCCTCAAGCTCTTTACGTTCCTGCTCAGAAAGTGTTACTCGGTATCTTGGCGACATGGCGGCCTCCTTGAATGATTTACGCCACTATGTCATATATTGAAACCAAGCGAAATATTAAAAGTTACATGGTACTAGGCAGACAGATATAATCAGCGGCATTCATATATCTCTCCAAATGATTTGAAAAACCAATCAGGTGACATCGGCTGGCAGCCTCCCCCAGGGATGTCCTCAGCACTGTCGACACATCCTGCTCATCCGGGCCAACAATCAAAAGCCACAAGTCATGCCCGGCTTTAACCAGGTTATGGAATGCCCCGGCCAATTCAAAGATGCCCTTGTCCCGTGTCAATCTCCCCGCAAACAAGGCAACAACGGCATTATCAGAGATGCCAAGCTGTCCGCGCAGCATTTGTCGGATAGTGGTGTCTGCTTTGAATTTATTCAAATCAACCCCGCAGATAGACCCATTCCCCAAAACCTGCACTTTTCCGGCTGCAACGACCCCCTCCTGTTCAAGAAACGAGCGTTCCGAGGCGCTTACCGCCAAAAGAGTTGTTGCGCAGCAGGCGCACACCCTGTCAGCCAGTTTGAGTATCTGGCGCATCACGCCTGTTCTGGAGGCCCAGACTTCTCCCTGAAAAATGAAAACCCTGCGTTTCACGCCGGCCAGCCTGGATGCCAGCATACCGAGCAGACCTCCCTTGGGGGTTACTGCCCAGACGAGATCAGGCCTTTCTCTCCGGAACAGCCTGTACAGCTGATAAAGCGTCAAGAGATCCATTCCCAAAGAGATTTCACGTTTTATGCTAATCGGCTCAATCCTCACCGGCAATGGCAGTTCAGGCGTGTAGGCGTCGTTGAGCGGATTAACGGCCAACACAACATCCGCAAAACGGGAAAGTGCTAACAGATGGGGCTTAAGAAAGAAATGTATGGTCAGGGGGGTCGTAGAAACCACACATATCTTGGGTTTTATCCGGTCAGCCATGATTACACACTTTCCACATGATTAAAAAACGCCGGCAATACTTTATCAGCGAAAACATGCTAACCGCGGCCAACGTAAGCAAACCAAACAGCCCCTTCTTGTGAAGTGTCATAAAACAGCGCAGTTCACGCTTTTCATGGGCCCAAAGGGCCCCGCTATACCCCCCGGGACTAAATTCCGGCCTGAATGAGCACGCAAGGGGGAGCGGCAACTTCCAGCAGGCATGACCACGCAACGCCAATTCAAGCCACATCAGGTAATCCTCGGTAACATCTTTTCCTCCAAAACGAAAAGGCAGATCTTTCCGTAACATTACCGACCGGGCCGGTATCAGATTTCTGATCAGCAATTTGGCTGCTGGAATCTTGAAAGGCGGCGCCCCATCAACCTGCTGACGCATAAACGACTCGGTCCATAACAGGCTGTCATGGGCACACAAGTCAACTTTATCCTGCTTTTCCAGCCATCCGAATTGTATTTCTATTTTTTGAGGGTGCCAGGCATCGTCGGCATCCAAAAAGGCCAGCCATGGCTGTGTGGCTGCATCCCATCCGCTATTGCGCGCCGCACCGGGCCCCCCGTTCTGCCGCCGCTCAATCACCCTGATGCTGTTGTTAACATACCTGTTCTGCAACTCATACAATACTGACAGCGTTTCATCACCGCTTACATCATCCACCAGAAGGATCTCCGCAACCGGATGGGTCTGACCTAGAACAGAATCAAGTGCCCGTTCAATTGTGTCTGCACAACGGTAACAGGGTATGATTACGCTAACCGGAGCCGCGTTGTGTGGTGTTATCAAGTCAGGTGTTGTATCAGGCATCATAACCCCAGGACATCGTGCATCAGATTGACAAATTTTGTTTGTACGGATTTAAGTTCAAAACGCTGATCCAGCACTGAAGGTTGCCTCTTACCGCGCAAGGCGGCCAATATGCCTTCCGCAATGGATGCTGTATTGCCGGGATCAAAATAGCAGGGGTAATCTCCGGCCACCTCACGCAGCACCGGCAGGTTGGAACATGCCACAGGTGTTCCGGTTGCCATGCTTTCAAGGCACGCACGTCCAAATCCCTCGCCCAGAGTCGGGAACACAACTGCATCAACAGCAGAATATGCTATTTTTAGCTCCGGCAGCGAAAGATAGCCAAGAAAACGGACCCGACTCCGTACCCGCTCCGAAGCATGTGCCAGTACATGCTCCAATCGATCATTCTGCCGACCTGAAACCAGGAGAAACGGTGCCTCATCTGTCAAATCATGCAAGAGATCCAGCGCTTCAAGCAGTCTGGGGATATTTTTGCGATATTCCAGGCCAGAAGTATAGAGTAGCAAAGGGGCATCGACAGCAAGGGCCTGGCGCCAGGCCACCGCCGTGGCAGAGTCGTTAGCAGAGTTCCCGCTGAATTGAGAACTCAATGTATTGTAGATTACTGCAATCCTATCTTCCGGCCACCGGTAACGTTCGACAATCAACTGCCGGGTTGTTTCTGAAACGGTCAGTAAAAAAGAAACTCGCTTCAGATTGGTTTTCAGCATTGCCTGATAATAGGCCCTGATTTTCAGCGGATAAGCCTCTGTGAGATCGAAAAGGCATAAGTCGTGAACTATCATTACAGAGGGAATGCCTTTGGGCAACCGCACATCATGATATGGCGTAAACAGTGCGGTGGGCTTCAGGCGGCGCATCGCAGCAGGAAATAGCACGTTGTCATAACAAGGGTGCCGCATGCTCCGCGGAAGAGCATACGGCCACTTGATTTCATGACGATGCATGTCAAGATCGAGGCCAAAATCACACATTTTGAAATCTGGCCCTGCCAGTATGAGTGAATCCCCGGAGTCTGATGAGGCCCAAGCCTGCAGCAGGGGTGCAAAAAAGTGGGAGATCCCTCCGGCATGCAGCGCAAAGGTTTTGGTATCAACTGCAATCAATTGGAATTCCTTTGTGCCTGCCAAGGCGCCCTGATACCGAGCGCCCCGGTGACGCCGAGTAGAAAAGCCAGCACCAATGTGCTGCCCCCGTGGAGCGCAAAGGCAAGAGATAACATGGCAATTTTGGTCATGCTCCCACCCGACACCTCAAATGCCGGCAAAATTATACATGGCGCAACAGCAGCGATCAGTATCTTTAAGGCCAAAAACAGCTCCGCGACGCCTACCCGGTTTACAGCTTGGTTCTTTTTTGAATAGCCCCACCAGCAAAACAGCAGCCCGGCGCAATTAGCAACAAGCCAATGGCACTGAGCCAGCACCGGGTTTGCAGAGTATCTGGCTATAAAGAGCACAATTACTCCTGTCAGCGCAGATCCAATACCGGCAACCGCTATCAGCCTGGATGCGCCTGCCGACAGGAACACCCGCACAAACAGATTATAAAGCGCACCGGGAACTGCGGCAAATATGGCGCAACGAAGAGCCAGTTCGGTTTTCAGCAATGATTCCTGATTGAATGCACCCCTGAAATATACCAGTTCAACGATTTCCCGGGCATATATAAAAGTAAAAGCACAAACTGTACACAGCGATATGACCAGTATGCCGGATGTCCGCATAACCATGCTGTGCAGCCTGGACTGATCCAGGCCTGTAAAAGAAGGCCATAACAGGTTGATAAGCGGAAAAGCCAAGATACTGAGCATGGTATTGACAAGGTTTACGCTGTATTGGAATGATGCCACCAGACCGGTTGAGAGGCCAAGCATTACATTTCGTTCAGTCACCGAGTACATCTGGGAGATCAGATAGACAACCAGAAGTGAGCTGAAAACCGGGAAAAACGAACCACCCTTCAAACAGTTCAGATGTGTTGGCGCAAACCGGATTTTGCAGCGATAAAGCTCAGTGGCAGAAAGCAACACCGTAACAAGCTGTCCCGACATCAGCCCCACAGCCAGCGCGCCTACCCCCGCATTCCCCCCCAGCATGGCCAATGCGTCCAGGGTGGCCAAAGCACCCAAAAGGCGAGCTATAGCCTGATAAACCTGGCGGTTATAACTTGTAAGCAATGAGTTGAGCGTTTCAGAAAACGAAAACAGCCACACTGAAGGCAAAAGCCATAACAAGGCGGTTTTAATGTTGTCTCTGGATAATGAGTCTGCATGACTTGCAACAAGGGTGGTTATCTGATCCTGCGCCAACAGGGCAAAGATAGCAGTAGCGGTCGATAGCCCTAAAAGCAACAGCGTGGCCGAAGAAAACATGGCATTGGCCTGCTCCTGTGCCCCCTGTTTATCGGCTTTATGTAGTTCCGTGACAAGCGCTTCCCGAAGAGGGTGCGCAAAGAAGGTGAGCAGGTTGATTATTGTCAGAGCGGACAAATAACTGTCCAGCGTCGCAGATGTGCCGAAATAGTAAGAGATTATCAACTGGCTGCTAAAACTGACCGCATATCCCGCCAGTGAAAGCAGTACCAATAATCCGAACCGGCTTTTGATATTTCCCAATTTATCCTCGCACTATGAACTCATCACCCTTCCGGGAAAAAATCAGCGAACTGGCTGCCTGTGAAGGAACATCAGCAGTGACCTTCCACAGCTTCCCAAAACTCTCCGGCCGAACCATGAAAATTTGAGACATCCGAGATATCAAATGGAAAAGACGTTGCGCCCACATTCTCATTGGTAATCAGCTTGCAGCCGCAAAGAGCAGCCTCAATCACTACACGGCCCTGAGGTTCCGGCCAGCGGGGCAGAAAAACAAAGTTTCTGGCTCGATTCATATACTCCGGGATCTTTTCATATGGCTGAGGGCCATGGTACGTACCAAAATCCAGCTTTTCACCAGGAGCAACCCTGCCGATAAAATGGATATCCTTATCTGCAAACCTCTGTCTCATCTCGGCCAACCCCTTGGCCTCCCCTATGACTCCCACAAACAGGTAATCGATGTCACGCTCTGAATTCCGGTTAAAAAAACAGCCGCCGTCAATAGCCGGCTTCATCACAAAAGCAGGCACCTCATTACTCATTCCAAGCATTTGATAAGAAACCTTGTGATGGAGAGGGGAAAGAAAGGCATTCAGTTTCGAGCGCACAAAAAGCTGCCTGACAAGCTCATTTTTCAGAAAACAGCTGGAAGAAAAATCCCTCGCCGCAAGATTACGGGCAAGCCTGAATGGCGACTTAAACTGGCAAACTGGCTTGGAACTGCCGGAACAAGGCAAATACCCAAGATTGCACACATCTACATAGGCATTGTTGAAATGGACAAATGGACGTTCTTGGGCAATTTTATGTATAAACCCCTTGGGAAAATCCAGCCAGGCACCGCGGCTTTTTACTGTGCCAGGATAATTGAAAACATCCGCAAGTATGTCAATATCAGCTGAAGGATCAAACTGCATGCTGCGTGGACGCACTGACGAGACATTTATTATATGGCCGCGCTGTTGCCCTGATTCGATTATGCTGCGCATAATCATCTCTCCGCCGCCGCTATAAACCAACGGATTAAAATAGCTGACATAATTTATCTTTAATGGGCGGGGTATCCGCCCGGATAAACCTCGGATGTCCCGGTCAGGCACGTTATGGTGCATCATAGATGTTCCTCATGGATATACGCCAAATTTTTAGAAAAATGACACATACAACGCCTTAAATCAACAGGCATCGCTCCACAACCACCACTGTGCACCGACGAGGGAAATACGGAAAACGGCCTTACGGAGACCCCCATCCCACGCTCGGCGCTGGCCCTTGGCACAACACCAAAAGGATGCTTGTCTGTTTACGAAATCAGCTGAAGAAACGGGACTAAAAAGAGATACAGTGCGGGAATATATGGACCGAGCGATAAATAAGGTTAGGGCCCAGGCTGCTTAATGTGATCCCGGCGGGGAGGGGAACAGACAATATGATGGAAGACACCTGTTTCGAAGATTTAATTCCAGATCCAACAGGCAATTACGCGCCAATTCCCAAAAAATTTGTGAACGTACTACTGAAAAGAGGGATGATATCAATTCCTGTGACCGAGGAGCAGGACGCATCTTTAAAATTTTTGCAAAGCCTTTGGCAGGACGAGTCGAAAACACTTTTACGGTTTCTGCTTGCAGGACTCAGAAGGAAAGATCGCGAGCTCTTGGTACAATATCCCGGATTCGGGAAACTGGAGCGATTTATATACAATGTTTTGTCCAACGCAGAGAATTATCACAAAAGCAGAAGTCTGAAAGAAATACAGCAGATGGTATTAAAAAACTATGGCGTGAATTATCCTCTCTCTGAAATCCGAAAAATCAGGTTTAAGGTTTACAACGATAAGAAATCCTCGAAAAACAATCCCCCAAAAGCTTAAGCACAACTCCCCACTTATTCTGTTGTGTGCTACCCGCTCAGTATTTTTTGGGCGGGTTTTTATTATCCATCACCAAATTGGTGACAAATCATCACCAAATCATCACCAAATCATCACCAAATCATCACCAAATCGTCACCAAATTGGTGACAAATCGGTGCAAGAGTTAGTAAATTATGCAATAGAATAAAAATAAAATAAAAGAGATAACATATATTTTTATTTCCGTTAGTAGCGGTTCTTGTGTGCCGAAAAACGCGAATAAAAAATTTGAGATTTTTTCAAAATTTTGTCCCCCCCCGCGCAGATAATATAACTGATAACAAAATAATCCAAAGGAGCACGTTATGAGCAAGCAGCAGGGTAATGGTGTCGATGTCTTTGTGGTGGATCTCGGCTTCAGTTCAGCAAAGTATTTGTACGGCACACAAAAAGGCAGGATACCTTCTGCCTTCAGGTCCCAAGCCGGTGGAATCTTTACGGGGAGGACGCTCTGGTCAAAGCAGGGTCTAGTTACCTAAAAACCCCCGAAGAACTCATAAGGCATTATCCGGCCTTTGTGCGCCTTTGTATGCAAAGGGCGGGGGTCACCCTTGACCGCAAGGTAAAATTGGCCGTAGGGCTACCGTATGGCTTCTGGTTGATGGAAAATAGGGAGGGGGTGCGAACTCCCAGTTGGCCGAAAGTCTGAAAGGGTGGAAACATTGAGAGACAGAGATTCCTCCACCTCATTTCTAAACCATCGTAACGATACTATAGCAATTGCAAATCAGAACTACAGGCAGTCAGGGATTTCCCGCAGCGGTATCGCAGTAAGCCAATACCATGTTGGCAAGAGCGTGACTGTTTTGCCTTCAACCGTAGTAACTTCAAATTCTTCCTTCGTTAAAATATACCCTTCGCTCAAGCCAAATTCACCCATAGCCTCCAGCAGGCCGTCAAACTCGCGTTTGCGGGTCTTGGGATCGGTAAGGTCGGTTGATACCTGGATGGCGGTCGTAATTTTTCCTTGATCCATTACGACAACATCGCACTCTTTTTTCCCTTTCCAGTAGTAGCATTCCAGACCACGCCGCTTGAGTTCTATCAGTACAATATTTTCGAGCAGTTTGCCGTAGTCGTCCGAGAACTTAAACGATACGGAACTGATGAAACCGTTATCTACACTGTAGATCTTGCGGGGGTGTGTGAGCTGTTGCTTCAGGGAATAGGAGAAGTGTTTAAGCGTAAAGAAAAGATAGACGTCCTCCAGGTAGCCCAGGTACTCCTCCATGGTGTGCTGGGTGATATTGATCATCGGGGCCAGCTTCTTGGCGCTGAACGGTGAAGTCGGGTTGCTTATCAGATAATGGGCCGCCGATTCATAACGTGAGGCATGACGCACCGGATAGCGTCGCAGCACGTCGCGGGTCAGAATGGCGTTGTAGTAGTCCTTCAACAGCAAGGTTTTTATCTTCCGGTTATTCTCCCTCACAACCTCGGGGAAACCGCCGTCCTGGAGATATTCGCCAAACAGGTGCAGCAGCTGCGGCTTGCTGCCCATGAGGATATGGCGTTCAAAACCTTTATCCCAGCCCCTCGCATACAGGAATTCCCTGAATGAAAACGGGTAAACCTCACAGAGCAGGGTACGGCCAGTCAGCAGGCTTGCGTATTCACCTTTGAGCAGAGATGAGTTCGAGCCGGTTATGACAAACTTGACCTGACGCGGGCCGTCATACAGCTTGCGCAGATCGCGCTGCCATTCGGTTATCTCCTGGATCTCGTCCAGCATCAGATATACCTTTCCGTCGGGATTCATGAGCTCGAGATATTTCTCGTACAGATGAAACACTGAAAGCCCCTTGAAAGACGGATCTTCGAGATTCAGGTGCAGAATATTTTTGGCGGGAATGCCAGTTTCGAGAAGATGGTTGATCAGCAGGTGCAGGATGGTGGTCTTGCCGCTTCTGCGGACACCGGTGATGGTGAGTACCTCACGGCGGTGCATCAGTTCTTTTATTTCGTTGGCCTTGTCCCGTGGCAGCGCTTGTAACCAGTCGCTCTCGCCACGCCACCAAGGATTCCAGAAAACAAGCGCCTCAAAAAGGTTCATTGTAATGCTCCATATTGTTTATTATGGTGCATTATATCTTATTGTACTGTTCGTGCAAGTACTTGATCTGCCCCCACCCTCCACTAAACCTCCCCACCCTGAACAACAGGGTTTTACGGTAAGGGGTAATAAAACATTTTGTTTTGTTACCTCATAAAGGTATAATAGCGACGTTACTGCTACCCTTTAAAGGAATAAATATTATGGAAAACCAGGTTTATACGTCGCTTATATTCGAATGGCAGCAAACGGTGCTGGGCCGAAAACCGGGCGTCCGCCGCGACCTTGAAGACCGGCTATTTAAAACAATAGGTTCTCGTCCAATCAAGATCGTTACAGGATTCCGTAGATGCGGGAAGTCCTTTCTGGTGCAACAGGTAGCTCGCCGGCTGCTTGAAGCTGCCGAAATCACGCTTGGCAACCTGTTGTATCTTAATCTCGAAGATTTTCGCTTAATGGAGGTTACAAACCCGGACCGTTTAAACCATGTTTACGAGCTATTTTTGAGCACATCTGCAGGTCCAGGAAAGAAACTGCTTATCTTTGACGAGATACAAAACGTCGCCAATTGGGATCGATTTATAAGGACTATTTATGAGCGCGATGATGATATCGAAATAATCCTTACCGGCTCCAATTCCGAACTCCTTTCTTCCGAATTGGGTAGTAATCTTGCTGGGCGCTTCATTGAGTTTTCACTCTCCCCGTTCAGCTTCCGCGAGTTTCTTGACTACCGCAAATGCCTGCCGGCAACCACTTCGGAATACCAGCGCAACCGGCTTACCATTGCCTCCATGTTCTCAGAATATCTTTCTTGCGGCGGCCTGCCAGAGGTATTCGACATGCCTGGTGCCGAGGCAAAGCGTTCGTATATGAGCGGGATTGTCAGTAAGGTTATTCTGGATGACGTGGTGCGTCGGTTCAGGGTGGACAATATCGTTTTACTGGAAAAACTCTTCCATTATCTTATGTCCAGCGCTGGCACAGTAATGACGTTTGCATCTTTGACGCGCAAGGCAAAAGCCCTCGGCATCCAAACTAAGAGCGAAACCATCATTGCTTATTGTGGATATTTGCTTAAAGCATTTGCCATACTGGAGCTTTCTAAATTCAACTGGAAGCAGGATAGGGTGTTTAGCGACAGCCGTAAATATTACAGTGTAGATATCGGCATCATCTCGCTGTACCGCGCTCCAGAAGAAAACCTGTCATTGCGGCTTGAGCACGTTGTTATGCATGAATTGATACGTCGTCACGGCCAGCCATGGTATGGCGCCAACGATAGCGGCCGGGAAATAGATTTTTTGGCTCATGCTACGGGAAGAGAATATGAAAAGTATCAAGTCACTGTTTCATTAACACAGGAAGATGAAAAACGGGAGTTAGGGGCTTTCTCTCTGGCTGATCCTTATTTGCACAACGGGACAAATCTGCTTCTTTCCATGGATACAGATGAAACCCAACTGCAGTGGAATGGGGTACCCATTAAGCGCAAAAATGTAATCAAGTGGTTGCTGGGGCTTTAACATCAAACAGTGAAGCCACAACAGCTCCTTTAAGCAAGCTTGGAAAACAAGCATTAAGCAATCACTTCGAAACCCAAAAACCGCAAGGCAGGCGTCGTGAAAACCAAGACCGAGGACAAGGCAAACTCAATGCAGCTTGACAGTTCCTCAGAAGTAATTGAAGAACCAATACCGCTAGAATCCGACAAAACAACACCAACAGGCGGCGAAGAACAACACGACTGCCCGTTTTATGCCGGCATGAAGGTGGAGGTAGGAATCCCGCTGCCGGACAACAGGATTTTCCGCGACTGGGCAATTATCAATGAGACTGATAATGACCTGGTTTCGCTGCAGCTCTCCCGTGACATTCTTCCCTCCGCAGTCACTCTGCGTATAGGCCAGATTCTCAACATCCTCGGAGAAATAGATTTTCAACCCTGTAACTGCCGCGCTTACATTGTCAGCAAAAGCTTTGACCAGACATTGCTTCTTCGCCTGACGGGTACAGTTGTTGCCCATAATTTACGCGAGTTTTACCGGGTAGATGCGTTCCTTCCAATCAAGCTTTACAGACTGCATGACCAGAATCCGGACAATGTCAGAAAATTATGGGAAGATCGCAAGCAACAACGGCAAGAAGATTTGCGTGCCCGCGAAAAGAGACGAAAGGAAGCGGAGCGGGAAATGCTACGCGCCAAGGAACAGGCGCGAAAGCTAGCTATCGCAGAAAACGGCCATTATAGCGAGCCGCCGGACGACGCTCTCGAAAAAAATGCACATGCTGCGGTTGATAACAATGAATTCGATGAGTCCTGGAACACTGTCACGCCAGTCGCTGTAAACATAAGCGGCGGCGGCATTAAAATATCAACCGGCCACAAGTTTGATACGAATGAGCTGATCCTGCTGGAAATCCTCACTCCGATGGAGCACCGCATTGTGGACGTTGTTGCACGCGTCATCTTTTCCGGCCAAGAGGAGCAGTCCACAGCAAACCAGAACAGCTTCAATAGCGCCCTGCAGTTCATTTTTATTGACGAATACGCTCTCTCATTCATCAGCCGACATATCAACAACATCCAGCTACAAAGGATCCGGCAATTCAAAGGGTTCATCAATGTCATACCGGCAGGAATTGACCCCATACTCATTGCCAACAAGCAGTATGCCTATTTGAGTTCGTTTGACAATAACGAAACAAACGAAGAACGAAAGTACGGGAACATCAAAGACATGCTGATCTCATTCTGCCTTATGGTGATTTTATACGTTATTATCAGCCAGATTTTCTCATTCCTCTCAGAATATGCTGAGACCGATCAGCAAAACTCCATACCGGATCTCTTTAAATCCGGCCTTAAAAATTAGCCAAATCCCTCGCCAATATGAAGCTCATCTGCCATGTGGATAAACTGTGGATAACCCTGGGATGTCCACGCATAAACGGTCGCACAAAACATAATGATTTCACGCATAAATGGTCGCGTAGTTACGCATAAACGGTCGCAGAAGGCACAAAAAATCACGCATAAACAGTCGCATGAATCCCCGGAATAACCAATCAAACTAATAAATTACACAAACGCCTGTATTAGGGTTTAATGCCTATTAGTATCTTATAGGTAATATCCTTATATAAGCGGGGCTGATTTGTTCAAAAGTTTTAGATCTCATTCAGGTAGGCGCCGCCTGGTTCTTCCAGCGGAATTCCAAGATAGGAAAAAAGTTGACGCTTTTTTTGATAACGGAACATTTCAAGCAGAGTCTGAACATCAGTGCCCAAATAGGTTAAATGCACATAACCAAAGGTTTTACGAAGGGTATGAGCCCCATAATTGCCTTGTAATCCAGCATCACGACACCATTTTTTTATCAGACTGTTTAGATAGGAAATCGTCATAACCCCCTGACCAGAACAGCGATACTTTCTGGAAGAAAACAGGAAGTCACCATCCTGGGCATCAGGCATTGTGGCTAGAAGGTCTCTTACAGCTTCAAAAACAGCTTTATTGATAACAACATTTCTTAATTGCCCGGTTGCATTCTCCCTGATTACAAAGAACTCTCCGGCACGTAATCTACGGATATCACCGGTTCTCAATCGCAGAAGGTCGGTTGCCTTCAAACTTGAATTAATACCAAACACAAACAAAGCGTAATCTCGTTGATTTCCCGACAAATTTTTCTTAATACGTTTAATCGCATCAAGATCGGTAATTGGGTCAATCCTGATAGTAGACCCCTTTAACGGGTGGTTAGTAATGGTCATAATAATCCCCCAATTTATCCATAACCTGTTAAGAAAGTTAACAAAAAACCAATATAAACTAAAGATAAATAGTTTATATTGGCCATATGTTTATGTTTTGTGTTTATTTACAGAACATACCAATACAAGAACAAACAGCCATCTCGAATAATCAATAAGTTACCGGCAGTAAGCGGAAAATAGAAATAGCAAAACAGAAATCTATAGATACCAGCCACGAAAAAAATAGATAGATAAAACGAAAACAAAGATAGCCCAAGCAAGGAAAATATAGATACTACGAAAAAACAGATACCTGAATGGCCCTAATAACGGAAAACTCAGTTTTTACTTAACGCCAGCAACCACCTGGTTTTATTGGTGTTTATACTAAGCCCCGGAATTATTAGATATCAGGCGCTAAACCACTACAGCACGGATGTCCGGCCCGCAACGTCTTAAGAGGCGATTCATAACAAATCATGCTTGATCGCAGAGCAAATTTTTGCCGGACATATCTTTTCTTTCCGCTGCTGAAGAGGTGGCCTATCTCAATTTTCCGCAACTGAGGTGGCCTATAGCGGAAAAAATAGATATCTGACGGAAAACGATTGCCTTATGTTTCCGTAGGTGTTATATACCCACTTACTTCTGCTTTCTGAAGAGGCTTTGCATGGCAAGCAATAAAAATGAGATCCAGACGTATCTTCCCGGAATGGAGCAGCCGGAAGATTACATCATAAAAAAACATAATGCCATTATTCACCGAACCCATGCCGCTACACCCACGGAAGAAAAACTTTTCTCGGCACTACTGATGGCTGCCAGGGCGCAGATGAAAGCAGGCAGTGATATTTCCTCCGGTTCAAGAACTACCCTTAAATTCCTCAAGAGCTTTGCCAAAATTACAGCCACCAACAATAAACAGATCAAAGACGCGCTTTCCAGTTTGCAGGAAAAAGCCTGGCAATATGACATGTTTGTTGAAGACCAGTTTCAGGAATGGAGAAGTTTTCCGCCAATTTCCGAAATCCGGATTGACCGTTTCGGCGTTGTGACATTTTTCTTTGCCCCCACCATACAAGAGGCCCTGAATAACCCCAGCATATACACTCAGATCGATCTCAAGGTCATCAGAGGGCTGAAATCGGTGTATTCCATCGCCCTTTATGAGCTTGGCCTGAGTTACCTGAACGAGCGTAAAGAGTTCACAGTCGCTAAATATCGCAGCTACATGGGGCTTAAGGACGGGGAGTACAGCAACAATTATGATCTGCGCCGTCATGTGATTGAGCCGGCCATCAGCGAAATAAACGAAAAAACAGATATCAAGGTGGCTCTGGAAATCCTGAAAAGAGGTCCTCGCGGCGCTCTGACCGGCTTTGCCTTTACCTTCAGTCAGGGGGGGGAGGTAGAGATCCTGCCTGACTCCCATCAACTTGAACTTATTGCCGAGATGTGTGCCCTTTTGCCCGATAACATCGGCTCCTTGCGCGGTATTGTGCCCATGCTGAAGAAATCCCTTGAACAGCATGGGGAGGAATACGTGCGTTCAAACATCCAATACTTTGTGGAGCGGATGAACGACAAAACCCAGGCGCCGATACCATCGCCCGGCGGCTATCTCAGGCGTGTCCTTGAAAATGACTATGGTCTTGAAATCAGGGAACAGGAAGAAATCAACAGGATGCTGGCGGAAAGGAAAAAGGCCGCCTTTACCCATTCCAAAACATCCTCTGCGGAACAGGCGGCAAAAGAGGCGGAAGATGTGCAGCTGATGGCTATGCAGGAAGAATATTACAATTACTTTCTGGGGCTGCCGGTCGAGCGTCAGGCTGAAATACTGGAACATATCGCCTCATCGCAGATGTATTTTGGTCCGGTCAAAACAAAGATAATGGGTTATCTGCAGATGGAGGCCAAAGAGGGGCCCGGTTTTGATGGCCTTAAAGACATGGGCATTGACAACGCGGTGCCAATAAAATAAAAAATACTTTTTATTATTTACGAATTATTATGCAGGCAGGTTTTTTATGAATAACGAAATAAAGGTGATATCTGTTCTGCAGCAAAAAGGCGGCGTTGGCAAAACTACCATTGCCGTGCATCTGGCAACCCAGATCAAGGAGCTTTTCCCAAACCTGAAGGTTGCTATTGCAGATGCCGACCCGCAGAAAAGCGCTACGCACTGGTTAAGCAGCGGCGATACTGAAACCGGGGTCAGTATTCATCACGTGGCCGGTGATATTGAGGGCAAGCAGCTCAAGCACGAACTGGAGCTGATTGATGCCGACCTGGTGATTGTTGATCTGCCGCCTGCTATCGCGGCCATATCCATGCGGGCTGCGTTATATTCCGATCTGTTGCTTGTGCCGGTTGGTGCGAGCGCCCTCGATATAGAAGCGGCCAAGCATGCCATTGATGTGTGTAAAGAGGCGATCCTGCTTGATCCCACAAAAAAGTTTCTGTTGATACCCAACCGGGTTCAAATGAATACAGCGGCAGGCCGGGAACTGCGCACCGTTTTGAGCAAATGGGGCCCCGTGTCAAATGCAACTCTCTGTTTGAGGGTGGCATATGCCGACGCGGTTATGCTCGGGATAGGCATCAACGCTTTTGCCCCCGGGTCGGCGGCTTATCAGGAAATCGGTATACTGGCAGAAGAAGTCGTAAAATTACTACAGCTTGAGGTCTGAGAACATGGCTCTTAAGAGAAAATCGCTGGCGGAACTCCACAGTGAGGACAAAAAGTATCTGGAAAATGAAGGTCGGCCGTTTATGCCGCCTCCCGTATCAGAAATAACAAATAATAATTCCGAAAAAAGAAATAATAAATCGGAATTCGTAAAAATGTCCATCACGGTGGAGCCGGAGTTGTTTGAGTCGGTTCAGGGGCTTTCCATTGAACGGCGAAAAAACAAACAGGAATTCACCTTCTCGGCGATTATACGCGACGCGTTGAAAGTCTATCTGGGACAACAGGGTTAAGCTTTGCTGAAAGACGATACCTATTATCGATCTGAACTGGTCAAGCCCAGCGTAATCAAGCTGGTTGAAGATGCCTTGGTTATTGAGGCCGAAGAGGCCAAGGCTGCCGGCGCCCTGGGTTTTATGGCGAGGATGCTAATCCAGGCAACCCTGCCGCATCGTGATCCCGGGCAGGTGCCTGCCTGGGGGCGTCGCAACGGCGCCTTCAGCCTTGTGGTGCAGCCGGGCATGACGATTGACTCGCGCACCCATGCGCCATTGAGCATCGGCCTCCCTTACGGCAGTCTGCCGCGGCTTTTGCTGGCATGGATATCAACCGAGGCGGTGCGTACCCGTGAGCCTATGGTTGTATTGGGGGATACGCTATCTTCTTTTATGCGCGAGCTCGATCTGATGCCTACCGGAGGCCGCTGGGGCTCGATAACCAGGCTGAGGATGCAGATGAAGCGCCTCTTCTCCGCCTCGATCTCATGCACATACGAAGGGCGGGATAACTGGTCAAACGCAGGATTCAGAATCGCTGATGAAACACATCTGTGGTGGGATCCCAAGCAGCCGGATCAGGCTGATCTGTGGCACTCTACTGTAACCCTGGGACACCAGTTTTTCCAGGAGCTGATCGAGCACCCGGTACCGATTGACATGCGGGCCCTGAAAGCTCTGCGCCGGTCCCCCCTGGCGCTGGATCTTTACTGCTGGCTGACCTACAGAATGAGTTATCTGAGCAGGGATACGGTTATCCCCTGGTACAGCCTGCAAGCCCAGTTTGGCGCCGACTACAGCCGTGAAAGAGATTTCAGGAGCAAATTCAGCGAAAGTCTCCGCAAGGTGCTGACGGTTTATCCGGCGGCAAAAGCAACCCCTGCCACAAGTGGGCTTTTGCTTAAGCCCTCCAGAACCCATGTTAAACCTTGATTAAATAATAAATAGCAAATCATATCTGTCCAAAATAAGTTTCTAAAACATTGAAGGGGAATACACCCCTGCGGTAAGTTTAGGTTACGAGCCAAAAACATGCCAAAGGAGGATTCCCCGTGAACAAGTTTAGCAGTATCTTCGGCCAGATTCTACAGATCTTTGACAAGCGCGATTTTTTGCAAGCAGTACGTGACACCAGGTCTGAACATGCCGCCAAGGGCTTCACTTGCTGGGACCAGTTTGTTGCCATGCTCTTTTGTCAACTCGGTCAGGCCCAATCTTTACGAGAGATCTGCGGTGGCCTTGCCACCTGCCTCGGTAAGTTGAAGCATCTTGGAATTGATGACGCTCCCAAGCGCTCCACGCTGTCCTATGCCAATGAACACCGGCCATGGCAGCTGTACCAGTTGATGTTCTACCGCCTACTTGAAAAGTGCCAGAACATGGCACGCTTTCAGAAGCGCAAGTTCCGGTTTAAGAACAAACTGTTCAGTCTGGACGCCTCAGTCATCGAACTATGCCTGTCCCTGTTCGATTGGGCATCATTCCGGCAGACCAAAGGTGCAGTAAAGCTCCATCTGCTTTTGGACCATGACGGTTATCTGCCAACATTCGCTACGGTGACTGAAGGCGATGTCCATGAAGTCAACATTGCATGGGAACTCAAACTCCCCAAGGGCTCCATACTGGCTGTTGACATGGGATATACCGACTATGCCCTGTTTGCAAAATGGATTCTTGAAGGCATCTTCTTCGTCACCCGACAAAAAGCTAATGCAGCTTATCGTGTAGTTGAGGAACGCAAGGTCCCACAAAACCGGAATATTCTGAAAGACCAAATTATCGAGTTTACTGGTTACAACGCCAAGAAGGACTGTCCCCATCTGCTTCGCAGGATCGAAGTGTGGGACGAGGATTTCAGTCGGACCCTGGTTATTCTCACGAATCATCTGAAGTTCGGAGCGACTACCGTGTCCGCCATCTACAAAGAGCGTTGGCAGATCGAAATCTTTTTCAAAGCGATCAAGCAGAACCTGAAGATAAAGACCTTTGTCGGGACCAGCAAGAACGCACTACTCATACAGATTTGGACAGCACTGACGGTTATCCTGCTCCTGAAGTATCTCAAGTTCCGGTCGAGCATAAATTGGTCACTGTCGAACCTGGTAGCAATGCTCAGATACAACCTCTTCACCTACCGGGATTTATGGCTATGGCTGGACAATCCGTTCGAGGTACCAGCGATTGTACCTGCCGAAGAGCAACTAACACTGGCTTTCCGGTAATTGGACAGCATCCGGAAAATGGCAACCTGAATTTACAAAGAACAATTTACACGTCCAACATCTTGAAATATCAACACCGGGATTTCAATTCCGGTTTATCTTGGACAGCAATGATAGCAAATAATAAATAATAAATCTTGCAAGGCTTGCTGTGTGCCAGCCTTTCTGTTATGAACTACCCGCCACTAAACTACGCGGCCAACTTGTCCGCATTGTTGTAGTGGGGGTTTCGCGGTTCACAGACTCCAGCGTGTATGGGCGAACCCATACACGGCTTACGGCTGTCTCCCGTCTTTCCGGCATCACTGATGCCGTACGGACTCCCGGAGGCTACTTTCTCCAGGACGCGCTTAACTTCGGGAGTCCCATCCCTAGTTACTGCTGTCTTTCTGAACCTGACGGTCTTCTTTGCTTTCGGGCCGTACTCCTCGGAGAGAAGCAGCTTAACGCCACGCCTTTTGATATTCAGACTGGCGTTGTAATCGGCATTGGTCGAAAGCCCGCAGCTTTTACAGACAAACAGGGATTGTGTTTCCCTGTTGTCAGGATGAATGTGCCCGCATCGGGAACATTCCTGCGAAGTGCCGTTGGGTTTGACCTTGATTGTGATCTTGTTCTTTCTCAAGGCCTTGTATCTGGTGAATGCCAGCAGGCTACCCCAGGCAGAACCGAGGATGACTCTATTGAGCCCCGCCTTTGCTCTGTATCCATTTTTAAGCCATCTGCCGTTTTCGTCCTGCTTGGCCTTTGGCTTTTTGGTCATGTTGGCTATCTTCAGGTCTTCGTATGAAAAGAGTATAGCCTTCGAGTCGACCAGCTTCCTGCTAGTCTTGTGGGCAAAGTCGTTTCGGCAGTCGGCCTGGTATTCATAAGTCTTATCGACTTTGCGCTTGGTCTTCTCTTTACGCTTCGATCCGTCCTGCTGGCGTTCCATCTGCCGCTGGTAATGCTTACGGTTCTTTTCAGTTTTCTGGAGTCGGGCTTTGACCACAGGATCGAAGTCGTAGTTTTCTCCGGAAGAGCAGGCAACAGGGATAGCTACTCCCCTGTCGTTACCGCTGGTCAGATCCATGAGCTCTTCTTCAGTCATGGATTTGAAGAGCTGTATCAGCTCCGCTTCCGTCCTCGGCTCTTCTCCAGGGGAGATGTCTTCTGCGTAGTTGAAGGACAACCACCATCTCCCGGCGTGCCGGGCTATGGTAATTGTCTTGGGAGCAGAGAGGTTCTTCTCCCCATGTAGTGTATAAGGGATATCGCCGACCGGGCACGACTTTGTGCCCAGGCTAACGATACCCTTTCCGGTGTCGATGGTGTACAACTCGCTGGTGATCAGGACCGTCTGACGGCCGGTCTTTCCATGGAACTTCGGGCGACTGCCCAGCTTCTTGAAGAACCTCTGGTATCCGGTCATCCATCGGTAGGCACCGTTACGCAGGATCTGTGAAGGCACCTCCCGTAGAAAGGCGGTCTCTTCTGTGGCGAAGTGACTGTACTTCTGATCTACCGGAGGACGTACCCCGGCCAGCGAGAGTGATTTCCTTGCAAATGTCCTGAAATACCGGTCTTCGCCTACTTTGGCGTTATATATGAACCTCTGGCACCCGATCCATTTAGAAAGGATCACTGCCTGCTGTTCATCCGGGTGCAACCGGTATTTAATTCCGCTTATTTGCATGGTTCTATCTTATCACATGGTGGTGACACAATATGTCATACGCGTTAAAAACAAGAATAAATTCCCGGCTTGACCCGCCTCCTGGCTACCGCCTAGCAGGGGGAATGCGCCGGTACTCGTTCAACTCATTTTGCGGAATCGCAATCATTCCTGACTGGTGTTATGGCCATTGAAAATATCCATTATAACAACATGTTTTAACAGTAGTTCCACAATAGCTGGGGCAGTAAGCTCTGTGCTCAACCAGACTTATCAGGATAAGGAGTATCTGATTGTGGACGGTGGTTCACGGGACGGCACAATCGATTGTATTGCTCCTTACCGGGAAAGGCTTGCATCGCTGACCAGTGAACCGGATAAAGGAATTTATGATGCAATGAATAAAGGCATCAAGAAGGCTACCGGTGATGTGATTGGCTTTCTGCACGCCGATGATTTCTACGCGGATAATGATGTCTTGTCTCAGGTTGCCGAAGCATTCGCCGATCCGGCGGTTGATGCCTGCTATGGTGACTTGGTCTATGTTGCAGCTGATGACAAACAAAAAATAGTCCGCACATGGAAATCAGGTTCATTTAACCGGGATAAAATGTATTTAGGATGGATGCCGCCTCACCCGACTTTTTTTCTTCGACGAAGTTTCTATCAAAAATGCGGCGGCTACAGGAATGACATGGGCACTTCTGCAGATTATGAGCTCATGTTAAGATATGTTTTGTGTCATCGCATCAGAATGGTGTATATTCCAAACGTTTTGGTATGCATGCGTACAGGCGGCGCCAGCAATGCATCATTCTCTGGTCGAATAAAGGCGCATGCGATGGATTGGAAAGCCTGGTTTGTCAACGGGCTGACTCCACGCCCTTGGACCTTGCCGCTCAAGCCTCTCAGTAAGTTATCCCAGTGGTATCAAAAAGGTCGCTGAATATGTTGCTGACCCTTATATCCTCAGCAATCGTCTCTTTGTTAATAGGGTTTTTGCTGCTCCGCTATCTTCATCTGCACCAACATCTGACAGGAGATCCGTCCTCGAAGGGGCCGCAGAAATTCCATCTTGGGAAGACCCCCAGGGTTGGCGGGATCCCGATACTGTTCGGGATGATTGCCGGGCTTCTGGTGTTGATTGGGAAACAGAGGATTTCCTGGGAGCAAGCGGCAACGTTGCTGCTGGTCATAGTGCCGGTATTTGCTGCAGGCATTACTGAGGATTTGACCAAACGGGTCAATGCACGCTGGCGTCTGCTTGCATCGTTTGTTTCTGCCGGGTTGGGCTGCTGGTTGCTGGGCGCCTCCATCCCCCGGCTTGATATGCCGTGGATTGATGCTCTGCTGGCTGTAATACCATGCCTGGCGCTCCTTTTGACCGTTGTTGTCGTAGGGGGGCTTTGCCATGCCATTAATCTGATAGACGGCTATAACGGGCTTTCAGGCGGTATCGGGATTATGGTTCTGCTGGGTCTAAGCTATGTTGCGTTTGTTGCTGGGGACCAGTTGCTGCTGGGGATCTGTTTTGCAATGATTGGTGGAGTTGCCGGGTTTCTGGCCTGGAATTATCCGCGAGGGATGATCTTTGCCGGTGACGGCGGCGCCTATCTGCTGGGGTTCATGATAGCTGAAATATCCGTCTTGCTGGTGGTGCGCAACCCCCAGGTGTCCCCCTGGTTCCCATTTGCGCTGGTGATGTATCCGGTATGGGAAACGCTTTTCACCATGTATCGCCGGTGTTTCATAAGCGGAAAGGCGGTTGGGCTTCCGGATGCTTTGCATTTACACCAGATGATTTTCAATCGTCTGGTGCGATGGATGGTCGGAGCAAGGGAGGCCAAAACGCTCCGCCGCCGCAATTTCATGACAACGCCTTATCTATGGGGCATGGGCCTGCTTACGGTTGTTCCGGCAATGCTCTTCTGGAACCGTCCGGTTTTATTGCAGTTCTGTTGTCTTGTCTTTATTGCTTTGTATGTGTGGCTTTACCGGCGGCTTGTGCGTTTTCGTGCCCCGAGCTGGCTGATTGTCCACAGCGCCCCGCCTGAAACAGACTGAGCAATAGTCCTGAATATTGTCTTTCACGTTGTTCTATATTTATAACCTATTTAAGTGGTGGCGGCCAGCGAGTGGTAATTAAGCGTAAGAGCTTTTCTTCTGAATGAAAAAAGAAAATTATAGTAGAATCAACGTTTTCTGATAGCGTCAGGTTGACTTTCAACTTGCCGCTATTTATATTGGTAGGGTTGTCCTCAAGACGGCGAACAATAAATAAAAATATTGCGGATTGTGAAAGGCAAAAGGTTTATTCATGCGGGCATTTCTAAGAAAGTTTCTGGTCTTTTTCATATATGCCGGTTTGTTCAGTTTCCTGATAAACATGTTGCTGCTGACCCCCTCCCTCTACATGCTCCAGGTATATGACCGCGTGCTGGCGAGCCGTAGCGAGGAGACCCTCTGGATGCTGACCCTGATCCTGGCAGGGGCGTTGTTGATGATGAGTATCCTGGAATTTGTCCGCTCACGTCTGCTGGTTAAGGCCAACAATGCGATTGATGCCATGATGGCCCCCTACCTGCTGCAAAAGATGATTACCGGTGCTACATCGCCGGAAGGGGAGAGGTACCAGTACGGCCTAAAGGATCTCAATGCAATCAAAACCTTCCTTACCGGGTCGGGCATTTTCGCGCTTTTCGATGTCCCCTGGCTGCCGGTCTATCTGTTAATCCTCTGGATGATGCATCCGCTGCTTTTGGCGGTGGCAGTGGTGGGATCCGTGCTGATGCTTGGGCTGACCGCCCTGAATGAATACCTGACCCGCGCTCCCCTGGGTGCGGCCAACGTAGCCGGCAGGCTGGCCGGGAACTTCGTCGGCGCCGGTTTGCGCAATGCCGAGGTGGTCAATGCCATGGGGATGCAGAAAAACCTGATTCAAAGGTGGGCCTTGTTGAACAGCAAGACCCTTGAGTTTCAGAGTCTGGCCAGTAACCATGCCGGGATTGTTTCCGGTATGACAAAGTTCGTCCGTCAGTTCATCCAGTCGGTCATGCTTGGTGCCGGCGCATACCTGGTGCTGCAGTCGAAAGGGTTTACCGCAGGTCTGATGATTGCCGGTACCATCATTTTGGGGAAGGCGCTAGGTCCTATTGAGCATGTGATCGCCAGCTGGAAGGGGCTTTTGGAGGCCCGCACCGCTTATGCCCGTCTGGACGATTTCATCAAGGGGCTGGCCCAGGAACTCCCTCACATGGAGCTGCCTGCCCCGGTTGGGCAGATATCCCTTGAAAATGTCAGTTTCGGCATAAGAGGTACAAAAAAGGTAATTGTAAATAACATATCGTTTGCACTTTCACCGGGTGAATCCCTGGGCATCATCGGCCCCAGCGCCGCCGGAAAGTCATCTCTGGCCCGTTTGATCACCGGTGTCTGGAAGCCGCTTTCCGGCACCGTCCGTATGGACGGGGGCGATCTTGAAACCTGGGACAAGGTCAAACTGGGCAAATATGTCGGCTACCTCCCGCAGGATGTGGAACTGTTTGCCGGTTCCATTGCGGACAATATTGCCCGTCTGGACACGCCGGATACGGAGAGGGTCATCCTGGCGGCCAAGCTTGCCGGAGTGCATGATATGATATTGCGCATGCCCGACGGTTATGACACTCAGATTGGCGAAGGCGGAGCGGTGCTTTCGGGAGGTCAACGTCAGAGGATCGGACTGGCCAGGGCGTTGTTCGACAATCCTAAGCTTGTAGTCCTGGACGAACCGAACGCCAGTCTGGATGAAGCCGGAGAACTGGCGCTCCTGCAGGCGATGGCTTATATGAAGCAACTCGGCGCCACCGTAGTCGTGATTACCCACAAGGTATCACTGCTTGCCAATGTGGATAAACTGCTGGTGATGCAGGACGGCGCCCTGGCTGTATTCGGGCCGCGAGATGGCGTGCTTGCCCACCTCATGCAGGCACAACAGCAGGCACAACAGCAGGCACAACAGCAGGCACAACAGCAGGCACAACAGCAGGCA
>CAXYUZ010000042.1:0-26851 GCA_964292275.1 uncultured Desulfuromonadaceae bacterium
TGCCTGTAAATCTGATGGCAACAGATAACTACCCGCTGAAACAGTTTTAAGGAAGTCATAAATGCAGGAAAAACCAGTATTACTTTTTATTGATGATCACCCTGAATTGCTGCGCCTGATCACATTCATCTTACAGAAATCTGAATTCAGTATCATGTCAACATCCTCTGCAACAGAGGCACTGGAAATTATTCTCCACAAGGAATCAATCTTCATGATTCTGAGTGATTATGATATGCCGGGCATTAAGGGTACAAAACTGCTCTGGCATGCCAAACAGCATCGCCCTTCTGCCTTACGTGTCCTGACATCCGGCGGGCTCGATGAAGGTGCGACAAATGAGTTAATCAGAAATGGTATCTGTGAATATTTCCTACCCAAGCCGTGGCAAATCTCACACCTAAGGGAAATAATCCTTAACGGTTTCAACCTTTATAAAAATCGCAAAACAAACATTTGATCATCAATTTCAGAGGAGTAGAAATGAACATCTTTAACAGACAAAAGGTTGCAGTACGTTTGGGACTTGGCTTCGGAATTGTTCTGATTCTTCTGTCGCTGATTGTTTTGACCAGCTATCTGAGCATCTCCAAACTAAACGACATTACCGAAGAGCTGACCCACGACCGTTATCGAAAGGTCGTCATCCTTCATGAGATCAAGGACAGCATACATTTTGCCGCCAGGGTGATGAGAAATATTGCCATCTCCAAAGATCCACAGATAAGAATCAAGGAAGAGGCCCGCATACAGAAGGCCGCTGAAACAGTTAAAAAGAACTTCAATGAGTTGGAACAATCTGTGAAACAGGAGGGGGGTAAAAAACTTCTGGCTGACCTGAAAGCTGCCCGTAACAGCTATATTGAAGAACACAAAAAGATTTTCAGCATGTTTGACGCTGGCAAGTGGGATGAAGCGGCCAGATTCATGATTACGGATTTCAGACCGGCTCAGAATGCCTATATTGATGCTGCCGACAAATTTCTCGAGCGTATGGACCAGGCCTTTATTGCTGGCGCCAAAAATGCCAGCAGCACCAGCAAAACAAGCAAGCTACTGATCATTGCATTCGGCATTATTGCGGTTCTGCTTTCATCCGCAATCGCCTGGCTTGTCAGCCGTTCAATCGTGCACCAGCTGGGTGGCGAACCGACCGAGATTGCTGAAATTGCCAACCGGATTGCGGCAGGAAACCTGACGATTACAAAACGAAGTGACGACAAGAAGGAATTCGGTGTTTTAGCAGATATGAACCATATGGCCAGAGAACTCCGTGAAATTGTTGCCAGAACAATTGATATTTCCAACAACATCGCCTCTTCATCCGATCAGCTGCACTCTACCGCCGAACAAATCGCAACCGGCACGGAACAGGTTGTTTCACAGGCCAGTTCTGTGGCAACCGCCAGCGAGGAGATGGCCTCGACCAGCACCGATATTGCCAACAACTGCCTGATCGTCTCTGAAACATCCATGCGCACAAACGAATCGGCAAACAGCGGTGTCGCAGTAGTACAGGAGACCATCGTCGGCATGGACACAATTGCAGAACGTGTCAAACAGACATCCATTACCATCGCGGCGCTAGGAACCAGATCAGAGGAGATCGGTTCAATTATCGAGACGATTGAGGACATTGCCGATCAAACAAATCTGCTGGCATTGAATGCCGCCATCGAGGCTGCCAGGGCGGGTGAGCAGGGACGCGGTTTCGCTGTAGTTGCCGACGAGGTGCGGGCCCTGGCCGAGCGGACCAGCAAGGCTACCCACGAGATTGGAAACATGATCAAGGGGATGCAGGATGAAACCAAGATAGCACTCAAGGCAATGGACGAGGGTGTTGAAGAGGTCCGCAAAGGTGCAACTTCATCATTGAAATCCGGTCAGGCTCTGGAAGAGATCCTGCAGAGAATCAATGAGGTATCGATGCAGGTCAGCCAGATCGCCACGGCAGCTGAAGAGCAGGCATCAACAACCACAGAGGTTACCAACAACATCCAGATGATTACGGATGTTGTATCGCAATCGGCCAGAGGAGCGGAGGAAACCGCAACAGCCGCCTCACAGTTAAGCGCACAGGCGCATCAGCTGCAGGCGTTGGTAGGAAAATTTGTGCTGGTCTGAGCTAGTTAGAATAAATGCTCCAATTTATAACAGCGCCTCCTGAATTAATTCAGGGGGCGTTTTTATCAGGGATTAATCACCGTATCTAATCTGAACGCCAGCCAGAACCGACACCATTCCCTTTAATAGCTTTCATCACCCTTAATAAGGCAGTCGTGACATGGCATAATTTTGATATTGTGACATCCCACCTGTCACCATCATGAAAATCTGATAGATTCCCCCCGGAACGTAAAAAGGGCCGGAGACATCTGCCCCGGCCCTTCTCATAACAACGGCTTTCGGTAAAACCCGAAATTACATCATGCCGCCCATGCCACCCATACCGCCCATGCCACCTGGCATTGCAGGCATTGCAGCTTCTTCACGAGGTTTCTCTGCAATCATGGCTTCGGTGGTCAGCATCAGACCAGCTACAGAAGCTGCGTTCTGCAGAGCTGAACGGGATACCTTGGTTGGGTCGATGATGCCGGCTTCCAGCATATCAACATAGGTGTCGTCAGCTGCATTGTAACCGAATGCATCCTTACCGTTTTTAACCTTGTCAACAACGATGGATGCATCGATACCGGCGTTGTCAGCAATCTGACGGATTGGTGCTTCGAGGGAAGCCTTGACAACATTAACACCAAACTGCTGCTCAGTGGCCAGTGTCAGCCCTTCGAGTACGCTCAGGGCGCGAAGGTAAGCAACACCGCCTCCAGGGACGATACCTTCGTCAACAGCAGCGCGAGTTGCGTGAAGTGCATCTTCAACGCGGGCTTTTTTCTCTTTCATTTCAATTTCAGTTGCAGCACCGACCTTGATAACAGCAACGCCGCCAACCAATTTGGCGAGACGTTCCTGGAGTTTTTCCTTATCATAGTCACTGGAGGTCTCTTCGATCTGGGCACGGATCATCTTGACGCGGCCTGCAATCGCCTCTTCCTTGCCGTCGCCGTCGATGATGGTTGTGTTGTCCTTATCAATGGTAACACGCTTTGCACGACCGAGCATATCGATGGTGGTCTGGTCGAGTTTGTGGCCAACCTCTTCGGAGATAACAATACCACCGGTCAGGGTAGCGATATCTTCCAGCATCGCCTTACGACGATCACCGAAACCTGGGGCCTTGACAGCAGCAACATTCAGAACGCCGCGCAGTTTGTTGACAACCAGGGTTGCCAGCGCTTCGCCTTCGATGTCTTCAGCAATGATCATCAAAGGACGACCGGATTTTGCTGTCTGCTCAAGAACCGGGAGGAGGTCCTTCATGTTGGAGATCTTCTTGTCGTGGATCAGGATCAGTGCGTTTTCGAGGGTAGCTTCCATACGCTCTGGATCGGTTACGAAGTAAGGGGAGAGGTAACCGCGGTCAAACTGCATACCTTCAACTGTTTCCAGTGTGGTTTCCATTGCCTTTGCTTCTTCAACAGTGATAACGCCTTCCTTGCCAACTTTTTCCATTGCCTCGGCAATGATGTCGCCGATGGTCTTGTCATTATTGGCGGAAATTGTACCAACCTGGGCGATTTCCTTGTGATCCTTGATCGGCTTGGAAATTTTCTGCAGTTCGCCGACGATGGCTTCAACAGCCTTGTCGATGCCGCGCTTGATTTCCATTGGGTTGTGACCGGCAGCAACCAGCTTGGAGCCCTGACGGTAGATCGCCTGAGCCAGAACGGTTGCAGTTGTTGTACCGTCACCGGCAACATCAGAGGTCTTGGAAGCAACTTCCTTAACCAGCTGTGCGCCCATGTTTTCAAAACGGTCTTCCAGTTCAACTTCCTTGGCAACGGTAACGCCGTCCTTGGTGATCAGCGGAGCGCCGTATGATTTTTCGATTACAACGTTGCGGCCTTTAGGTCCAAGGGTTACCTTTACTGCATCAGCAAGTGTATTTACACCTTTCAGGATGGCGTTACGCCCTTCCTGATCGAATTTGATAAGTTTTGCAGCCATTCTTTATTCCTCCGTGGTTAATTTATGTGATTTACCTGCAAGGGATGATACCCAACGACCTGTAACTATTCAATAACAGCCAGGATGTCATCTTCACGCATCATCAGATAGTCATCACCAGCAACCTTGACCTCTGTACCGGCATATTTGCCGAAGAGAACCATATCGCCAACCTTGACATCCAGCGGGAGAACCTTACCGTCTTCGGTCTTCTTGCCATTGCCTACGGCAACAATCTCACCACGTTGTGGCTTTTCTTTTGCGGTTTCAGGGATAAAGAGCCCCCCGGCAGTTTTTGTTTCCTCTTCAACGCGTTTTACAATGATACGATCCTGAAGTGGTCTCAGATTCATCTGTACTTCTCCTTTCTATCTTTTGTTTTAATATTGTCTGTGACAAAAATTAGCACTCAAAACAGTAGAGTGCTAACAGAAATGAATATAATCAGCACAGCTTTAAAAATCAAGGGCTCTATCCAAAAAAAGTTCACGGGCATTAATCAGCCCCGCACCACCAAGCCGCAGACCGTAATAACCGTCACTGAATCAGACCTTTAACGTTGAATACAAAGAGGATTCATTGAATTAGACTTTGACTTTTGAGGCTTTCACTGATACAAATCAAAAAATTGTTAAACAAGCCGTTTTGGTGCCGGAATATAGATCCGGTTAAAAGGGAAGAGGGTTAAAGCCCTCGCTGTCCCGCAACTGTATGGGGGGACCGACTTTGCAATATGCCACTGGGAGCACTCCTGGGAAGGCGCAAAGAAGGGATGATCCCCGAGCCAGGAAACCTGCCAATCCGTCAGCTTTTGAACACCTCCGTGGAAAGAGGGGTCGAAGCTCGGATATTATCGCAGATTATACTCCCAGGTTTCGAGCCCCTGCCCATAAACGGCCGGGGCTTTTTTTGTAAAAAACAGCAAGGCAAGGCCTTCAGACCAGTCTGACTTGTCTGACCGGTCTGAAGACTTTTTAAAAGGCAGTTTAAATGGCAAATACAATATTAGTTACCGGCGGGGCGCGCAGCGGCAAAAGCGGTTTTGCCGAACAGTTGACCCAGGGTTTTGGGGGCAGGTTCGGTTATCTGGCCACCGCCCAGTCACTGGACAGCGAGATGGACAGCCGTATCTGCAAACACCAGCAGCGGCGCGGCGCTGACTGGACGACCATCGAGGAGCCGCTGGAGCTGGGCCAGGCCCTGACCGACTGCGACGGATTGTATAATGCACTGTTGGTGGACTGCCTGACGCTCTGGCTGACCAACCTGCTCTTTAAATATGAAGAGCAGGGAATTGATATTGAAAAGTGTGTCAATAACGATGTCCAGCGTCTGACCACAGTGCTCGGTTCAATGACAACACCGGTTATTATCGTCTCCAACGAGGTTGGTATGGGGATTGTCCCTGAAAACAAGCTGGCGCGTCTGTTTCGTGATATCGCCGGTCACTCGAACCAGATGATTGCTGCCTGCGCAACGAATGTCTATACCGTGATCAGCGGGCTTCCCCTCAAGTTGAAGTAATACTGCGGGGCTGAAGACCATGTTCTTGATTGCCTGCTGCCATCTCCAGGCAACACGGTTCAATACAGACCGGAAGCAAATATCTTTACAAGGAGCATAACCGCCATGAATGCTGTTGAATCTGCCATTGCACGCATAAAGCCCCTCAACCAGGAGCTGCTGGACCAGGCCCTGATCAAGCTGGACGGCAAAACCAAGCCGCCTGGCGCATTGGGACGGCTGGAGGAGTTTGCCTGCCGCATGGCGGCCATCAACGGCACCCTGTCCCCCGTGGTCAACAAGAAGGTCATCTACACCTTTGCCGGTGATCATGGCATTACAGAAGAAGGGGTTGCCCTTTACCCCAAGGCGGTTACCACCCAGATGGTTCACAACTTCCTGGCTGGCGGCGCAGGGGTCAACGTATTGGCCCGCCATGTGGGGGCAGAGGTTCGCGTTGTAGATGTCGGCGTCGACAATGATTTTGGCGACCTGCCCGGCGTGATTCACCGCAAGGTGGGCCGCGGCACTAAGAACTTTGCCAAGGGCCCAGCCATGACCCGCGATGAAATGCTGGCCGCCATGAAGGTCGGACTCGACCTGGCCGATCAAAGCAGAAAAGAGGGAATCTCCCTCGTCGGAACCGGCGAAATGGGCATCGGCAACACCTCCCCCTCCTCCGCCATCATTGCCGCCATCTCAGGGCGTTCGGTGCGGGATGTCACCCATCGCGGCACAGGGATTGACGACACAGCGCTGGAGAACAAAATCCGGATCATCCAGCAGGGGCTGGATCTGAACCATCCTGACCCGCAGGACCCACTGGACGTGCTGACCAAGGTCGGGGGGTTTGAAATAGCCGCCATTGCCGGTCTGGTGCTGGGGTGCGCCGCCAACTCGATCCCGGTTGTGATTGATGGTTTCATCTCTACCGCCGGGGCGCTGATCGCATCAGAACTGCACCCGAACGTGCGCGACTATATATTTGCCGCCCATCAGTCCGTTGAAATCGGTCATGCAATCATGCTGGAACGGATCGGTGTCAAGGCGGTTCTGGATCTGAACCTGCGCCTTGGCGAGGGAACCGGAGCCGCACTGACCATGTCACTGATCGAGGCGGCGGTCAAAATCATCAATGAAATGGCAAGCCGTGAAGATGCCGGGGTTACCCACGAATAATGCGCCTGTACATCATTGCCATGCAGTTTTTGACGATCATTCCCCTCCCCTTCAAATTTGAATGGCGCAAGAATGATCTTGGTCGCTCCATCGCCCTGTTTCCACTGGCTGGAGTGACCATCGGCGGACTGCTGGCAGGGTTAAACTGGCTGATTACCCCGCTACTCTCCCGGCCGCTGGCCGATGCAGTGCTGATTACAGCGCTGGCTGCCATGACCGGCGCCCTGCATCTGGATGGTCTGGCCGATGTCTGCGACGGTATTGCCGCCCGTGGCGGGCGGGAACGTTTTCTGACGGTCATGAAGGATTCCAATGTGGGGGCCATCGGCGCGGTCGGACTGGTACTTGGGCTATTGCTGAAGTGGCAGGCCATGGTTGCCCTCCCGGCAGAACTGAAATGGCAGGGGCTCCTGCTCTTCTGCACCATATCCAGATTCTCTCAGGTGCAGACTATCGTCTTTGGTAAAAAGGCCCGCCAGGATGGACTCGGCTCAAGCATGATCGAGGGGGCCGGAAGCATCAGTTTATTGATCGCAGTGGCAATCACGGCAACAATCTGCTGGCTGCTGCTGGGGACAAAGGGAATCATCTTACTGGTCGCCGCCATGCTGCTCAGTTCACTGGTCCGAATCTGGTTTACCGCCAAAATCGGTGGAATCAGCGGTGATGTCATTGGCTGTATCAACGAACTGGTCGAGATCAAGACCCTGATACTGATCCCGGTCCTGCTCAAACTCTGCTGAACCGGATGCAAAAAGACACCATGGATCAACCAACTGTTCTGCTGGAATCATTTAGAGATGGCGATTTTGGCAGTTCATACCGCTTTGAGGATTTGGAAAGGGTTATCACAGCCCGAACAGCCGAAGAGGTTCTGCCGGCACTGGCCGAAGTGGAATCCGCCGTGGCAGACGGCAGACACGCAGCCGGCTTCATCAGCTACGAAGCGGCCCCGGCCTTGAATTCAACCCTGGAAACCGGAGTATTGACCGATTTCCCACTACTCTGGTTTGGCATATTTGCCAAACGAGTCCATTATACTGCGGAACGGCACGCTCCAACGGGCAAATGCGCCGTATCCGGCACCGTAACGGAGACAGACCGGATCAGCTACGATGCGGCAATCGGGCGGATCAAGAATGCCATAGCAGCCGGAGAGAGCTATCAGGTCAACTACACCATCGGCCAGCGTTTCGATATCAAAGGCGATCCGTTTGCACTCTACCGCAGGATCTGCCGCAGCCAGCAGGCCCCATTTTCGGCCTGGCTCAATATCGGCAGTCACAAGATACTATCCGCCTCCCCGGAACTGTTCTTTTCACTAAGGGACGGAAGGTTGACCATGCGGCCAATGAAGGGGACCGCACGGCGAATGCCGCTGAATGACGACGACTCGGCCCGCCGCAACAAATTGACACAAAGCATTAAGAATCAGGCCGAAAACCTGATGATTGTTGATCTGGTGCGCAACGACCTCTCACTGATTGCCCAGACCGGATCAGTGGCAGTACCCAGGCTCTTTGAAATTGAAACCTACCCGACCGTACACCAGATGACCTCCACCGTCACAGCCAACCTGCAACCGGGTCTGTCACTGACAGAGATCTTCAGGGCACTGTTCCCATGCGGCTCCATCACCGGCGCCCCCAAACGGCGCACCATGGAGATCATCCACGAACTGGAACCATCGCCGCGTGGCCTCTACTGCGGTGCCATCGGCTATGTATCACCAGGTGGCGAGGCTACCTTCAGCGTGGCAATCCGTACCGCTGTGATTGACGCCTCCACCAATACTGGACATCTCGGCATCGGCAGCGGCATCACCTGGGATTCTGACGCGGCGGATGAATTTCAGGAATGCCTGGACAAAGGTGCATTTCTCCATCGTGATCTGCCGCCATTCAGCCTGATTGAATCCCTGCGCCATGACAGCGACGGCTACCTGCTACTGGAACGGCACCTGAAACGGCTGACCGAGTCGGCCCGTCACCTTGGCTTTGATCCTACAGACACGGCTGAGCTCCAACGGGAGCTGTCCAGAACGGCCCATGAACTGCACGGCATCCATAAGGTGCGCATCCTGCTGGCAGCTGACGGCACATACACGATAGAGGCACAGGAAATCAACCCCACTCCACCGCTGATCCGCCCGGTCAGGCTTTCGGAACAGCGGGTTGCCTCAGGTGATCTGTTCCTCTATCACAAAACAACCAACCGCGCCCTGTATGACCGCGAACTGGAAAGTGCACCGGAATGCTACGATATTATTTTTATGAACGAGCGGGACGAGATTACCGAGGGGGGCTTCAACAATATTGTCATCTCCGCTAACGGAGAACTATTGACCCCGGCAATCAGATGCGGCCTGCTGCCGGGTGTACTCCGCGAGAAGCTGATTGAATCAGGCGGAATCAGAGAGGCGATCATCTCGCCCGAACAGCTGTTAAAGGCCGACCGGATTTGGTTGATCAACTCGGTACGCGGCTGGACAGAGTGTAAAATTCAAGGGAGTTAAATTTTCTGGTTAGCACTATTCTCCCGTTATTAAGAATGTCATCCCCGAATGCCTTTATCGGGGATCCATGATTTCAGACCGATAAAAGCTGGATTCCCGATCAGAACCGCTTCGAGAATAACATTTATTTTAACGAGCAGAGGATTGATGTTAATCAAATTAAATTTTAGCCAGGCAATAACCGTCACCACCGGATCACAGATCCGAATTAAACCGTTGTTTAAAGATCGAGTTTGTAATACAACCCGAATTGCATCACACATAACAAGGAGAGTAGAATGAAAACCCAGATTGAATTTGCCCGCGAAGGTATCGTTACCCCGCAGATGGCAACCGTTGCAAAGAACGAAGACCTCACATCAGAGTATATCCGCCAGATGGTTGCCGAAGGCAAGATCGTTATCCCCTGGAACCACAACCGCAAACCGGCCAGAATTGCCGGCATCGGCAAAGGTTTGGCCACCAAGGTCAACGCCTCCATCGGTACCTCTTCCGACATCATCGACTATGACTCTGAGGTAAGAAAGGCCCTGATTGCTCAGGAAGCCGGTGCCGACACACTGATGGAGCTCTCCGTCGGCGGCGACCTGAACCGCGTCCGTCGCGAAGTTATTGCCGCTGTTGACCTGCCGGTCGGCAACGTGCCTCTCTACCAGGCCTTCTGTGAAGCTGCCCGCAAATACAAGAACCCCAACAAGCTGGATGAAGAGATGCTCTTCGACATCATCGAACAGCAGTGCGCCGACGGCATGGCCTTCATGGCCGTACACTGCGGCATCAACCTCTGCACCATCGAGCGTCTGCGCAAGCAGAACTACCGCTACGGCGGCCTGGTCTCCAAGGGGGGCGTTTCCATGGTTGCCTGGATGATCGCCAACAACAAGGAAAACCCGCTCTATGAGAAATTTGATCGCGTTATCTCCATCCTGAAAAAGTACGATACCGTCCTGTCACTGGGCAACGGTCTTCGTGCCGGCGCAATCCACGACAGTTCAGACCGCGCCCAGATCCAGGAACTGATCTTTAACTGCGAACTGGCCGAGATCGGCCGTGAAATGGGCTGCCAGATGCTGGTCGAAGGTCCTGGCCACGTGCCGCTGGACGAGATCGAAGGGAACATCCAGCTGCAGAAACGGATGAGCGGCGGCGCACCGTACTACATGCTCGGACCAATCACCACCGACGTGGCACCTGGTTACGACCACATCACCACCGCCATCGGCGCAGCCCAGTCCAGCCGTTTCGGTGCCGACCTGATCTGCTACATCACCCCGGCAGAACATCTGGCCCTGCCTAACGAAGAAGATGTACGCGTCGGCGTTAAAACCGCCAAGCTCTCCGCCTACATCGGCGATATGAACAAATACCCTGAAAAATGCCGTCAGCGTGACAAGGAGATGTCCAAGGCCCGCCGTGACCTGGATTGGGAGCGTCAGTTCGAATTGGCCCTCTTCCCTGAAGATGCCCGCGCCATCCGCGCCAGCCGTACACCGGAAGACGAGAACACCTGCACCATGTGCGGCGACTTCTGCGCCTCACGCGGGGCAGGCAAGCTGTTCAAGTGCGACCTGAAGGGCGACAAGATTTAATTTCGGTTTAACCAGCTGTAAACAAAAGGGGCAGCGGAGATTATCCGGTGCCCCTTTTGTTAACTCCCGCCGGAATCCGGCCGATCAAAAATCCAGCGAACTCTCCGGTTCTTTCACCGTGAGAACGGCACACAATGATGTGGCAATTCCGGTAACATCATACGCAACTCTAACCACAAACATCGTATTTCTTTTTTTTCAAATAATCGAGCCTCTTGCAAACCCCTTCGACAGCTCGACAGCTCGACATGCTCACTGCTCAGGGTGAACGGATTTCGAACAGGCTGAGCTTATTGCAAAAAGATTGTCATCCCCGAATGCCTCAATCGGGGATCCAGATTTTTCAGGCCTTTAGAATCTGGATTCCCGACCAGAATCGCTTCGGGAATGACAAGGTTGGACTTTTGCAAGAGTCTCGGCTGTTATTCCGTTCGTGGTGAGCCTGTCGAACCATGGACGGAATACTTTTGCAAGAAGGTCAATCATCAAAATTGTAATATCACCTGATACTATTTCGTTGACAAACCGATAAAATACGCATAAAAGACATAAAAGATAAATTTAGTCCCATATTCAACTAAATCAAAACTATAAACAAAACCACTGAAAAGGAGAGAATCATGAAAAAATTTGTATGCAATGTATGCGGTTATGTGTTTGAAGGTGCAACTCCCCCGGCAGTTTGTCCACAATGCAAGGCCGGGGCTGACAAGTTCTCTGTCAAGGAAGAAGGGGCTCTTTCTTGGGCTGATGAACATAAAATCGGCATCGCAGAAGGTATCGACCCGGAAATAATCGAAGGCTTGAAGGCCAACTTCATGGGCGAATGCACCGAGATCGGCATGTACCTGGCCATGAGCCGTCAGGCCGATCGCGAGGGATACCCCGAAGTTGCCGAGGCATACAAGCGCATTGCTTTTGAAGAGGCAGAGCATGCTGCCAAGTTTGCCGAACTGCTGGGCGAAGTTGTAAAGGCAGACACCAAAGCCAACCTGACCGTACGTGTCGAAGCTGAAAACGGCGCCTGCAAAGGCAAGAAGGATCTGGCCACCAAGGCCAAGCAGCTAAACTACGACGCCATCCATGACACAGTACATGAGATGTGCAAGGATGAAGCCCGCCACGGACAGGTCTTTGCAGGCCTGCTGAAGCGCTATTTCTAACAGATTGTTGAATCGCCACTATCCTCGAAAGCACTTTTGTGCGGCGTAGCGCTACTACGCCGCAGCAAGGCCTTCTACGGGTGCGATGATCTGAATATTTTTGAACAGCCTCCTAATTCTTTCACCATTTTTCCCCAATAAAAAAGCGGCACCGAATCAATTCCGGCGCCGCTTTTTTATTGCACATTCTCATGCCACGCTTCTGTCCCGTCAACCCTAATTCAGGACCTATATTTGGTAATTATTTTTTAATTTACACCCCGTAAGATTACGTCTATCTTAGCTCATTCAACAGCGATTATCAGGAAATCAGACCCAATCATGCAAAATCAAAATCCACCCAACCGAAATAGATACCTGTATATTATCCTGATGTTATTTGTAATTGGATCAGGGCTCGCTTCCCGCAAATACCATGGAATATTCCCGACAGAATTTGGAAAATACCCCGGCGATGCCCTCTGGGCGTTAATGGTCTTTTTGGGATTAGGGATATTGCGACCAACCGCCTCCATTTTCGGCCTGGCAGTGACAGCTCTCTGCATTTCATTTCTTGATGAATTCAGCCAACTCTACCAAGCTCCATGGATAAATTCGATTCGCAGTACCACACTCGGGCATCTTGTGCTAGGTTCTACGTTCAACTGGCCGGATCTTCTCGCATACACAGTCGGAGTATCCTGCGGAGTCCTATTCGAAATATCCATTCACACAATCCAGGATATTTACAAAAAAATACACAACACCGATGTAACAGAAATTAACTAAAAACCCTGGTAGGTCACAAAGTTTCGAAAGTTAAGGGGACAGTATATTTAATTAACAACAAAAAACTGAATAGTTTTATATACTGTCCCCAGAACTCCCAAGACTATAATGCTTGGTCTTATACACCTTGCCGTCGGCGGCAGTTGTTTCCAAAATGGAAATAACTGCCTCTTCAGTCAGCTCACCACTGGAGAAAATATTTTTCAGATGCTTGGTAACAGCCGGAACATTAACACCAAACAGTTTTGCCAATTGTGCCTGGGTAAGCCAGACGGTCTCATGATTCAGACGTACCTGCAGGCCGGTTGCACCATCCTGGGTTTGATAAATAACCACATCACCCATAGTCAGTTTTTCCTTCCCAGTGCCGCCATCAGTTCCTGCTTCAATCGTTCACGAATGTCGGCTGCCTCGACCATAATGGTGCGATAATTGGCCAGCAATTCATCCGGGTCATGGCTGATCTGCTCGCCCACATGGGGGTTCTTGATATCCAGGTTGTAGTTGCGGGCCACGATTTCAGCCACCGGAACCGGCCAGGCCTGTTCGGTCGTCAGACGAGACTTGAAACCGTCGGCCTCGCTCCCCCACCAATCAATCTCGGTCTGGAATTCCTCAAAGTTACGAAGTTACGTGGACAGTATATTTAATTAACAACAAAAAACTGAATAGTTTTATATACTGTCCCCAGAATCCCACTACATACCAAATTCAGTCATCATGTGTTTCAATTCCGCTCGCAAGATACGTTTTCTTGCCCGAGAGCATAGCAGACAGAATATATCTGAGTTCACCAATCACTGTAGGACCCTTAAGCCTCTCTACTGCACGTTCCTTTATTATTTTAGCACCGCCAAATCCTTCTAAATCAACATCTGAGAACTTTGCATATTTCCCCCCAACAGAGTCTGACCCATGCTGGCCTATCGACAGCGCATACTGGTCAAAGCTTGCATCCGATGCCAATAAGTCATGTATGACGGAAAATAAAGCCTCCGGTTTGAATCTTTTCAGGCGAAAGAAGATCATCCCGCTCTGTGTTGCCGCAAAGATATGTCCTGAACGCACTTCCTCAACAACCATTTGTACCCACTTGGCAGAAATTTCTTCAAGCATCGCAGTATCTAACCATCGCTTCTCTTCTGGCCACGCCCTTTCATCGGAGAACGTACCGTGCTGTAAATGCACTGCCGATATTGCGTGTCCGCCCAAAGTCAACAGCTCAGAATTAAGAATGATTTCAGTGAGTACCACCTGTCTTTGCTCGGAGGCTAATTTTTCAAGCATTGCCTCAACGAGGTACCAAGTATTTCTACAAATCCCAGAATCTAAGAAACTTGTGGAGATATTCTCTGCCGCCTCCCCAACTGGTGTGTCGAGAACCTTGCCTAGCACACACGCAGCATCATGAACATCTTCAACCCCAGTGTCTTTTTGGGCGAATCTTAGATGTTCAACAAATCGTTTTATGGTGCCAACTTCGCACACTGCCGCAATTGTTTGCTGGCGTATTGACGGCGTACGCAGGAATTCAACGGCGGCAGCGTAGGACGTTTCCCCGCTCGGTAAGCCCGCCGACAATGCTATAAGCAAACGATCCGGAGAATTCACTAGACCGCGCGTTCTAGCAAGCTCTCCAGTTACTCCGAAACTGTGCTCGTCGAGAAGAGGAAAGAGCTCCTTAAGAAGCTCTTCAACCGAACCTTTAATTCGATCTGGAACCGAAGACAATGCCTTTTCACGAGTTCCTTCATGACCCTTTATAACTTCTTTAATATCTTTGAAGGGAATCTCCCCAGGAATTATCCCGACATATGCTGCAGGACATTCGCGAATATTCTGAAAAACAGAAGGGGCCTTAATTGCCAAGGTTTCTAAAGCAATCAGGTCCGCTAGATTCACTTCACCACGGCATCCAGGTTCTACAAAACGAAGACGATTAAACAGCCGCTTAATATCACGCGGGGTTTCAAGTAGATTTCGCAAGCCAGCGAAATAGAGTTCATTATGTCTCTCTGAGAGTTTTTGGAAATACTCTTCCTTGGCTTTTTCTGAGAGTTTGTCGAGCTCATGGTTGAGCATTGCAGCGAGATCATCTTTGGATATTTGGGGTAAAGTCAGCCTTGTCTGCACCACTTTGTCGAGGTACTCACTTGCTGACTCAATCCCATGGCCTTTTAGCGTTTCCTGCACGTAGCCAGGCTCAAAGCAGAGAAGGTATACAACGCCAGGGAAATCTCCAACTGCTTTTACAAGCCGGACCATGGCAAACACCTCAGCAGGTGGGAGCCTATCCAAATCATCTATAAATACAATGATCCGCCGGTCAAGCTCTCCTAGCGCCGTTACCACTGATGACCTTTGTTGCTCAACATTTAGCTTCTTAAGGTCTGAAATCTTCTCCGAAGCTGTCCCTACGGCTTCTATTACGCCTTTGACAATAGATGCCCACGGCTCTGCACCAGGTATGAATTTCAAGGCAGTAAACACAGAGGAGTAACTCAGGAGTTCTTTTGCTGCCTTCGCGCCGCTTTTTACATTGTCGGTGAGGCCGATAGCGGCTGCAAGCTGCACCAGGAAACTTTGTACTAGTGTTTCAGCATTACCGACCATCCATGGATTAAAGGAGCAGATAATTGGGCGATTTTCTTCGGGGAGCTGATCATAGTATCGTGCCACCAGATTGAGAATGGAAGTTTTGCCATACCCCCAAGGTCCTTCAAGGGACATGACAAATCCAGCAGTCTCTGGTAACGAAAGTATTGCTTCCGCTATTCGATTTGCAAAACGTTCCCGTTTAAGGAGATCAGGGGATTCGGACGTCCCTTGGATTGGTTCATCAGTGTGTTGTTGAGTCATTGTGTGGTCACATCCTTATTAAAAATGACAGTAGATATCTCTTACTTAAAATCTCTACATTGAATCGCATCTGCAGCATAGAGCAATCGAATGATTCCTATCAAACTCAATCCCTCTTTCAACCGCTCTGCCCACTGGTCAAACTCCGACAAATTCAGAGAAATATCAATATTCATGCCTGCATTTGGGAAAATATTGTCCTTGAGCTTGATCATGAGCGATCCAGCTGTAACAAGATAAGGACGACGTTCCAGTTCATTTCCAGAAGGATAATTTTCCAGTAAATCTACCATGCAGTTGCTCATAGCATCAAAAGTGTTCGATACTTCGCTAGCCTTGCTCTGGAGATATTCGCGGAATAATGCATTACCAACTTCGTCGAGATTATCCGGAACCTTGCGTAAGTCAGAAATATGGTCCACGAGAAGAAACAACTGACCAGTCGCTTCCTGAAATAAACGCATTTTGTCAATTGAGGATAAAGATGTTGTTTCAATGTTGAGTTGAATCAACACCGATGGATCGAGTTCCTTAGGTGCCAGAAAACAGGTTCTAGCTGACGTAATGATTTCATCTTCTCCATAAAAGAGATATGAAGGTAAACACCAAATGCCGTCTCCCAAATACTGCCCGGATAAAATAGGAACGATAAGTATATGAGTCCAGTTTTGATCAAGAACATACTGTTTGAGCGTTCCAACATCTAAGGGCCGTATGACGGCCTTAAGTAACTGAAGAATGTTTTCTAGCCCCTCATACACATCAAGCGGTTCATCTGCATAGAGTGCAAGCCAAATCGCCGAACTTTCCTCCCATGGAATTTCCTGGCTTAAAATCTTGCATCGCCAGCCCGACGACTGGTGTATCTCCAGCTGAGTTTTCATTTTTTTTCGGAGATCGTCCAAGATACGATCCATGGCAGATACTGAACGTAAATCAGCAGCGTTACATTTTAGGTCGGGTTGGTTAACAAACTGAAACCATAAAGCCCACGTTACAGGAAAAAGTTCTTGCTCTTTTCGCTCAAGCTTCTGGAGTCGATCATCTTCAAAATAACACCCCAGACGTTTCCGAAAAGCCTTTTGGAGCGCGGGAAGAGCCTTCCAGGCTTCCGATAGATTGTAGACGCTGAGTCTCACAGCATCAGGGTTGAATCCAAGAGTTTTGGAGCGATTGATTAATAACTCCCGTTCCCTCAATGAACTTATCCGTCCAATTTGGCCATTCACCACAAGAATAGCAGCAGTTTGTTCTCCAAAAAAGTTCCGAAGAGGGGAAAGATAATCATTTAGTGCTTTAAGATATGGGCGGTAAGCCTGAACTAAAGGAGCAGTACCTATGGAGATTCGTTGCCTACCCTTTGAGTTCTGACCCGTCTCGCTCGGAGACGCCTCCGCACCCTCACCCGCAAACCCCCATTCATCCATTGCGGACTTGGGCAGTTTTAATGTCTGATTTGTCACGTGGACACATTCTTCCCACAATTCTACTGGAACTCGTTTGCCGAGCACTCCCGGTTTACTTCCCTCAAAATATCTTGTTAATCCTTTTTTAAGAGAACTAAACGTGTTAACCACTTGTTCACGAATCTCAATGATTGTTTCGGCATAATCTCGCCACGATGCGGGCCGGCGCTGCCAGTCTCCAAGATTGCGAAATATCGCATTGCTAGTCACTGGCCACCGAGGCAGCAGGTATTCGGCATCGACCGCACTCTTATGAGTCGGATCATATGGAAGAGGAATCAAACGTGTATTATGTCCGTACCCCTGAAGACCGTATGCCTTGCGGTCTGGAATAAATAACCGCAAAAGTTCAAGAAGCCGGCGCGTCTCATTTTCAACAATACTTCCCGAATTGTTATCATCAGCAGGTTCCTTCTGATTTCCCTGAAGAAGTTCAACAGGAACAATAAAATGAGCACGAGTAGATTTTTCGTTTTCCTCAAAAAAGATAGTTTTAGTTTCGGTGCGAAATTTTTCTAAAATTCTATTCCGGAACGGTTCGACTTTTAATTGAAACAAATAGTTTGGACCGAGTGACAAACTCAGAATAACCTCTCCTAAACTGCGAAGCGACAAGTGCTCAAGCGGCCAGGAAATATCGATACCTTGAATTGCATTATGTAATACATTTTCTATGTTCAGATGAATTGCCCAGAAATAGACCTCGGCAAAACCATCCCAGTCGGAGGCGTTTGTTGGAGGCACAGGTTCTATTTCAGCAGTTCTGCCCAAGGTAACTAAGCGATTGAAAGCGGTCGGAGGATCAGTTTGTCGTGAACGAAATGCCCGAGCCAACTCAGGTGATGAGAGGTTGAATGTCTCCAACTCCTCAAGGAGCCTGTCATCGGCACCCTGTGATATACCCGAAACATCATACTTCAGAAAAAAGAACCATCCATCACCAAAGCATTTTTGAGCCTCCTCAATTAATTCCTGATTGGCCATGACATACTCTCGCATACCTAGCCACATCAACGCACGCCAGATTGCAGCAACCCCAGTCCATGTTTTTGGACGATAATTTTCGAGCGCCCCAATCAAAGAATCTACATTGGCAGGTTTACGGGCGAATGCATACAAGAGGAACGACTCAAGGTCAGATTCAGGGATATGGGGGATTATCATTATAGCGGTATCTTGCCATGAAGCAAAAACTGGATCCGTCAGTTCACACGACAGGATTTCTGACCGAATTGGATGAAGAGCCTCAATGTGGAGTTTATCCTCGGATGGACGGAGCAGGTATTCCCGTTCCAATAGATGAAGGGTACGAATAGGGTCTTTAAGCTGTAAAGCTTTTGCAAGTGAAGCAGTGTCGATACGCGCTTCGTAGGCAGTTGCAACAGCGCAAGCACGCAGAAAATCCAATTCTTCCAGAGCCAAGGTGCCGCCGCGTACATCATCACGAAGACGCCTCACTTGGTGATGAAGGCGATTTTTCAATGAATCGGCCTGAGTTATAGAAAAGACGAATTCGAGTAGAGGTCCATCGCCTCCGAAACGCAACCAAGCATCCTCAAAAGCGGGATAAATTTTCGCAGCTCCTCGCTCTATGAGCCTTTCAAAGATTGAGCGTGCCTCGTTTTGGTCAAAATCGAGAGCAATCGCCCGAGGAAACCCAAGTTCGGCATCAGAAGAAACCCGCCGAGCAAGGTCCTCTTCACGAATGGTAACAAGTATTCGGATATTCTTTTGATCGAGAAGTTCTCGAACAAGTTCCGGCCATTCATGGTCGCGGGGAGAAACGTCAATGTAGACATACATTGGCGCATCAAGCAAACGGAGATGTTCGGCCAGCGCATTAGCCACTAGACTTGCGTGAGTGCGGTCCTGAACATAACGGATAGCAAATCGCCAGTTTTCTGGTACGTAATCATGTAAGTACCGCAAGGCAATAGTAGTTTTTCCCTGCCCTGAAGCACCATGAATTATGACAATTCGAGTGCCGCTGGAGAAAGCGTTATCAATTTCCTGGAGTTTATTTGCACGTGGAACATCGATATCAGCGAGGATATGCGTGTAACGGGCTGCTACCCCACTGTAAAATTCTTTTGCGAGCTGATCACTTTGAGCCTCATCAATTTGACAGTCTTCGATCGGCACAATAGAGGTAAACCATTCAAGATGATGCGCTGAGCGCTCAGCGATATAACGGCCAACTGCATTAATCTTTGAAATGAGGTCGGCATAGCTGATTCGGCGTTGGTTTTCTGAGGCTAAATAAAGCCAGGCAACGAGGAGGTCGAAGGCGTTTCCTGGATCGCCTCCAGTAAGGCTGTCACTTAGGAAACCATATATTTGGCCTTGTAACTTCTCCTCGTCGACATTACTCCACTTTACCCCATGGAATAGTCTATCGATCTGGTTATCAGAAAAGTTGTGGTCACGAAACTTTTTCCGGATGGCAGTTTGATGACGTTCGTGAGAAGCCCAAGCGCCTTCTAATTCCGGTCCTATAGGGCCGAAGCTAACGACTTCGATTGCAAGATTTTCACGTGTAGTAAGATTGGCGGCTCTATGGAAAAAGGACTGTGGTTTTTCCGGTGAAAAGCTGGATAGGGTAAGATTGTCAGTATAGGCTTTTACCTGCACTACGCGGATAAGATTGTCGCCACGATATACCGCTAAATCCTCATTGCCTTCTGGCTGAAAAACTAAACCTTGAGCATCCGGATGTAGGATACTTGCAAGCGTATAAAGAGCTTGCAGGCGATAGCCTTGAAGGGCAGCTTTTGCTCCTGATGTGGCCATTTATGCATTACCCTCACAGCTGTGCTTTGAATGCCTTGTGCAAAGAATCCGCACCCACAGGGCGCGGCTTTTAAATTCGCCCTCCATAGGAGGGCTGGCCCTGCCCCCAAAGGGGGCGGGCTTGGAGTTGTGCCGCAGATTGATATTTTAATCGCCCAGTTGTAGCTGTTCCATTTGTTGTTCTTTCTTTTCCTGGAAGCGGACATACTTTCGTATCATGTCCGCATCGAGACCAACACTATCTACGCAATAGCCTTTTGCCAAAAAATGGTTGCCCCAATAGGGCTTCTTCTTCAAATGTCGAAACTGCTGGAAGAGCTTCATTGATGTCTGCCCTTTCAGCCGTCCAAGCAAATCGGATATTGACAGCTTGGGGGGAATCAGCACGACAAGATGGACATGGTCAGGTTGCACATTCAGCTCTACAACATCGCAACCTGCATAACCACAAATTGCAAGTATTCCACTCTCTGCTGCATCTTTCACTGGTCCATGCAAAATGCGATAACGGTACTTTGGCACCCAGACAATGTGATATTGGCAATGCCATATCGTATGTGATAACTTTCGAAAACGGCTGCTCACTGTGACCTCCTTACGCTCGAAGTTGCGGCAACAACTCGAAACAAAGGATAGCAGTGAGCGGCTTATACAGCCATACCCATCCGGGACCGGCATAGCCAGTCCACATTACCACGCCCACAGGGCGTGGATTTCTACTTCACACTAAAATAGATGGCAACATGGCATCCAGTTCTGCAGCGGTATCAGCTTGGAGATTCTTGAGAACTTCTATTTTATCAGGTTCGTCACAGTAATCAATGCATGACTTTGTTCTTAAATAATTGAAAAGCATAGGTTCCATCAGGTAGTTATGGAAGCGCCAACAACCATCTACTATCTGCGTAAGGAACCCATGCTTGTCAAACAGCTTATCCGCGAGACGCTTGAGTTGCAGAGCTTTTGCATCGAATCTGTTAAAATGGACAGCTTTAAACGCATGGATCTCAAGATAGCCAGTGTTATAAGAACCTTTGCATCTCAAGAAATGCTCAGCTAAAGCATCTATGATTTGACATGAAATATCTGGAAAGAAAAGGCTAGCAGACGCATTAGAGGTTACACAAGGGGTTACACATAGTAAATTAAAAGCAAAAGGGTCACAACCATTAGTCGCAACCCTTTGTTTTTATTGGAGCGGGAAACGGGATTCGAACCCGCGACCTTCAGCTTGGGAAGCTGGCATAACTTCATATCTACATTTAACTTTTTATAACACATTTCACACAAAACCACTATAAAAACTGAATACTTCAAAGCTTTATAGCTATTTTTTATAACATCTGATAACATCCCCTATCTATTATTATCACGCGCCATTTGTTCCCACGCAGTTCCCATGGAGATTTTAAATGCCACCTAAAAAAGGGAAAAAAACTTTTACTGTCAAATGGATCAATTCTATCAAACCGGCCAAAAAAGAAATTATTTGGACAGAATCACAGGGGTTCACAATACGAGTATTACCAAGCGGTGTCAAAACATGGTGGTATTACTATACACACAACGGCAAACGAAATAAAATGAATTTAGGCAATTATCCAAGCGTGAGCCTCGAAGATGCACGCCGGTTTCATAGAGAAGCGTTAGCCCTTGTAGACCATGGAATTGATCCAAAACAGCCACCACCACCTCTCCTGCCAGAACCAGAAATCATTACTGTACGCAATTTGGCAAAAAAATGGCATGAGGAGTGGAGTAGTCGTCACCACTCTCCTAAATGGGCAAACACCCTAAAACTAGCCATTGAAAAAGACATTTTACCCGAATATGGTGATGTTCCAGTAAATGACATACGAAAAAAAACCGCCATTGAAATACTTGAAAAAAAAGCCCAGACCGCTCCCGGCCAAGCGGTAAATTTGCACAAAGCGCTGCGAGGCATGTGGGAATACGCTCTAGATCGGGAAATTGTCGAGTTCAATCCATTTGCAGCAATCAAACCATCAAAAACAATTCCCGCGATGAAACAAAAAAGCCGGGATCGGGTTCTCAACGACCAGGAAATTAAATTTTTATGGACCGCTATCGAACAAGGCGGCGGATCTGATAGCACACAACGCGCACTCAAAATGATGCTGATCACTGGACAACGTAATGGTGAAGTTTGCGGGATGCATTATGATGAAATACAAATTGGCATAGGAAAATCACGATGCCTGGAATGCAAGTGCTGCGGTTGGTGGACAATTCCTGAAAAACGCCGCGAAGGTAATAAAGGCGGAGAACACCGGGTTTTTTTATCACGCCAGGCCATGCAATTAATTGGTGATAGAACAGGCTATATTTTTCCTAACGACGATTCGCCAATTTCCGCAAACAGCGTAAATCAACACGTTCGCAGAACAGTACCAAGTACGGGTAAACTTCCGTACTATAAACTGCCACGCTGGACGCCACACGACCTGCGACGAACATGCGGCACAGGAATTCGACGTTGCGGAGGTTCCCGAGATAATATGGATTTGATTTTAGGTCATGTAACAAAAGGCGTGACCGGCGTCTATGATCTTTACGCAGGTGATTTAGAAAAAGAAATCTGGCTGACAATCTGGGGAGAATATATTGAGCTTTTATTAACGTCAGATTCTTAAACGGACTCAAAAATGATCAAACAGATTTTGCAGTCTATTATCGGCAATAAGATCGGCAAAAATGTATACACAGATTGAAATATTACAAAAACAATTCCTAGAAATATTAAATACTTATCAACAGCAAATAATCGACAAAAGATCGGCAAAAAAACACAAAACCATCACAGATAGACCCCCAGTAATTTATTTCATCAGCAAGGCAATATTATGCCCCCAAGGTATTTGTCTAACAAGCTGTTGGACAATTTCAGGGTCTGGCCATGATTCAGCAAAAGATCGCATAAAAAGAAGGTTCAACCGCGAAAAACCTTTGATGTTAGGAAATTCATTTCGAAGGTCATGTGCCAAACAATCGACGACCTTTGCACCCCATCCTATCTGCCAATACAGGACATAACGTCAATTATAATTTACGTTATGCAATAACGCCAAAGCCTGAGAAGGCCAAAACCGGAAAAAAAGAATACCAATCGGAAAGACATTGGAAGTGCTTTCCGGTTTTATAGAATTTATTGACTAGCAATACAGCTTGACCGATAACAACAAAGAAGTGTATAGCGGAATTGCTGGGAGAGGTAACAGAGTAGCTGTGACCCTGTATACTGTAAACATTTTGCTTGCATCCGGAGCTAAGATGGTAGAAAATACACTCAACAAAACCTCCCAAGCCTATCCGGTAGCTTGCTGCCGTGACGCTCAAACCGGGGGGTTCCTTTTTTTGTGGCCAAGTGGTTGTGATTTATGACGACCCCTTTTATCAAGCCTCCTATCACCTTCTCCCAGCAAGTATCACTACTCCAGCAGCGGGGCATGACAGTTGATAATTCTGCTGAGGCAGAATTCTACCTCTGGCACCTCAATTATTATCGCCTGAGTGCCTATTGGCTCCCCTTTGAAGAAGATCACTCTTCGCACCAGTTCAAGAGTAACACACACTTCAACGATGTATTGAATCTCTATGTTTTTGACCGTGAATTTCGTCTGCTTGTCCTAGATGCCATAGAACGGATAGAGGTCTCGGTTCGGTGTCAATGGGCGTATTATATGGCACACAACCATGGAACCCATGCTCACCTTGATTCATCATTGGCTTTCAACAGGGGCTATTGGCAAAGCAATCTGGACAAACTGACATCTGAAGTTCAGCGCTCAGACGAGATTTTTATCAAGCACATGCTGGCAGCATACAGTGAACCATTACCTCCTGTTTGGGCGGTCTGCGAAGTCATGTCGCTTGGCCTGCTTTCCCGTTGGTACAATACACTAAAACCGATGTCCACCCGCCGAGCCATAGCGTCCGTGTACGGGATAGACGAAAAAGTTCTCCAGTCATGGCTTCACCATCTCTCTTACTTGCGGAATCTTTGTGCTCACCATTCGCGGCTATGGAATAGAGATTTTCCGATCACCCCTGAGGTCCCCAAGAGCAAACCTGCAAGACTTAACAGAGAGTTTGTTGTGGATTCACGCAGGATCTATAACACCTGCATTATTCTACTGCACTTCATGGACATAATTGCCCCTCAGCATCATTGGCGATCACGTTTTAAAGCATTGGTAACACAGCACAACATCAATGTTCATTTGATGGGCTTCCCTGTTGATTGGGAGCAGCGCACATTTTGGATGTAGATGGAGACCATCATGCATTGAAAACGTGGGAGATTTCGCTTTAAACTTTAGAAAAAGCGATTGCTAAAACACGATTCATCTTAAAAAACGCTGGTAAACGCGGAACTAAAACATCGAATCAATGAAAAGAAAGTATAAAATTGATTTCGGCGACTGGTGTAAACTCCTTCAGCCTTTTAAGCCCATTTCGTAGTTTCAGGCTTCATAAAGCACCCTACCCTTTTCAATAATCTCGGAAATAAATGGATCATGCTTATTCAGGCAATCTTCAATCTGGCGTTGAGTGCGGACTATTAGATCAAGTGGGAATGTCACCTTGACTTTCTCTCTTATTGCCGCTGCCATATGCCATACTTTACCCTCGAATGGGAGTATAACCAATATATCTACATCAGAATCGGGGGTCGGTGTTCCCCATGCATGGGAACCGAAAAGCACAATTTTGCAAGGCCTGAATTCACTAGCAATTGATGCCGAAATTCGTTCTATATCTGAAATATTTGCCATCTCAGGTACCTCTGGCCGTATTACTCTATTTTTTCCAACGCGCTTAATTAAGCTATGCCAATTTACTTTAAGTACCCCCCGGCTTTGCCGTGTGACTCACAAAAGATAGTTTTTACTTGACGCAAAACTCAATCAAATATAATTATTATTCATCAACACCCGCCACCTTCCCCTCGGGGAACGTCGACGGGTTTTTTGTTATGTGGTATAAAACAATCTCTGCTTGAATTAACAATACACTTTGTATATACAATTAATCGCCGTCCCCGGGTCACCCTTCTCCCAGTTTTGAACTGGTGCTAGGCCCCGGGGTTTTTTTATTCCTATTTTGGTGACCGACCATGAAAAAACAAAAGTCATTTGTTGTTGGTGCAAAAACCAAGCAAGCTATCCGCTAAAGCTGTGCAGCAAATTGCGTCCGCGAAAATTCCAGATGTAACTAAGGCGTTCATTTTGCGAGCATCAAAAGCAAATGTTAAGAAGGTTCATGACCCCTTGTAATTTTTCTCTCAATATTTCACAACGACTTTTGCCTTAGATACAGCCAATAGAAGTTTAATAGCATTAGGGGATGGTTTTTGGTTAATAATTCTCTCTTTCTCCTCTTTAGAAAAAGAAGGTGACTTTGCACCAATTATAAATTTAGCGACTTTAACTTGACTTTTCATTTTAAAATCCTTCGTTTGTCCTGTGTCCTAGGACTAAGGACAGCAGAAAAAAGTAATATATATATAAGTCAAGTAATTTCTGCTTTTGGCTTCGGTATTTCAATCCCTTCTTCAATTGCAGCCTGCAACCACTCTCTCATTGCATCTTCAATCATCTCTAGAGCTTCTGTCTTAGTATCCCCAATAGACATACAGCCTTCAAGCTCTTTGATGCATACCAAAAAACTCCCATCGCTAGGAATAATTTCAAGTGTATATGGAAGAGCCATGTACGCTTCAATTGATGTACTCATATCACTCAAACGGATTTTTAACCTCAACAACAGCCCCTTCATCAACCTCAATCTTATCAGGCAGATCAGACTTTCCCAAAACTTCCACAATTGCGTTTAAAAGACTTTGAAGCTTCAAAGCATGGTCTAGCCCTATTTTGTCCTTAGTTATGTCCAGAGAACCGAAAAACGACACACGATCAATTTTGTTCTCAATTGACAGTTCTGTATCGTTCAAAGAATCAGACAAGGTTAAGGCATCTGATTCATTTTCAAACGGTTTGAATTTCATTATTTACCCCGCAATTTCGGTGCAATAAATTTAGTAACCTGAGATTTCACAGTAGCCGGTACACCAGGAAACAGATTTATCCCAGTTGTTGCCTCAACCTCTGACACACTGGCAATGTTATACTGTTTACCGGCCACGTTTTGAGCAACATAACATCCTGCCTGGCTACGTGCAGGATCATAGAGACATTTAAACAATCCTGTTGGAATTATTACCCTACCCCGCAAAGCTGTTTTTGATCCCTGGAAAATTGGTCCGGACACTACATATATTTCGCCACGCTTTTTCGCCTCGTAGGGGTAACCCCAACATTTGCACTAAAAAGCGCAAAGTAGCATCACGCTCCACGTCTAACCACTCAGAATAACGTGATAAAATATACATATTTTAAACATTTTCCGCCCAGATAACCACATGAATATTCAACCAGCATTCGTTCAGCAAAGTATCAAATTCACCCATCAAGCCGCAAGCGGAAGCCGTGCCTCCATATCCAGCTCAAAACGGCCATAGGGATTGATATGCTGGGTGATAAGCGGACTCAGCGCCGCTAAATCCCGTGGCGTCATCCGTTCTGACCAACCAGGCTCCTCAAGCACCTGTTGAATCATCAGTGTGTTGATGTAGACCATGCTGGCTTGCAGCAGATGCAGACACAGTAGACCAATTTCCTGATTGTCTTTCCGGTTTGTTGAAATCTCGCCACGTTTTCCGTAGTAAATGAATCCATTGGTGCTGTTCCAACTTTCAACCACGTTTAGGCCTTCGTGGATTTCCCGCCTTAGCTCTTCTGAATCCAGATATCGGCAGAGGAATATGGTCTTGATTGCCTTACCCAGTTCTGCTAATGCCTTGTAGGCAGGATGTTGGATGACGTGGTAAGAAATAAATGGACACATTTTTAAGAGTGGTTTTTATTACCAATC
>CAXYUZ010000043.1:0-26159 GCA_964292275.1 uncultured Desulfuromonadaceae bacterium
AGGGCTTGAGCCGTATGACGGGAAACTGTCACGTACGGTTCTGAGGGGGGAAAGGAGCCGAAAGGCTCCTGACCTACCCGGTTGCAGGAGAAAGAAATGCTGATTGGATTGCATTTTAAAAAGAAGCGTGAAGCCAAAGGGCTGAGCCAAAAGGACGTAGCGCAAGTTATCAGAAACGACTTTCAGGAGTCGCTTCTCTGGGACTTTGAAAGAGGCGACGATAACGACGTTGACGGATGGTTGATCGCAGACTTCAAAAAATACTGTGCAGCGATTGAAATAAAACCAGAAGAATTTGCAGACATTCCCATCTCTGATCTTGCCGACCTCTCCTTACCAGCCCTAGTCAAAACACGTCGAGAACAGAAAAATCTATCAATAGAAGAGTTAGCAGAACGCATCGGATATTTCCCAGGGGTCGTCGAAGCACTGGAAAGTGGCCGAGCAGACTCTGAAGTATGCATAGACGTCCTTCGGAGTATCGGCACTGAGCTCGATATCCCATTCCGACTGCTACTTGAGAAAATGTAATGCGAGAAAAATATGAATGAAACAAAGAAAAGACTATTAGCTGCCTTCATTAGTCTGGTGGTTGCTGCCGGGAACCTTGGAGTCATTGCGGTCACAATTAACATCGGGACATTCAGCGCTTTTATGGAGATTCTCCCAACCACACCGCAACTGATGTTCGTGGTGCTGACAGGAATTATCTCATTGATTATAGGCGCAGTATTACTGACAAAAATCGAACTAGGAAAGAAATTGCTTCTGGCTGCGCTGATAATTTCTGTCATCATATTCGCTATTGCTGCCGTTCAGATGTCAATAGTTTTACTGTTAGTGCTGTTTTGGCCTTGGTCACTTTACAGACTCTATCGGAGTGAAAGCACATAACAAAGCGTAACAGCGGGGCGAAAAGGCCGCCCGCTGTACTCTCAGCCGTTAGACCAAAGAGGAATTATGAATATAAACAGCTTGAGATTATCGCTTGAGCCAGATGGTGATGACGGGACATGTGAGCTTTTTGCGGCGGTTTCCGTGAATGGTTTTAGCGGCAAAGGAAGCGCGTGGTTCAATCTGTGCGACCTGGAGAAACTTGCAAAGGAATTTATGGTATATCCTCTGCGTCCCGAAAATCTGCCGATCATAGCAGGCGGGTTCTGGGGCAAAGAAAAGAAGGGCGAACTCGAACAAACACATCTTCTAATAAAACCTTATCCAATTGGCAACACCGGCGAACTGGGGGTAAGAATAGAACTTGCAACTCCTCTTTACGAATCAGATCGCCCCGAATGTCAGCATGTTGTAAAGGTTGAAATCAGAACTGACTACAACTCACTTGAGTCGTTTGGAAAGCAATTGAAGGAACTGGCAAAGCTACAACGGGAAGAAGCAATACTAATTGAAAATCAGGTCTAACATGGAAGAAGCACCGGGGGAAAAGACTCCCCGGTGTTCTCCCGGCCCGTTACCCCCGAGAGAAAAGAATGAAAGAACTGCATGACCTGTTAACTGCCCTGACCTTTGTCGATGGAGGGTGCCGGGACATCAACTATGAAGCTCCTACTTGGGAGGGAGTTGAAGCCTTGCACGCCTACCTGAAGGCATCCTACCAAACAGTTGCAGGCACCGATTGCGAGGGACGACCATTGGACGACCTGGAACCGCAGGTTGTCATTGCTGCGGTTCAAGATTCCGGTGCAGTGCACATCATTTATGAGGGTGGCGACCTCATCAACCACTTACAGTTATTCATATATCGAGAGCCTGAGGGAATCCCCTTTGTTGAGCTAACCTTCTTCCCTCAGGATGTTCGTCAACACAAGGATCTAAGAAACCAATTCCTCGCTTGGGCGGGCCAATTACAGACGCGTGTCGGAGCCAGCCGATACTACGTTAGGTACGAGAAAGCTTCGTGGCAGTTTGGCGACGTGAACGGCGATTCTGGGGTATTCCTCGTCTCTGATTGAAGCATAATCCGGAAATCGAACGGCTAACCATCGGCACGACCCCTCTCCCTACGGTCGGGGGGCAGCCTCAGCCCCGTTGACCTGATAATTCGAGAAAGCGAGAATATGAGTTATAGAGATAAAAGAAATCATGAGGCTGCTCATGCCGTAGTTGCAGCACATTTTGACGTACCATTCAACAAAATCACTCAGTATAAGGTCGATCTTCCAAAAGAAGCTGCATCATTGGCACATTTCAAGAAGGTAATTGCTGCAGGCTGCTTAGGCGAGTTCTACGAAGAGTGGTCTGAATGCGTGAAGAACAATGAAGAACGTGCAAAAAGGAACATGAATCAGTCAGTATGCTTAGAACCCATCAAATTAGCCTTGGAACGGTTCAATAGCCGAGATTATAAAGACGATTTCATAGCTTTTACAGGTGGAGGTACCTTTGACAAAGCAGAGTATGAGACATGCCTTAATGCTGCTTGGCCTGTAGTCGTCGAAAAGGGCAAAAATATCATTTTGATTGGCGAGACCCTTCATATTCGAAAAGAGATGTCCTACGCTGAAGTAATGGAGCTACTAAAGGAAGGCCAGCAATCGGTATGACCCATCTCCCCTTGCTCGGGGGGGCAGCCTCACCACCGTTGGAAATTAAACCATAACTGGAATAAAGAAGAGGCGACTGAAATTGAATATGTACGTAACATTCATATTAGCATTTGTTTTCATAGTTGCTGCCCTACATTCTATATACTATTCCTGCTCTCAACTCAGTTACAAACACGGCAGTGACATCCGTGTAGTTTGGTACTTATTCTCTTTATCCAGTATAGCAACCTTCGGTATAGCCTGGTGGGCGAGCAATAATGGTGCGATCGACGTTCATGGTGTGTTCCATGACAATACTGGCAACTTCATTCGTAAGCTATTACATTTCATGCTTGATCTAAATGCGGACCTCATCTTTTTTACCACTATTGTAGCGCTAATAGTATTGCCGCAATTGTTAAGCTATTTTCTGAGTGGGCTATTTGGATGCGCTTCTTCCCCATTATTCATTACAGGAAGTCTCAGCTTTTTCTTTTGGAGCATGGTTAAGTCGTTTGCTAGTGCATCAGGAGTTGTGCTAGCCATAGCTATATTTGGACTTTCAGAAAAATGGGATGGATGGTCATTGAAAGGTGCCTTTGCTTTGTTTTTTATGTCGATTCAATTGATTTCGTTCTCGTTCATTTTCTTGCGTTTCTACCGTGAAACTGAAAGCATGTTTCTCCATCTCCTAAGGAAATGCCCTGATTGGATACAAAAGATACCATTAGCTATGCATAGCTGGTTCACAAGAAGGAGTGAACCAACTGTAACTTACAAACTACCACTTAGATTGCAAATTGACCTAAACCGAAGCAGAAGAACAATCATGCTTCGCAGACGAAAGAAAAAAGGCCTGCTTGAAAGATGAGTACGGAATTGATTGTCAATCTGAACCATCATAAGAAAAAACTTATTCCAGGCAGAAGTAGCGGTCAAAAACTATCGCTGTTCTGCCAAGCCGTTAGGTTTCATAAGCCACGAACAGGAGGCTCAACTTGAACATTGACGATTACAAAGCACGATTTGCTGAACCCCAGCCACCGCGTTCCAAAGACGATCCAAAGGAGGCTGACACACGAGCTGGTCGAGCACTAGCCTACGCGCTGGACATCAGAAAGTTTGAAATCGAGTTATATTGGAAGCGGGGAACCTACTTCTGGGCCTTCATCGCGGCTGCATTCGCGGGGTATGCCTTAACCCACAAGGCAACCGACCCCGACCCTTGGCTTTCCATTCTATTCTCAGCACTCGGCCTTGTATTTTCCTTCGCGTGGTACTTGGTAAATCGAGGTAGCAAGTTTTGGCAGAGCAATTGGGAGCGGCATGTTGACCTGTTAGAAGACATGACTCTTGGCCCGCTATACAAGGTAGTCGCTGTTACAGCGGATAATTCTGCTGGAAATCCACTTACTTCCCCAGCACAGTTTTCTGTGAGCAAGCTCAACCAAGTTCTGAGCGTTTTCGTTGTGGCTGTTTGGCTTCTTCTCTTCGTAAGATCGCTACTACCTATTACATGCGCATGCGATTTGCCCCTAGATCCATACAAGCTTGTGGTCTTAGTCTTGGTTACAGGTTTTCTGTTGCTTCTTTATTTTTTCGGCAAGTCATCAAACCAGTTCGCCACATCGGGTTTGCATGAGCGCACGCACGAAAAATGAAACTAACCCGGCAGTCTACACGGAGGCTACGCGATAAAGCCGCGCAGCGCCGGTGATTCTACGTTGCGCGAATGAAAGAAAACGAGAATATGATCTTGCCCCAAAGAAGAAAAACAGAGCGATATAATGCCACGTTTAGCATCGGTTCGGACTATAGCCTGAACGCATGTGTTGGAGAAAACGGAGAGCAGGACCATCGTAAGTACGGCTTTGGGTATGACGAAGCAGTTAAGGTCATGATTGCGGCCCTTACTACTACAAAGATGGTTGTGGACGCAGGGGTTTACCCTCTTGTTTTTTGCGCCAGACACCGGATCGAGCTATTTATCAAGGACCAGTTGCTAACATTTGAGCGAATAAGACCCAGGAAAGAGATCACTGACGAGATTCTCAACAAGACGCACGACCTAGGAAATTTGTGGGAGACATTCAAGGATCAGGCGGCAAAAACGGATCGGAGAATCCTTCCTTTTATAAAGAAAGCCGAACCCTACATTTGCGATTTCGCAGAAATAGATCCCACTGGGGCGACTTTTAGGTACCCCTACGACAAATCGCAGACGTTACACTTGGATAACACGCCGATCATTAACATACAGATCTTTGCCAAGCGCTACCACAAGCTTTCCGCGCTCTTGAACTCATTCGAGCATCTTACTGAGTACCTGGTTGACGAATACGGGCAAGGAACATTCACAAATCAGTTGTCGCGGGATGACCTCCGCGACATATCGCTAGAGTTACCTCACGTCAGCGAATGGACCGATTCGTGTTTTGACATCGTTAGAAACAACCTGAAAAACAGGTACGAAATAAGCAGTAATGAACTCTCCCGCGCTATAAACCTCATCAAAGAGCACAGGGAGTTCGGCTCCAACATTGGGGTCAATATTCCGTTAAAAGGGCTGGATCACGCCGCCCTCAAAGCGTACGTCGATATCTACCACGAGTACCACTCCCGCATCTCCAGCCAGACAGCAACCGCAAAAGCGAAAAGATCATTGGAAAGGAGACTTGTAGGCAAGGTTTCTACCAACCTCCCAAAGAGCGCCATTACCGCTATCTACACCCTTTATGAACTCGGGAAACTGTCGTATTTTTCAGAATCATATGATTCCCTCTTTGACCGATACTACCAGCAGGAGTACGAATTGCAGTTTTTCTGCTCATATATTCTGAGAAGCAGAAGGGCACTGGAATTCATAAGGAGAGGCTTAGAGAAGGTAGCTCAGATAGAGTTGCTATCGGAAATTCCGGAAAAAGGAAAGCAAGAAGGGGCAGCCCTTGACTGAGGATAGAACAAAAATACCGAAGAGGACTCCATGAGCCTGCCCCGCCTTGAAAAGGCTACACATATTGCTGATCGGCTTAATGAGCTAGCCTCAGTTGTTAAGACTCGGTCTCGTTCCAATCTCACGGATGCCAATCGTATTCTTGAAACAATTACCGCTCGCTTCTTCAATGCCCTTTTCGGTTGGAAGCTCGTGAATCTCAATGCCGAACAAGCCAATTATCAAGCCGTAGACCTCGGTGATCGACATAAGCGCATTGCCATACAGGTCACCAACGAAGACAGTTCAGACAAGATCAGCCAAACCGCAATCAAAGCAAACGCCCGTAAACAGAACAGTGAATTTGACCGCCTCATCATCTTTTTTCTTTTGTCTAAAAAGCCCGGTTTTCCTAAGAGTTTTCGTCCTTTACCCGACTGTCCGGAAATCGAGACATGGGATATTTCCGATATCCTGAAACAGATTCAGGAATTGCCTGACCTCGCCCAACTTGCCAGTGCAGCTCAGGTTTTAGATGAAGAAATGGGCAAGGTTACGGTTCAGAGTGTAAGTCCTGCATTTGAGTCGAAACAGGAATCCAAATATCACGGCATGCAACGAACGGAACTTCTGCAATATTTCCTGTCGGATTGGTTGGTAAAAGGTCCGCCTGTCGCTATTCTGCAAGGCTTCCCCGGTTCCGGTAAAACCCAGTTGTCGCGTGAAATTGAAGAACGATCAGGCCAGCACTCGTTCAAAGTTTACATTCAGCCGGATGCACCAGACCCTTCAGAGTCGCCGTTGGAAGATCTTGCTGAAAAGTTGCAATTTGCTGGGATTGTTGACCTTGTGCGGGAACTTGATAAAGGAGCACACGGTGACTTGTTCAAGGCGATGCTCCGGATTCTGCGGCGCGAACGCATACTCATTGTTATAGACGAGTTTCAGTGGCTGTTCGGTGATCGTAATACTCTGCCGCCGAAAAAATGGCAGCAACTGGTTGAAGAATTGAATAGCAGCGCCACTCCCAAGGGGCGATTACTCCTCATCAGTAACCGTACCATCAATATTTCGCCATGGTGCGAAAGTTGTGTCAGTAGACGGCTCGACGGTTTGATGGACAAGGAAGCGGCAGACCTGTTACGAGAACAACTTGACCGGGATGGTCTGACAGCAAAGTTTCCTCTTGATCGTATGACAGAAATCGGGCATCGCCTGGGAGGTAATCCCCGTGCACTCATTACTCTGGTGAAGAGTCTTGAGTATGATTCCCTTGAAGATCTGATTTCACTGGCACCCGACCTTTTCAAACCGGGTGACGTGACCATAGACCACTCATTGGTAGAACAGTTCGAACGGAATCTGATCGAGCGAACCCTGCCGCGGATTGATGATGACCTGACAATGCTACTTCGGTTTTTGGCGGTGCACCGTCGCCCCTTCACCAAAGAAGTCTATACCGGGTTGGAAAATCGTATTCCCATGGCGCTTTCGCTACGACGGCAACTCATCGACCGCTTTTTGCTGGACAACTCGCCAGCCTGGGACACCCTGCATCCGCTAGCGCGGGAGGTCAGCGTATCGCGCCTGCGTGAAACAGTTGACGAGTGGCATCAAGCTCATTCCCTGGCGGCGGATTACCACTTCCGATATTTCAAGGCGCTCCAACCAAAGGGAGTCCAACGCCTGACCGTCTCCTATGTTGAGTTACGCCACCATCTCTTTGAGGCCGACCGTATGGTTGAACTGGGCGAAGCCGACAGTAAGCTTACCGGCTATGCCCTTGCCCAGATCACTCCGCCGATTCAATCCCAGATACCCCGATCTGTGGAAACCCTTGAAGAGCGTATAGCCCTTATATCGGCCATGCCCGATGACAAGAGACCGAAGGGTCTGGAGTACCACCTTGCCTTATGCTTGAAGCACCGCAATGTGAGGGACGATTATCAGCGAGCGCTCTATCATGCCCGTCGTTCGGTCTGGTCCGGGTCCTATTACGCAGCCTGGCGTTTGCTCATCGAGCTTGAATACAACCTTAATGGTATCGACGCCGTGGCCAAGGCGTTTCAAGAAGCACTCAAACATCTGGGCGGGGAAAACAACCTCTTTTCCATCTGTCTCTATTGCGCCCAGTTGTTGGATAAACATGAGCGTTGGCCCGAGGCGATAAAGGTACTTGAACAGGGAATCAATACCCCTAACATCACATGTATCTCAAGCTTGATCCGGCACTGTGCAACTTATATGGAACGGTCCGGACACCCGGAAGACGCCGAAAAGATGCTGCAACATGGCATCAGCACCCCAAATATGCAGGAAATAGGGGAGATGTATCTCTGTTACGCCAACTTGCTGACAAAGTTGAAACGGGGCGCTGAAATCGCTCCGTTACTGAAGCAAGCCTTGCGTAATAAGCATGTCACCAAGCGGCAGGACCTCTACCTGAGAGTTGCTGAACAGTATATTGCCGAAGGCGATGATGATAATGCACTGCTCAACATAAAGGATGGACTTGCCGATAGTGCTGTACTGTTCCCTAGCGAATTGTATCTGCGTGGCGCTCAGTTACTGGCCAAGAGGCAACAGTTTGCCGAAGCAAGGTCCATGCTGGAGCAGGGAATTCAATCCCGGAAGGTCAGAGAGCCGGTCAAGCTCGTTCATTTCTATGTCAAGGTGCTTGAACAGTCAGAGAATCCCGAGGATGGCGTAACCTTCCTGAAAAAAGCCATGGCTCATCCGAAATTGACGCGGGAGCCGTCACTCTATCTCTGTTGCGCAAAGTCCTTGGCAAAGGCGCAAAAGCTTGACGAAGCGATCGCCATATTGCAGCGAGGGATATTGAACCCCGGCATGAGAGGGAAAAATCACTTTTACAAAATGCAGGCGGAGATCACGACTTGGCAGGGGGATTTGGCCGGGGCAATCGAAGTTCTGCAACGGGGTATTGCCAGCGATGATCCGGAACTGCTCGATTTTTTGTATAAATATTGCGCCGAACTCCTGGAGAAGTTGGGTCGTCTTGAAGAAGCCATAGAGTTGCTGGAAAAGGGGTTTAATCATCCAGCCCTCACTAACAAGGGGGTAATGTATCAATTGTGGGCCAAGTTGCTGGCACGTGCCGGACGTGCGGCTGAAGGCGCGGCTATGCTGGAGAAGGCCCTTCGACTCCCCGGTACTCCCGGCAAAATTATGCTCTACCAGACCTGCGCCGACCTTCTGGTCGAATTGGGACGGAACCGCGAAGCGATTGAACTTCTCAAGAACGGCATCACCGGCCCCCGTATGGGTAATATTGCCTCACTAATTATGCGGTGTGCGGAGTTGTTGACTACGGAAGGACTGTGGGAAGAGTCATTTGAATTATTGGAAAAAGGAATTGCTGATTTTCCGACTGACAAGCAGTTGCAAGAACGGTTGGATAAACTGAGAAATAGCTCAAGATTATGAGGATAAATAAATCGATGGCCCAACTTGCGCCACGACCGGGCGGCTAAAATCGCCGCCGGTCAGGCTTATGGCGTTATCTATTCAGCTTAAAGCGGGACACCCACCGTTTTACACAAATCTTGCCCCCAGCACCTACTAAATTTCGCTGGGAAATATGCACCAATTCGCACCAGCCCTATGAACACTAGTCAATCCAACGATATCCAAACAACCACCATGACCGTTTAAGCTGTTTTTTCTTTTGCCTCAAGCACCCCATTGCGGTTATATTTCACCTCCAACCTGCGAATGTCATCCTGCGTGATGACAGACTGGATCCGGGGAAATATCGTTTATTTACCGACCATATCGCAAACCAATCAGATACGAAAAGGAGTCGTTAATGTCAGAGTTCAAAAACGTTACTGTTGTCAAAAAGGCCAACATCTACTTCGATGGCAAGGTTGTCAGCCATACCGTCATCTTCCCGGACAATACAAAAAAGACCCTCGGCATCATGCAGGCCGGCGATTACGAATTCTCCACCGCGGCCGCCGAAATCATGGAGATCCTCTCCGGCGAACTGGAATGGCAGATAAAGGGTGACAGCAGCTGGACCAAAATTGTCGGCGGAGAATCATTCTCTATTCCGGCCAACTCCGTGTTTCTGATGAAGGTTCCGGTTGTCAGCGACTACTGCTGCTCCTATATCTCCTGATCGACCCAAAATCAACACAGGGCGTGCACCACATCGGGCACGCCCTTCCACTACCAATCCATGACAGAAACCAACCGCCCCATAATCGGCCGTTTCGCCCCCTCACCCACCGGACGGCTGCATCTCGGTTCACTGGCAACCGCCCTCGGCAGTTGGCTGATGGCCCGCAGTTGCAGCGGCAAATGGCTGCTGCGCCTGGACGACCTCGATAGCCAGCGTCAGGTGCCAGGCATGGCCGACGACATCATGGCCACCCTGGAACGTTTTTCACTACTCTGGGACGGAACGGTCACCAGACAGAGTGATAACATCGCGGCCTATCAACATGCCTTTGACAGGCTCCAGGAGCTCGGCCTGCTCTACCCCTGCCACTGCTCACGCAAGGAGATTGCCCAATCTGCATCAGCGCCACACCCTGACGACGACTGCCTCAGGTACAGCGGCAAATGCCGCCTTCAACCAGAAACACAGACAGAAATCCGCTCCTGGCGCATCAAGGCCAGCGACCAGGATATCTGCTTCAATGACCTTATCCAGGGGGTGGTCTGCCAGAACATCCAAGAGCGCTGCGGCGACTTCATTGTCAGACGAGGCGACGGCGAGTTTGCCTATCAACTGGCGGTTATCATCGACGACAGCCTGACCGGTGTAAACCAGGTCGTGCGCGGCCTGGACCTGATCCATTCAACCCCGCGCCAGATCCTGATCAGCCAGCTACTTGGGCTGCCCCAGCCAGCATATGCCCACCTGCCGCTGGTGACCGGCCCGAACGGATCAAAACTCAGTAAACGGGACAATCTGATCTCTGCCAGTCTGGACAATATTCGTGGAAGAGAACCGGCCATTCTACTCCAGACGCTCCGCTTTCTCGGACAGCAACCGCCACAAGAGCTCTGCGGACTGAATTGCCCAGAAATTCTGGAATGGGCAACCAGCCACTTTTACATCGACAAAATGCCACTTAAAAACAGCAGGTTATCTATATAAAGCAGACAAGTCAGCATCCCCTGTCCGCAACATCTTCCCTACCCCGGCAGACAATTCTGACGTATCCAAAAGGACTTGATCCTGGACTGTTTCCCCAAAAGCAGAAAAGCCACCGTGAACATCCCGATCAAGGAAGCCACAGTGGCTTTTTCAGTCTGAACCACTTCATTCAAAAGCACTGCAAAGATTTGTTACTTGCTGTATTTGTTAAGATTTTCAACCGCCTTCAGTCCCGCGGCCTTCAGCTTGATTTTATTGTTGCCATTAATACCATACGAAACGGTCAGATAATAGCCACCCATCAGAATATGCAGGCCGGGTGGTGCAATGAAATTATCATCACCAACCTCATCAATCTGTTCTGCCCCCCTGAAGGTATCCTTTAATGACTGAAAAGTGGCCTTGGGAGTGTTGCTGGAGTTGGTCCCTTTTTTATAGAATGCGGTTTGCGTAATGCCAACCTGCAGAAAACCCTTATCATTCTCATAAACGCACATCTTCAAACCGACTGCCGGTTGTTCCTTGACCTTGCATTCATCGAAATCAATACCAGTCAATGCCCTGGCATCCGCACGCGAAATAATCATTGCCGGCTCGATAATTTTAGGTTTCGAATCCGGAACCTTGGCGACACCCTTTTTATCACAACCAGCCACCAGCATCAGCGTTGCAAGCAGACAACACAACGCCAGCAACATCCTCCCACTCATACTACCCTCCCAAATCCGCCAGCAAATCAGCAAACCATAACGGTCGTTATTTTATTTGCACGCATTCAATACACTGCTCATGATCTTCTCTGTTTCCGGCGAATCCGGAGAACTCAGTTTTGCAAGCTCAAGCGGTGTATATTTTTCCGTAAGCTGCTTGGCCATACACTCACACTTAGGCTTGACAACAGACTCCTTGGCCCCTTTTTTAACAGCGCCACTGGTACATGAACTGATAAAGCTCTTTTCAAAGGACTCCTTGAATCCCGCATCAAACTGCTTTTTGCTCTCACCACACCCTGACAGTCCAACAAGCAGCACAGCCCCCAAAAACAATGTCCTCATTCCCATCTGACTCTCCCCTGTACTTAATATAGTATTGACTATCCCTCGATAGTAACTGCAACAGACAAACTACCTGCCACCACCATGCTCGCGCATGTATTGTTCCTTATCCTTATGCTCCTGCTTCTTTCTGACTAGCTCTTTTTCCTTCCTGATCTGTTCATCACGTCGTCTCTGATTATCCTGTTCAGCACGCTTTGTGTCCTGAGCCCGCTTCCTGGCGGCCTGTTCTTCCCGGGCACGCCGTTCCTGCTCCTGAGCCCTCTGGGCATTTTGTTTCCTGAGTGCATCCTGCTCCTGATTCCTTTGAGCATTCTGCCTTCTGATAGCATCCTGCTCCTGGTTTCGTTGGGCATTTTGCCTTCTAATTGCGTCCTGCTCCCGGTTGCGAAGTTCCTGATTCCTTCTCTGCAAATCCATTTCCTTCTGCCGGTTTACGCGCTGTTCGTTTTCACGCATCTGCATGCGTTTGCGCTCATTTTCAGCCGCCTTGCGTTCCTGTTCCTTCCTGATGGCCGCATTATTTCGAAGCGCTTCTTGAGCTGCCCGTTCCTTTTCAAAATTCTGACCAGGCCTTACATGTCCGGGCCTGTTATGATCAGGTCGATAGGTCGGGACAGGCTCTGTGGGTCTGACGGCAGGCTTCCTTGATTTAAAAGCTGCCGGTGCCGTTCCCATTGGCGCCGGAACAATCATCCCACGACGCGAACCAGGCGGTGGCGGAACAAAGGTTCCATTCGGTCCCTCGGGACGCACCCTGTGATGACGCCCTGCACGCCCTTCATCAACCTTGATCCTGGCCCTTGGTGGAGGGGGGACAAACTTGACACCAGGCGCTGCCCAATGGCCATTAATGAAGATAACAACCCCATCACGATTCTCATAGTAGGGATGTACCCACCTGTAACGAGGCCGTGGAGGAGTAACCCAGTGACCGCGCGCCCAGACCCAATCACCATCCCAAACCCAGTACCCTCCCACCCAGACAGAGTCATAACGTGGCTGAGGGCCAGGGTTTTCGGCGAGCAGCGGTGGTGGAGCCCAACGAACCGCGACCGGTGGCGGCTGATAGATTGGCGGTTCAACATAGACGCTGACGACCTCCTCTTGGGGCGGCTCAACATAACTATTATCATCCGGCGGCACATAGGCCGTCATGACACAACCAGATGCGAAAAATACAATGATCAGCGAAATCCACTTCATGGCAATTCTCCCCCAAAAATATTTATACAGCTTCCTGTCCAACATCAGCCCTGGCTTCAGCAATTTCCATTCCACAACCAGAAAAGCAGAGTCCCGGAATCAGCCACCGCGCTGTAAAGTGCTGAATAAAACCGCTTTATTAAAACATATAAAGCAATGCTGCTTTTATAATCCATAAATCTGCCAAGCTCAACAAATACTTCATATAAGGCATCAGCAGATCATTCCGGGAATTCCCAGGGACAGAATATTAATGAAATGATCTCATTGCAACCGGGTTGCAAAGCGCACTCCGAGCAGGCATTACAGCCATGGTAAAATAACGGTTTACTCCTTGATTAAGGCGTATTTACATGATATCTAAATATAGTTATATTCAAGCATATATAGACAACGTGTCAGGAGGGTAGAATGGAAAACCGCAAGGTGCATTACAGCGAGTTGGGTCTGGTCAACACAAAGGAAATGTTCAGCAAGGCCATGGCAGGCAAATACGCCATCCCAGCTTACAACTTCAACAACCTCGAACAGCTCCAGGCAATTGTCACGGCCTGTGCCGAGACCAATTCTCCAGTCATCATCCAGGTTTCCAAGGGTGCCCGCAGTTATGCAAATGAAACCATGCTGCGCTTCATGGCCATGGGAGCTGTAGAAATGGCTCGTGAGATCGGCTCGAAGATCCCTATCTGCCTGCATCTTGACCACGGCGATTCGTTTGAACTTTGTAAATCATGTATCGACAGCGGTTTTTCCTCGGTCATGATCGACGGTTCCCACCTGCCATACGAAGAGAATGTTGCCCTGGCCAAAAAGGTTGTTGAATACGCACACCAGTACGATGTCACCGTAGAGGCTGAGCTGGGTGTTCTGGCTGGCATTGAGGACGAGGTTTCTGCCGAACATTCCACCTACACCAAGCCTGAGGAAGTGGAAGACTTTGTCAAGAAAACAGGTGTCGATTCCCTGGCCATCTCCATCGGCACAAGCCATGGCGCATACAAGTTCAAACTTAAACCGGGCGAGTCCGTTCCGCCGCTCCGCTTCGATATCCTTGAAGAATGCGAGAAGCGTATTCCCGGCTTCCCGATCGTCCTGCATGGCGCATCATCTGTCCTCCAGGAGTATGTGGAACTGATCAACCAGTACGGCGGCCAGATGGACGGCGCTGTTGGCGTGCCAGAGGAGCAGCTCCGCCAGGCAGCCTCCAGCGCGGTCTGCAAGATCAACATCGACTCCGATGGCCGTTTGGCCGTAACAGCCAAGGTTCGTGAATACTTTGCAAAAGATCCCAAGGAATTCGATCCACGCAAATATCTCGGCGCGGCACGCAAAGAACTGATCAAACTGATCAGCCACAAAAACGAAAAGGTTCTTGGATCTGCCGGCAAAGCATGATCCACCAGATTCCAATTACAATGATTAAGGCGACGAGAGCCTGGAAAGCGGCCAAAGACGAACCAGCGGCTTCTGCATGGCGTCGTCAGGCAATTAATCTTTGATTGGAATTGGCATGACACAGAACGGGCGCTTCGGCTTTACTTGCGAACGCCCGTTTTCCATCCGCACACGGGGGATACCCATGAAGACCAGAAAGTTTTCCAGAGTTAAATTTGAGGTACGGGCCTTTATAAAGACAAACAACCGTGAATTTCAGGGATATGTGGAAAACCTGAGTATGAACGGCATGTTTCTGGCGACGGCCGAACGCCTGGCCGAAGGTGAGCCTGCCGAAATCACCATCCATCTGAACGCCTCCGATCCTCCCATTGTGGTCAAGCTGAGTGGCACGGCCTGTCGCGAGACAGAGAACGGAATCGGTTTTGTTTTCAATAAAATTGACCTCGACTCCTATACCCACCTGATGAATATTGTCTCCTACAATATTGACGACTCAAAAAAGGTTATGGAGGAGATCCACCACTCCATTGAGGAAAAGATCTCCACAAAACGGGATTGATTCCAATTTCAAATCAAAGATGAAACCAAGGCGACGAGGATTGAGGCGCCGCGGGCGTACAGTCCGTACGCTGAGGGGCCGAAGACGAGCCAACGATTGTAGCGCTTTGATCTGGAATTGGCATAACAGTCATCCCGTAAATGTCACCTGCATCCAACCAGCCGATTAGGATTGTCTCCATGAACAAACAATTCAAACTATCATGTTTAGGTTTTATGGTCGGCCTGGCCATCCCGTTCAGCTGGGCAATCCTGAAGACGCTGATCTTCCTTGACGGTTCACAGTCATTCCCGGCCCAATTGGCAACCGTTTTCACCGCATCAACCGAGCAGACCGCCATGTATGTATATCTCGGCCTGTTTAGCGGTATCCTGCTGGCAGCCTGCGCCGGCCAGTTTGCCAAGGCCAGCGCAGAACTAAAAACAAGCCTGGAAGAGCATGACCGCTTACGTCAGGAGGCAGCCACACAACGGGAACTCTTCGAGAGCCACTATCTGGTTCTGGACAAGAATCTCAAGGACTTCCACCAGATCAGCAGCAAGATCCAAATGTCCTTCAACCTGGAGGATATCCTGTTGCTCTGTGCCGAAGGGCTGCATGAAATCCTTGGCTATGAACGGGTCAACATCCTCATGCGCCAGGATGGTAACAAGGTAGGTTTTGTCACAGCCGCCGGCACCGACAGCTTCGACATCACCGGTGTCAGCCTGCCGCTGGATCCCGCCATCGGTGTCATCTACAAATGTTTCAATGAATGCAAGGTCTTTCTGGTCGATGATATCGCCAAATGCCCGGAAGATTTCCAGATGCAGACACCCTATCAGGATCTGGCCCCGCTCCGCTCACGCTGCTTCATCCTCTGTCCGATTGTCGTCAAGGGGATTGCCGTCGGCGCCTTCGGCATCGACAACAAATCCAGCCGGCGCCCCCTGAACAGTTCGGATGTGGACACGATCATGCTCTTCGCCGACCAGGTTGCATCTGCAATCACCCGCATCAACCTGATCAGCTCCATCGACCGCCTGACGTCCGAGATGGAAAACTCCTTCGCCTTCATATTAAACAACAGTAAAATTTACAGCAGTGATATCCTCAATCTCAAGGAGAGCGTAGATTCGGTTGCCGACGGCACGGCAATCATTGCCTCCGCCTCCGAAGGAATCATGGCCTCGGTTGCCGAAACCAGTGTATCGGTCAACGAGATCTCAATCGCCATCGAACAGGTGACCCACAACCTCGACCACCTGACCGGGATCGTCCACCAATCGGCCTCCGCCATGGAAGAGATCAACTGCACCATCAAGAACATCGAACAGAACGCCGCCAAATCCTACGACATCTCCATCAATGTCAAACAGAGGGCCGATGAAAGCCAGACGGTTGTATCCGAAACAACGCAGTCACTGGCGGAGATCCAGAGTTCTGTCGAGCTGTCCTATTCGGCCATCAGACGGCTTGTCCAGAACAGCTCCCGGATTGACGGCATCATCAAGGTCATCAACGACATCACAAAGAAAACCAACCTGCTGGCTCTGAACGCCGCCATCATTGCCTCACAGGCGGGTGAATACGGCAAAAGCTTCGGCGTCGTCGCCGAAGAGATCCGCAACCTCTCCCTGCAGACCGGACGTTCAACCGGCGAGATCACGAACATCATCGAGGAGATCACCTCCGAATCAAAAACCGCTGCCGACAACATCACCAACAGCAAGCAACTCGTTCAACGCGGCGTTGAGCTGGGACAGCTGACCGGGGAGGCCTTGCAGGCCATCTATAACAGCGCCGCATACTCGCTGGAGATGACCGAACAGATCAAGCTGGCAACCCAGGAACAGTCCACCAGTGTCCAGGTCGTTGCCCGCTCTATGGAGGACATCAGCTCGATGACCACGCAGATCTTCTCGGCCTCCAGGGATCAGGCGAAGGAAACCCGCAACATTGCCCGCTCGATCGAGACGATCAAGGACATGGCCCACGAGATGGTCAAATCTACCGCCCAGCAGGTAACCGATAGCGATGAAATCCGGCGCGGCGTGGAATCCGTCAGCAGGATGGGTGGTGATATGCTGGCCAACATGGAGCAGCGCCGCAACCAGAGCGCAGAGGTTTTCAAGGAGCTTGAGAGCGTCCGCAAGAATGCACCGCAGTCCTGATTTTTAGTTAAATTGAAATTTCTTCGTTTTTTTACTGGTATTTTTTAAACACTTTTTGCTAGTATCGCTAATTAAAGCATGACTGTTACCTGATTCAGGAACAGATCGTTGCCCGGGCTGAAGAAACAGCACCAACATACCGCACGGATTCCATGGCGAACCGGGACGGAAGGGAATATCCCAACAACTGCAGATGTCAATCGCCTTGCAGCTGTCCGTCCACGCGCCCACCGGCGCGTTTTTTTTTGAGAGGGGTGGGGATAATGAAAAAGAAAATGACAATTCCGCAAATCGTTCAAATGAAGCAGGATGCCCAACGGATCACCATGCTGACGGCCTATGACTTTCCGTTTGCACGCCTGGTGGACGGCGGCGGCGTGGATGTCATACTGGTTGGCGACTCCCTTGGCGTTGTATTTTCAGGGCATGACAACACGCTGCGGGTCACCATGGACGAGATGATCTACCACAGCCGGGCGGTGGCACGCGCCAAGCCGGCGGCACTGCTGGTTGCCGACATGCCATTCATGTCCTACCACGTCAGCATCGACGACGCCCGCCGCAATTGCGGACGGCTGCTCAAGGAAGGGGGCGCCCAGGCGGTCAAGATCGAAGGGGGCGTCAGCTCGGCGGCCGTGATCCAGGCGGTCACATCAATCGACATTCCGGTCATGGGGCATATCGGACTGACCCCGCAATCGATCCACCGCATGGGGGGCTACAAGGTTCAGGGGCGCAAGGATGAGGCCGAACGGATCATCGAGGATGCCCTGGCGGTCCAGGAGGCAGGCGCATTTTCCATCGTCCTGGAGGGAATCCCCTCGGCCCTGGCGTCACGGATCACCAAAGAGCTCTCCATCCCGACCATCGGCATTGGCGCCGGCCCGGACTGCGACGGCCAGGTACTTGTCATCCATGACATTCTCGGTCTGTGCGAAAAATACTCGCCAAAATTCGTCAAACGCTATGCCGACCTTGCCCCGGTGATTGGTGACGCCGTCAAAAGCTACGTCTCCGAGGTTCGCGCCGGTCTGTTTCCAACCGAAGAACACTCCTTCAAATAACCAAGCCATCAGGAATTCAAATGAAAACCATCAACAAAATCGATGATATGCAAGCAGCCGTCAGAGAACTGAAACGTGCCGGCAAGACAATCGCCTTTGTACCGACCATGGGCTTTCTGCACAACGGCCACGCCTCGCTGCTGAAAGAGGCGCGCAAGAATGCCGACATCCTCGTCCTCTCCATCTTCGTCAACCCGATTCAATTCGGCCAGAACGAAGACCTGGACAGATACCCGCGTGATCTGGAAAATGACAGCCGGATAGCCGGAGAATGCGGGGTTGATATCATCTTTACCCCCCAGGCGGCCGATATGTATCCCGCCGGTTTTCAGACCGGCATCAGCGTGGCGGAGGTATCCAAACCGCTCTGCGGCGCTAGCCGTCCCGGCCACTTTGACGGTGTGACAACCGTTGTTGCCAAACTGTTCAACATCATCCAGCCTGACCTGGCCTTCTTCGGCCGCAAGGACTACCAACAACTCTCCGTCATCAAACGGATGACGGCGGATCTGTGCATTCCGGTCCAAATAGTCGGCATGCCGATCATCCGTGAAGAGGATGGGCTGGCCATGAGCTCGCGCAACGTCTACCTCACCGCGGAGGAACGCAACAGCGCCCTGTCGCTCTCCAGGGCAATCAAGGCCGTCCGCAGCAGCTACAGCGGCGGGCAACGTTCAATTGAACTTTTGAGACAGGAGGCCATGACAGTGCTGGGCAGGGAACTCCCGATCCAGATCGACTACCTTGAATTCTGCAACGAAGCAACATTGCAGCCGATCCAGGAGGCCGACGACGATACACTGATGGCAATTGCCGTAAAAATTGGAAAAACGAGACTTATCGACAACACCGTATTGGGAGATAGTGAATAAAATGCAAAGAATCATGTTGAAAAGCAAGATCCACCGCGCCACAATCACCGGAGCCGATCTTGAATACGAGGGGAGCATCACCATCGACCGCGATCTGATGGACGCCGCCGATATCATTGCCTACGAAAAGGTCGCCATCTGGGATGTCACTAACGGCAGCCGCCTGGAGACATACGCCATTGAAGGCGAACGGGGTTCGGGTGTCATCTGTCTGAACGGAGCCGCCGCCCGCCTGGTCGCCCCCAGAGACCTGATCATCATCGCCAGCTTTGTCAACATGGACAATGCCGAGGCGATAAAACACGAACCAAAGCTGGTTTTTGTGGATGAAAAAAACCGCATGCTGCCGACCAGAAAGGAAGAAGCTGGTCAGGGTGACCTGAAACAGGCCTTTAAATAGATCGAACAGCCCCATCTGACAATGAAGCCAGATGGGGCTTTTTTTTGAGTATCATCAGCTTTTGTTCCAGCGGTTAAATACCTGAACCATGTTGAGGCCCTTGTAAAAAGCTTGTCATCCCCGAATGCATTTATCGGGGATCCAGATTTTTCAGTCACTTAGAATCTGGATTCCCGATCAAAAACTCCTCGGGAATGACATTTTCAGGAAATAATGACTTGACTAAACAATCTGCATGCACTATCGTTTCGACAGTTATCGAATTAATGAGGTAAGCATGGACATTAAACAAGTAGCCAAAATCCTTAAAGCACTTTCACATCCAAATCGACTTGAAATTTACCTTGGTATTGTAAAGGGAGAGCAAAACGGATTTAAAGCCAATGAGTGTTGTGTAACGGATATTATCGAAAATCTCAAAATTGGGGCACCTACAGTTTCCCATCACTTGAAAGAACTTACAAACGCAGGGCTGATTACAACCGAACGTCAGGGGAAATTTTTGATGGCCAAACCAATTTTAGAAACATGGGAAGACGTGAAGAAAATATTGCCAGGGTAAAGGTTACAACAATAATCACAAATAGCCTGTAAGTGGCTTTTTATTTACCCAATAAATTCGATATATGTCGAATTATAGAATTATCAAACAGTAAAAGGAGAGCTAAGCGATGAAATGTAATTGCTGCTGTAAATCAGATAATTGGAAAACAGAGAAAATCGGAAATCAAAAAGGTAAAAATGTTGTAGTCACCGGTGCAAATAGCGGCATTGGGTATCACACTGCTCTAGAGCTTGGACGAGCCGGTGCAAAAGTTATCGTTGCAAGCCGTGATGAAATGCGGGGAACAACTGCCGTTAAACAACTTCAAAATGAAGCACCGGGAGCGTTGTTCCGATTAGAGTTACTTGACCTTTCAGACCTTATGTCCATTCGATTGTTTGCGGAAAAGTTTCTTGCAACAAACGAACAATTGGACATACTTGTCAATAACGCCGGAATAATGGCACTTCCGCAAAGAGAATTGACAGTAGATGGTTTTGAAAAACAATTTGGAACAAACCACCTCGGCCACTTTGCACTTACGGGGCTTCTTTTGCCAGCTTTGAAGCGAAGTAATGCTCCTCGTGTTGTTTCCGTGTCAAGCTCAACTGCAGCATGGGGAAAAATTGAATTAGATAATCTTCAAAGTGAGCGATTATATAAACCGATGATGGCATATGGACAGTCAAAGTCAGCAAACCTTGCATTTATGCTCGAACTTGGTCGAAGATTTCCTTGGTTAACTTCCGTAGCGTCTCACCCAGGAGCAACGGTTTCAAATCTTCAAAAACATAAATTTGAGCGATTTACTAAAATTATTGGACAAGATGGTTCTCAGGGTGCATTACCATCATTGCGAGCTGCTGTCGACGAAACCAGGACAGGAACTTATTACGGACCAAAAGACTGGTTTCAGATGCGCGGAGCACCGGTAGAAGTTAGTTTGCCGCGTTGTGTAAGAGATAATGAACTAAATCGTGTTCTATGGGAGAAGTCAGTACAACTGACAAAAGTTAGTTACTAAAATTGTTAAAGAGTTGGTCATAAGGTTTGCCGGAAGACCAATAAGGGGACAGGCTGATTATTGAGATGAATAGGGGGATGGCAATAAGTAGCCTGTCCCCTTATTGCCCGTCACAGGAGACGGCTGGTTTATCAACAATCTGGTTCAAAATTTAGCTCAAATATAGTCGTGTAGTAACTTCCGGCCTTGCAAAGTTTCTGGTGTTCCATAGGATCGGAAACAGAAAATTATAATCCAATTTCACTATGAGAACCAATACGAACCAAATCGAGATGATCGTCATCCGGTTTCCGGTAAATCAAGATCAAATCAGGCTTGATATGGCAGTCTCTGTAATCAGCCCAATCACCAGAGAGCGGATGATCGAAGTTACGGCGTGGCAATGTCTCGTCGGCGGCAAGCAGACGCACAACATCCATCAGGGCTGCATCAAGTGTTTTTCCATGCCGTCCAGATTTTTCTCGTTTGTAGTCGCGCTTGAAACGACCGACGTATCTAATCTCCCGCATTTAGCATCTCAAGGAGGTTATCTGCTGAGCCAACCGTAACAAGCTCGCCACGCCGGGCGGCCCTCATTGCCTCAATAGTTTCCTCATTGGGAACAAGTGGCGCAAACGGTAGCTGTTTTTCTTTTGCAATGCGCATCATCAGCATGCGGAAAGCATCAGAGGCGGTAAGACCGATAGAAGCGAGCACTGCTTCGGCCTCAATTTTAATATTTCCGTCAATCCTTGCACGGACAACAGAGTTGTGAGTTGCTAACATAATAACTTCTCCTTTGAGCTACATTGTAGCCCAAAGACATTATATGGACAAGAATATTTCCAGTACGAAAGAGAAAGAGACGAATGTCCAACTTGCGACTCGACCAGACCGCCCGAAAAAACTGGGCGGGCTGATCAGCCTTATGGCGTTGTGTGGCAAATACATTAATTCAAAGCCCATAGCCAAGTCGTATAAGTTTGAAGTACAACAACAGTATAATAAGACGGAAACAACAGAGCAGAGGAAAAGAATGCACGTAAAACTGATACGTTACATTGTACCATTGATGACTACGATTGCTTCATGCATGACCGGCTGCTCGACTACGTTGAATTCCAGCCTTGTGAAACAGGGGCAGCAGACCGCCACAGTCAACTCAGGTCAGGCAAAACCGTTCACCCTGCCGGAAGAGATCGACGATCTGCGCAAAATCCCCCAGGACGTACGCCCTTTTGCCGCCACGATCAGGCCGGTCAGTAGCGATGAGCAGGCCCGCGCCCTGCAGAATTTTCGTAACCACTATTTTTCCCCCTGGACTGTGCCGCTTTACAACATCAACAAGGCCGCCGATGATATGGAAAAGATCACCACACGGAACTGGTATGGCGAAAACCGGATCAGGATTACGCCGGATAGAATCAGGGATCTGCTGGACGTGGCGGATCTGAACCGCATTCCGTCGTTAAACCAATTCGCCATTACCGTATCCCCAGCCTTTGTGCGTGGGCTGCCCACATCCAAACCCTACTACGAAGCCTCCGACGATTTCCCCTTCGATCAGCTGCAATATACGGAGCTAAAACAAAATGAACCGGTGCGCATTCTGCACGCCTCGGCCGATGGGGCATGGCTGCTGATTCAGGCCGCATTCGGCTATGGCTGGGTTGAGGCGGCCGGAATACGGCTTGCGGATGAATCCATACGGCAGATGCTGATAAAATCCCGGCAGGTGGTTATCGTCAATGATTTCTCGGTGATTCGGGATCTACAGGGCAAGGCGCTGCCACAGCCCAAAATCGGCACCCTTTATCCTCTGATCAAGGAAGAGCCTGACCACTGGCTGGTTAATGTGGCGGTTGCCGGAAGTGGCGAGTACGCCACCCTTAAAACGGCGCGTATCCCCAAAAAGGACGCGCGTCCCCATCCGTTGCCGTTCAACGCGGAAAACGTTGGCCATATCGGCAATCAGCTTCTCAAAACCCCTTACGGATGGGGCGAACTGTTCCGTGACCGTGACTGTTCAGCCACCACCAGAGATTTCTTTTTCCCGTTCGGCATCTGGCTGCCGCGAAACTCCATGCAGCAGTTGAAAACGGGGACCTTTCTGCCGCTGGCAAGCCTTGCCAACAGCGATAAGGAAAAACTCCTCCGTGACAAGGGTGTGCCGTTCCGAACACTTGTACATCGCAGGGGGCATATCATGCTCTATGCCGGCCTTGCCGATAACAAACCGGTGGTGCTGCACAACACCTGGGCGATACGTTTTAAACCGGAGAATGGACAGGAAGAAAAGTTTTATATCGGCAGAACCGTGCTGACTACCCTGGAGGCAGGAAAAGAGCTGCCGCTCTCCAGGGGCACCCTTCTCGATCATATTGACGGCATTATCACCCTCCCGGCATTCGGTTCCGAGGGGAAACAGTCCTTCATCCCCAACCGGGGCGTCAACCTGATGCTGAACTATCCCGGCATCAAGGCGGTCAGGGATAACACCGTCTTTTTTGCCGATGGGACATCACTGCCCTATGATGACAAAAAGATTAAAAACCTGAATGAGAAACTGCGTAATGCAGATATCGAGGACCAGTTTGCCCAGGACTATCCTGCGTTTACCAAGATCGAGGCGCCTGAATACCTTGATGATCCGGGGCGGTTCATCAATAAGCCGCTGCTGAAAAAACTGTATGGCAGCAACAAGAGTGAGGTGGAAAAGAATCTCGACTTGGTTGTTTGGCTACCACGTCATGATGGCAAAAAACTGCTCTTCAACAAAAATGAGAACGCCGCCGCGCAACTGCAAAAGGTATCCAATGAACTGGATAAACTGCCCGATGATATCATTAAACAGCTTACCGAAATCGAGCATACATATTATTACGACCGGACAATCGCCGCAGCCGCCCGCTCAATCCCCCATAACTACGGTATTGCCATTGACTTTGCGGCTAGCAACTCAAGCGACCAGCTCTGGAAAAGGGAGAATCATCACCAGAACGAGATGCTTCAGAAGATTGTCGAGATTTTTGAGAAATACGGTTTCGTCTGGGGAGGACGCTGGTACCATTACGACACCATGCACTTTGAATACAGACCGGAAATGTTTGAGCGTGTGCAGTGAGCACCCTTACCCGCATGGAATAAAGCTCCCAAAGAACCTCTTCAAAAGTTCTAAAACTGTCATTCCCGAAGCGTTTCTGATCGGGAATCCAGATTCTAAGTGACTAAAAAACTGGATCCCCGATAAAAACATTCGGGGATGACATTCTGAATAACAAAAAAACAGTGCTCGTCAGGAAACCAGACCAACCAGGGACGAGGCCTTCGCCAGGCTTCGTCCCCGGCACAACCCTCCACCGCTATTCTTCTTGTATCTCTTGATGTTCTGCCACAGACACGATATCTTTACCCCCTCACGACCAACCGCTTGATAAGGACAGGAAAACAGTGCCACGAAAAACCGATGCCATCTATGCGGCCCCCCTGCAGAATATAATTGATTTTCAATTCGACGAACGGGTTGCCGCAGTCTTTCCCGACATGATCCAACGCTCGGTTCCCGGCTACGGGATGATCATATCCAACATCGGCATCCTGGCGGCAAAATACGCCCAGCCGGGAAGTCACTGCTACGATCTCGGCTGTTCGCTGGGTGCGGCCAGCATGGCGATGCGTCAGCGGATCACTGCGCCGGACTGCGACATAATTGCGGTGGATAACTCCCCGGCCATGCTTGAGCGCGCCAGTCAGCTCCTGGCTCTCGATACGGTATCAACCATTCCGATGACAATGATCTGCTCCGATATTCAGGATATTGAGGTTGAGGATGCCTCGGTCGTTGTCCTCAACTTCACCCTGCAATTCATCCATCTCCAGCAGCGGCTGAAGCTGATTCAGCGCATCCATGCCGGGCTCAGACCGGGCGGCATTCTGATCCTCTCAGAGAAGATCGCCTTTAGCGAACCGGAGCGGCAGCACTTTCATGTGGAGCTGCATCATGACTTCAAGCGGGCCAACGGCTACAGCGACCTTGAGATCAGCCAGAAACGATCGGCGCTGGAAAATGTGATGATCCCCGAGACGATCGCCTGCCACCAGCAGCGGTTGCAAGAGGCCGGTTTCTCCTCCTCTGAACTCTGGTTCCAGTGCTTCAACTTTGTCTCCATGGTCGCGATCAAATGAAATCCTACGATTCACTCTATCCGCAACTGACTGCCATGGGCAGGGAAGATTGGGCTGAACAGCTACGAGTGACCCTGTCAACGGAGCGGCTGCTGGAACGTTACGGCGATATGGCCGGCTGGCTGCAGGATCTGGAGGCGCTGCCGGAGATCAGGCCATCCCGGATTTCACTGCAAGACGATGTCACCATCGGATCCGCTGCCGACCTTGTCCAGACGGGTCGCGATGAGCTGATTACCCGGCTGCAGGCCTTTCACCCCTGGCGCAAGGGGCCTTACAATTTTTTTGGCATTGAAATCGATACAGAGTGGCGATCGGACTGGAAATGGGAGCGGCTGATCCCCCACATCCAGCCGCTGGCCGGGCGCACAGTTCTGGATGTGGGCTGCGGCAACGGCTATCACGGTTGGCGCATGCGCGGCGCCGGTGCCGCGTTTGTGCTTGGCATCGAACCTTTTCTGGTTTCGGTAATGCAGTTCCTGGTCATGCAGCGTTACATCTGCGATCCAGAGCACCACGTCATTCCGATCGGAGTTGAAGATCTGCCGGCCGCTCTGGCCTGCTTCGACAGTGTCTTTTCCATGGGGGTACTCTACCACCGCCGCTCACCGCTCGACCATATCCTTGAGCTGAAGGGGTGCCTGCGGCCGGGGGGCGAGCTGATTCTGGAGACGCTGATTGTCGAAGGTGATCAGCAGACGATCTTCATGCCGCCGGGACGTTACGCCAAAATGCGCAATGTCTGGTTTCTGCCGTCGATCGGGGCGATGACCCTCTGGCTGCAACGTTGCGGATTCAGAGATATCAGGTGCGTTGATGTCACCCCCACCAGCCTCGGCGAGCAACGTGCGACGGAGTGGATGCGGTTTGAATCTCTGGCGGATTTTCTTGATCCGAATGATGGTGGCAAGACAATTGAAGGGCACCCGGCACCGCTGCGGGCGATCTTTACCGCGACCAGGCCTTAGGTGAATCTTGATCCGGTAATTAAACACATATCCTCCCTTGACCAGAAAAGGGGATAGGGTGTTTGAACTTGAAACATTGCCATATAATATACGCGGATTCAAGTCTGAAGTGCAACTTTTGTAAGTGAATTAAAGTGGTGAACTGC
>CAXYUZ010000044.1:0-25371 GCA_964292275.1 uncultured Desulfuromonadaceae bacterium
GATATGCAACTGTGATTGTCGCCCCTGATGGAAGACCATTCGTTGCTTGAAACTGGAACTCATAGTTTGATGTTGCCCCCGCAATAAGGGAAGTAGTGGATATCGAAGCATTCGTAACCGTATCTCCTGTGGCCTTGATTATCACCGGCACCGATACCGGTGTTGGATCGTTGCTTGTCGATATCTGCACAAAATATGTGCCTGGTGTCACTGGGTTTACAATTCCCCCAGTCGGTGTGTAGAAGCCGTTAAGCGTGTTCCCAGCATATTGTGCCGCTGAAGCCCCAACTGTATAGGTAATTGTCTGGCCTGTGATATTTTGAATAGGAAGGTAGTAACTTTCGGCGTAATTAGTTTTTGTGGCGGCTGCAACATTGAAACCTGCTGGATATGCAACTGTGATTGTCGCCCCTGATGGAAGACCATTCGTTGCTTGAAACTGAAACTTATAGTTTGATGTTGCCCCCGCAATAAGGGAAGTAGAGGATATCGAAGCACTCGTAACCGCCGCTGACGCACCACAAGGATAACCAATAGACATCATCACAAAAAGCAAACTTATCAAAAACCAGCTCTCTGTTATTCGTTTCATAAACTATTCTCCATTTTCTTCTTTTCAACGCTTTACCGTTGACCCGTCCTGGCAGGTGTCAAACGGTGTGGTGTACGCCCGTCATGGGCGTGAATTTATGGGGTGGTTTTGGTATCTAATAATATATGCTTTTGATTCATTTGCGCCAGATTCTTAATAAAACAAGAAAACTTCAAAACTATACATCGATTCTGATAGCCTGCAAATTAAATTGTACTCAAATCTTTTGCATCATTCAGATGTGCGATTAATTTGCTTATGAACGTTTCTGGCGGGTATCCAGCTATTGAAATGGATCCCCGATAGAACATTCGGGGATGATTGAAGTAGTTATCTTGTTGGCGGGTAGTTCTGGTTTTATTCTTTGTGGCGGTAATGTTTCAAACTGGATTGCCTGTTTCCATTTCCTTTTTTGTGTTCCAATCCCCATCTTTAACAAACTGTTTCCCGCTCTGTAACATAGTTGTCACATGGACATGCTAGGATCTTTTCAAGTTTGTAATACAAAACAAGGAGAACAATTATGTTCAAGAAGGTGTTGGTTGCGGCGGCGTTGGTAGGTCTTACTTCGGTATCGGCTCATGCGGGTAAGGTTGCGGTGGATGGCGGTATAAAAAGCTATAAGCCGGTTGCTGGAGTGGCCGGTAACCTGAACAGTATCGGTTCTGATTCTCTCAACAACCTGATGACCTATTGGGCAGAGGGTTTCAAAAAGAAATACCCGAATATGAATATCCAGATCGAGGGAAAAGGATCCAGCACTGCACCTCCTGCCCTGATTGCCGGTACTGCCCAGCTTGGTCCAATGTCACGCGAGATGAAGCCAAGTGAGATTGAGGCGTTTAAAAAGAAATATGGCTACAAGCCGACCAGAATCGGCGTTGCGCTGGATTCGCTGGCCGTTTTTGTAAACAAGGACAACCCGGTTAAATCCCTTTCGCTTGATCAGGTTGATGGCATCTTCTCCAAAACACACAAAAGCGGCCACGCAGATGTTAGCACATGGGGCCAGGTTGGTGTTAGCGGTAAACTCGCCAGCCGTCCAATCAGCATCTACGGTCGTAACTCTGCCTCCGGCACATACGGTTATTTCAAGGAGCATGCCCTCAAAAAGGGTGACTTCAAGAACAGCGTGAAGGAACAGCCCGGTTCTGCATCGGTTGTTGAAGGCGTTGCCAGAGACGTGGCGGCAATTGGTTACTCCGGTATCGGTTATGCAACCTCCGGCGTCCGCGCTGTACCCCTTTCTGTAAAGACCGGCGGACCTGTTGCTGCGGCCACCTACCAGAACGTTCTTAGCGGTAAATACCCGCTCAGCCGCATGCTCTACATCTATGTTGCCAAAAAGCCGGGTCAGCCACTGCCAAAGGTAACCGAAGAGTTTCTCCGTTACGTCCTTTCCAAAGAGGGACAGCAGATTGTTGTTAAAGACGGTTATGATCCGCTGACCGCCAAGATTGTGAATTCGCAGCTCAAGGCCCTCAAATAATCTCTCATAATCACCGGTATGGCTGCAGGTGCGGCCATACCGGACAATCATCCAAGAAAAAGTAATCAACCTATGAAAAAAAACTTCTCGGAAAAATCCAGACGCAGAGACCGGCTGGCAGAGCTTTTCATCCGTATCGGCGGGATACTGGTGATTGTGGCCGTTGTCTGGATTCTGGTCATGATTTCGCAGGTGGCACTGCCGCTGTTTTACTCGCCCGATGCTGATATCAGTGCAACGGTTCAGCTTCCGGCAGAGATTAAAGAGCGGCGGATTCTGGCAGCCGGTGTTGATGACAGTCGCCAGCAGCTCTTCATGCTTGATGAAAACGGTCGTTTCCATCTGCTTGATGCGGCCAGTGGCAGTGAACTGGATGAGTCCAAAACTGCGACACCTCCGGCCGGTTCATCAAAGATCGTTTCCGTTGAGCAGAACGGTGCCTCCACCTTTAATCTGCTCTGGAACAATAATGCCGTCAGCTCCGTTGCCCTGACTTTCAACAGTTCACGCAGTGAAGATGGCAAGACGGTGGTCAGTTCTGAACTGACCGAAGAACCGCTGCTTGCCTTCGCCGGTGATCTGCAGGTCAAAGAAACCTTTGCCAGAAAGATTGAAAATGGCGCGCTGCGTGTGGATCGGCTTGATGGCGACCGTTTCAGGGTGACTCATCGTCTGGTTGAAAAGGATATTCAGGAGAATGAAAAGGTCCGTCTGGTCAAATTCGAGATAACGGACAAGCTTCCCGGAAAGATCAGTGCAACGGTTCTTGATCATAAGGGGCGCTATCTCTACGCTGGTACGGAGAATGGCTGGCTGGTCCGCTGGGACGTTACCGAGCCGGATAATATCCGTCTGCTGGAGAGTATACAGGTTACAAACGGCGTTGCTGTGACCGCGCTGAATCTGGTGTTTGGTGATTATTCGCTGGCGATCGGCGATGCCGCCGGCGGTTATTCCACCTGGTTTCCGGTGACAACTCCGGGAAGCAGCGAAAAGCTGCTGCGTAAAATCCACCAGCTGCCGGGGCATGGCGCTGCCGTTACTTCTATCGTCCCTTCGGGGCGTGACAAATCGCTGATTTCCGTTAATGCCAAGGGCGATGTGCGCATCGATCACATGACCACAGAACGGACACTGGTCAAACTTGGGGTCGCACCTGCATCCGGCATTGCGCGGGTGGCCTATACACCACGCGGCAACGGTATGATTACCCTTGATAACAGCGGCAAGATTGCCGTCTGGAAACTGGATATCCCCCATCCTGAGATCTCGTTCAAGACCCTGTTCTGCAAGGTCTGGTACGAAGGCTACGACAAGCCGGAGTATGCCTGGCAGTCATCGGCGGCGAATGATGATTTTGAGCCGAAGATGAGTCTGGTGCCGCTGATTTTCGGTACGATCAAGGCGACCTTTTTTGCCATGCTGTTTGCCGTGCCATTGGCGCTCTGCGGCGCAATCTATACCAGTCAGTTCATGACCCCGACCCTTAAAAGCAGGGTAAAGCCGGTGGTCGAGATCATGGCGGCGATACCGTCGGTGGTTATCGGTTTCCTGGCCGGTCTCTGGCTGGCCCCGATGCTGGAAAAATCAGTGCTGATGCTGTTTGTGTCACTGCTGGTGATTCCGGCCCTGCTGTTTGCCGCCACACTGCTCTGGAGCCGGATCAAGACCGCATCCAGGCTGGATAACCTGCTGCGCGGCAGGGAGTTTGCGGTCATCATCCCGCTGATCGCCGCCGGGTTCTGTCTGGCATGGTTCCTGACCGGAATGGCTGAAAGCGCCTGGTTCAGCGGTGATTTCAAACAGTGGCTCTACAGCAGCTTTAATATCCGTTACGACAACCGCAACAGCATTATCATTGCCATTGCGCTTGGCTTTGCCGTGATTCCGATCATCTTCACGATCGCCGAGGATGCCCTTTCCAACGTGCCGCGTAACCTGCAGGCCGCATCGCTGGCCCTGGGCGCCAGCCGCTGGCAGACCGCCTGGCGTGTGGTGCTTCCGTCGGCACTGCCGGGTGTCTTTTCTGCCATTATGGTCGGTTTTGGACGTGCAATCGGCGAAACCATGATTGTTTTGATGGCCGCCGGTAACACGCCGATTATGAGCTGGAGTCTTTTTAACGGTCTGCGTTCATTGTCCGCAAATATCGCCGTGGAGATACCGGAGGCACCGATGGATGGTTCGCTGTATCGAGTCCTGTTCCTCTCGGCGGTGATCCTGTTTATTTTCACATTCATTATCAATACCCTGGCCGAGGCGCTGCGCCAAAGGTTCAGGAAGAAGTACGGACGTTATTAGCATTCCCGTTCGCCCTGAGCCTGTCGAAGGGTGATTGCAACCTGAAGTGGAGAATTCTGAATGAAGAAATATTTCAAAAGCGGTGAGCCGTATGTTCTTCTGACCGGTGCCGGGCTGGGCGTTGTGCTGCTGATGACAATTACATTGGTAGCGGTGGTGCTGTTCAACGGCCTGGGTTATTTCTGGCCCGCAGAGCTGGTTCGTTTTGATTTAAACGACGGCAGCGCTGTGCTGGGACAGATTACGGACAGTGACCGCAATCCGGCCGATGGCTCCAAGCGTCTGCAGATCAAGGTTTCTAACCGTGATCTCTACGGCCAGGATTTCAAATGGATCAACGAGGGCGACATCAAGGGGCGTCAGGTGCCTGGCGATGCGGTTCTGGTGGAGCGCCGCGAGCATGGCAACTTTGTCGGCACATTGAAGTCCGTTGCCGGTGCCGAGGGTAACGGTGATCTCTGGGGGCAGTTAAGTAGCGCTCGTGCGGGGATTGTTCCGCGCCTGAAGGAGATTGCCCGGATCAAGGAGGGGATGTCAAAGACCAACTACGATGCCGAGCAGCTACGCCTGAAGATTATCAAGCTGGAATACAAGGATCGTGAGGGGAATGCCGCGGCAGCCGCCGAACTGACCAAACGGCGCGAGGCGCTGCTGGAGCAGTTTAACGGTGATAATGAAAAACTGACCGCGCAGCAGGGTGAACTGGATCAGTTCAAGGCCACATTTACCGATGCAGCCGGTACGGAGAAGGATATTGCACTGGTGGAGATGGTGCGTGTCCAGCGCCCCAACAGCATGTCATTGCTGCAGAAGAGCGGCGCCTATGCCGCGCGGGTAAAGGAACTGCTGCTGGATGACCCGCGTGAGTCCAATACGGAGGGTGGTCTTTTTCCGGCAATCTTCGGCACCGTCATGATGGTTATGCTGATGAGCCTGTTCTCCCTGCCGTTTGGCGTGATTGCCGCCGTCTACTTGCGTGAATACGCCAAAGACGGGATTGTAACCCGCATGGTTCGTATTGCGGTTAACAACCTGGCCGGTGTTCCTTCCATCGTTTACGGCGTTTTCGGACTTGGCTTCTTTGTCTACGGTATTGGTGGCAGCCTTGACAAGTTTTTCTTCCCGGAACGTCTGCCGACGCCGACCTTCGGTACGGGTGGAATTCTCTGGTCCAGTCTGACACTGGCGCTGTTGACCGTGCCGGTGGTTATCATCGCCACGGAGGAGTCGCTGGCCTCGATTCCGCGCGGCATCCGTGAAGGTTCACTGGCTTTGGGGGCGACCAAGTTTCAGACCCTGGTCAAGATACTGATCCCCATGGCGACCCCGGGGATCATGACAGGCCTGATCCTTTCCATGGCACGTGCGGCCGGTGAGGTTGCACCGCTGATGGTTGTCGGTGTTGTCAAACTGGCCCCGACGCTGCCGTTTGACCTGCATTTCCCGTTCTTCCACATGGATCGCAAGTTCATGCATCTGGGTTTCCATATCTTTGACGTCGGTTTCCAGTCACCGAACGTGGAGGCGGCCAAGCCGATGGTTTATGTAACCACGATGCTGCTGGTTGGAATTGTGATTGTGGCCAGCAGTCTGGCGATCCATTTCCGCTCAAAGATGAAGAAGCGCTATACGACATCACACTTTTAACGGTTTCATTGGGCGGCGCAGACGTGCCGTAACCAGCACTATCGCAAGGATGATAAAATGAGTGACAGAAATGAGGATATAATCAGTGTCAATGGGCTGGATCTTTATTACGGCGAAAAACATGCCCTGAAGAGCATCAATCTGGGGATGGCCCGTAATCAGGTAACCGCCTTCATCGGCCCCTCCGGTTGCGGCAAGTCCACACTGCTGCGCTGTTTTAACCGGATGAATGATCTGATTGATAACGTGCGGATTGATGGTAGTATCCAGTTCGAAGGCGAAGAGCTTAACTCACCGGGGATGGATGTTATCTCGCTCCGGCGGCGGGTGGGGATGGTCTTTCAACAGTCCAATCCCTTTCCCAAGTCGATCTACGAGAATATCGTTTATGGACTGCGGATTTCGGGTGTGAATGATAAAAATGTACTCGATGAAGCGGTTGAACGGAGCCTGAAAAATGCCGCTATCTGGGATGAGGTCAAGGATCGGCTGAATGATTCTGCCCTGGGGCTTTCCGGTGGTCAGGCCCAGCGAATCTGCATCGCAAGGGCGATTGCCGTTAATCCTGATATCATCCTGATGGACGAACCCTGCTCGGCACTTGATCCGATCTCGACCCTTAAGATTGAGGAGCTGATCGATGAATTGAAACAGAAGTATACCATCATCATCGTTACCCATAATATGCAGCAGGCCGCCCGTGTCTCCGACGTGACTGCATTCTTCTACCTTGGAGAGCTGATCGAGGCCGGAGAGACCCGTAAGATATTCACCAATCCGGAGAAGAAGCAGACCGAGGATTATATTACCGGCCGATTTGGGTAAAACCGGTTCATGGTTCTTGGTTCAAGGTTGCAACCAGGAACGCTGAACCAGGAACATCGAACTTTGAACATTTTATAAGGAAGGAAAATATATGGAAAGAGAACATATCAGTGCATCCTATGATGTTGAGCTGGATGAATTGCGGATAAAAATTCTGGCTATGGGTGGCAAGGTTGAGCAGATGATCTCTGGCTCGATCAAGGCGCTTGGGGATCGTGATTCCGATCTGGCCCAGCGGACTATCGACATGGATCACGAGGTCAATGGATTTGAGGTGGCCATCGACGAGAAGTGTCTGCAGCTTTTGGCACTGCGCCAGCCCGCCGCACGCGATTTGCGTTTCATTACCCTGGCGCTGAAAATCGTTACCGATCTGGAACGGATTGGCGACCAGTGTGCTAATATTGCCGAACGTGTGTTGGAGATCAATGAAGAACCGCCGCTGAAACCGTATATCGACATCCCTCGCATGGCCTCCTGGGCAGAGACGATGGTCAAGGAGGCGCTGGACGCCTTTGTACGCGGCGATGATCAGCTGGCCATCAAAGTCTGTCAGAATGATCAGTTTATTGATGATCTGAACATTCAGGTGCAGCGCGAACTGCTCAGTTTCATGATCGAGGACCCTTCCACAATTACCCGCGCCATGCGTCTGAATTACATCTCCAAGTATCTGGAACGGATTGCCGACCACGCTACCAACATTGCCGAGATGGTGATCTTTATGGTCAAAGGGAAGGATATTCGCCACACCATCGCCTGATCTTGGTTCCCCTTCACTTCAAGCTGGAGGGGGCTCGCCTGAATTCAGATCCTCGGCCTCAGCCCAGTAACTTTGAGCGAAGAATCAGTATCTCCAGCGCGTATGAGGCCTTGCGGCATAGCTCTGCCGTTTCAATAGGGTTCAGCGTGTCGGATTCGTTACAGAGGAGAACGGCGACAACCTGCTGTCTGATGAAGATCGGGAAGTAGGCGACCATTCCTCCCCTGTAGTGCAAGGTGTGCCAGATCAGTTCCGATTCCGGGGTTGAACATCTGCCAAAGTAGGGCTTTTTCGAGTCAACGCACTGCTGGAGGTCCGGCAGCGTCTCCAATGGTGCCGAAAAAGCCTCAAAATTCGGAATATCCCTTTTATGTGCGTTTGCCCTCCAGCCAGTGACAACCCCGTCTTTTATGATTAGCAGGGCGGCTGTTTCAGCCGTGCGAGTGATGAAGTCAAGGACTGTTTTTGCCACGTCATCCCTTGATCTGGCATGGCTGAAATGCTCTGCCGCATCCGGCAAGGTCTGGGGTGGCGTATCAATATTCAGCGGCATGTTGAAAATATCATCATACGCCAAGCTGGAATCCTCTGCTTGAGTGGTTTCATCGAGCGGCCTCCATTCAACACCGTCGATAACAATCTGATTTGTCTCACTTTTATTGCTTTCCACAGTTGGTGGCTCAATCGGTCTCTTGTGTCTTGAATTTTTAGGCAAAAACCTGCCGGGACGCGGCACGCCAAACATCTGCTCCAGAAAACAGTCCATCGCATAACCGGAAACAGTCAGCAGTTCAATCTTTCTGCTGACAATCTTCTCAAGTTCAGTCAGCTTTATTGCAGATATGTCGTGATCGGTTGCAATGCGGAGTGTGCCGCCAGTTATGCCTGCCGGGACCAATCTGAGCTTTTTAACGGTCGCTGGTGAGAGGATCGACAGATTCTGTCCTCCAGCCGCAATAAGCTGGTCTTTGGTGAGAAAGGCGCAGCCGGTCTGTTTGCCGAGGCATCTTGCAACAACCTTATCACTGACATATCCCATCTCCACAAGGCAGGTCGCAAGTGTGACCCCGTGCAGCACATGATTCTGCAGCGCAGAATCCAGCTCTGCCGGGGTAATCGCATTTTCTGCCAGTAGTAATTCACCAAGTCGCGGCATGTTGACACCTCATCAGGTACTGCTACTAGCATAGCACCTGCAGGTGATAAATCCAGGGAGTAACCGGGGTTAGCGGTGCATATTGCGGCGGTTGGATTAATACTATCCTGGAGGTGCATGCCGCCTTTGCGGTCGGTCTGGTAAACGGCACTTTCTCCACGCTAATAGCAAAGGAGTAACCACTGGCCCAGGCGGCAGTCACGTATCATGCCGTAATGGAATCAAGTACACTGGGGAAGAATTTGCTGGTGCCGTAGGATTATTTGTAAAAGATCGTGACAGGTGAAGTGCCTGTTCCGTAAATGGTAGTCAGTTATTTCGACACCGATATGTTTTTAGTTCCTTAGTAATATTTCTATACGGTTTGTTTTAGTCAGATCTTGTAGCTCTTTAAAAGTATTACAAATACTATTTTAATGAAGGCCGTTTCTTGTGTTATTCCAACTCATTTTCTGATATCTAAATTTATTTAGCATATTAGTAAATATTACGCGATGGGGTGATTATTAATAAGCATGTCTGAAGAGGATCTTTTTGAATACGCTTTAAAGCGGGTTAGTGTCGAAGCTTTCGATGCGCTACTTACATGTGGCGTAAGAAATCTTGCGGGACTTTTGCGTTTAACGTCTGAAGACATGCGAAGCGCCGGACTGTCTCGCAATATTATTACTGAGTTAATGGACATACCGCTTCAACTCAAAAAATATGCAAGTGAGCCGGAAAATGAGAATTATAAATTATGTCAGGATGGTTCAATAAAACAGACAGATATAGAAAAATCACAAGAACCATTATGGGAGAAAGATAGAAGTTTACAAAATTTGAGCGTCGACACGCCTATCCCTAACAATCTACTTGAAAGACTCCCTACCCGAGCAAAAAATGTGCTCAATCAGGAAAATATACTGACAATTGAACGACTCTTGGGATTTCAAGAAGAAGACCTCTATTGTATACGGGGTATCGGCAGAAAAACGGTCCATGACATTAAGCAGTTGCAAGATAAAGTAATAAAAAGCATGACACCAACTCATGCTTCAGTAAACGAAACGTTAAAGGTTGAATCCACATGTGAGGACAGGTCGTATTCTTTTCAGCGGGTACGTTGTCTTTCGCGCAATGCTGAACACTTGTTATCTGACCCTGCTGGTTGGAGTCTATTGTCCAGAACGCTTCCTGATTTGTATTGGATTACTCTTCCGGGTTCTCATTTTTCGGATGATGAAGGCGGCATGACAATTGCCACTCTTGACATTTCAGCTGATGACTTATGCAAGCTGCGCGAGATTGCATTCTTTCCAGAAGATGAGGCGGACATCTTGTTTTCGGTGTCACTTGGTTATCTTCTTCAAGTCAATATAAGTGATAAGGCATTTTCTATCATGCTTGACTACCTTGGTAGACTTTCAGGAAATAAAAGTATAACCGAGTGGTTTGTTGCTACGGCAAAAGTTGCTGATACTCCAGTTTTTTATGATTTGAAAACAGATTTGATAGCTGGTTTTAGAATCCCTGAGAACTTGTTTCAAAACTTATACGAGGTATTGGGCACAAACAAATCGCCTGTATCTTGGGACGATGTAATAAAAATATCAGAACGTAATATCATTAAACGATGCGGATTGACTTTACAGGGACTTAAAACCGTCAGAAATCTTTGGCAATTAAAAGAACATGCACAAATGCTCATCACAAAAATTTCTTCGGGACTACCTTCAAGCGTTTATAACAGCTTTGGGAATCTTGTTGATGCTTTTGTGCGATCAATAATAAAAAAAGAATATTATTATCCTGTACTTATGGGGCGACTTGGTTTTCTGGATGAGCGAAAGTGGACTCTCGAAGAATTAGGTCAAAGATTAAATTTGACCCGAGAGCGCATAAGGCAGATGGAAAAGAAACTCGTGCCAGTACTCGAAAAATTGACAGTAATAGATAGGTTGAGCCTTTTCTGGTATGCGGTAAATGAATCGCTTAATTTAGGTAGAGGAGTTTGTTGCGTTTCAGAAATAGCATATTCACTGAAAAAGCTTTGGCAATGGCCATCTATTCCTGCAGATGAGGCACTTGCCTCTCTTATTAGCCTGTCTCCGACGTATGAGATTATCTGGGATAATCCGCTTCGTGTTGTTATGCCAAATCATCCGTGTGTTAACTGCCAAATGATCAGGGAAACTATAGTTAACGCGTTAGAAGGTAAAGAAAATGGGATACTGGAAATAAGTGAAGCAGTAAAAACGATGGGTGATTTCTGCCGACTCGAGTCATGCGAAACGTTGACTGATATTTACAAATTATCAAAAGGCTTTCTGTATTTTCTGAGTGATGAAATAGACGAAATATTAGCCGACGAAGATTCCCTATATACACAATTTGCTTGGGGGCTTAAATATGGAATGCGCAGAACAGATCTAGTTGAGCAAATAATATTAAATGTTGGTAAGGCCATGCATTTTAAAGAAGTGCATGTTGAAGTAAATAAAGACAGGTCAGCTCAAGACCAATTGTCGGATCGGTCTATTTATGGAAACCTTGAGAGATCGACTTCACTGTTGATGTGGGGGCCTGGAACATTCATACATAAGGATTTGGTATCAATTCCTGCTGCTTTGATTTCAAAAATTGGCAATGATATATTTTTACGTTTGAGCACTGACCCGATACCCTTTTTATCTATAACTGGCATTTTTGAAAATTATAAGGATATCTTACTGGCTGAAAATATCCCAAATGCTAATGCGCTGTACTCATGTGTCAAGATTATAAACGATCAAACTCTTGACTGCTCTGATTATCCATATGTATTGAAGCGAGGTGGCGATGGGGTACGACTGCCAATCCCACTTGTGCTTGAAACATTTATATTAGAGCAGGAAGGAATCGCTGATTTAGAACAAATAAAACATTTTGCCATCGATAAGCTTTGTGTAAATGAACCTGTGTTTATGATAAGTCACTTACCTAATATCCCGAATTTATTACGAATGAGTAGCAAGGAATATATACATTTACGTCAATTAGGTATTGAAGCAGATAAGCTCTTACCGATTATTGATCATCTTAAGATTTTACTTAAAAAATATGATCATGTTGCAGCTAATCTGCTCTTCAATGAGAAAAAGATCACGTGTCGCCTCTTGGGAATATCAACACCGATGCTTTTGTTCTCATTGATTCACTTTTTTTATTCAGATCAATTTGATCTTTCAAGATTCCCATCGATTCGTCTTTCAAATGTGAATTCGGAGGAAAATAAAAATACCGGTGTCTCATTGGAAATACTTGCTTATATTAAAAGCAAATCATTGCCGTGTAGTTTTTCAGAATTGTATAAACATTTTGTAGAAAAACTGGGTTACAATCAAAACACGCTCAATTACACCATTTACCAGTATAAAAATATTTTACGGTATAGTTCTGGGGTAATGGTTCATCTTGATTCACTTCACTGGACCGACGAAAAGCAGACTGTACTTGAGACACTTGCTACCAACCATCTTGGTGACAGAGAAATTTCAGGCAAACCATTCGGGTTGGCTTCTCATATTTACGAGTACCAGCACGACCAGTTACCCGACCTTCCAGATCAAATACCATGGACACCATCTCTCATTGGAGAACTGCTAACCCACTGTGATAAATTTCGTATCATTGGTACACAGCGGGATGCTTTTGTATCAATTCCCAATAAATACTACATCGAGTCCTTGGATGATTTACTCTATATTATTTTAGACGCTATATATGATGGAGCAGCAAATATTGATCAATTCATTTCAGATATGTGTGAAGCCGGAATTCTCAAGAGAAGATTGACATCAATGATGCTAGGTTCTGATAGCCGCGTTGTCATTGATGGAAAAGTTGTTCGTTTATCGAGGTTAAATTAAGGTGCTGAAAGAACTTGAATTACAACCAGTTTACGACAGTGAACAATATGATCTTATCCGAGACTTGCAAGTACCTTTACTTCAGCATGCCAAAGACTATCTGCGCGGGGTGGGTTTCTTTACTTCTGGCTGGTTACGTATTGCTGCGCAGGGCATGTCCACATTTGTAGCTGGTGGTGGTTTTGCGAGAATCGTGGTTTCTCCAATGCTTGATGCTGCGGACTGGGATGCTCTGAAATTTGGAGAGAGTGCCAAAACGGATGCCTTTATCAGAGAGGTTCTTGCGCGAAATATTGAAGACCTTGCTAGAAATCTGGAGAATGACACTCGCAATACACTTGCTTGGATGGTTGCAGATGGTTTACTGGAGTTTCGTTTTGCATTACCTCGTAACAGCGGAGTTGCTGGCGACTATCACGATAAAGTTGGAATTTTTACTGACGGTAGTGGCAACTGCGTAGCTATTCATGGTTCACTAAATGACTCGATAAAAGCATCATTAAATGGAGAGGCTTTTTCAGTATTTAAGTCATGGGATTCTGGGCAGTATCCATATGTTGAAATGCATAAAACGAGGCTTGAGGCCTTATGGAATAACCAAAACAAGCAATTCAGCGTATACCGGATTCCTGATGCTATTCGAGAAAAATTTATCCGTTTACGAACGACAGCAGATTCACCATATAACAGTCCCATTTTACTAAAAACAGCTGCTATATCGCCACATTGTACTGTAACATTACATGATTATCAGAATAGTGCAATTCAGGCATGGCACAGAGCTGGTTGTCGTGGAGTTTTTGAAATGGCTACCGGCACTGGAAAAACAATCACTTCATTAGCTGCAGCGACATCTGTCTACCAGGAAAACGGAAAACTGGCGCTGATAATTCTCGTTCCATACCTGCATTTACTAGAGCAGTGGGAGCGTAACTGTAAACAGTTTGGCTTTGAACCGATTCTTTGCAGTGGTACACATGGGCGCTGGCAGATTAGCGTAAAGTCAGCCATCCAAGACTTCAACATTGGCGTTAGAAATCACATTTGTGTACTTGCGGTACATAATACTGCCGCAATGGACAAATTTGCTACTTCAGTAAACCGATTCCCACCTAATAACACATTACTTATTGGCGATGAAGCTCACGGGCTTGGCGCTTCTCACTTACGAAGGGGGCTGATTGGTAACGCTGGAATGCGTCTCGGATTATCAGCCACTCCTCGCAGGTGGTTTGATGACGAAGGAACGGATACAATTTTTGGGTACTTCGGGCCAACTTGTTTTGAATACACACTGGATCAAGCGATTGGAAAGTTTCTCACGCCATACGAGTATCACCCACAATTGGTAAGCCTGACTACTGAAGAATCGGAGCTATATGAGGAAATTACTCAAAAAATCGTAAGTGTGGTCTCTGCGGCAAAACGTGACACAGCTCTTAGTGAGCGTTTAAAGATGCTTCTATTGCAAAGGTCACGTATAATTTCCTCTGCAGAGCAGAAACTGCCAAAGCTGCTCCAGATACTTCGTGATATGTTGGCTGATTATCGTAAACGTGATGAAGAACTGAACGGTATCCTCATTTATTGTGCGCCTGGAGGACACAAAGAAGTATTACGAGCTGTATCGGCACTTGGTTTACGTTGTCATGAGTTTGTTCATGAGGTTGGTCTGTCTGAACGCGAAAAGTTGTTAGAGCAGTTTGACGGCGGAGATATTCAAGTATTAGTAGCTATTAAATGCCTCGATGAAGGTGTGGACGTGCCTTCTACGAGGATAGCTTTTGTACTCGCCAGTAGCACAAATCCACGAGAATTTGTACAACGCCGTGGCAGAATCCTCAGAAAGGCAGATGGAAAAGACCGTGCGCTTATCTATGATTTTATCGTTGCACCTCCGTCCGAAAGAATAGCGCAGAGACTGAATTCAGATGTGGCGATACTCAAACGAGAAATGCCGCGTTTTGTTGAGTTTGCTTCTTCGGCGATGAATCAATTCAATGCGCGGGCATTCGTGCGTGATATTTTGAACCGCTATGAAATGCTGAATTTACTAGATGAGAAGCCTTGGGATGTTTACCATAGTCTAAAACAGTGGGATTGGAGTGAAAATGACTAGCAATAAAAACTTATTACCTGATGTCAATGAGCTGATTATTGAAAAACTCAATACGTATCCTGCTGATGTTCGTGAGTTAGCTTTTCAGGCCATCCGGTTATCCGAGTCATTCCCGGAGGCTGCGGTTGCGGATCAACTTCAGTCAGTAGTGCGAAAACTCACCAAACAATAGGAAGGTGAAATAAATGATATTGCATAAAATGACCTTGGATAATTTTCGCCAGTTTCGCGGAAAGCAAGAAATTGAATTCAGTTCACCTACAACAGATAATACGAATGTAACAGTGGTTTTTGGTGAGAACGGTCGAGGGAAAACGGGGTTATTTAGGGCAATAATGTTTTGTCTCTTCGGTGAACGTCGTCTGAGCCAAGATGGCGATGTTAAGCGAGAAGAACTACAACTTGTGAATGTCTCGGCACTGGAAGCGAATCCTGGCCAGCCTGTAAGGACAGTTGTTGAGTTGGAATTCACGCATAGAGAACAGACATATCGTCTCCGTAGAGCCATACTTGGCATGCAGGATGGAAATAGAGTAATTGAAGAAGAAGATGAGAAGCGACTGTTTGTAACTCCAGCAGACGGCAACACACAGCCAGTTCCTGTTACTGAAATTGACGCGGTTATTGACAGTATTCTGGATCGCCGAGTCAAAGATTACTTTCTGTTTGATGGTGAAAAAATTGAACGTTTAACCCGTGCCAGTATTGAACAACGTCGAGAGATAAGTGCCGGGATAAGAAACCTGCTCAATGTTGATGCTCTTGAGACGGCAATTAAGGCTGTTAAACGCGTGACCCAAAATCTGGAAAAAGAATTGTCCAGTTCCTCACATGAAGACTTATCACGCTTGATGAAATTATTAGGTGATAATGAAGAGGAACAAGCTCGTTCTCGGAAGAGGCTTGACGAACTTGCTGACGAAATTAGTCATGCAAGGCAAGAAATTGAAAAAACAGACAAAGAGCTGGAAAAATTTAACGAGATACGCCATTTGCTTGAACGGCGGAAATCTCTTGAGCAGGATCTACAAGGACAAGAACGGCAGGCAGCGGATGCCCTGAATGAAATGCGAAATCTTGTGTGTAAAGCATCAGCTCTTATTGTGGCTCCAACTGTTATTAACGTGTTTAGTCACATTGAAAGTCAGAAGCAAAAAGGTGAAATACCTTCAGAAATTCGCCGTGATTTGATTGAACGCATTTTGACAGAAAAAAGATGTATATGTGGTAGTGAAATCTGTGAAGGGACTGAAACCTACTCACACATTATTGATTGGTTGAAACGTACAAGCGATGTTTCAACACAGGATGCAGCTCTCAACTTGTGGCGATATTTGAGTGAAGTTCGTAATCACTTCAGTGATGACGCTGACCTTGTGGAAAAACGCCTGCAACAGTACGGCAACATAAACAGTAGCATCGCGAATATTAATCGCAGTCTGGACAATATTAGCAATCAAATTGGTACCTCTGAACGACAGGATGCTACCAAATTAGATGAACACCGCAAAAAACTCAATGACAGCATAATTAGTTTGGAAGCCGATGCACGTGTTAGTCAAAATCAGCTCGAACAGTTGCAACAGGAGGAAGGTCGGCTACGCGCATTGCTAAAAGAAGAAAAGTTGAAGGTTGGGCTTAATGACGAACTTTCCCGCAGATCCATTTTGGCACGCGACACACAAGATGCACTAAATGACGTTTACAACCAATTTACGCGGGAAATAAAAATTTTATTAGGTGAATCTGCAACAGAACTCTTCCGTGAACTACTTGATAAGGAAGGTCGTGGAAATCTTCGCACTATTGTTGTCAATGATGATTATTCTTTGCAGGTTTTAGATCGTTATAAAAAACCTTTCCTGGCTAATATATCCGCAGGACAGCGGCAAATAATGTCAATTTCTTTTATTGCTGCATTGGCAAGAACAGCAGCACGCGGTGAACATATAGAAATGCCACTTTTTATGGATACCCCGTTTGGCCGATTGTCTTACGAACATCGACAGAATCTTATCAACCAAGTACCGACATTTGCTTCTCAGTGGATACTTCTTGCAACTGATACTGAGTTCCGCCGTCAAGAGGCACAATTACTCAAGAGCAGCGGTAAATGGGGGAAATTTTTCATGTTACGTCCTACAGATGACGGAAACACTGAGATAGTTGAACAAAAAATAGATGCTGCACAGGCCATACTTCGTGACGAGGAGGAATATCAATGAAAATGGATGGAAACATTCGCGTTGCGACTGATGTCAGATACAAAGAATTATACAATAATATGAAGAATAACGGTGCGGTAGATGACTTTCATGAACTGTTCTTTCTTTGTGCTTGTATTGGTTACCGAAAGGGTGATTCTGCTCCAATAAAGAAACGTGATGATCGATTTTGGTCACGTACGATTACGCCTCAAGAGTGGGCTTGTTACTATGCGATGATTTTAGAAAAGAACGCATTTGAATACGGAAAAGTTTCAGATGATAAGGACGTTCTTGCAACAATTGAATGTTATGCTAACGCAGGTATGAATATATTAATTGAAGATTTTCTAGGAGATTATCTGCTTCCAAGCTCTACAAAAACAGACCCCCAGCTTGATCCAGCTTGCTGTAAAGAGCTACCAAAACAATTTGTCCACTACATTTTCTTACAGTCTGAATCAGTAAACTGGGATAGTTGATGCGAAATATTTTGTTGGTCGAACCCCCTTATAAAACTAAGTATCCGCCCTTGGGCTTGATGAAAATCGCTGCTTATCATAAACGATTAAATGACAGGGTCGTTTTCGTTAAAGGGTGCATTCCTGAAATGCGTGCAGAGCGTTGGGATCGAGTGTATGTGAGTTCACTTTTCACCTATTATTGGAGCCAAACTGTCAAAGCGATTGAATACTATCAAAACTGCGTGCCTCGCAAATCTGATGTGATTGTAGGTGGCGTATTGGCAACACTTCTTCAAGATGATTTGAAGGCTGCTACTGGAGCAACTGTAATATCAGGTCTATTGGATTCTCCAGGAATTCTCGACCCCGGTGATAAGACAAGAATTGATACGCTCACCCCGGATTATAGTATTTTGAAAGATGCCAACTTTACATATGATCTACAAAACAGCTATATAGGCTATGCTACCCGTGGATGTCCAAACAAGTGCGTCTTTTGTGCAGTCCACCAGATAGAACCAGAATTTAATGGATATCTACCTCTTCGTAGACAGATACAGCTTATTGAGGAGCTTTACGGAGAAAAACGAGACCTGATATTGTTGGACAACAATGTTCTGGCATCAGACCGATTCAAGGAGATTATTCAGGATATCAAAGCATTGGGGTTTGGAAAGGGAGCAACATACTCGTATCGAAATAGTTCTGGTCGAACCAGCACGGTTAACCGTTACGTTGACTTTAATCAGGGCCTAGACGCACGCCTTCTTACAGAAGAAAAGATGGCTTTGCTAAGCGAAATTGCAATCAAGCCTGCTCGAATTGCCTTTGATGATATTAAGTTCCGAAATTTGTATGAAGAAAAAGTTCGTCTGGCTGCCAAATATGGGCTGACCCATCTATCAAACTACATACTTTACAATCACAAAGATCGTCCAACTGATTTTTACGACCGTCTTAAGATCAATCTAGAGCTCAATGGAGAATTAGGACTGCATATTTTTTCATTCCCGATGCGGTATGTTGATCTAAAGAGCAAGAACCGGCTCACATCGACACCAGGCAATATTGGTGAACATTGGAACGTCAAGTATTTACGAGCGATTCAAAGTGTGCTTATCCCTACACGCGGTCTCGTTGGAACAAAACGTGATTACTTTTTAAAAGCGTTTGGTAAAGACCATAATGAATTCAGGAAGATTCTTCTAATGCCCGAACATTATATCATACACCGTTTCGACCACGAGGGCGATGGTTCCACTGATTTATGGTGGTCACAAGTGTGCTCTCTGTCTGACTGGGAACGTGATATTTTCGATAAGATTGTTTTAAATCAACAATTCAAAACCGTAGATCATGCCGACCTGCCTCCAGCTGTAAGGAAAACACTTTGGCATTACATGGGTGACCAGCTATCAAAACCGTAGCGATGCCAGTTGATAAAACCCTGCATGCAGATGAGTGAGTTCTTGCTATAAACCTTTCATGGTGAGCAAGGTGGATAAAACTGCAATGAATATAAAGAATTTCCAATATTGATTGTAACCTGTAAAAGCAGAAGTCTGCTTTGATGATCTTGATGAAACTTCAGAGCAATTTCTGATTGTTCTCAGAAACGCATCGCTGGTCCGTTGACAGCCTTCTGAATTATCTCGCAAGTTTGTCATCTATTTCATTAAATCGATCGATATCATTTTGGAAAATCCCGAACTCACTGAAAATTTTTCTCCATTGTCCGACTGCAATGAATACCTCTTCAATAATATTTTTGACCTGACCGATGCCCCAGGAAAGTCCGATTTTCTCAAGTTTTACCCTTCCCGGGTATACTGGGCCGAGATCGAAAAACAGAACGTGTTCATCGACTTGCCTGATATTCGGCACCAGATCAAATGCGGGTGAAAGTCTCCAGCTGTCTTTGAAATCATAGATCATCCAAAAATTTTTCAGATGGTCGTCTGTGTTACCAATAACGGCATTAAAAACCATCTGCCTGAAAAACAGCGAAGAATCTTCTTCAGGATTAGAGCTGTATTTGCGGATAATTCCAAGGATATCAATGTATCTCTTCTGATACCATCCTTCGGCTTTGAGTAGTGTTTGCAGGCTGATCATGTGCTTTCGCCTGCTGTCGGGAAGTATGTCAAATCTTCGTACCAGTAATGCCTGGCTTTTGCCACATGGGGCTACAATGGTATCAGGTGGCCTAAGTCCAGCTTTGCGTGCCAGCTTCATTGTCGCCGCTTCAACTCTTACAACATCAACATAGTCCTTAATACTGGGAAATTTAGCAATGTAGTGGATGTCGTTGTCATCATCGTAAATAAGTGCCTTAGGGCGTGCACCGCCCGGAGAACTGCTGGCGCCAAGGAGCATGGATAGCTCCGTATCACTTACTTTTCCCTTTTCGTACATTTCAGCCGCCACAATTAGTTCATTTAAACTCCTGTAAGAGGCATCATTGTCGTCACATTTTGGCGAGTCTTTCTCCGAATAGGAAAGCGCCCCTAGTCCCGAAGCGCCCAAAGCCAACAACAGGGTTGGCAATGTCTGCTGGTGTGATTTGATATTATGTTTTCTTACCAGAAGTTTGCGCCCCCAGTCATCGGGTAGACTGTCCTCAAAAACCCCGAATATTCCGGGGTGATCAATTTCAAATGGAGCCTTGCTCAATGGTAGTGAAACCGGATCGAGGGGATATGCGTCATCCCGATCCAGATAATCTTGGAGATATCTGAATGCACCCCGGGCTTTTCCATTTTCGGAGATGAGCTCCCAGGCGATTTCGCCCACCGGTCTTTGTAAGCCTGTCGACCGTTCCCAGACGATTATGCGCTTGATCATCTTTTTGCCCTCGCACGTTTTCTGACCTTTAACCGTGACTTTGAATTGAATAGCGTATCAACCTTGTCAAACAGGCTCTGTTTTGTTGCCAGAAGCGAGTCTATGTCGTTGATCCTGTCCAGAATTTCCAGTGCCGCTGCCCAATGGCCGATATTAACAGTCGTATCGCCAGACTCCATTTTGCGCAGGGTTGGGATGCTAATTCCGATTCGTGCGGCAAATACGGATTGGGTCTCATTCTTCTTTAGTCTGGCTTCCTTTAATCGTTCACCAAGCTCAATCAGTTTTTGATTTTCCTGAGGCATTCTTTGTCTCTTTTGACAACATAATAAAGCAAAATATATTTTGTATTATATGGCTAATATGAGGTTTTCGCAAATAATAGTTTGCTTTATTGTGCTGGTCATAGATTGCGGTCATCAAGCGGTGGGTGCAGATCAATGCATGGATCAATCATGGTTGATGGCGAGTCCTTAGTGCAGGAATATTTAAGATATCATGAGAACGTACTTGCTCCGGTCTTCCTCATGACGTTTTTCAAAGCCCTGATAGATGTTTCTAAAATTCCTCTTTTTTGATCATCTTTCCAATGCCGTGATCGGTACATTCGTAGACCCGTCTGGTCGCTGAAATTTTACCCTTTACAGCTCTCAGATCAAGCTCTTCCTGTGTCTCGGCACCATGGTCACCGCAGGGCCAGTTGATTGCTTTAACGCTTCCGTTGGCCTTTTCCTTTTGTAGTGATTGCCATTGTGAGTACATCAATATCAACGGCTGGGTCGGGTTCTTAACACTGTTGAAGGCATGCAGATGTGGATTGGATTTTGAAACTCCAATCAAAACGCTGGTCCTCTTTCCGCAGGGAAGGTTGCCGATCTGGAGGATGAATTCGGTGGCCCTGCCGTCGTGGTCGTAATCGGCCAGCCGCATGATTTTTACAATCGGCCGCGATTTGATCTGCTCGCTGAAGCCGGGCTTCTCTGAATTCTCCAGATCCTTCTCATGCACATCCCAGCGGCGCAGAATTGATCCCGCCTTGGCAGAAGGTGTTTCACCAAGGGCAAAAAACTGGTCCAGAGACAGCCGTTCAATGACCTTCTTATTCCTCTCCCGCATCAGGGTCAGGTTGCCCGTCTCTCCAAATGCAAAGCCCATGCAGGGGCAGGTCATCCAGTCCGCCTCGTTTGCCGCGCAGACCGGTTCCGGTTTGCTTTCCCAGACAAGGCGCCAGCGCTCTTCGACACCGTCAATAATAATCTTCTGCTCTTCACGGACGAGCGTGGCACTCTCTCCGGCAAAGGCGGCAGCGTATGGCAGCATAGTCAGGATACAGGCGATGAAAAGGGGGAGAATTGATCGCATGGTTTATTTTTCCTTTGGCAACAGGTTTTGTTGATGCTGGATGTATCATAGCGTTGAAATAGGAATAAGTCGATTGTGGTTTTCAGATTTGTTTCATCTTCAAACTTGTCAAGAAGGGCAAGTACGGTGTAGTGTAGTGCGTTTGTTTATTTCCAATAACAACCGCTGTTTTGAAACAGTCTGTTTTTATTTTGATTGCGGGGTTTGATGGATTCCTCTGATACAAGTTTGAATTACAGGAGTGTCCTGGCCGAGATCATCATCGGTCTTGCCACCATGTCGGGTTTGGTATTGTCGATTGCGGCCCTGGTCAAGATCTGCTCATCGTGTAGCGTGACCGCCGGTTACAGTGCCTTTGGTATGGATTTTGGTTGGTTCGGGATCAGCTATTTTGCCATCTTGTCCGTTATTGTTCTGTTGCGGGGGCGTCACGCGCTGTTCAGGGCATTGACTGGTATCATGCTTTTTTCATCCGCCGGGGCCGAGAGCTATTTTATCTGGATTCAGAAGTACGAGATTGGCCAGTGGTGTTCGATCTGTCTTGGTATTGCCGCTTCTGTTTTTGTTGCCTGTTTGGGGATCGCCCTTGCTCCCCGGACAGAATTTTCCGTAAAAGGAGAGACCATGAAGTCGAAGTTGATTTATCTTGTTCTGGTGGTGATTGTTTTCATGACAGGCCTCGGCAGTGCGGTGGCCGGTGTAAAAAAGGCGGGCAGTTCGGCACCGGATCAGTTTCTGGGGAAACGGTCAAGCAAGACGATTGTCTACTTCGTTAGTGACTGGTTCTGTCCTGTCTGTGTCCGTGTTGAACCGCAGATAGAAAAGATGTATCCGGAACTGGCCAAAACGGTCAAGATCGGTTTTGTTGATTTCCCGATTCATAAGGAATCATTGAACTATACCCCTTATAATCTCCAGTTTCTGACCTTTGAAAAGGTTAAGTATATGCGTCTGAGAAAGGCGCTTTCAACCCTGGCCCTGCGGACGAAAAACCCGACCGAGGCAGAGGTGCAGAGTGCCGTTATGCCCCTTGGTGTGAAGCTGCGCAAGATGGATTATGCCGAGACGCTTTCCGGAATGCGTAACAATGAGGCTGTCTATCGTGGCTATAATGTCAATGCCACACCTTCAGTTGTTGTTACAAATCAGAGGACTAAGAAGAGTAAAACCCTGGTGGGGTATGAACAGATCAATGAGCATCTGATCCGGGCTGCCATTGCCGAGGTTGAGAAGAAGTAGGCCGTCGGAGATGAACACCGCCCTGCGGCATATACATGTCTGTTGCGCGATTATCGAACGTGATGGTCTGGTTTTGGCCGCACAGCGTGGCGTTGACGGCAGCATGCCGCTGAAATGGGAGTTTCCGGGCGGCAAGGTTGATCCGGGCGAGGGGCTTGAGGATTGCCTCAGCCGCGAACTGATGGAAGAGATGGGGGTCGAAATTGCGATCGGCCCCCGTCTTGCCCCGGTTACCCATCAATACGTTGATTTTGTTGTAACCCTCTACCCCTACATCTGCTCCATAACCAGCGGCGAGATTGTGCTTCATGTGCATGAATCAATCGTCTGGCTGCCACCCGCAGAACTATCCTCACTTGACTGGGTTGCTGCCGATACGCCGATCCTGACCCAGTATCTATTCTCAACGCCTGGCAATCCTGAGAAAATTATGCAGCAGACGGCGTGAGGCCTCACGGTACTCCTCTTCCCAATCCTTCCAGGTGTTGACAAACTGTTCCGTTTGGCGGGCCGTCTCCTCTGTCCATGAACTCCAGTTCTGGATGGTTTCGTGGTCCACCTCCGGATGGAACTGAAGCCCCCAGGCGGAGCTGCCAATTCTGAATGCCTGGTTGTGGCAACTGCTGGTGAATGCCAGGTGTCTGCCATTTGGCGGTATGGAAAAGCTGTCGTCATGCCACTGGAAGGAGATGAAGCTGCTGCCGATGCCGCTAAAGAGCGGGTCGCTCTCGCCATCGTCGGTCAGCATTATTGAATAGGTACCCTTTTCGCCGAACTGGTTGGATGTGACCTCTCCGGCACTAGCCGCCGCAAGCAGTTGACCTCCCAGACATATTCCCAGCAGCGGGGTGTCATTCTTTAGCGCGGCACGGATGAAATCCTTCAGGCCGGTGATAAACGGGTGTTTTTCCTCATCGTTGGCGCTCATTGATCCGCCCAGTATGATCGCCGCTGTGACATCCTTCAGTGGCGGCAGTTCCTGATTCAGGTAGGGATGGATTGTTTCGAATTTCGTTCCTGACTCAGTCAGCTGCTCTCCTAAAATACCTGCTGGAACCTCTGGATCGTTCTGGATGATATAAAGCATGTCGTTCACCTTTCCGAATCTTTTGTTGTTAAACTTGCGAAATCAAGAGTGCTGATGGCGCCATGTTTCCGGCTTACTCATGACGTTTTGCAAGCGGCTGATCTGTTATACTGTATAAAATTCAGAGATGTAACTGTATTTGTTGCCAGTGGTCAGTAACTGCGGCCGGATCTCTGCCATATCCGGGAAGATGGTCCATCATGTACGTCTGATGGTGGAATTTCATTTTGCTTTGATTTATTTTATTGGCTGATATAGAATCAGCTCCTGTTTTAATATTAATAATCGCTAAAGGAGTGCGCTTTCGATGAATGAACTGGAAAATGGATACTCACAGTCAGAGACACAGGTTATTGAGGCTCAGAATACCTTGATCCGAAAGGTCTACGCCTGGATGGGTGGCGGGCTACTGCTGACGGCCTTGTTTGCACTGTTTACAATCAGTTCGCCATTTATGGTCAAGGCTGTTTTCAGCAGCAAGTTTGTCTTTTATGGCCTTCTGCTGGCCGAACTGGGGCTGGTCTTTTTTATCTCTTCGGCCATTGACCGGATCAGCCCGGTTGTTGCAAGTGCCGCATTTGTTTTCTATTCGGCGCTGAACGGGGTGACCCTGTCGGTGATATTTCTGGCCTATACGGCCAGTTCGATTGCCTCCACCTTTGTCATCTCAGCCACCATGTTTGGCGCAATGAGTCTTTTCGGACTGTTTACCAAGCGTGATCTGACCTCTTGGGGCAGCTTCCTCTTCATGGGGTTGATCGGTGTTGTGATTGCGTCGCTGGTTAATATCTTTCTGCATAGCCCGGCGGTTTCCTGGGTGCTTTCAGCCGTTGGTGTAATAGTCTTCACCGGCCTGACTGCCTATGACACCTGGAAGATCAAGGAGCGCGCCGCCGCTGGCGAGAATGGCCACAAGGCTGCAATTATCGGTGCGCTTGATCTTTATCTGGATTTCATTAACCTGTTTCTGATGCTGCTGAGGCTGTTTGGTGGACGTCGCTGATCTTGAAGAGAGAGTTCGATAATCGTTCTGCTAAGGCGGGCTGTCGTGATGGTTGCGGCGCCTGCTGTATCGTTCCATCCATATCATCGTCGATTCCGGGGATGCCCAATGGCAAGCCGTCCGGCCAGCGTTGCATCCAGTTAACCGAAGATAGCCGCTGTGCTATCTTCGGACTGGAGAGCCGTCCGGCCGTTTGTAACAGTCTTAAACCGGAATACGAAATGTGTGGCAGTTCTAACGGGCACGCCTTTGATTACCTGACCCGGCTGGAGATTGCCACAAAACCATAGCTGATTTTACTTTTGTATCAAATATGAAAGGGAAGCCCCCTTGGGTTTGCGCGGGGGGTTTTTCTATTAGATATGTTGAATGTGGTTTATGTCTCT
>CAXYUZ010000045.1:0-24926 GCA_964292275.1 uncultured Desulfuromonadaceae bacterium
AAATGTGTTACACTAGACCACCATTGGCTGTTGCACTTCGAACTTGAATCCGCCAAACAAAAAGGTCGTGGTTTAAACCAAAAAGAATTTTGTTGTTGCCTCTCTCGGCGTTCATCCGCCTTTATCGGCGGTTACTATCAAAAATTGTACACAATACGCTTCACTTCAAGCTTTGGTGAACCGAAGTTAATCAACAGACAGACCGTGTATCCGGTAGCTTTAAGATAATTCATACATTGTGCTCTATGAATATCATCCAAAGCCTTGACCGCTTTCAGTTCCACCAGCACAAAATCTTCTACAAGCAGGTCTGCAACATAATCACCAACGACAAGACCATCATAATACACCTTGATAGCATGCTGTTGAACTGCACGAACATCTTTCTTTTTCAGCTCATGCAACAATGCATTTTCATAAACCTTCTCAAGATATCCGTTACCAAGTACAGTTGCTACCGTATATGCACAGCCGATAATTTTTTCTGTAACCAAGTCCTGTTGGTTTCTACGCTCATCTATGTTCATCTGCAATTACCATGAAGTCAAAGTCCATTTTTAACCGCCGAATACGCCGATAAAGGCGGAGAAAGGCTGTAAAGCAAAACAGATTTGTGATTTAACCCACGACTGTCCGATAAAATTTTAAAATCGAGTTATTGGTCTCATAAGTTACAGAAATTACAAAACTTCAAATTGCTTTCAAAAACTACGACACGCTTGGTCTTATTTTAGATAACAAAAGCAGCTAATTGCATAGCAGACACCTGACTTTAACCGGACACAACTGGTTTAAGCCCCAAAATTATTGATGCATCTCTCGGCGTTCATCCGCTTTTATCGGCGGTTACAAAACAACCTATACAGAAAATTAAACCAGATTAAAGCAAAGCGTAATTTTATAGCATAAGTTCAACAAAAAATCTTTAAATTTATACCCGGTGATACTCACGGAACCATTCCACAAAACGCCTCAAACCCTCTTCAAGCGGAGTTGAAGGGGCAAAGCCAACCGCCTGCATCAGGCCGTCAACATCGGCACAAGTCGCCAGAACCTCACCCGGCTGCATGGGGAGAAGGTTGCGCTTTGCCTTTTTCCACAGACAATCCTCGAGAACGTCGATAAAGCGCCCCAACTCCACCGGCGAATGATTGCCGATATTGTACAGCCGATATGGTGCAGCGCTGGTGGCCGGATCCGGTGTGGCGGCGCTCCATCCCGGATTGGGAACAGACGGTTCTCCCATGATACGTACAATCCCCTCGACGATATCGTCAATGTAGGTGAAATCCCGCTGCATTCGGCCATGATTGTAGACATCAATTGTCCGGCCTTCCTGTATCGCCTTGGCAAAGGAAAAATAGGCCATATCCGGCCTTCCCCAGGGTCCGTAGACGGTGAAGAAGCGCAGGCCGGTGCAGGGAAGGGCATAGAGGTGCGCATAGGTGTGTGCCATCAACTCATTGGACTTTTTGGTGGCGGCGTAGAGCGAGACCGGATGATCGGCGGGGTGATGCTCCGAGAAGGGTACTGTGGAATTAGCGCCATAAACCGAACTGGAAGAGGCATAGACCAGATGCTTGACACCGTTGTGGCGACACCCCTCCAGCACGTTCATGAAACCGACTATATTGCTGTCAATATAGGCATGCGGATTCTGCAGCGAATAGCGGACACCGGCCTGGGCAGCCAGGTTTACAACCAGATCAAACCGCTCAGTGGCGAAGAGCGCCTCCATCGCCGGTCGATCCTCAAGCGACATTCTCTGAAAACGAAAACCGTCATAACCGGCCAGCTTTTGAAGACGGGCCTCCTTGAGAGTCACATCGTAATAATCGTTCAGATTATCCAGCCCGAAAACCTCATAACCGTCATTCAGTAGACGCCGGGTCAGATGCATGCCGATAAAGCCGGCGGCACCGGTTACCAGCACCCGTTGTTTATAGATCTTTGTCTGCCCCAATTACCCGTTTCCTTTCCCGTTAGCCTCAAATATTAAAATCACTGCTTTGGTGTCGGACAAAGCTCGACACGGATTGGGCGAGGCAGCGCCATCGCCCCTACCTTTAAATGCCATCTTAAAGCAAATACGAATTGTGTATATTCGCAAACCAGACATTTTTACAATTTACTGGATTTTTTCCCCAAGATTAGATCATGAAATCTTGCGATCAAGACTACGGTACTGGATCGCCTCGGCGATATGCTCCTCACAGACCCGCTCGCTAGCAGCCAAATCAGCAATTGTCCGGGATACCTTGAGGATACGGTTATAGGTGCGCGCAGAGAAGCCGAGCCGATCCGTAACCAGTTCCAGCATACGGTTACCGGCGCTGTCCAGTTCGCAATATTTCTTGATGAAACGTGGCGTCATCTGGGCATTGCAGTGAATTTTGGTGCCTTGATAACGCTCCAGCTGCAGCAATCTGGAACGCTCCACCCGTGCCGCAACGACAGCTGAGCTCTCTGCCTCGCTCCGATCGGACAACTCCCGGTATTTGATGGCCGGAACCTCGATATGAATATCAATCCGGTCCAGCAGCGGGCCGGAGATACGGGAGCGGTAACGATGAATGGCAATCGGCGTGCAGCTGCAGGGATGAACCGGATCTGAAAGATAGCCGCAGGGGCAGGGATTCATGGCTGCCACCAGCATGACCCGCGCCGGATAGGTCAGCGAAACCAGCGAGCGAGATATGGTCACACGACCATCCTCCAGCGGCTGCCTCAGGACCTCAAGCACATTCTTCTTGAACTCAGGCAGCTCATCCAGAAAAAGAACCCCGTTATGGGCCAGGGAGACCTCGCCCGGTTTGGGAGTTGTTCCTCCCCCGATCAGGCCGACATCGGAAATAGTATGATGCGGTGTACGAAACGGGCGGATTGCCAGCAGGGCCCGCTCCTTATCCAGCATACCGCTGACGCTGAAGATCTTGGTGGTCTCAATCGCCTCATCAAAGGACATCTGCGGCAGTATGGTCGGAATTCTCCGGGCCAGCATAGTCTTACCGGAACCAGGCGGGCCGATCATCAATAGATTATGACCACCACTGGCGGCCACTTCCATGGCCCGCTTGGCATGTTCCTGCCCCTTGACCTCGCTGAAATCCTCGCCATAGTCGCAACTGCTGGCAAACAGCTCCTCCAGATCAACCCGCGACGGCTCAATCTCCTGGCGGCCAGACAGAAACTCGACCACCTGGGAAAGCGTGCTGGCGCCAATAATATCCAGCCCCTCCACAACAGCCGCCTCAGAGGCATTCTCCCTCGGCAGGATAATCCCGTCCAATCCGGCCTGCTTGGCCGCCACCGCCATTGGCAAGGTTCCGCGGATCGGCTTCAGCGTCCCATCCAGCGACAATTCCCCCAAGAGCGTGTAGCGCAGAAGCCGGTCAGACCTGACCACACCGGTAGCCGCCAGAATTCCGATCGAAATCGGCAGATCATAGGCCGCCCCCTCCTTCTTGATATCCGCCGGTGCCAGATTGGCGGTTATCCGCCGCACCGGAAAATCATATCCGGAATTCTTCAGCGCCGCCCTGACCCGATCCTTGCTCTCCTTGACCGCGCCATCCGGCAGCCCAACCGTTGCAAAGGCGGGTAGACCCGGCGCAAGATCAACCTCCACATCCACAATAATGGCATCAATACCGATAACCGCACTGCTGAGAATTTTGGCAAGCATGGTGGAATCCTATTTTTGGTTCAAGGTTATTGGTTCAGCTTGATAAATCCCATCTGACGGCCGGTCTCGCCGTTGTCGCGCCGGTAGGAAAAGAAATGTTCACGCTGGCAGCAGACACACATATCGGCGCTCTGAATGAATTCCGGTGTCAGACCAGCGTCCGTCAACAGAAAACGATTGGCCTGAACCAGATCCAGCCGCCATTTCCCGCCCTCAATCTCCTCGGTTACAGCCTCCCATAATCCGTTCTGTTTAAAGGCCTGCTTGACCGGGGTATCCACCTCGTAACAGCACTTTGATATACATGGCCCGATGGCAGCCTTGATATCCGCCGGATGACAGCCAAACTCAACCTTCATCGCCGCCACGGTCTTGGAGACCAGGCTATTGGCCGTTCCCTGCCAGCCGGCATGCACAGCGGCAATCACCCGCTTGACCGGATCCAGCATCACAATCGGCACACAATCCGCCACACAGACCCCGATCAGGATCTCCGGCTGATTGGTGATAATCGCATCACTCTCAATGCCCAGAAAGTGGCTGAAATCATCATTTGGCTCATCAATCACCAGAATATCATTGCCATGCACCTGCTTGACCGTTACCAAGCGCTCGTAGGTAACACCAAAGGCCCGGCTCAGCAGACTGCGGTTACCCTCGACGCTGGATTTCTGATCCAGGGTGGAAAAGCCGAGGTTAAGTGAATTATAGGGGGGACGTGAAACCCCCTCGTGTCTGGTTGTGAACCCCTGTACCGATCCGGCGGAATCGCCAAAATCAACATCCAGGTAATGAATCCGGTCTATACGTTTGATCTGCATGTCTGCTCCTCTATTAAAAATCCTTTGCCTTATTATGCACTTTAAGCTTTAATGCCCCTGTTTCGCCGTTGCCACCAGACGTAGACCGCCACCAGAAGCATACTGAAGATTACCACAACTATCAGCGCCTGGTGTGCATACTGTGTGATCAACTGCTGATTTTCGCCAATCACATAACCGATGCCCGCCAAGATACTGCACCAGATCCCGGCGCCCAGCAGCGTATAAGCCGAAAAACGGAGGTGGTTCATCCCTGCCAGACCGGCCGGGATGGAAACCAGATGGCGCACAACCGGCAGCAGCCGGCCGATGAAGGTGGAGATCTCCCCGTGCCGCAGGAAGAAGCGCTCAACCCGCTCAAACTTGTCGGCCGGGATCAGAAAATATTTACCATACTTGATAATTAACGGCCGTCCAAGGTAATGGGAGGCGTAGTAATTGGCATAGGCACCCAGCAGACTGCCAAAGGTGCCGCTCAGAATGGCGGCAACCATGTTCATCTTACCCTGCTGGGCAAGATAACCGGCCGGGGGCATAACCAGCTCGCTCGGCACGGGGATGATCGAACTCTCCATGGCCATCAGCAGGAATATACCCGGGTAACCCATTGTTCCGATGGTATCCAGTAGCCACTGGACAAGTACATGCATCATATGCTCCATTCTCTATCTGTTTATTGCGGCTCATCTTTATAACCCATAGCACGCTTTCCGGCAACAGATGATCACCCTTCCGGAGGGCATTAAAGAGATTATGCCTGATAAAAATCCGTACCGCTCCGCGACTGCACAACGCGGAGGCATCTTCGCCATTATACCGGACAGGTACCAGCATGCTTATCACTGAACTCCTCAAACAGCAGATTGTAACCGGCGACGGTGCCCTGGGCACCATGTTCTATGCCAAGGGTGTCAGCCTGGATAGCAATTTCGAGCACATGAACCTTGTCCGCCCGGGGATTGTCTCCGAGCTTGCCGCCGAATACGTTGCCGCCGGGGCGCAGGTCATCGAGACCAATACCTTTGGCGCCAATTCCAGCAAACTCGCCACCATCGGTCTGGGACATAAGGTGACTGAGATCAATATTGCCGGGGCGCAACTGGCACGCGCGGCAGCATCCGGACAGAATCTGTTCATTGGCGGCTCTGTCGGCCCACTGGCGCGGATCAAGGGGGATGAGCGGGAGCTCTCCAGCGACGAAATGACCGCCATATTCCGGCAACAGTGTCAGGCGCTGGCCAAGGGGGGCGTAGACCTGCTGATGCTGGAGACGTTTACCGCGCTGGATCAGCTGCAGGCGGCCGTCGCAGCGGCCAAGCAGACCGGACTGCCGGTTTCCGCCTCAATGGCCTTTATGGAGGGTGGACGCAGCGGAGACGGCACTACGGTTGAGGCATTCTGTTCCGCCATGGAGCATGCCGGGGCCGACATCATCGGCGCAAACTGCGGGGCGGGACCGCTGGAACTGCTCAAGGTCATCAAACGCCTGGCATCCCTGACGTCCAGACCGATCTCTGCCTACGCCAACAGCGGCTTTCCCGAAATCCTCGATGGACGCTATATCTACCGCGCCACCCCGGATTATCTGGCATCCATGGCCCGGGAGATGGCAGACAGCGGAGCGGTTCTGATCGGCGGCTGCTGCGGCACAACACCGGCACACATCAAGGCAATATCAACAGCACTGGCCGGACTCAGGCCAATAACCAGGAAACCACCGCCAGCGGTCATCCCGGTTACGAACGAACCGCCAGCAGAGGCGGCCAAGGGCTCTTTCCTGGATCAGTGGGGCACACGCAAGGTGATTGCCGTGGAACTCGATCCCCCCAAGGGGCTGGACTGCTCCAGAATCATTGCCGCCAGCCAGCGCCTGAAAGAGGCCGGTGCCGATGCACTCAATCTGGCGGAAAACCCCCTGGCCCGGCCACGGATGGGCAACATTGCCCTGGGGAGCCTGATCCAGCAACAGATCGGCATCGAGGTAATCATTCACGTCACCGGCCGCGACCGCAACCTGATCGGCATGCAGTCCGACCTGATGGGAGCCAGCCTGCTCGGAATCAAATCCATCCTGGCCGTCACCGGTGACCCGGCCACCATGGGGGATCATGCCGGCGCCAAATCGGTCTTCGACCTGCACTCGTTTACCCTGATCAAGCTGCTGGCCGATCTTAACCGAGGCTACAATGCCATCGGCAATCCGATCGGTGGTGGCACCGGCTTCACTATTGGCGCTGCCTTCAACCCCAATACCCGCAACATGCCGCTGCAGGTGGAACGGCTGCGCAAAAAAGTCGCTAACGGTGCGGTCTTTGCCCAAACCCAGCCGATCTACGACCAACGGCTCTTTTTCGAGATGCAGCAGCAGACCGCCGGAATCGGCATCCCGGTCCTGGCCGGCATCATGCCGCTGGTCAGCGAGCGCAATGCGGAATACCTCCACAACGAGGTCCCCGGCATCTCCATCCCGGACGAAATCCGCCACCGGATGAAGGGGCTGGACAAGGAACAGGGCAGTGCAATGGGACTTGCCATTGCCATGGAATTCATCGATGCAACGATTACGACCGCCGGCGGTTACTACCTGATGCCCCCCTTTGGCAAGGTGGAGCTGGCACTGGAACTGATTCAACATATCAAGGAGAAGGAAAGGGGAATCTGATGCGTATTTTTTTTAAAGCAGGATTAGTGGCAGCGATCTGCCTGACATTCATGGGCTGTCTTGGCAGACAGACCGTGGCCGAGACTTGCAGCAAAAGCATCAAGGATTACAACAAACTGCTGCGCTGGAAAGAGGTCGATAATGCCGGCCTTAAATTCATGATCAAGGACGGTCGCGACAAATTTATTGATGATGCCAGCGACTTCAACAAACGTCAGGTGACCATTACCGACTACCGCATCCGCACAATGGATTGTGCCGACAAGAAGACCGAGGCCACTGCCGTGGTTGATTTTGACTACTACGTCCTGCCATCCAACCGGATCAAGACGGTTACCTACAAGCAGGATTGGATTTATCTGGAAGAGGGCGACAACAAACTCTGGAAAATCAAGAGCAGCCTGCCCGAATTCAAATAGAACATGCGGGGACTTGCCGAGCAGATCCATTCCTACTGCAACTACCTGGAAACAGAACGCAATGTATCGCTGCATACACTGACAGCCTACCGTTCTGACCTGGCGCAGTTACTGGCCTTTGCAATCAGCGAGCTTGACGATAACGTCACGGCAGCCGGAATTGATCACCTGCTGCTGCGACGTTACCTTGCCCGGCTGGGGGGGCGGACAAAGAAAAGCTCCATCGGCCGCAAACTGGCCTCAATCCGCAGTTTTTTCAAATATCTGCTCCGGCTGGCAGAGATTACAAAAAACCCAGCCGAACTGATCGCCACCCCTAAAAAGGAAAACCGGCTCCCATTTCATCTGGATATCGACCAAACCACCACACTAATCGAATCGCCAGCGCTCAACCCCGAGAACCAACTACGTGACAAGGCCATACTGGAAACGCTCTATTCCTGCGGTCTGCGCGTTTCCGAACTGACCGGCATGGATATAGCTGACCTGGATCTGTCATCTGGAATGCTGCGGGTGATGGGTAAGGGGGGCAAAGAGCGAATCCTGCCGATTGGCAGCAAGGCGTTGACCGCTCTGGAGAACTACCTTGCCGTTCGTGAACAACTTTCCGGCAATACGGCACTGTTCCTGGGAAGCCGGGGCGGGCGAATCAACCGCCGGACCGTGGCCGAAATTGTTGATCAGCACACAAGACTGATCGCTTCCTTCAAAAAGGTCTCACCCCATACCCTGCGACATACCTTTGCGACACACATGCTGGAGGGGGGAGCTGATCTGCGTGCGATCCAGGAACTACTCGGCCATGCCTCACTCTCCACCACCCAGAAATATACCCATGTCAGCATAGACCGACTGATGGAGGTCTATGACAAGGCCCACCCCAAGGCACGACAAAGTGATGCCGACACGGCTGAGGAAATGTCTGAAACAGCTGAACAGAATTAATCTCACTAAAAATAGTGCCTCTTGCAAAAGTCCAGATCTGTCATTCCCGAAGCGATTTTGACCGGGAATCCACTTTTTGAATCGCGGATTCAAGCCTGAAGTGCAACTTTCCAGGTAAATTAAAGTGCTGAACTGCGTTACTATCAGTAAATTGACCCGAAAGGTTTCCTTCCTTCAACCGTTTACAACTCAATAGCTCAAACAAACCCGGTTGCGACCTCCCTTTTTTGCCTGATACATGGCCATATCCGCACGCTGTAGCAGCGACTCCTCTGTATCATTTTCCATATATTCACTGACGCCAATACTGACGGTAAGATGCAACTCATTGCCTTTAAAAGACACCACATTCTTTTCCAGATTGGCACGTATCTTCTCAGCAACCTTTGCTGCACCCTGGAGATTGGTTTCTGGCAGGCAGATAGCAAACTCCTCTCCACCAACCCTGCCAAAAAAATCTGTTTTTCGTAAATCCGCCCCTTGAACCACCCGTGGCACGGACCTTAGAGCCTCATCACCGGCAGCATGCCCGTAGGTATCATTTATCGACTTGAAATGATCCAGATCCAGCATCATGACAGAGAATATCCGTTCATGGCGATTGGCACGAGTCAATTCAAGATTCAGTAATTCCATAAAATAACCGCGATTGCTGATGCCGGTCAATGGATCGGTATGCGCCATCAATTCGAGTCGCAGATTAAATTCGCGTAACTGTGACTGATAGGAGTCACTGAGGGAAACTATCTTATTAAAACGTCGATGAAGCTTTGCATAGCGACTTACCAGCTTTTCTATTTCAGCTGCCAAGGGATTGCCACCACTAACGGCACGCTCAACAAGCATGCGCAGATCCACCAACGAATCATCTCCTTTCGATTCTTTTGGTTTTTGCAGAACATGTTGATTTCCGGCATTTTTTTTACGTACCAGCATCTGTTCTCCTAACTTGCCATACGTCTGCTTTATACAATCGGGACAGATACCTTGACTAAACGCGATATCGGCATGCTTTGAAAAAAACTCCTCCAGCCGCATCCAGTAATCATTGGTAATATTTACCTTATGACAGACAAGACATAAGGGAAGTCCAAGATCCCTGAGCAACTGAACGTCATCTCGCGATTTTTCCAGGTTTGATGTCAAATCGTTGATCAACTGCTCAAGCATCTCGTTAGTTGCCAGCGTTTTGCACTGTTTATGATAGAGTTCGGCATAACTCTCGGCCAAACTCCTGTATTCGGTGGCAAAATCCATTGAATCAACAAACGGGGCCGCCATAACGGACTCTGCCATGTGAATGACTAAATCCTTATGGGGATGCGTCACAACAGCATTCTCAATAGTACTCATGCTTCCAGCACCTCAATCTCAAAGGGAAAGGTAACCTCTTCACGAAAATCCTCGGCCATCTCATACGAACGTGGATTTTCAAGATCATAACGCCAGATGATGCTGGTCTTGACACCACGACAGAAAGCATCCTCCATAACATCCATTATATCTAGCGTACACTTGGTGCTGCTGCTGTTCATGTAGGTTATGGCAATATCAAGGGTGAATTCGGAAAGTTCCTGCAGGCTGACCTTGAGCCACGAAATAACCGGCGCGTAAAAATCAAATGAATTTTCCGGGTATGACTCACCAGTAATAAAAAGTGTGCTTTTTTCAATATCAAAACGAACTGCCGGCGATGATGCATTAGCCTTTATATCAATCTGTTCCATAGTTTGCTCCAAATTAGATAAATGCGGTCAGGGTGAAAAATTTGCAGTTTTCATCCAAATCCTTCACAGCGTAGGCCATCTTTTCAGAAGAACGCTTTGCAATTTCAAGAAAACCAAGTCCAGCACCCAACGCATCGGGAGGCACCTCCCGCCGCATCTGCTTGCGGTACTGACTCTTGATCTCATCACGTGTCATGTCGTTAACCTCGTTAACCCTCGCACAAAGCTTCTCCACATCCGCGTTCAACACGATGTTACCTGAGGAGACCTTATACCGTTCATTATTTCGTCCAATAGTTATGATTGATGAGGCAAGATCAGGGCTGCTTATCTTTCTAACAGTAAGATAATTCCGAACGTTGTGGGCCAATTCTATATAAACAGCAAAGACATCAAGCAATTCCTTCTGGGTATTGTTCGCCGCCGCCAGATGGTTACGCATAGCTATGCCAATCTCTTCGATGATGCTATGGTGAAAAGGACCATTAAAACACATCATGATACCTGTTTTGTCAAACTCGTCTCTCATTTCAAACAAATCCATTTTACCTCCATTTATTACAGCTTATTCCAATTTCAACTCAAAGGTAAATCCAAGCTGTTATTCCGATTCAAATGCCTGCTGTTGAAGCGCCTTGCATGCGCCCTGATTGTAAATTAACATAGACGACCAAAGCCTAAAGCCAACCATTGTCACATCGTCCCGCTGCTTCCTTGCGCCGCGCCATTCCGACAGAGTCTGTTCAAAACGCTCCTTCTGCTGTTCAAAAGACAGTTGCACGTGCCCCTCTATCATTTTTTTAAAGCGTTCCCGGCCAAACCCGAAACCCTTTGCGCCTCCGCTCTCATCAAGAAACCCATCGGTCGTCGCATAGACGATTGTCCCGATGCCTATATCCAGGGTGTGATTTGTATACTGAAAATCAGGGTTGCATCCGCTATAGCCTATTCCCGCACGATCACTCCTTATTTCGCTTAACTCCCCACCAGAATACAGATAGAGCGAAAGTCCGGCACCGGCATATGTCAAGGTCTGTTGCTTTAAATCCATACAACAGAGACAGATATCCATACCGGCATCCACCGTACTCTCACCGTCACAACGCAGGTTAAGGGTTTTCTGAAGTACGCGATTTGCCTCTCCCAAAATTCGGGCAGGATCATCATTGCAGATTGTATCGACAATATGATTTAGAACCGAGTTGACAGTCATCGTCATAAAGGCACCCGGGACACCATGTCCGGTACAATCTATGACCGCCAGCAGCACAAAGCCATTTACCTCATGAAGCCAGTACATATCCCCACCAACAATATCAAGCGGATTATAGATGGCAAACCATTCGCTAAACAGGCGGTCAAACTGTTCCCTACGCGGCAAGATCGATTCCTGAATCACACTGGCATAATTCAAACTCTCCAATATGCGTTCCTGTGACTCCTCCAACTGAAAATTGAGCCGATTCACCTGTGTCAATGTATCCCGTAACTCAAGCGACTGATTCTCGAAAACCTTGGCCATCTCCAGCAATAAAACCTGAGTATCGATCAACTTGAACACACCCTGGCCGGCCTTCACCACAATCGGCTCGTACATCTGCTCACTTGACCGGGATAATGCAGTTCGAACGGCATATTCAATACTGTCGGCCTCGTCAAGACAGAGCGGCTCATCAAAGTCATCGGCCAGAACAAGCTTGAGTGGCTTCTTATTGTACAACTCCTTGCGAAAGGCCTTGCTGTACAACTCCATGAAGTGCTTCCGTGAGATCATCCCATGCAGATGACCAGCGTTTTCATCCACAATCATGACTCCGATAAGATTTTCATCGGCCTTAAACAGCGCTTCCACTTTGTATGCAATACTATCAACACCCAAATACACACTCTGTGAAGCCACATTAGCCAATGTATCACTGGATTGCGCTCCATCCATCTCACCACACGCCTCAATAGACATATTCTTTTCCACCATAAACAATCTGAAAATTTAGCAGGGAACAGGTGCTGACCGTTGATTATCGCCAGCAGTACCATGAATCAATTACATAACATTCCAATGTCACAGCAATGTGGCAAAACCGTTAAAAACAAAGTACAAGAAAACATTCAAACAATATCAATAGTTTACGGCCAGTATTTTTCAGAGAAATAAATTCGGGCTGATTGTAACAGCCAAAATGGCTTGCTATGAAACACGGGATCAACTTCCATAACTGCCGAATTTTAAACAAAAAAAACCCCACCGCTTACTTGGTGGGGTTTTTACATTCTTAACACTTGAAAGATCAACGACTATTCGCAGAGATCAACGTTCATATCCCAGTTTTTGATCCTCATTGTGCCGTTCTTGGCCAGGTTGAGCTGCATCTTGAAGACGCGATCCCACAACTGCGGCTCATGACCGACCTTCTTGGCGAGACAATCCTTGGTGGCCATTTCCAGGTACTCAGTCAGGATTGGCTTGTACTCTGGGTGGGCACACTTCTCGATAACCAGCTTGGCACGATCCTTCGGTGCCAGTCCGCGCATATCGGCCAGACCCTGCTCGGTAACCACGCAATCGAGGTCATGCTCGGTGTGGTCGATGTGCTGGCAGTGAGGCACAACACAGGAGATACCCATCGGGTCGGTCTTGGATGGACGTGTTGAAGGTGTATGCATGATTTTCAGCTTGCCGTTACGGAGGAAGTCACCGGAACCGCCGATACCGTTGATCATACGAGTACCGTTGACCAGCGTGGAGTTGGCATGTCCGTACATATCGATTTCCAGCGGGGTGTTCATGGCAATAACGCCGAGACGACGAATCGGCTCCGGGTTATTGGAGATGGAAAGCGGACGGAGTGTAATCTTTGGCGCATAAAATTCACGGTTGGCAAGGAAGCGCGGGAAGCCTTCCGTCTCGGACAGCGACAATGAACATGAAGAAGCGGAATCAAGACGTCCGGAATCGAAAAGATCCAGCATGCCGTCCTGAAGAACCTCTGTAAAAACGCTCAGGTTATAGAAGGGGCCATTGGCAAGACCACCAACAACAGCATTAGCGATGGAACCTACACCTGACTGCAGCGGAAGCAGATTTTTAGGGAGACGTCCCTCTTTTACCTCATGGCTGAGGAACTCCATGATGTGCGCTGCAATGGCGATGGAGGATTCATCGGAATCGGCAAAGGCACGGCCCTTGTCAGCATGCTTGGATTCAACGATAGCGATGATCTTGCTTGGATCACAAGGTACGTAGGTTGTTCCGATTCTGGAACCTGCCTCTGTAATTGCAAGAATTTCACGATGTGGTGGATTTGATTGGCAGACGATGTCATGCATACCTTCGAATGAAGGCATGGCGGTATTGACCTCGATGATAACGCGGTCACAGACCTGGAGAATTTCAGGGATAACGCCACAGGAAGCGGTTGGAATCAGTCCGCCGTCTTCGGTGATGGCCGATACTTCGATAATGGCCAAGTCAAGTTTACCGGTCGGAGTATCCTTGGTGTAGAAGCCGTAACCCAGATCCTGGGCAAATACAGAGAGATGCTTGTCACCCATACGGATGGTGCCATCATTGATGCCAGCGGCAATATTTTTACCGGTCTGATAAGGCCAGCGACGATCGATCATGCCGAGTGAGGCCCAACGGTTTTCGGTCTCAGCACCTACGGAAGCACCAATAAAAAGATTGAATTTCAGCTTACCCTGCAGATTGTTCTTCTCAACATGATCAGCCAGGGCGATAGGAATCGCCTTAGGGTAACCAGCCGGGGTAAATCCTGACCAACCGAGGTTCATACCATTTTTAAAAAGACCGAGGGTCTCCTCAACCGGTACAACCTTGTTCAAAAGCGACTTGCAGCGAATGCGATCTTGCAGGGTTCCATACGACATCTTTTCAATCCTCCTGTTTATATATGGTGCTTTAAGCCCAACTATATTTTTAATGCCTAAACGATCCGACGTCAAAACCAGTAAAAACAAAAACAGTATATTTTCAAGATGTTATAAAATAACGGATTTTATCCACTCAACAGCTAAAAATAGTACGCATCACAGTTTATTTAGTCAAGCTAAAAATCCCCTTTTTCAATCTCAATCAACCATGAGCGAAAAAGGGGATTTGGCAACCGTTTTATTAATCTATACTTAAAAAACCGCACTCTACATCTAATTACCCCTCAAAATCCACAGAGGCAATATTCGAACAGAGCGACTTCATCAGCGGGATAACCTCACCGCTATGGTATGGGTGCACCTGATACGCCTGAAGATCTTCACGGGAATCAAACTTGGTCACAAGGGCAACATCGAAGGAACGTTCGGAACGGATAAAATCAACCCCGGCCTCAAGATGGCGCAACATTTCAATCTTTCCCTGCATGCTGAGCAGCTTGTCCTGAACAGTCTTGATCGCTTCCGGTGTCGGGTTGGCCAGTTTGAAGAATACAATATGAGTCACCATTGTTTTCACTCCTTGAAAGTTTGATTGTACCTCAACATATTCTCAGCAGATATACATGCTGCAAACAGAGCTGTCAACGCCATAGAATCATTGCAAGTCGATTGCCCGGAAGGACGGTTGCGGAATTAAATTTATATGCTATATTCAAGCTTTATTTATGCATCAAAATATCTGGAGACCGCCATGCCTGTAAACCCGCTCGCAGCTACTATTGACACCCGTATCGGCTCACTGATCGAATTCAACAGACGCAGACAGGAAGAGGCGCTCTCCCGCGTCAGCATACCCAAGATCAGGCCGACAATCACAATTTCCCGTGAATTCGGCTGCGAGGGATATCAGGTAAGCATTCGTCTCCAGGAACTACTTGAAAAGAAGAGCGGTGAAAAATGGCTCCTGCTGGATAAATGTCTGCTGGAGGAGGTGGCCCGCAACAATAATCTCTCCGCCGACATACTCAACAGACTGGGCCAAAAGAGCAGCTTTCTGAATGATGTGCTGGCAACCTTCTCATCCAACTGGAAGAGCGATAAGGAACATTTCGAACTACTCTGCGAATACCTGATCTCGCTGGCGGGAGAGGGAAATGTAATCATTATCGGACGCGGGGCAGCCTATATCACCCAGACCATGAGAAACTGCTACCACTTCCGGCTGTTTGCCGCTGAAAAATTCAAGATCGACTTCATCAGCAAAAGCATGGATGTTCCAGCCGAAACGGCCCTGAAAACCATCCAGCAGCACCAGAAGGCCAGAGACCGCTTCATCACCGAATTCATCGACCGCAACGCCAACGACCTGACCCCCTACCACCTGATTTTTAATAACGGCCTCAGTAACAGCGAAAAGATTGCCCAGACCATTGCCGACTTTATCCCCTGCGGCTAAATCTGCCAGCGCTTGAATAGCGCATGCTCAACCCCGGCCTGATCAAGCACCTTGCCGACAACAAACGAGATCAGTTCTTCCAGCGAATCCGGCCGATGATAGAAAGCGGGCATGGCTGGAATGATCCGCGCACCGCTTCGGCTGAGGCGGAGCATATTCTCCAGATGGATATCACTCAAAGGGGTTTCACGCGGCACCAGCAACAGCGGCCGCCGTTCCTTCAGCATCACATCCGCACTCCGCTCAATCAGATTTCCCGAGATCCCGGCCGCGATCCGCGCCAACATTCCCATACTGCAAGGCGCAACAATCATGACATCCGGTGCGGCCGAGCCACTGGCCGAGGCAAAAAACAGATCCTCACTGGAGACAACCTGCAAATCCCCATCCTGACCGAGATACTCCTTGAGACGGGCGGTTGCCTGGGACAGTTCCAGAGCAAGATCCAGCCCGGTTTCCTCCCGGCAAACCAGGAGTCCACTCTTGCTTGCGCAAAAGGTGACACGATTGCCGCTCCGGCAAAGCTCGGCAGCCAGGCGCAGGGCATACACCGACCCGGATGCGCCGCTCATGGCCAGAAAGAAATGCCTGGGGCTCATATCTGCCTCATGAAGACATCAACGGCACAACTCAGCAGAAAGACAATACTGATATAACCGTTCATATTGAAGAAGGCCGCATCCATCTTGGAGAGATCTCCCTTTCGCAGCAGCCAGTGTTCGTAAAAAAGCATCAGGACAATCAGCAGCATCCCGCCGGTGAAATACAGCCCGGGGCTGATCAGGACGTGAAACCAGACAACCAGCGCGATCATGACCAGATGGAAAAGCCTGGCGGCCCAGAGCGAACCATTGACGCCAAGCAGCACAGGTATGGAATGCAGCCCGGCGGAGCGGTCAAATTCCAGATCTTGCAGTGCATAGAGAATATCAAAACCAGCCACCCAGAAGAGGACAATCCCCCCCAGCAGCAGGGCTGACAACTCAACCGTTCCGCGAATGGCGACCCAGGCGCCGATGGGAGCCGCCGCCAGACAGACCCCGAGGACAACATGGGCCAATGACGTAAAACGCTTGCAGTATGAGTAGAGAACCAGAAAAAATAGCGCCACCGGCGAAAGCCAGAGGCAGAGCGGGTTCAAGGCTGCTGCTGATACAAACATCAGCAGCAGCGAGAGAATAATCAGAAACAGCGTCATCCCCTTGCTCATCAGACCGGCCGGTATTGCCCGGCCAGCCGTCCGCGGATTACGGGCGTCAATCTCGGCATCGATCAGCCGATTCATCCCCATTGCCGCCGTACGCGCCCCCACCATTGCCAGAACAATCCAGACAAGCTGGCGAATCGATGGAATCCCGCCAGCTGCAAGCAAGGCCCCGGAGAGGGCAAACGGCAGGGCAAAGATTGTATGGGAGAATTTGATCATCTCCATAAAAACTGCAATCTGTCTGAAAAAGCCTGTCTCTTCTTTCATGGTATTCACTTTCATTTCAAGTATGTCCGATTCAACGTACGTATATTTGCCAAGTTCACAGCCCGTACTCATGCCAGCGCCTGGACACCAGTGCATTCAGATCATCAGGCCAGGCAATCCTTTTCCTTTCAGGATCAGTAGCGGTGGCATCAATTGCCATTCGAACACTACTGCTGTCAAAAAAGCAGTCAGCAGCCAGGTTCGTTTCATTGATAAAACGCCAGGCAACCGCACTGGCCGACGTCAGGTCAACACTCCCATCCACAAAGACCAGCAGCCGCGCGTTGGAAAACCAGCCCATCTGCCAGAGCCGGTTAGCTGTTTCCCTTACCATGGCAGAAGTTGGCCGGGCAAGGGAAATGATGGCGCTCTGCTGAAAGATCCACTCCAGCGGCAGGCAGACATCGGTTATCACTGGAACAAGGCGCCTTAAAAAGGCGACCAGTATCCGCTCCCAGAGTTTCCCCATCCAGCAGTCCTCCATTGGCGGCGGACCGACAACCGTTGCCGGCAAAATAGCATCGCGGCGATGACTTATGGCCGTCACCCGCATCAGGGCGGCTGTCCCGGCAGGGGTATAAAAACCGGTGTGATTGCCGAAAGGCCCCTCCTCAACGGTTTCAAAGGGATCCAGATACCCCTCGATCACAAATTCCGCTCTGGCGGGGACCTGCAGACCGATGGTGGAACAGCTCGTCATTTCAACCGCCGAACCAACCAGCCATCCGGCAAAGGTGATTTCATCCAGAACACCCGGCAAAGGGAGCATGGCGCTGAACGTCATCGCCGGAGCCCCTCCCAGGGCAATTGCCAGCGGCATTCTTGCACCAATCCGCCGGTAGGCCTCAAGGTGTGCAGCCGCACCGCTTCCCGTCCCCCAGCGAATGGCCAGCTGATCCGCTCCCCTGACCTGGGCACGATAAATGCCGCAATTGACAGCGCCGGCCGGATCAGCGCTGAAGACCTGCGGCAGGGTAATATAACGCGGATATCCGGCAAAACTGCCATCCCCAGGCCACGTCTGTAAAAAGGGGAGTTTTGTCAGATCTGGCGGATCCATCAACAGATGATCATCACCGGGGAGAGCGGAGCAGGTAGGGGCGAAACGTGCAAAATCCGCCAGGCCGGCAATCTGTCGGTCAAGCGTTTCAAAGAGTGGCTGCTCAATCTGTTCCAGCAGAGCGAAGAACCTCTCCGTAATCCTCTCCAGATGATCAACACCCAGTGCAAGACAGATCCGCCGTGATGAACCAAACAAGTTGGTGGCCACCGGAAAACAGCTGCCAATGGGCTGTTCAAACAGCAGTCCCTGTCCGCCGCCGGGCTGCTTGCAGATCCGGTCCGTAACGGCAGCAATCTCCTGCTGCGGATCGACTGCGACGCAAATGCGGCGAAGTTCCCGGTTAGCCTCAAGAAGCGCAATGTATTGCTGTAGATCAATGGGAGGCATGGCTGAAACGACCTCAGCGTCGCTGCATTTTAACCGGCAAGCTTAAAGGTGATGCTGATCGGATCAACATACCCTGCGAACCTTGAAGAAACGCCCCTTGATCCTGTTCCGGCAGAGGCATGACAGGGCCTGATCCGCAGAGGAGCGGACAATTGCCACATAGGTGTGATAATCAAGGACAGCGATCTTGCCCACCTCATCCCCCGAGATACCGCTTTCGTTGGTCAGGGCGCCGAGGATATCACCGGGGCGCAGCTTGTTTTTACGGCCACCATCAACGCAGAGGGTCACCATGGACGGCACAAGCGGCAAGTCAGTCCCCAGAGGAATTGAGTCCAGATCCAGACGGGGGATTACACTGTCCAGAGCCGCCTCTATCGCCTGCACCCTGCGATTCTCACGGGGGGTAACCAGACCGAGCGCCAGCCCCTGTTCACCGGCCCGTCCGGTTCGGCCGATACGGTGGATATGAACCTCCGGGTCGCGGGAAAGTTCGTAATTGATTACTGCGGGCAGATATTTGATATCCAGTCCACGGGCGGCCACATCCGTTGCCACCAGCACCGAGACACTTTTGTTGGCAAAACGGACCAGAACCTGGTCGCGCTCACGCTGTTCAAGATCGCCATGGATGGCCAGCGCCACAATCCCGCTTGCATCAAGCGCATCGGCAACGTCCTGACAATCCTTCTTAGTATTGCAGAAGACCAGAGTCGCCTCCGGGCGATAGTGTCCCAAAATACGCAGCAGGGCCTCGATCCGCTCCCCATCATCAACCTGATAAAGCAGCTGTTCGATAACACCGCTGTCATGCTGCTCATCAACCGTAATCTCAACCGGTTCGTGCTGCATGGTTGAACTGATCTCGCTAATCGCTTCCGGGTAGGTGGCGGAGAAGAGCAGTGTCTGTTTCTTTTTGGGGGTTGCGGCAATCAGGGTACTGATATCCTCCAGAAAGCCCATATCCAGCATCCGATCAGCCTCATCGAGGACCAGGGTAGTCAGCGATCCAAGATCAAGGCTGCCGCGACGCTGGTGATCCAGCAGACGGCCAGGGGTGCCAACCAGCACATGGGCGCCGTATTCCAGAGAGCCAAGCTGGGGGCCAAAGGGAACCCCGCCGCAGAGCGTCAGCACCCTAAGGTTGTCCAGCTGGCGACCCAGCCGTCTGATCTCCTTGCTGACCTGGTCGGCCAGTTCACGGGTAGGGCAGAGCACCAGTGCCTGGGGTGACAGCCTGGAAACGTCGATATTTGAAAGCAGCCCGATCCCGAAGGCAGCTGTCTTACCGCTGCCGGTCTTGGCCCTGGCAATGACATCCCTGCCGCTAAGAATGGGCGGCAGGCTGTGGGCCTGAATCGGCGTCATTTCCTTATAACCAAGCGAGGCCAGGTTTTTAAGCAGGGCCGGCTTTATCTGTAGTGCTGAAAATGCTTTTGTTGTCATGGTTTCTCTTTTGTGGCGATCCTGCCCAACAAGTGGCATTCGCACGGTATCAGATCAATGGGCGGATTAGCGGCTCCAGAGCTTGGCTACTCAAAGCGGTTGCGGTAATACTCTGCCCCACGGCGGCGGCGAATGGCCTCTTTGTAGAGCGCCTCATACTTGACGGCCGCATCGTCCCAGGTAAAACGTTTTTCCATCCCATTTTTCCTCAATGCAGCCAGACCCTTGGGATTATTAAAGTAGGTATAGACTGCCCAGCCGATCGTATCGTAAAGCGCTGTGGCCGTCAGGGTATAAAACTTCAAGCCGTCGCCCGTCAGGCTGTTCTCATCAAAATTCTCGACGCTGTCCTCCAATCCGCCGGTGGCCCTGACAATCGGCGGCGTACCGTAGGCCAGACTGTACATCTGGTTCAGACCGCATGGCTCAAAGGCCGACGGCATGACAAAAAAATCAGCCCCCGCCTCCACCTTGTGGGCCAGGGCATTATCATAACCGATATAACAGGCGAATTTTTCCGGATACATGGCAGCGATATCGCCAAAATAGAAGTGCGCCCATGGTTCGCCGTTGCCGACCATAACAAACTGAACGTCCATCTCGAGGATGCGATGAATCGCCTCGGCGAGGACATCGGTACCCTTCTGCTTGACCATGCGGGAGACAACGCCGAACAGCGGCACGTCGGCGCGCTGTGGCAGTCCGACTGCCAACTGGAGGTCCTTTTTGCAGGCCGCCTTCCCCTTCTTGACCGTACGCGCCGTATAATTGGCGGCAATGAAGGGATCGCTCGCCGGGCTCCACTCTTCATAATCAACACCATTAAGGATACCGGTCAGATCCGCACTCCGCTGGAGCAAGACATCTTCCAGCCCCCAGCCGTACTCCGGCGTCTGGATTTCACGGGCATAACCGTCGCTGACTGTATTCAGCAGCGTGGCGTGATTGATACCACCCTTGAGCAGGTTGACCTGATCATGATGCTCAAGCTCCAGAAAATTAAAATGCTTCCAGCCAACCCCAAGCACCTCCATCAACCCGGGATAAAAATTCCCCTGGTGCTGCATGTTATGAATGGTCAGCAGCGAGGCAGCGTCCCCCACATAACGGTCATGCAGGTAGGATGTATTCAGGAGAACCGGAACCGCACCGGTGTGCCAGTCATGGGCATGAACCACATCCGGGGTGAAGTTAAGCATCTTGCACAATTCCAGTGACGCCTTGGAGAGGAAGACAAAGCGGTTGTCATTGTCCATAAACCCCTCACCATCCTGCTGATACAGCCCGGCACGGCCGTAATACCCCTCATGTTCCAGGAAGTAGATCGGCACATCACTATGGGGCAGACGCCCCTCATAGACGCCGCAGTACTGATTGCCGATAATCCCCATCGGCACGACCAGGGTTCCTGGCAGCAGACGCAGGTTGTACTTGTCGCGGTTGACTGAATAGTAACGCGGGATGACCACACGAACATCATGCCCCATGCGGGCCATATATTTCGGCAGGGAGCCGACGATGTCACCCAGCCCCCCCTCCTTGGCAAAGGGGGTGGCCTCTGATGCGGCGAACAGGATTGAAAGACGATCGTTATCTGTTTTCATTATGTTTTCCGAGTTATTTTTTGAAGTTGGCAAGCGAAATATCCGGCCGGAAGTATAACAGCCGCCCGCTATCCGGTAAAGAAAAAGCCGCCACCTGCTGGGTGACGGCTTTGCAATCTGCACTTACGGCAAAACTACTTGGGAACGCTTTCCCAATCCTTGAGGAATTTTTCAATGCCGCTATCCGTCAGCGGATGTTTGGCCAACTGGATCATGACAGAGTAGGGAATTGTTGCGATATCAGCACCGATCAATGCGGAGTTGAGAACATGGATCGGATTACGCACGCTGGCAACAATGATCTCGGCGGTATAGCCGTAGTTATCAAAAATGGTGCGAATCTCCTCGATAATTCCCATGCCGTCCTGGGAGATATCATCAAGCCGGCCAACAAACGGCGAAACATAGCTTGCACCGGCCTTGGCGGCAAGCAATGCCTGCATCGGGGTAAAGATCAGGGTTACATTTGTCTTGATTCCCTTTTCAGTCAACGCCTTGGTTGCCTTGAGACCTTCCGGTGTCATTGGCACCTTGACAACAATGTTCTTGTGAATCATTGCCAGCTTCAGCGCCTCTTCGATCATGCCAGGGGCATCCAGGGAAATTACCTCTGCCGAAATAGGTCCATCAACGATCGAAACAATCTCCTTGATAACCTCTTCAAACTTGCGCCCTGATTTTGCAATCAGTGATGGATTGGTGGTGACCCCGTCCACCAGGCCAAGTTCATACGCCTCACGAATCTCTTTTACATCTGCTGTGTCGATAAAAAATTTCATTACATCCTCCGTTTATTGATATCCAAATCTCTTGCAAAGATTCCGCTATTATTAATTCAATTTAAAATCATATCTTTTTGACGACCTCGTCCGACTTGAGCCCCTTAAGAATCTTAACGATGCTTTTCCCCAGCACAGGATGGATCAGACCCGGATCCAGATCAGAGAGCGGTTGCAGTACAAAACGGCGGGATGCCATCTGGGGATGGGGAACTTTCAGCTCCTCCAGATCAATCTGCTGATCACCATACAACAACAGATCGAGATCGATCGTCCGCGGCCCCCACTGAACGGATCGTTTCCGTTTGAAGACATCATTCTCTATCCGCTGCAGCGAATGCAGCAGCTCAAGCGGCTGCAATGAGGTCTCCAGCCGCAGGACTGCATTATAAAAATGCGACTGTTCCGTCATACCGACTGGTGATGTCTCGTAAAACGGGGAAAGACCGCTGATCTTCAGATCCTGAATCTTTCCGATCTCGGCAACCGCTCGTAGCAGGTTTAATTCACGGTCTCCCAGGTTTGATCCCAAACCGATATATACAATACTATTCATTCAGATTCCGCTCTTCCGCCACTAGCGGAGCCCCTTCTGCATAATTAACAGACCGTTTCCGGCTCAACGCATTTCAGGCAAAAAACACCCTGGTAACTAGGAGGGAAAATTACCAGGGCAATGAGGTCCGTGTGGAACCTCGCAACTCTTATCTGTATACAGTATACGTGTCGCAATGTCCTTTTGCAACAAAAGGTTTGTTTTTCAAGAGCATTTCGTATGCTGCTAGACAAATATCATATTTTAAAAAATTTACAAGCATCCAAAAACAGACAACCCTGGCAGGCCGGTTTTTTGGTGCAGAACTGCTTGCAGTGAGCAACAATCAGGGCATGATATTCATTATAAAGCTGGCTGTCTGGCGGCAGCTGTTCCATGAACAGGTCACGGGTTTGATCATAACCGGCATCCTCGGGCAAGAAACCGAGCCGGTAAAACAGTCGTCTGGTGTAGCTGTCAACCACAAAGGTCGGCTTCCCCCCCGCATAGAGCAAAATGGAGTCACAGGTTTCAGGCCCAATACCGTTACACTTCAGCAACTTATTGCGCAGCATCTGCCACTCCCCGGCAAACATGCGCTCAAAACTGCCGTCAAAATTTTTACCAATCCAATCCAGAAACGACTTCAAGCGCTTGCTCTTCAGATTATAATAGCCAGCCGGCCGAATCAACTGGGCCAGCTGGTCTGAATCGACCCTGACCAATCCCTCCATGGACAAAAGACCGGCACCCTTCAACGCACAAATCGCCCGCTCCACATTCTGCCATGAGGTATTCTGGGTCAGAATAGCGCCGACACAGATTTCAATCCGGGTATCACCGGGCCACCACCCCTGCGGGCCATAATAGCCGTACAAGCGATCAAAGACAGCTGCCAGACCAGATTGTTTCATCTTGACTATCACTGGCGTGAAACCGCCAAACCCTCACGGATCGTCGGATATTTCAATTTGATCCCTAACCGGCGGAACAGCTTGCCTGAATCAACAATCTGTGAATGACTGACATAGGACAACATCAACGGTGTCATTACCCGATGGGCCTCCTCCATGGTTACCTGCGGCTGCCTTGGTTTTTCCAGCAGATCGGCCACTGCGTTAAAATACTCCGTCATACTGCAGGGGTTGTTATCACTGACATTGAATATTTCGCCGGACTCAGCCTCCCTTGCCGCTGCAATACAAATTGTGGCCAGGTCATCGGCATGAATCCGGTTACTCGGGCCCGACTCCTCGATGCGCAGTATCGGTTGCCCCTGGCTGACCTGCATCAACGGCAACCGTCCAGCACCGTAAATTCCGCTGATCCTCAAAATTACAATTTCTGTCCCGGTCTTTTTCCCATATTCCAGAAACTGTCGCTCGGCATCCAGGCGCCTCTTCCCCATGGCAGTTGTCGGCACCGTCTCGCTCTCCTCGGTAACCCGCTCACCCCATGCCCCAGAATAGACCGTCGTGGCACTGGCATAAACCAGCCTGGCGGGAGGATTCATTCCGATCAATAACCTCAGAAAATTACGCGCACGCAGGTCGACGGTTCCCCCACCCTGTGGCGGTACAAAGTAGAGTACAGTCTTTCCCGCCAATTCAATTTCAGGGGCCCCTTCGAAGGAATCCAGATTCCAGGCAGCCACCTTGAAACCGGCTGACTGAAGCTTTTCCTGCCCCTTTTCAGACCGAACCAGGCAGGTGACATCACTCCCCTCAGCCTGAAGCAATTTAGCCACCCGTTCGCCGATATATCCACAACCTGCTATGAAGACCTGCTCCATCTCACTCTCCAATCTTTATCCAGTTCCAAATCAAAGAGCTACCTTCGTTGAATCGTCTTCGGGTCCTCAACGTACGAATTGTACGCCTTCGTTGCCTCAATCCTCACCGCCTTGATTTCATCTTTGATTTGAAACTGGCATGGCATAACTAAAAAAAAGGGATGACGGCAAAAAGACCCGGGGAGCGGGGAGTCTCTATCACAACACCGATTAAACCTTCTCAAAAAAATCAAAGGAGGT
>CAXYUZ010000046.1:0-23984 GCA_964292275.1 uncultured Desulfuromonadaceae bacterium
CGGGGCGCTCATGTTACGGCGACTTAACATTCAAGTTTTAGATCAGGCCAAGGAATACTGGCCGATAACGGCGTCGCTGTTCTTGCACGTTGCTGTGCTGTCGGTGGCGTCCATGCCGCATGCGCCTAAAACGCCGGAATTCCTGACGGTTGAGATGAGCTCACTACAACTACCTCAGAAAATGGCCTCGGCGGGGAGCGTATCGGGACGAAACGGTTCGGCGGCACCTTCAAATCATGCTGCGCCGAGTCAGCCGGTTTCCAGGGCTGCCGCAGCGACTCCGGCGCCTGTGCAGAGTGCTGCACCGGTTGCAAGCAAACCGGCGGCCGTTGCAGCATCGTCCTCTGCTTTGCCGGCAGTGAATAGGAGTACAGGCAGTAGCAGAACTGGTGTTGCCCCCGGTGGTGGTTCATCGGCCGCAGGTGGTGGCAGTGCAAAGGGAGCGGCCAGCGGCAGCGGATCGCACGGCTCAGCTCCAGTGGAGAGCAGCTTCGGCTCATCGGACGGACCGTCATACATTCATAAGGTGGTTCCGGCTTATCCCCGCATGGCTCGCAGGGTCGGGCGTGAGGGGACGGTTGTGCTCCGTCTGACGCTGGATGAAAAGGGAAACCTGCTTTCCGCGGTTGTGGTTGAAAAGGGCGGACATGGTTTTGATGAGGCCACCCTTGCTGCGGCCAGGGCCTCACGTTACCGTCCGGCAAAAAGAAATGGTCTGACAGTGGCATGCAAGGTTCTGCTGCCGGTTAAATTCAAGATTGAAGATGAATAGTTTTGCCCGCTTTCCTATCGTTGACAGCTCAGGTTGTAAATCACACTGGGGGGTGTGTTGATCTGTTGGCGGTTCGCTCCTTCGGCGGGCTTTAAGGGTGTGTCAGTGCTGGTCTACAGCCATTGACCGGTACTGGCACCCCTCTTTTTACTGAAAGGATAACAGATGGATCTCAATATTTTGCTCTGGATTGGCGGCATGTTGTTCAGCCTCGGCATATTTGCAATCAAGGTCGGCCTCGGCATGGGGGGCGCAAACTACACGTTCAGGCGCATGTCATTGGTACTTTGCGGCTACACCGTGCTGTTTGCGCTGATTGCCATCTCCGCAGAGCGGTTGATCCGCTATGCCGCACCGCTGCTTCAGCGGGGGCCATATACACATACATTTCTGGCCGCCGGTCTGATTGTCTGGGGGGCGCTGGTTTTACTTAAAAAAGAGAAGTCAGATGATGGAAGCGGGGCGGCAAAGCCGAACAAGGCCTCGCTTCTGATGGTTGTTCCCTGTCCGGTCTGCATATCTGCCATGGCGTTTTCAACGCTGGCAGCGCTGAATGTTGTCAAGACGGCACCAATTTTACTGGGACTATTCCTTGGTGGGGGTTTTTCAGTAATGGCGCTGCTTGTGGCAATGGCCGTGCGCAACCGGACAGGGAGCAAATCAACCGTGCCGCTGGGGATGTCGATGGTCGTCATCGGTCTCTATTTTATCATGGCACTCTTTCTCCCCTCAAAGATCGAGGCGGCCCGGGGGATGTATTCATCCTTTGCCGCCGAAACTGCACGTGCCCCCTCCGCCCCTGATGCTTCAGGGGTGCTGCTGTTCATATTGATTTTACTGACTGCCGGTTTCCTCGCCGGCAGGCGCAAGGAGCGTTGATGAACCTGTTAGCCGGTCTGGAGAGTTTTCTTTACGTCATTTCTTCTGTTTTACTGTTTCCCGTTGTGACAGCCCTTGTACTGATGACCTGCTGGGTCGTGATTTACTTCGGCTGCTTCTTGCGCGAACTGCTCGACCGTCGCCAGAAAAGGTACGTGTCGCTTTTGCGATACCAGAAGGCGTTGGATCAGGAACTGGCAATATCGCTAAACAGCCGTGATCTGGATATATCGCTTGAAAGACTGCTGCAGGCCAGTGAGTTGAAACTGATCAAATCACTGGATCTGATCCGCTTTGTCATCCGTGTCGGTCCGGCGTTGGGATTGATGGGAACCCTGATTCCGATGGGGATATCCCTATCCGCCATGGCCCAGGGGGACATGCCTAAAATGGCGGGTAGCATGGTAACGGCCTTTACCACCGTTGTTGTTGGTCTGGCCTGCAGTGTGGTCGCCTTTTTGCTGGCGATGGTCAAGGAGAAATGGGTTCGGGCCGATATGCGTGAGATGGAATTTATGACCGAGATGACACTGCGGGCAAGCGGCTGCCGTCGAGAGATTCCCGATGAGGAAGGTGCCGATGAGCTTTCTTAAACGGCGCGGCCGTTTTGACCGTTACGATGAACCGCTGGAAGACCCGATCGCCGGTGTCGCCAACCTGTTTGATGTCAGTGTTGTCTTTATTGTCAGCATGATGATTGCCCTGTTCATGGCTTATAACATGCTCGACATGATGGATCCCAAATCGGATATGACCGTTATGAAGAAGAAGGCGGACGGAACGGTGGAGATTGTCACCAAAAAGGGGAAGGAGATCAAGGTCCAGAAGGTGACCGATAAACGCCTCTCCGGCCAGGGTGAACGGCTCGGCACTGCCTACAAATTGAAGGATGGAAAGGTGGTCTATGTTCCCGAATAACATTTTAGCCATTCTTTTTCGTATTCTGATGGCATTCAGTATGTTGTTGTCCCTTGCCGGTGTTGCTGCCGCAGCGGATACAAGTGTGCATCTCATGCTGGGGGACTTCAATTCTAGGACTGCCATTGGTGTTGCTAAAAACATACGTGCCCAATATCCGCAGCAAAGCGGCAATCTCCATTTCGAGATCATCACCGGAAAAACAGCGCTAAAAATCCGTCAGTCATTGAATAAAGCCGGAAAATCGGCCAATGCACCCGGGATCGGGATCATCCATATCATGGATCGACGGCTGGTGGAGCATCTGAAACCCAGGCTGGCGGAAATGATCGCCAACGGCGTCAAGGTCTATGCCGTCGGCGGCTCCTATGGCAAAGAGGATCGTCAAATGGGGCTGATCAACGATGAAAACGTCAATCGTTACTACAGAGAGAATGGCATTCAGAATATTACCCAACTGGTGCTGTACCTGCTCAAACGGGACTGCGGTCTTGCCGTTGAGAGCAAACCGCCCGTGGCAACGCCACATGAGGGGTTTTACCTGAGAAACGGGCATGGGGTTATCACTGACTACACTGAGTATCTGCGGGCCTACCGCCCCAAGAGCGGCCGTCCCTGGGTCGGGATCCCCTTTTTCAAGACAAACCTTGACAATGGCGAAACCCAACTGGTTGATGCGATCATCGACCGGCTGGAACAGGAAAACTTCAATGTCCTGCCGGTCTTCGGCTATCCGTCGGAGGTCGCCGTTGAGCGGTTTATGATCAACGCCGATGGTACGCCCCGTGTTCAGGCGGTTATCGGGGTTGCGCTGAAGGTCGGTGTATCGCCGCAGCGGGCAATTCCGATTCTGACACGCCTTGGGGTGCCGGTGATTGATGTGATTACCCTGGCATCCCAGTCCTTGGAAGAATGGATGTATTCACCGGTCGGACTGGATATCTTCGAGCGCAGTTCCATGGTCGGCCTGCCTGAACTGGCCGGCATTATTCAGCCCACCGTTGTTGCCTCCCGTGAAAAAGCCGTTGATAAGACCAGCGGGCTGGAATATGTCACCGTGGCGCCGATTCCAGAGCGGGTCGATCGGGCCATTGAGCGGATCCGGGCCTGGATCAATCTGCAGCAGAAGCCGAACCGTGATAAACGGGTGGCGCTGATCTACTATAACTATCCCCCCGGCAAGCAGAATATCGGTGCCGCCTACCTTAACGTACTGCCGGAAAGTCTTTTCGAGATCTATAACCGTCTTAAAACGGAGGGGTATACAACCGCAGATTCACCCCTGAACAAGGAAGGGATGTTTGCGGATGTCCATGGCTTTGGTCGCAACATCGGCAAATGGGCACCGGCCGAGATTGACCGCTTGGCCAGAAGCGGCCGCGCGGTGATGATTCCGGTGCAGGTCTACAAGGCATGGTTCATGGAGCTACCCGACCGATTCCGTAAGGCGGTCATCAAGGATTGGGGCGAACCGGATAAGAGCAGCATCATGACCTGGCGGGATGATAATGGTAAAAAATTCCTGATCCTGCCCGGAGTCCGTTACGGAAACATACTGCTGACACCGCAGCCGACACGCGGCTGGGAGCAGGACATTAAAAAGGCCTACCATGACGTTAATATAGCTCCACATCACCAATATATCGCCTTTTATCTTTGGCTGAAACGGGGCTTCAAGGCCGATGCGGTGGCGCATATCGGCACCCACGGAACCCATGAGTGGCTGGGGGGCAAGGAGGTTGGCTTCACGAGGGAGGATCCGCCTGAAATCATGATTCAGGATATTCCCAATATCTACCCGTACATCGTCGATGATGTCGGTGAGGGATTGCAGGCAAAGCGGCGCGGAATGGCGGTGGTCATCGACTATATGACCCCTCCCTTTGACAAGGCTGGTATGAACCGTGACCTGAAGGAGCTGGCTGCGCTGATCAGTGACTACAACAGCGCCCGGGAGAAATCGCCGCAACTGGCAGGTGCCAAGCTGGACGAGATCAACCGGATTGTATCCAAAAACGGCATGCTTACCGATCTGAAACTGAAATCAATCCGCACTGCCGAAGAGGTTGAACTGCTGGATGATTATATCAAGGATATCTCTGAGACCAGAACCCCCTTCGGGCTGCATACGTTCGGTAAATCTCCGGATGCAGCATATCGTCGCAGTACCGCCGAGGCAATCATCTCCATTGAAAAGGGATTATCTCCGGCGGAGCGTGAACGCCGGATTGCCAAACTGGAACAGGCCATTGAACGGAGCGGGCCGCGGGAACTGGACTCATTTGTAGCGGCACTCTCCGGCCGCTATATCCCCGCTGGAACTGGCAATGATCCGATCCGCAACCCCGATTCGCTGCCGACCGGCAAAAACTTCTACTCCTTTGATCCGGCCCGGGTTCCGGCTCCGGCTACATACCGCGCCGGCGCCAGGTTGGCCGAGGAGTTGATTGAAGGGTATCGCAAGCGTCATGGCGTATATCCGGACAAATTGACCTTTAATATCTGGGCCACGGAAACCATCCGTCACGAAGGGGTGATGGAATCTCAGATCATGTATCTGATGGGTGTCAGACCCAGGTGGGATGAGCGTGGCCGGGTAATCGGGGTTGAGGCAATTCCGCGGGCAGAACTGGGACGATCGCGGATCGACGTGACGATTGTCCCGTCGGGTCTGTATCGCGATATCTTTTCACAGCTCATGTCCCTGCTGGACAACGGCGTCTCCGTTGCCCGCGACCAGGATGAACCGGACAACCTTGTACGCAGCAACACCATCAAGACCAGGAAGCTGCTGATTGACAAGGGTGTCTCCCCGGAGAAGGCCATGCGGATGGCCTCGGTGCGCATCTTTACCGAACCGTCTGGCGCCTATGGAACCGGCCTGGACAAGGTGATCGTTGCCTCCAATACCTGGGATAGCGAGAAAGATGTGGCCGATGTCTACTTCCGGCGGATGAGCCACATGTACGGCCAGGGATACTGGGGCGAGAAGGAAAGGCAGGGTAAGGAAGACCTGGGCGATACGCTGCTTAAAAATGCCCTCTCCGGCAGTAAGATCGCTATCCACAGCCGCTCCACAAACACCATTGGTGTTCTCGATACGGATGATTTCTTTCAATATCTGGGTGGGACCGCCATGGCGATCAGGGTTGTGGACGGTAAGACACCCGAGGTCTACGTCACCAATATGACCGACCCCAACAAAGCTTCCCAGGACTCCATCGAGAAGGTCATGGGCAAGGAGATGCGCGCCCGTTATCTGAATCCTGCCTGGATCAAGGCGATGATGAAGGAGGGATACTCTGGAGCCAGATTCGTTGACAAGGTGACCGAGCATCTCTGGGGCTGGCAGGTAACTGTGCCGGAGGCGGTGGACAAGGCCAAGTGGCAGGAGATGTACGAGACCTATGTGCTGGACAAGAATAACCTCGGCATCAAGGAGATGTTCCGCAAATCCGGCAACATGTGGGCCTATCAATCGGTTGTCGCCCGTATGCTGGAAACCGCCCGCAAACAGTATTGGAAACCGGAACAGAAGGTGCTGGAGACCCTGGCAAAGGAATATGCCGAAACCGCCCGCGAGGTGGGGCTAGCCTGCTGTGACCATACCTGCAACAACCCACAGTTGACCCGATTCACATCTTCGACACTGCTCTCCATACCGGGAATGAGTGCCCTTAACCAAAGTTTTAACAAGGCGCTGGCCGACATGAAGAACCCGTCAGCTTCGCGTTCCGCAGAGAGTGGCAGCAAAAGCGCCAAGGAGAGCAACGACAGCGCCAAAAGCGGCAAGGCGTCGGGTGAAATGTCCAAAAGCACCGTACAGGGTGTATCGGGAAAGGCCCCCGACGGCAGCGGCAAGGGCTCCGGAAAACCGGAGGTCAGTGGTTTTGAAATGGTGGAAACGACCATGAAGCCGTCCGGCGGCGCATCGGCGCCGATACCATGGCTGTTCATATCGGGATTCATTGCCGTTATCGGGCTGGCCGCCTGGGGCTTCAAGCGGGGCGGGAAAATCTGATCGTATTGTAACTAGCCGTTACAACATCAAACATATGGAGGAAAACATGCTGACCAAGATTAATCACGTTGGAATCGCCGTTAAATCACTGGATGAATCAATTCCGTTTTATCGAGACATGCTCAAAATGAACCTGTGCGGTGTTGAAGAGGTGGCAGAACAGAAGGTTCGTGTTGCCATGTTTGAAATCGGTGAATCAAAGATTGAACTGCTGGAGCCGACCAGCGAAGACAGCCCGATTGCAAAATTTCTGGAAAAAAACGGTACCGGCATCCATCACCTGGCCTATCAGGTTGATGATGTGACCGCAGCGATTGCATCCCTGAAGGAGAGCGGTGCCAGAATGATTGATGAGGCCCCGCGCAACGGCGCCCATGGAACACGCATCGCCTTCGTTCACCCGAAATCAAGCGGCGGCATTCTGACCGAACTCTGCCAGTGCGGCGATCACCACTAATCTGTTTTGCTGCCAGGCCTTCAGACAAGCCGGATTGGTCAGACTTGTCTGAAGGCTTATAAAACCTTCATCAGCCTGTTAAAGGTCAAAGATCATGAAACGAATTGTTTCCATTGTTGCCGGTTTGCTGTTTGCTCTTCCTTGTATTTCGCAGGGGGGAATCGATATACCTGAAAATATCCATGCCAAGGCTGTTGTCGTCAAGGGCGAACGTGACGGTCTCTGGGAGAAGACACTGCTGGTTACTTTCCCGGAGCGGCGCAGAACCCTGTCCACCTTTGACGGCCTGGTGGAGGCCATGGTGGCCATGAACCATTCAGCCCATCCGCTGCTCTGGCAGAAGGTCAGTGAGCGCTTTATGGGTCAAAACGGGCGTGGCGGAAAGAACTATACGGAATATATCCAGAAGAGTGTTGCCGGTAAGTTCGGGCTTAATCCGGCTGAGATCACCAAAATGGCTACTGCGGCCGACATGGATAATCTGGCGGTGGTGACCAAACAGCATGGCCCGCTGACGGTGACAATCCTGGCTACAGCCGGCGCGAAATCCAATGCAATCAGAACCGGTGTGGATGAGGGGCGACATATGGAGGGGCAGGAGCCAAAGGGGACTATCAACATCATGCTGCTGACCAATGCCCGCCTGACCGATGGCGCCATGGCGCGCGCCATGATTACGATCACAGAGGCCAAAACGGCAGCGCTACAGGATCTGAACGTCCCCAGCAGCTATACACGCAATGTGCAGGCAACCGGTACCGGCACCGACAGTATCATCGTTGTTTCCGGGGTAACCGGTCCACCGGCCACATATGCCGGCGGGCATAGCAAACTGGGTGAGCTGATTGGCAAGGGGACCTACGAGGCGGTTGTGGAGGCGCTGGGCAAACAGAATGGTTTCAGATTGCCTGCCGTAACTGTGCGTGCAGTTTCAAAGGCAGGCGTTCTTTAAATGTGTAAACGGCTGAGGTGTTTGCAGAAGTCCAGGCTGATGGTCATGCTGGCATTCACCCTTCTGACCTTGTTCTGTTCAAACGGGCTCAGCATGGCCGATACCATCCGCATTGCCCTTGTGCACTTTGATGCAAGGCCGGGGGATGTGGCAGGGAACCGCGTTCTGATCGAGACCGCAATCAACCGTGCGGCGGATAACCATGCGAACTGGATTGTCACCCCGGAACTGGCGGAGAGTGGTTACAACTTTGCCAAACGGATCGGCACCGGCTGGATTGAACCGTTTCCGGATATCTGGATTAAAAAACTTGCTCGACTGGCCGTCAGCAGGGGGGTGACACTGTTTGTTGGAATCGCCGAAAGAGATGGGCTGACAGGAAGACTATATAACAGCATTGTGGTTATCGGCCGTGATGGCGTGATTCACGGCACCTACCGTAAACATCGGGTTGTTAACGGCCCGGCTGAAAACTGGGCCGATAAGGGGGCCGAAAACAATCTGTTTTATATCGACGGTGTTCCGCTGGGGCTGCTGATCTGCGCCGATGCCTATAAACCGGAGCAGGCCATGCGTTACAGGAATATGGGGGCGCAGATATTGATATCACCAGCAAACTGGCCGCCCCATGAAAGCATGGGGCCGCGTGATTACTGGGAGCGCCGCTCTGCTGAGAGCGGGCTGCCGCTGATTGTGAATAACCGTACCGGCAGGGAACCGGAGCTGGATTTCAGGGATGCTGAAAGCGCCCTGCTGCAGGGTGGGCGTAAGCGCTTCAGTTTCAAATCGGAAGAGACGGCGATCTTCTATCTGGACTGGAACCGGGGGAGCGGAGAGTTCAGCCAATGGAAACAATAATAAACAGCGCCACAAAGGGAATTATATGAGCGTTCTTCAACATGTAATCAAGCGTGACGGCAGCCGTGTTGCCTTCAATGGGGATAAAATCCGTTCCGCCGTACTTCGTGCAGGGCAGGTGAGCAGCGAGTTTGACGATCTTGAGGCCGGACTGCTGACCGCCCAGGTGCTGAAGGTCCTGCAGCACAAGTTTGCCCATGAAGCGCCGCATATCGAGAATATTCAGGATGTTGTCGAACAGGTGCTGATATCAGCCAATCACTTTAAAACCGCCCGTGCCTATATCGTCTACCGTGAACAGCATACCAAGATGCGCCAGGATCGTAAAACCGTTGTCGATGTGGCGGCATCGGTCAATGAGTACCTCGAGCAGTCTGACTGGCGGGTGAATGCCAATGCCAATCAGGGGTATTCGCTGGGCGGTCTGATTCTGAATGTTTCCGGAAAGGTGGTGGCCAATTACTGGCTTAATCATGTGTATCCACCCGAAACCGGTGAGGCGCACCGTGATGGATCGCTGCATATCCACGATCTGGATATGCTTTCCGGTTACTGCGCCGGCTGGTCACTGCGCATGCTGCTGGGGGAGGGGTTCAACGGTGTTTCCGGCAAGGTGGAGGCCGCACCGCCACGGCATATGTCCAGCGCAATCGGTCAGATCGTAAACTTTCTGGGGACGCTGCAAAACGAGTGGGCCGGAGCACAGGCGTTCAGTTCATTTGATACCTACATGGCGCCATTTATCCGCAAGGGGAATTTAACCTATAACGATGTACGTCAAAACATACAGGAGCTGGTCTTCAATCTGAATGTGCCCTCCCGTTGGGGAACACAGACCCCCTTCACCAACTTGACCTTTGACTGGACCTGTCCTGATGATCTGAAGGAACAGCACCCGGTCATTGCCGGTGAGGAGATGCCGTTTTGTTACGGCGAGCTGCAGACGGAGATGGACATGATCAACCGCGCCTACATCGAGGTCATGACCACCGGTGATGACAAGGGGCGGGTCTTTACCTTTCCGATTCCAACCTACAATATCACCCCCGATTTTCCTTGGGAAAGCGAGAATGCCGAGCGGCTGTTCGAGATGACCGCCCGCTACGGACTGCCCTATTTCCAGAATTTTCTCAATTCAGAATTGACGCCGAATATGGTCCGCTCCATGTGCTGCCGTCTGCAGCTTGATCTGCGGGAATTGCTCAAGCGTGGTAACGGCCTGTTCGGATCGGCGGAGCAGACCGGCTCGATTGGCGTGGTCACAATCAACTGCGCCCGGCTTGGTTATTTATACCGCGGCGATGAGAGCGGATTGTACAGAAAGCTGGATGAACTGCTGGAAATGGCCCAGGCAAGCCTGGAGATCAAACGCAAGGTGATCCAGCGTCATATGGATAACGGACTGTTTCCATACACAAAACGGTATCTGGGAACGTTGCGTAACCATTTCTCCACCATTGGTATCAACGGGCTGAATGAGATGATCCGCAACTTCAGCGGTGATGGTTATGACATCACGGCAGCCTGCGGACAGGCGTTTGCCGGGCGTTTTATGGACCACATCCGCAGCCGCATGCTGGCGTTTCAGGAAGAGACCGGAAATATGTACAATCTGGAGGCGACGCCGGCCGAAGGTACGACTTATCGCTTTGCAAGGGAGGATCGCAAACGTTTTCCGGATATGCTCCAGGCCGGAACCGTTGACGCACCCTTTTATACAAATTCATCGCAGCTGCCGGTTGGTTTCACCGATGATCCGTTCGAGGCGCTGGAATTGCAGGAGCTGCTGCAGCGCAAATATACCGGCGGAACGGTATTCCACCTTTATATGGCCGAGCCGGTCTCATCGGCTGTCGCCTGCCGCAAGCTGATCCAGCGTGTGTTGAGCAACTACCGGATTCCGTATTTGACGATTACACCAACATTTTCAATCTGCCCCAAACATGGCTATCTGGCGGGCGAGCACCACTTCTGTCCGTTATGCGATCAGGAATTGGCGGCAAAAAGCAGACAAAGGAGTCAGACACATGAACAGTAAAATGGATAACATGAAAGCTGACAACATGGACCAGCCCCGCCAGCGTTGTGAGGTCTGGACGCGGGTGATGGGCTATCACCGTCCGGTAGATTCATTCAATACCGGCAAGAAAGGAGAACATAGCCAGCGCAAATACTTCAATGAAGCCAAATCAAAGTAACATGTTGAAAATCGGCGGAATTACCCGCTGCACAAGTATTGATTATCCCGATGAACTTTCAGCGGTAATCTTCTGTCAGGGGTGTCCGTGGCACTGCATATACTGTCAGAACCGCCACCTGATATCGGCTGAACAGAATGAATCCGCCCCTGAATGGGAGCAAATCATAGGATTTCTGGAAAAACGGCGGCAACTGCTGGGTGCGGTTGTCTTTAGCGGCGGTGAACCGACCATGCAGAAGGATATTGTTGGCGCTGCGGCCGAAATCCGTTCAATGGGTTTCAGGATCGGTATTCATACGGCCGGTCCCTGTCCCGAAACAGTGGGGGCGTTGCTGCCATATCTGGATTGGATCGGAATGGATATAAAGGCCCCTTTTGCGGAATACCCCCTGATTACAAATGTGCAGGATAGCGGGGTTCCTGCTGCCATATCGGCAGATATGATCAGAAAGAGCGGAATCAGCCATCAGTTTCGCACGACGGTACATCCGCTGCTGCTTGAGGAAGATAGATTAGAGAGAATAAGACAGTTGGTGACAAAAGAGTGGCGCAGTTCACTGACAGAACAGCGGCTGAATACATTTGATTTGTTGACAACCAAAAATACAGAGGGAGAGAAAAATGGAAGAAACTGGATTGACGGTTGATGTAACCGGAATTGACGCCGATAAGGGTTTTTTTGATGAATTTGAACGGCCCACAAAAGAACAGTGGAAGGCGGAGGCTACAGCGGCCCTGAAAGGCGCCCCCTTCGACAAGGTCATGTATACCAAAACTTATGAAAATCTGACCATTGAACCGATTTACTGCGCTGAGGATATCGACGGTTTGCCGCACCTGAAATCAAAACCGGGCTTTCAGCCATATGTACGCAGTATCCGTCCGAACGGTTTCATCGATGCGCCATGGAAGATCAGTCAGGAGATTAGCGACGTACTGCCGGAGGATTTTAACTCCGAGGCGCGTTTTGATATCGCCAGAGGGCAGACATCACTCAACATCGTTCTTGATCCTCCAACCCGCAAAGGGATTGAACCGGCCGAGGCCGAGGCATGTCAGGTCGGACTTCAGGGGCTTTCCCTCTCATCACTGGCGGATCTTAAAGCAGCTATCCACGAGATTAACACCGACAAAATCAGTGTCATCTGCTACACCGGGGCAACTGCGCTGCCGATGATATCCCTGTTCGCATCCGCTCTCAAGGAGGAGAACAAGGGTATCGACAAACTGGAGGCCTGCATCGGTTGTGATCCGCTGGGAGAACTGGCGGCCGAGGGTAAAAGCGGAATATCTCTCAAGGCTGCCTATGACAGCATCTACCAGACCATCAACTGGACACTCAAAAATGCCCCAAAATTGCAGACTATCTTTATTCAGGGACACCCCTACCATAACGCCGGGGCCAGTTCCACGGAAGAGGTAGCCTTTGCGCTTTCAACAGCGGCGGAATATCTGCGTGAGATGATTGGTCGCGGCCTGACGATTGATCAGGTGGCGCCATCTATCCGTTTCGGCTTTTCGTTCGGCTCCAACTTCTTTATGGAGATTGCCAAGCTGCGTGCGGCAAGAATTCTCTGGAGCCAACTGGTGGCTGCATTTGGTGGAAACGAAGAGTCCCAGAAGATGTCCATCCATGGCCGCACATCCGCCTACAACAAAACCGTCTTTGATCCGTATGTCAATATGCTGCGCATAACCAGCGAAGGCTTCTCCGGCGCGGTTGGCGGTGCTGACAGCATGCACCTGGCACCATTTGATGAACCGATTCGTACGCCGGACCGTTTCTCCCGCCGGATTGCCCGCAACGTTCAGGTCATGCTGCAGGAAGAGTCCCGTTTCACCATGCCGATCGACATGGGGGCCGGTTCCTATTACATCGAAAAGATGACTGACCAGTTTGCCCGTTCTGCCTGGGGTATCTTTCAGGAGCTTGAAGGGGATGGTGGAATGGCGGCAGCTCTTAAAGCCGGCAGACCGCAGGATATCTGTGCGGCAACGGCTGCCAAAAGAGCCAAGGGCATACAGGCCCGTCAAGATGTCATTCTGGGCACCAATATGTACGCCAACCTCACGGAAAAGCGGATTGAGATCCCATCTGTAGATCGTGAAGAACTGAAAAAGGTCAGAAGCGCCGCTGTTGCAGATTACCGTAAAAGTCATGTTCACCTTTCACTCGCCGGCCAGCTGCAATCAATCGAGACCGCCTTTGGCGCAGACGGGGAAAATGCGCTGGAGCTGGCCATCAGCGCTGTTCAGGCAGGGGCTAACCTGTCAGATATTTACGAGGTTATCGCCGATCTGGATCAAGCTCGGGAGTGCATTACTGCGCTGAATATTCACCGGGCCTCGGAGGCCTTTGAAAAAATGCGGAAACATACCGAGGCTTATAAAGAAGAGAACGGTAAGAACCTGCAGCTGTTCCTGGCGAACATGGGGCCAATACCTCAGCACAAGCCACGTGCCGATTTTGCCTGCGGCTTTTTCGAGGTGGCCGGCTTCGAGATGCTTAACAACAACGGATTTGAGACGGCAGACGCAGCAGCAGATGCCGCGTTGGCATCGCAGGCAGAGGTGGTGGTGATCTGTTCCACCGACGCCACATATCCGGACTATGTTTCGGCCATTGCGACCAGAATCAAGGCAGCCAAACCGGAGATAACCGTGATTGTAGCCGGAAAACAACCGGCTGAAGCCGAGAAGGATTTCATTGCGGCTGGTGTTGATGATTTCATTCATGTGCGTGCCAACTGCTATGAGATCAACAAGAAACTTCAAGAAAAATATATGGGGGTACGGTAGAGATGAGCACTTTTCCAAAATTTAGCGATATAGCCTATAACCCGGTTAAAAAGGATGTGGATCAGAAGAGCTGGGAAGAGTCACTGAAAAATAACATCGGCAAGTCACCGACCTGGATGACCAACGAGCAGATACCGGTTAAGTCTCTTTATACCGAAGATGATATTGCCGGTATCGAGCATCTCGGCTTCTCCGCCGGTATCGCCCCTAATCTGCGCGGACCGTATCCGACCATGTATGTGCAGAGACCCTGGACCATCCGTCAGTACGCCGGTTTTTCCACCGCCGAGGAGAGTAACGCCTTTTATCGCCGCAACCTGGCCATGGGGCAAAAGGGTCTTTCCGTAGCATTCGACCTGGCCACTCACCGTGGTTATGACTCGGACCACCCCCGCGTTGTCGGTGATGTCGGCAAGGCCGGTGTCGCCATTGATTCCATTCTGGATATGGAGATTCTTTTCTCCGGTATTCCACTGCACGAGATGTCCGTCTCCATGACCATGAACGGCGCGGTTCTGCCGATTCTGGCCTTCTACATCGTGGCCGGCCTGGAACAGGGGGCCCGTCTGGACCAACTGGCCGGTACGATCCAGAACGACATCCTCAAGGAGTTCATGGTGCGTAATACCTACATCTATGAACCAAAAGGTTCGATGCGGATCATCGGCGATATCTTCGAATACACCTCCAAATTTATGCCCAAGTTCAACAGTATTAGTATCTCTGGCTATCATATGCAGGAGGCGGGCGCCACCAATGACATCGAGCTGGCTTATACCATTGCCGATGGTCTGGAGTACATCCGCACCGGTATCGCTGCCGGAATCGACGTGGACAAGTTCGCCCCGCGCCTATCATTCTTCTGGGCCGAGGGGATGAATTACTTCATGGAGGTTTCCAAGCTGCGTGCCGGGCGTCTGCTCTGGGCGAAACTGCTCAAACAGTTCAACCCTAAAAATCCAAAATCACTGGCCTTGCGGACCCATTCGCAGACATCAGGCTGGAGTCTGACCGAACAGGATCCGTTCAACAACGTGGCCAGAACCTGTATTGAAGCCATGGCCGCCACCCTGGGGCATACCCAGTCGCTGCACACCAATGCACTGGATGAAGCAATCGCCCTGCCGACTGAATTCTCGGCCCGTATCGCCCGTAATACACAGATCTATCTGCAGAGTGAAACCGCCATCTGCAAATCCATCGATCCATGGGGCGGTTCCTACTATGTGGAGTGGCTGACCGACCAGCTCCGTAAAAAGGCCTGGGCACACATCGTCGAGGTTGAAAAACTGGGCGGCATGGCCAAGGCGATTGAAACCGGTCTCCCCAAGATGCGTATTGAAGAGGCGGCCGCCCGAAAACAGGCCCGTATCGATTCCCGCTTCGAGCCGATCATCGGCGTTAATAAATATCGTCTGGAGCAGGAGGATCCACTGGATATTCTCTCCATCGACAACACTGCCGTCCGTATCTCGCAGATCGAACGTCTGAAAAAACTGCGGGCTGAACGTGACAATACAAAGGTGCGCCAGTTGCTGGAGGCGATCACCAAGGCTGCTGAATCACGCGACAACGGCAACCTGCTGGAACTCTCCGTTCAGGCGGCCCAGGCTCGTGCCAGTCTGGGAGAAATCTCCGACGCCATTGAGAAGGTCTATCCGCGCCACAAGGCGGTTATCCGCTCCATCTCCGGCGTTTACAGTTCTGAATATGCCGAGGCGGAGGAGTTCGAGGCGGTTCGTAACATGTGTGCCGAATTTGAAAAGCGCGAAGGTCGCAGGCCGAGGAAGCTGGTTGCCAAGATCGGCCAGGACGGACATGACCGTGGCGCCAAGGTGATCGCCACCGCCTTTTCCGATCTCGGTTTTGACGTCGATGTCAGCCCGCTGTTCATGACACCGGAAGAGACCGCCGATATGGCGGTGGAAAACGATGTGCATGTGGTCGGTTTCAGTTCGCTGGCCGCCGGCCACAACACCCTGTTGCCGCAACTGGTGCAGGAACTTAAAAAACGTGGCCGTGAGGATATTCTGGTCATTATTGGCGGGGTTATCCCGGCCCAGGATTATGAATTCCTGTATGCCAACGGCGCGGCGCTGATCTTTGGACCAGGTACGGTTATTCCGGTTGCCGCCCGCAAGGTGCTTGAAAAGCTGAATGCCAGACTTGGACATGAATAGGGTCTGACCGCTTCCGGGGAGGGGGATTTTACCCCCTCCCCCCTCTCCAAACCTCCCCTTGAAGGAGAGGGCGCTTTAAACCACGAAGAATCAGGGACAGGATAACGGAATGAACAACGATAAAGTCAACCGGCCTGAATGGGTTCCGGAGTGCGCCGGTGAAAATGACGGTTTTACAACCAATGTCATGTCCGGGGTTAAGAGCCGACATGACGGCATGTCTGGCGGATACAGCAATGTTGTCAGTCATCAGCCAACCGTAAGGCGTCGCGAGCTTTCGGTTGATGAATATGTGGACGGTGTCCTCTCGGGTAACCGTACGATTCTGGCCCGCGCGATTACCCTGGTGGAAAGCAATGCCGAAAGGCATCAGGAGACAGCCCAGGAGATGCTGACCCGTTTGCTTCCCTATTCCGGCGAGACCATCCGCATCGGTATCACCGGGGTGCCGGGGGCTGGCAAAAGTTCGACCATTGAAACGTTGGGTCTGCGTCTCTGCGAGATGGGTCACCGTCTGGCGGTGCTTGCCGTGGACCCCAGCAGCAGTGTTACCGGCGGCAGCATTCTGGGTGATAAAACCCGTATGGAACTCTTGTCACGCAATAAGAACGCCTTTATCCGTCCATCCCCATCCGGTGGCGTTTTGGGCGGGGTGGCGCGTAAAAGCCGTGAGACGATGATCGTTTGTGAGGCGGCTGGTTTCGATGTGATTATTGTCGAGACCGTCGGTGTTGGACAGAGTGAGATAACCGTGCGTTCCATGGTCGATCTTTTTCTACTGTTGCAGATTGCCGGTGCCGGTGATGAACTGCAAGGAATTAAAAAGGGGGTCATGGAACGCTCCGATCTGATTGTCGTCAACAAGGCCGATGGCGACAACCTGTTGCGTGCCAATGCGGCGCGGGCAGATTACGAGCGGATTTTGCACTATCTGCAACCTTCGACGGAGGGGTGGAAGACACAGGCGTTGACCTGTTCCGCCTATACGGGAGACGGCATAGGTGAACTTTGGGGTGTTATTGAAGAATTCAGAACGGCAACCACCGCCTCGGGGGCATTTTCCTGACGCCGTCATCAGCAGAATATTGATTGGGTCAATAACATGGTTACGGAGCAGTTGAAACGTAATTTTTACAACCACCCCTCAATCAGGATGAATCTGCCGATTATGGAACGAATGGTGGTGGACGGACGAATTTCACCCACATCCGCAGCGCGACAGCTTCTGGCGATGTTTGAGGGGAAGGAACTTCAAACGCTTCAATTATAAGCCTTTTGCAAAAGTATTTCTTGCATGGTTCGACAAGCTCACCATGAACGGAATACCGGATATTTACCAGTCTAAAATCCGTTCACCCTGAGCCTGTCGAAGGGTTTTGCAAGAGGCTCTTATGATTTTTGATTTTCTGAAACAAGTCTGTTGTCAAAAAAATGTCATCTCCGAAGGCCCCTATCGGGTATCCAGACTTTTTAAACCGTTAAAATCTGGATTTCAGACCAGAATCGTTTTGGAAATGACAAAATGGGACCTTTGCAAGCGACTCAAATATATCGGTCTGCCATTGCTTGTTGGATTGTTATTTCTTTTTTCCAGCGCAGCAACAGCCCAGCAGCCGGATCAGAAATACCTCTGGATATCGTTCGGCGAACGACAGCGGGTGGCCGGTGGTGCGGCAATGATTCCGGTTCAATTTAATTTCGGTTTGTTTCCTGCGACGGGTGGTGTCCAGGGATTGAAGGGCATTGAACTGTATTATCTGATCGACAGCGGCGAAGGCAAGGGGTGGAAAAGAATTGTTATTCCAGTTCAATCACTGGACAGGGATGGCGTGATCAGGATCAAAAGCCGTGAACATGATCGTATGATTTTTCGTGCAGATTGGGATTCAGCTGACCAGCGGCGAACAATTTACCGGGCTGAATCGGCCTACAGCCGCTTTACAAGAAAGCGCGTTGTTCCCCCGGTAGATGAAGGTGATAACGTATTACGACTAAAAATTGTTCCGCAGTTCCATTATTGGCGTCAGGTCGGGGAGCGGGTTTTGGTCAGCACATCTCCGGCCGTAAGGGAAATCCTGCTCCTTGACCGGAACCTGCCGCCAGAGAGTATTCATGCCGCTGCCGACGGCGTTACCGCTATCACCATTCTCGATGATCAGACTCTGAACCGTCAAAGTGTCAAGGCGTTCAAACAGACGGTACTGGCCGTGGAAACCATTGATGGTGCTGAACGCCAGGTATCCACAAATTCAATGCAGCTGCACCGCAACAGAACCATCCATCGTCATCAGGGTTATGGCCTGCTGCTGTTTGGAGGGACACTGCTGCTGACCGGTGGGGTCGTGATCTGTCGCAGAAGGGGGAACGACCGTGCAGCTTGCTGATTATCGAAACGTGGTGCAGCTGCTCAGTTTCGTTGTCCTGACCTACGGTGGCCGCTTCGGTCTGCGCTTGGGACACTTTCTGCCCTGCCTTTCATGTCCGTATAGTGGAATGTGTGCCGGTCATTGCTATCTGATGGCCCTGCAGAATTCATTCTGGGGGCTGGAAATGCCGTTGGCAGCCCTGTTCAGCTATCGGGGCCTTGAAATGCTGGCTATGTTTGCCGGTTTTCTGGTTCTGACCCTGTTGCTGGGGAGGTTGTGGTGCGGCTGGATCTGCCCCTTTGGAACTCTGCAGGATTGGATAACCGCTGTCAGGGGCAGGTTGAATATCCGTGAGTCGCGTTGGGCAACGGTGCTGACAGTCAGGCTGCAGTGGATTAAATATCTGCTGTTGGGTTTGCTGCTGATTCTGCCGTTGATGATTGCCAATCTGGGGCTGCATGATGATTTCAGCCTCCCGTTTTGTCAGATCTGTCCGGCAAAGCCGATTATGCCGCTGTTCACTGGAAAAACGGAGTACTTCTCCATCGATCTGACCAACGGAATCACAACCGTCATGTCTGCGCTGTCCATGTTTCTGACGGCAATGGTCGTGGTTGGTATGTTCTTCAAAGACCGCTTCTTTTGCATATTCTGTCCCATGCTGGCACTGATCGGTATTTTCGATCGGTTTGGCGCTTTGTATCTGCTTAAAAAGATCCCCCGCTGCAGTGGCTGCGGGGGGTGTCGTCGTAACTGTCCGATGGATATACAGGCGGTGCATGCGGAGCTGACTGTGGAGAAGATTCACACGGAAGAGTGCATTGGGTGCATGAGGTGCGCCGAGGCCTGTCCCGGTGATGGTACCCTGACATTCAAATGGTTTCGGCTGACCCTGTTTTCATCGTCATTTGCCGCTGTGGTCAGAAAACTGAGCGGGAGAAGGAAGCCTTGAGCGCTGTCATCAGCGAAGAAAAACAGAATAAAATCAAAAAGCGGGTGCAGCGGGAATATCAGAATGGTGCCGCAGCGCTTACAGCACGCGATGATTACCGCCCTGGTTATCGTTATTTTCTGGAACTGCTCGCCATACATGCCGAGCCGGAGCAGTTCCGTTTGCGCTTTAACCGTCCGCTTGCCGCGGTAAACTGCGTGCAGGTTCCGGCGATCCTGTTTCATGCGGCCGGGGTTACCCCCTATCGTTTCTGCGGCAACGCACTTTCAAGGCAGGAATTGGCAGCATCCAGGCTGCCGGCGCTCTCCTGCCCGCTGTTCAAGTCATGTCTGAGCTCATTTCTGATGGATGACTCCATTGAGGCCGGTGCCGATATGACGGTGATTGCCGGGACATGTGATTGGATGACACGCCTGCCTGAGTTGATTGAGGGACGGGTCAAACAACTTCAGGTTATGGAATTGCCGCACATGAAGGATAGCGAGCGGGGCTGTCGGCGCTGGCTGGAAGAGATAACGGAACTTAAAACGGCGCTGGAAACGTTAACCGGACGCAGGATAACACGGCGTGACTTGCTGCGTTCAATGGTTGTTTATGCCCGTGCAGCAGCGCTTCTGCGAAGCCTGCTGGAACTGCGTGAACAGGGGCGTATTGCGGCGGTCTGGTGTCTTGTGGTTACCAATGCCCTGATGATGGGTGATCTGGATGGGTGGTGCGATGCGCTCGAGGCGCTGTTATCCATAAATCTGCCGGATGCGTCACCGGGACGTCGGATCTTTCTGGCCGGTTCACCAGTCACCTATCCGAACCTGAAGGTATTTAATCTGATCGAGGAGGCCGGGCTTCAGATTGCTGCTGATGAACTTTGTACATCGGAACGGGTTCTTTCCACTGTTGCGGTCAGTGACGATCATTCGGAAGCTGCTATGTTGCAGGCCCTGGCGGAGGGGGGGCATCTGGGGTGTAGTTGTCCGACCTACAGTGATAATAAGCGGCGTCTGTCCAATATCATGGATACTATGCGACGTCGCAATATCAGCGGCCTGGTGCTGCACATCCTCAAGGGTTGCCACCCCTATGATATCGGCAGCTTCAGGATGGAGCAGACCCTGCGGGAAAACGGATTTCATTTTTTGAGAATTGAAACGGATCATTCGCCGGAGGATAGTAAAAGCCTGCTGCTGCGTCTGGAGGCTTTTGCTGAAATTGTCTGAAAGCCAAAGACTGCAAATGTCTCCAATTTGAAAGGATAGCAATGATTACAGCCGGAATAGACATCGGTTCTTCGGCCATCAAGGTCGTATTTGTAAACGACGGGGAGATGGTCTGGAGGGAATCGCGCCCATCCACTTCATTTAATCAGGGGGCGTGCGATCAGTTGTTGAAAGGGGGATTGGACGCACTTTCCATTGCTATGGACGATATCGCTGCGATCGGCAGTTCCGGTTACGGAAAGTCGACCCTGAAGATTCAATCAAAAAAGGTAAACGAGATATCCGCTAATGCCGCGGGTGCCCATAGGGCCAGCGGAGGCCGGGCACGCACAATCATAAATATCGGTGGTCAGGATATCAAAATCATCAAGGTTACAGCGGACGGCAGAGTGGTCGATTTCAAGCTGAATGACAAATGTGCCGCCGGCACGGGGCGTTTTTTTGAGATGTCCGAACGGATTCTGGGAATTCCGTTATCCAGCTTCGGGGATTTGGGGGCGGTGGGGGGGGATCCGGCCAGCATCAGCAGCACCTGTGCCGTCTTTGCCGAGACGGAGCTGATTTCGTTGATCAATGGCGGCAGGGGTGTGGCCGATATTGTCGCCGGAATCCACCTCTCTATCGCCAGTCGGATTGGGGTCTTGACCGCTGCACTGGATCTGGAAGATGAGATCTATTTTGATGGCGGTCCGGCCCTCAATTGCGGTTTGCATCAGGCCATAGCGGATGAATTGCAGGCAGACATAAAGGTGCTGGCGGAGCCGCAGTTTACGGTGGCCTACGGCGCGGCGATTATGGCGGGTGGTTTCTGATGAAGATCTTACAATAATGTATAAATATGTCATCCCAGAAGAGATTCTGGCCGGGAAACCAGATTTTGAAATGCTTGAAAAGTCTGGATCCCCGATAAAGCCATTCGGGGATGACAATCATTTTACAAATGTTTCTGCCGGGTTCGATTTTTAATAATAAGAGGGAGGTTCTTTCTGAAGATGCATAAAATTATTGGTGCAGGATTGTTGCTGATGTCACCGCTGACCTGTGGTCTGGTTCTGGCCGCAGAGGGTAAGGAGGCAGCGGGGCAGCATTACAATATGGGTGAGATTGTTGTCACAACCGACAGGGTGGAAGAGTACATCAAAAACTATCCCCAGGATGTGAGCAGTGTACAGCGTGCTGAAATTGTAAAGCGCAACCACTCCAACCTGGAAGAGGTGCTTAAGACCATGCCGGGGGTGGAGGTCTATCCGACCACCGGTATTGGTTCACGGATTTCCCTGCGTGGTTCCGGAAAGTCGAGCGGTGTTCTGATTCTGCTCAACGGACGTCCGTTGAATAGCAACAACTCCGGCAGTATGGATCTGAACGCCATACCGGTTGATATTATTGAATCGGTGACGGTGTTCAAACCGCCAGTGCCGGTCTGGCTCGGCCCCGGCGGCAGTGATGGCGCCATCAATATTACCACCCGTGAAATCAAGCGTTCAAAGATGGGGGAAAAAACCGGCACGACCGTAAAGGGCGCGGGTGGATCATTCGGACAGGCCCAGGGGGGCGTCAGCCAGACGGTGAAGCTGGGCGACAGCAATCTGCTGATGTCTGCGAATTATAATCACCGTGACGGCAAACGGATGAACAGTGACAGAAATGACGGTAACGTAAGCCTGAACTGGAATCGTAAAGGATCGAATGGAACCCGTTACGAGCTGAACGGCCGCTATTATGAAGCGGAGTACGGCATGCCGGGGCCGATCGATAACCTGACACCGGATGCACGTCAGCATTATCGCAAAGGGTCCTTTGATGCCCGAATGAGCGGCGGATTGCTGCAGAGTGGCAGTTATACCCTTAATGCGTACAGTGATGTTACTAACATGATTGATCGTGCCCAAGCCGGTTATACCGCGCATCTGGATGATGTAAAGGGTGGGGTGAAGTTTGATACCTCCTGGTCGGATGCGGAGTCAAAATGGGAACTCCGTCTGGGGGGGATGTCCGAGTATGACCATTATGAACATTCTCTGGCCGGAGAGCATGAACGGGTACGCAACGGATTGAATGCCCAGTTTGATAAGCGTTTTGGCGACCTGACTGCCACAGTCGGGGGGCGGGGAGATTTCACCAACGACTTCGGTTTTAATCCTGGTGGACAGTTTGGGCTGGGATGGGCAATTACACCGAAGCTGCTGCTTAAGGCCAAGGTCGGCTATACGGTTAATGTGCCGACCTTTGAACAGTTGTATCAGAGTACCCATGGTTCCATTGACCAGACCCGCGGCAATCCGGATCTGAAAACGGAAAAGGTGCTTTCCTATGACCTCGGCCTGGAATACAAATTTGGAAAGAATCGTCTGGTTCAGGCGACACTGTTTCGTGTTGATACCTATGACCTGATCACATCGCAGCGTGGTACGGATCTGATCTACCGTCCGATCAATCTTCCAGCTGCCTCGCGCCAGGGGGTGGAACTGTCCGCCAAGTATGACTGGAGCTTTGGCTTGACCCTGGATACATCGTTTATCTATCAGAATTCAAAAATCAGGGATACCGGCATGGATCTCCCCTATACACCGGATATCAAGATGAAGACGACCCTGCAGTATGCCCTGCCGAAGCTGAAGACCAGGCTTGAGGGATCTGTGCGCTATGAAGGTGAACGCTACAGCCAGTCGGAAAACCTGCCGGCGCAGAAGATGAGTGACTATGTCACGGTGGATTTGAAGGTGACGCAGCCGGTAGTGATCGGGAAGGTTAAGGCGGATGTCTATGCCACTGTAACCAATCTGCTCAATGCAAAGTTTCAGAATCACTTCGGACATCCCGATGATGGCATTCGTGCCCTTGGCGGAATCCAGATTCGTTTTTAATAGACTGAATGTAAAGGAAGGCAAAAATGGCCCTTTTATTAAACGCCGGTCTTGTTGTTAAGCTTGTTTTGATCATGCTGATATCTTTTTCTGTCATCTCCTGGGGAATCATCCTCTTCAAACTGTTCCAGATACATCGTGCCAATAGTGAATCGGTCAGCTTCATGGACTTTTTCTGGAAGTCGAAGAGCTTTGATGCCATTGCCGCCCAGGCGGACCGTTTTAACAATGCCCCGTTGAAGGTTCTGTTTGAGGAGGGTTTTGGTGAGTTAAAAAAACTGGTCGATGTTAAAACAACGGAAATAACAGGGATGACAACCGATCTGGGTGGGGTCGAGAACGTCTCCCGCGCCCTGCGCCGCGCCACCAACTCTGAAATTACCCGTCTGGAACGCTACCTCACATTCCTGGCCACCACCGGCTCCACATCACCGTTTATCGGACTGTTCGGTACTGTCTGGGGGATCATGACCGCCTTCGAGGGGATTGGCAAAACCGGTTCCGCCTCCCTGGCCGTTGTTGCCCCCGGTATCGCCGAGGCGCTGATCG
>CAXYUZ010000047.1:0-23646 GCA_964292275.1 uncultured Desulfuromonadaceae bacterium
CCGCTTACGAACAGTTGCCGGTCTGGCAACCTCATTCAGTCGCTGATCTGTTGGCAGCACATAACCTGCTGATGGCAGGTTTGGTGGATGAAGTCGGCGTTTTCAGGGCTGGCAGCGTCGGGGTCTATAACGACAAGAACCTGGTGCATATGGCGCCGCCTGCCAAGCGAGTGCCTGCACTTATGTCTGACTTGCTGGCCTGGCTGGAAACCGACCCGGTGCATCCGTTGATTGCCAGTTGCGTGTTCCATTACGAATTCGAGTTTATCCATCCATTTGCCGATGGTAACGGACGCATGGGTCGCTTGTGGCAAACGTTGATTCTGAGTAAATGGCAACAGGTGCTGGCATACCTGCCGGTTGAGTCGCTGATCAGAGTGCGCCAGACAGGCTATTATCAAGCTTTGGCAGATGCTGACAAACAAGGGGATTCGACAGTATTCATTGAATTCATATTGCAGGCTCTGCAGGATACCTTGACCGACGCTCTCACAAAAACGTCGGAGAAAACGTCGGGGAAAACGTCGGAGAAAATACTTGCAGCACTACGTCAGAACAATTCAGTGACTATTGCAGAGCTTGCCAAAATTATTGGCATCACAACCCGTTCAATTGAGCGTAATCTTCAAAAACTGCAGGACCAGGGAAAATTGCGGCGTGTCGGACCAGACAAGGGCGGTTATTGGGAGATAGTGGAGTGACTTCCGCCACCTGAATATTGTCCTTCACACCCACCAAGTCGCCCCTCAAGTCATCCCCCAAGTCGAATGACTGCCGGAGAAACTGGTTGAGGAGCAAAAATGTCGGAGAAAACATGACCGAAGACCAACTGGAACAGGAAACCTTAGGCTGGCTGGCCGAAACCGGCTACAGCCATTGCTACGGCCTGGACATTGCGCCGGACGGCCCCGCGCCGGAGCGTAGCAACTACAGCCAGGTACTGCTGGTAGGCCGACTGCGCGAGGCAATCGACCGGCTGAACCCGTTTGTGCCTCCCGTGGCTCGCATTGATGCCCTGCAACAGGTGCTGAACCTGGACACACCGGTGCTGTTGGCTGCCAATCGCGCCTTCCATCAACTGCTGGTCAATGGTGTGCCGGTTGAGTATCAGAAGGATGGCGAGACACGTGGCGACTTCGTGCGCTTGATCGACTTTAACGATGTGACGGCTAACGAGTGGCTGGCGGTGAACCAGTTTTCTGTCAAAGGCTCAAAGCACACACGCCGCCCGGATATCATCCTGTTTGTCAACGGCCTGCCGCTTGTTCTGCTGGAACTGAAGAATCCGGCTGACGAGAAGGCGGACATCTGGAAGGCATACGATCAGATCCAGACCTACAAAGAGCAGATCCCGGATCTGTTCCAGTATAACGAACTGCTGGTGATCTCGGATGGAACCGAAGCGCGTCTGGGTTCGCTCTCTGCCAATGTGGAACGCTTTATGGCCTGGCGTACCATTGACGGCCTGACGCTTGACCCGCTCGGCCAATTCAATGAGTTGGAAACATTGATACGTGGCGTGCTGGCCCCACCCTACCTGCTGGACTTCCTGCGTTTCTTTGTCCTCTTTGAGGATGACGGCACTCTGGTCAAGAAGATCGCCGGTTATCACCAGTTTCATGCGGTACGTTCTGCCATTGATCAGGTCGTTGCGGCATCCCGCCCCGGAGGTGATCAAAAAGGTGGCGTGGTCTGGCATACCCAGGGCTCGGGCAAGAGCATCACCATGACCTGCTTTGCGGCGCGGGTGATGCGTGAAGCTGCCATGGAGAATCCGACCATCGTGGTTATTACCGACCGCAATGATCTGGACGGGCAATTATTTGGTGTGTTTTCACTTTCGCAGGAGTTACTGCGCGAACAGCCGGTACAGGGTGAAACGCGGCAGGATCTGCGCGCCAAACTGGCCAACCGGCCATCAGGCGGGATTGTCTTTGCCACCATTCAGAAGTTTATGCCGGGGGAGGATGAAGACAGCTTCCCGGTTCTGTCCGACCGCCACAATATCGTTGTGATCGCCGACGAGGCACACCGCACCCAGTACGGCTTTGAAGCCAAATTCAAGGGCGATGCCAAGGGATATCAGGTTGGTTATGCCCAGCATCTGCGTGACGCGCTGCCGAATGCAACCTTTGTAGCCTTTACCGGCACCCCGGTAGCATCGGAAGACCGCGACACAAGGGCAGTGTTCGGCGATTACATCAGCATCTACGACATGCAGCAGTCCCGCGACGATGGGGCAACAGTGGCGATCTACTTTGAATCGCGCCTGGCCAAGCTTGGATTGAAGGAAGACATGCTGGCGGGTATCGATGCCGAAGTGGACGAACTGGCGGAGGATGAAGAAGACGATCAGCAGGCCAGACTGAAGAGCCAATGGACGGCACTGGAAAAGGTCGTCGGTGCCGAACCTCGTATCAAACAGGTGGCGACAGATCTGGTGGCGCACTTTGAAGAGCGCAGCCAGGCCCAGACCGGCAAGGCCATGGTAGTCGCCATGAGTCGCGACATCTGCGTTCATCTCTATAATGCTATTATTGACCTGCGCCCGGAGTGGCATGATGAAGACCCGGAAAAAGGTGTGATCAAAATCGTCATGACCGGTTCCGCCAGCGACAAGCCTCTGCTGCGCCCGCATATCTATTCCAAACAGACAAAGAAGCGTCTGGAAAAACGATTCAAAGATCCGGAAGATCCGATGCGGCTGGTAATCGTGCGGGATATGTGGCTGACCGGCTTCGATGCTCCCTGCGTGCATACCATGTATGTGGACAAGCCGATGAAGGGACACAATCTGATGCAGGCCATCGCCCGCGTCAACAGGGTGTTCCGTGATAAACAGGGTGGACTGGTGGTGGATTACATCGGTATTGCCAATGATTTGAAACAGGCGCTCAAGGAATATACCAACAGCAAGGGACGTGGCCGTCCCACCGTTGATGCTCACGAAGCGTTTGCTGTGCTGGAAGAGAAACTGGATATACTGCGTGGTATGTTGCATGAGTTCGATTACAGCGGCTTTCTCACTGGCGGCCACAGCATACTGGCCAAGACTGCCAACCATGTTCTGGGACTGAAGGAAGGCAAAAAACGTTTTGGCGATACAGCACTGGCCATGTCCAAGGCCTTTACACTCTGCTGTACTCTGGATGAAGCCAAGGCCGTGCGTGAAGAGGTTGCTTTCTTCCAGGCGGTGAAGGTTCTGTTGACCAAACGTGAGATCACCGAGAAGAAACGCACAAATGAAGAACGCGAACTGGCGATCCGCCAGATCATCGGCTCGGCGTTGGTGTCTGATGAAGTGGTGGATATCTTTCAGGCCGTGGGGCTTGATAAGCCGAATATCGGTATCCTGGATGATGACTTCCTGAATGAAGTACGTAACCTGCCGGAACGTAATCTGGCGGTGGAGTTGTTGGAACGACTGCTGGAAGGTGATATCAGGGCGCGTTTTGCCACTAATGTGGTCCAGCAGACAAAGTTTTCGGAACTGCTCTCTGATGTCATTAAACGTTATCAGAACCGGGCAATTGAGACCGCTCAGGTAATTGAAGAACTGATTGCCATGGCAAAGAAGTTTAAAGAAGCCATTGGCCGGGGTGAAGAGCTTGGGCTTAATGCCGACGAACTGGCCTTCTACGATGCTCTTGCCAATAATGAAGAAGCTGTACGTGAGATGGGTGACGATATCTTGAAGAAGATTGCCCACGAACTGGCAGAAAATCTGCGCCAGAATATCAGCGTTGACTGGTCGGTGCGTGACAGCGTAAGGGCCAAGCTGCGGCTGATGGTGAAACGGATTCTACGTAAATACAAATATCCACCGGACAGGCAGGAGGCAGCGGTACAGCTGGTTCTGGAACAGGCGGAGACGTTGAGTGCTGAGTGGGGGTAGAGGTGAAATACTATACTATTGAGGAAGCTGCTAAACTCTTTTCAAATACTTTCTCACCTGAATGGTTGTTGAAGCAGATGATAGAACCGGACAAGCGAAGCGACGGCTTGCCAGGTTCATTCATTACACCATCATGGTATTGTGAAAATCCGATCTTGCTTATGACACAAGAAGCCGGAGACTCTTTGCCGGGATGGTTTTCAGGATGGTTTGAGATTGACGGACTGTATGAAACTGGCAGAATACGCAACGGCGAAATTTGTTTTGATTCCCCTGCAAGATATCTCTGCCTTTCGTCTGATAATATTCGGCATATTCCGCGTGAGACAATAATGATACCACTCACAGAGTTATGTATCAGCCAGGAAGAACTTGAGTGCTTCGCGGGACAAACAGGGCGTAAACTGAAGTTAACACACGATGTACAAGAACCAGAGCAAACTGACGTGTTTTCTAAGCCAGTTATCACTGTACAAAAAATAGCGATGGGATTAAGACGTGAGTACTATACCCCTGAAGAACTGGTAGAATATTGGCGAGATGAGCTTGAAATCGATAAGATTACGGTTTCACTTATCATACATCACGTGAACAACGGTAACCTTAAAGAGTCTTTGAGATATGAATGGTCGGACGGCAGAGGTTGGTTTTTTGAGGACTATCCTGACCGCACTCATATGATTGACGAATGTAAAACCCCACCAGTTGAAAAGTATTATATCCGACATAGTGATGCTGAACACTTTGTCAGAGAACGTATCCGGGTAGCAGAGCCCAAACCGTTATTGCCGGTGGTGGCAGACAAGAGCGATACCGCGTCAATTCCTCTCAATACACCAGCCTCGAAGGCAGAACACGAGCAGAAGCCGGTACAGCCAGTTTCTGAAAAAGAACACATCGACTACTGTCTTGAGCAAAACAAAAATGCACCTTTACCAGAGAGAATATATTATTTGAGAATCAATACCAAATTAACTGCCAATCAAATTGGTGCTCATCTTGGTGTCAGCCACGATACTCCGAAGTGCAAATCGCGCAAAGTAACAGTGGGTAAACTTTTTAAAGAGGAAGCGTTACGATTAGGAACTTGGGAACAGGTCAAACGTAAAAATGGTACATAATTTTACACTGTAAAGAGTGTAAAAACAAACTGCAACAAGTGTAAAACACCAAATTATTAAGATGTTAGGCTGGGTCTCCCCGGCCTTTTTTTGTGCTTGACATTTACATAGTGTAAATCGTGCAGACTCCTGAAAGCTCATGAGAGCAAAGCAACTGGCCATTGCAATAAAAATTCAGGAGGTACTACATAATGTCAACAATCCACAATTCAGAATCAGATCACTCCATCCGTATTCTTCCACAAACCATTGCTACTGAGAAACGCCAAAGCGCTACCGCTGTATTGCAAGACCGTATTGTAAGACCCGCCGAGCAGGTACTTATCACAGGCCGTTCTCTCGCTTCCATCTGGAGAGACCAGCAGGCGGGGACATATCCGCCAAGTATCCGTATCGGAGCAAATGCAGTAGGGGTTCGCCTCAGCGCATTGATGGCTTGGCTCGATAGCCGCGAGACTATCACGCCTGAGAACACAAAACCTGTTGCACCAGGCAGGAAAAAAGTTGGCAGACCCCGTAAGCAGAAACAAGCGGAGGTTTGAGCCATGACCAGACCCACACAGATTACCACAACTGATATTGAACTTGCAGCGGCACTCATGACCGCCACCAGCAGAAGGCCACTAACTATCTATCCTGGAAGAGAGCTTGTCGAGTTCACATTTCCAGTAAATGAAATTACCGAGGCCGTTACAATGAAGTATGCATCAAGTACCTTGTTTCAAGAGGTTAGGCGACTAGCAAACAGTAGATCATGGTTGTATCGGCAGTGCCGGGATGTTGCGCGTTCCGGTATGGGGGTTACATATGAAAACTGACCTCCAGGCAGCAGCAGAAAATGCCTGCACCGAGATTGGCGTAATATTCCGGACAGTCCCTACAGATGGCAGGTTTCATCAACTTGATGTAGAGGGGAAGACACCCCGCAATGGTGCTGGTAGGATAAGATTGTTCCCCGACGAAGAAGGCGGGCAAGTTTGGAATTTTATCACCGACGAAACCCGCCTGTTTTGGACAACGGGCGAACAGACACTTACACCCGCCGAGATGGTCGAGCGGAAACGCAGGACAAAAGAAGAACGCGAGAAAGCAGAGCGAGAACTTGCCGAGGCGCGACAGAAGGCCGCTGCACTTGCGGTAGAAGTATGGAAAGTATCACTGCCACCGGTTGACCCGCTGTACTGGCAACTAAAGCAGGTAGCGCCGACCGATACGATCCGCGAGATTCCAATTGATACTTTGGTGAAGCTCATCGGCTACCACCCGAAAGCAAAGGGGAAGCCATTCACCGGCAACAACATACAGATTGTTCCGGTACGTGGTGACAAGGGTATCAGCAGCATCGAGATGATTGATGAAACCGGACTCAAGGCTGGACTTGTCGACGGTCAGAAGAAAGGCTGTTTTTGGTCCACCGGAAAATTGCCGGGAGGAGACGGCACCGGCCTTAATGTTCTTATTGGAGAAGGTGTGGCAACTGTTCTTTCAGGAATCAAAGCAATACCAGGCAGTATTGGAATTGCTGCATTGTCATGCGGGAACCTCAAGTCGGTGACTGAATACTTTCGCCGCAAATATCAACATGCCCAGGTCATCATTTTATCTGACATTGGCAACGGCGAGCATGCGGCAGAGGAAGCAGCACGTTCTATCAATGCCATTATCGTAAAGCCTACCTTGCCGGAAGGTAGCACCGGGAGCGATATCAATGACGTTCACTGTGTACTCGGAATTGATGAAGCGCGGCGACAGATCGAGGATGCGACCAAAAAGTTATCTTCATCAGCCTCGGTAAAGCGTCCCGGAATCAAAAAACTCGATCCGATGTCAGACGATTGGCCGGAGCCGGTATTGTTTGGAGAGATACAGACTCCTGATATTCCGGCTTCACTTTTACCTGGCTGGCTGGGGGAATACGCGACAGCAGTATCAAAAACAACCCAGACCCCACAAGCGATGTCAGTCATGATGGCCTTGTCAACAGTGGCTGCTTGCGTTCAAAAGCGCTTTCAGGTCGCTAGAACACTGGATCATATTGAATCTCTAGCACTGTGGACCGCAACTGCCTTGCCTCCAGCTTCTCGTAAAACCGCCGTCGTCAATGCTTTCACCGGGCCGCTTGCTGCTTGGGAAAAGGAGATGTTCGAATCTCAAAAGGGAGAACGTGCTCGAATCACTGTAGCTCGCGCGGTAATTGAGGATCGAATCAAAGCGCTCCACGCTCGCGCAGCCAAAGCAGATAATGGCACATGCCGTAATGAATTGATCGATGAGGCGTGTAAACTTCTTGACGAAATGCCGGAGCCGCTTATTCCTCCTCAAATATTTGCCGGAGATGTAACGCCAGAGCGACTCCAGAGTTTGATGGTGGAACATGGAGAGCGGATGGCACTGCTTGAGGATGAAGGTGGCATTTTCGCCGTTATGGCTGGCTTGTATAACGGCGGAAAGGCCAATATTGATATATTTTTAAAATCCCATGCTGGAAGTGCGGTCCGTGTAGATCGACAAGGACGCTCGGCTTACCTGGACGAACCAGCTCTTACCTTTGGCCTCTGTATACAACCTGATATCATCCGCCGATTGTCAGATACATCTTTCCGCGGCAATGGGTGTCTGGCGAGGTTTCTCTTTTGTCTACCCGTCTCCAACATCGGTACCCGGACAGCTCACACAACCCCCATGCCTGCAACCATCAAGTCAGCATACCAAGTCGGAATAAATGCCCTGCTAAATATTCCAATTGTTAAAAACGAACATGGCAAAGAACAGGCACGAACTATCACTCTCGACTCTGGCGCGGCGAGGGCATGGGAAGCCTTCTTCGATTTCATTGAATCCAACATGGGAGAAGGCAAAGATCTTGAACCAATCCAGGATTGGGCGGGCAAGCTGGCAGGTGCTGCACTGCGTATTGCAGGTATTATGGCGATAGTTGAGCAGGGTGAAACTGCCGGGGTCATACCAGAGTCCACCATGACCAGGGCTCTTGATTTGTGTGGACTGTTGATTGTCCACGCACGGGCAGCTTTTGATCTGATTGACGATGATGATTCACAGAATGATGCCAAGCATGTTTTTAGATGGATTCTCGAAAAGGGTACTTTGACCTTCAAACGTCGTGATGCACAACAGGAGTTGACACGTTTCCGAGAAATTGAGCGCTTGGAAAAGGCGCTTACAGTGCTGGCAAAGCGGTACATAGTGTCGGAGCCAGAAAAAATAAAGTCGGAATCCGGGCGCGGTATGCCGTCAATTGTTCATTACGTAAATCCGGCCATATTTGGTCGATGACACTAAAGCAACTATTACAACTTTTACAACACTATCCGGTTTTACCTCAAATAGAGTTGTAAAAGTTGTAACTGCTGTAGATCGCTAACTGGAAGCTATTTGCGCACATCAAAGGTTCACCAATTGTGTTGTAATAATTGTAACTGTTGTATGGGATATCCGAAAAATGAAATGGCAAACCTATCAAAGCGAAGAAACGTCTGTGCATTTCGAGCAATATCACTAACATTTCCTAACATTTTTAAAAAAGAGGATGCTTGGATGTAAATCTTCAGAGATACCTGAAAGGGCAGGAACTGGACAAGTTGAGATAAGGCCCAGAATATATTCTCAGGGATGATACATTTTTCAACAATTACTGAAATACATTGAATTATTCGGTAACACACTGCTCATAATTTCTTTGGACGAATTATGGAGAATTTGGGAGAATGGTCGAGACGTTTTTAGGCACTACCTTCTCAACAAAGTGAGCTCGATGTAAATAACCGCATTTGCAGCTCAGAAAACACTTCAGTTGCATCATCCCCATATACAAACGTCTTACACTTCCGGCTACACCCACAAGAGGGTGCAGCTTTTTTGCTATTAGAATGTTTGTGCGGCTCCCAAGTCAGTTCCTGGTGAGAATCTACAAAAGCATATCAATCAGAGTGGTGTGATTTTCAACACGTTTCACAAATAATTAACCTCTCTTGAGCGACTAAGGCGTTCAATTCGCCCCGAGACAAGAGAGGCTCCTCTATCGAGCTACAATTGCCCGAGGTGAGATATTAACGAGGACGATCAAATATATCATCCCATTTCAAAGACTGTCAGCATGTTTTTCAAGGGTAGCAAAGACCACAGAGGTTACACCAGGGGTTACACGATCTACTAAACCAAAAAGGCACTTACAAAAATATATTTGTAAGTGCCTATTATTATTGGCGTCCCCGAGACGATTCGAACGTCCGACCCCTTCCTTAGGAGTTAAATAATCTAGCCTTTCCATATCTTTCCTGCTTCTTCCGATTTATTCCAAAATACTACACAAAACCATTGATTTACAATAAATATTCCTGTAATGTTATTCCTATCTGTTCCAATCTATTCCGCTCAATACCGTGGCAAAAAGGTCACTCAAAAGGTCACTCAGAGAATCGGGGGTTTTATGTTCACAGATAGATATATTAGAAACCTGAAGCCTGAAAGCAAGATCAAGGATATTCGGGAAAAGAACGGTTTCGGAATCAGGATCAAGCCGGATGGTGCAAAAATATTCTTCTACCGTTATGAATCGCCGGTAACAGGGGCGCGTCGTTTTCTCACTCTTGGAGAATACCCGGAACCATTGTCTCTTGAGGATGCCCGCATCAAGTACGGTGAAGCATACAAGGCCGTTAAGGCTGGCGGCGATCCGCTGGAAACAGCACACCAGGTAAAGACGGAACTGGACGCAGCGCCAACCGTCAAGGTATTGGGCGCGGATTACATCAAGCGTCATGCCGAAGTGAACAAGAAAAGCTGGCAGGAAGATCAGCGTATTCTTGATAAGGAAATCTATCCGGTATGGGAGCGGCGCAAGGCGCATGACATAACCAAGGGTGATATTATCACCCTGCTGGACAAGGTTGTTGACCGTGGCAGTCCTCAGACGGCAAACAACATCTTCAAGATCATCCGCAAGATGTTCAACTGGGCGGTAAAAAAAGACCGGCTGAAAGTTTCCCCCTGCACTGGAATTGATATGCCCGCGCCGCTCACAATGAAAGACAGGGCATTGACCGCCGATGAAATAAAGATCGTATGGAATACCCTTGACGCACGTCACGAAGTGGCGGTAATTGATAAGTCACAAAAACCGGCGAACGCTGAAAAGGATTCTCCGGCATTGTCAATGACGGTTGAAGTCAAGTGCGCCCTGAAACTGATACTGATTACTGCACAGCGTCCCGGCGAGGTTTCCGGCCTTCATACCAGCGAGATTGACGGCAACTGGTGGACGATACCGGCAGACCGGGCGAAGAACGGGAAAGCTCACCGTGTATTCCTGACACCGTTTGCAAAGGAGATCATCAATCAGGCAACAGCGGAAGTCAGGAAGGCCAGGAAAATACCGGCAGAGAAGGAATACAGCGGTTATATTTTCCCCTGCCCCCATCTCAAGAAAGATAAGCCGATTGAACGCCATGCACTCAGCAAGGCTTTGAAGCGCAACGCCAGCGAGGATGGCTTGACTACTTTGGGGATTGCAACCTTTACCCCTCACGATCTGCGCCGGACGGCTGCAACCTTCATGGCGGAACAGGGAGAAATGGACGAGGTAATTGATGCCATCCTGAACCACGCCAAGCAAGGTATAATCAAGGCTTACAATACATATCGCTATGACAAGGAAAAGCAGGCGGCGCTTGAATCGTGGTCACGAAAGCTGATTACACTTACCACCGCACAAGACCTGTCAAATGTGATTTCGATACAAGCGCACAAGGCGGCATAGAAATTTAATTTCGCGGGATAGGCCGACGGGCCGACAAGCCGGAACACTCCGAACCGGCTTCCCGCGAGTAGCATAATCCGGAGAATATCGCACCCGGAGGGCGTCATGTCTTACAATCCTAAAAGCTGTAATGCTCTGCAAAAACCTTATTATCGGCCTGTTGAGGCAGCAATCCGCTGGTGCAATCTTACCAACTACGAAGCACAAATTATGGGTGCTCTCGGTGATTCTCATCTTCCCACAATCCGGCAGTTCCCCGAATGGCCTTGCCTGGCGGCCAACACAGAAAAGATACTTGACGCCATCAGGCACCGTGAAATTCCACACGGGCGGGACGGGGCGACCGTGGCAGAAAGCGACCATGTTGCAGCTGCACGGCTTACCGTCAGACATAACGACCTGAAAGCGTGGATGTCAAAACACTTTCCAGACCAGAAGCCGGATTTTCTTTTTGACGAGACAGAACAGAAAACCCACGCTGCCATAAACACAGAATCTTTCACTGCTCTACAGGCTGACGTTCAGGCAGCAAACCAGCGGCGGGAGCGGGCGGAAAAACAACTTTGTGATTTCGGCAAACGATATGCGGCGCTTGAAGGTGAGCACGATTCATTGAAACTGCGTAACACACAGGTTGAACAGTGGCTTACCGAGTTTGATGCAAAATGGAAAGAGCGAGAAGAAGAACACAAATCCGAGATAGCATCGTTAAAGCAGGAGCAAGAAACATCGTCCAAAAAGCCGGATTACATGAACAGTGAGCATTCCCATTTTTCAACTGAACTTTGCGACGCTGTAACTGCATGGTCAGTGACCGTAAAGAAAGACCCAGACCCGTCAATGTTCAAAGCCCTTGCCAAGGCGTGGCTTGTGAATGCAGGGCATGAAGGTAATGCCCTTGACCGCCTTTCAACCGTGGTCAATTCGGATGAAGGCAAGCGCGGCGGCGTACCTAAAAAAGATCCCTGAAAATAATTTCAGATACTGTACCCCCCATTCAAACCCGCTTCTGGCGGGTTTTTTCGTAACTGTGCCCCCTGTTTTTCTGGCAAACGGGGTAAACCCTTCCCACTATTTCAACTCAAAACAAGGCCCTATATTCCTTTTCAAGAAACGATACTGAACGCATTGGAGCGGCTGCTACAGCCCTTCCAGCAACTACGAAAGGAGTAACGAACATGGAAGATTGCTATTTGACCAAGAAGGAAACCTCTTCGATCACCAAGAGAGGCGCAACCAGTTTATGGCGGGATGTGAATGCCGGGACATTTCCGGCACCGAGGCAGATCGGGCCGGGGCGTATCGGCTGGTTGAAAAGTGAAGTCATGGCCTGGCTGGAAAGCAGGCCGGTTGTCAGCACCAGAAAAATGAATCAACAGCGCAAGGCATAACCTGGAGGGGCACCCTATGAACTCCCTTGATCCTCTCCACCTGGCCGACCTGCACAAGTCCGGCCTCACAGACGCTACAATCGAGCAGGCCGGTTTTGTCTCACTCCGGCCATGCGACATTGAACGTGAAACCGGCATTCATTCCCTGTCGGTGCTCTCTGCCTACCGGATACCGTTTGATGTTGGCTATTCAAGATTCAAACTGTTCTACAGCGAAGAGGCACCCGCCGGAGCGAAAAGGCCAAAGTACATTCAGAAATCAGGTCAGGCAAACCGCCTGTATATCCCGGCTACTCTGCCGGAATCCGAGTTGCAAAGTCTTTCGACACTCTATTTCTCCGAAGGGGAAAAGAAGGCATTGAAGGCCACACAGGAGGGCTTGCCTTGTATCGGCATAACCGGCTTGTGGAACTGGAAGCGCAAGGGGACTGATGACCTTATCCCGGATTTTTCCAAGATCAACCTTGCTGGCCGTGAAGTTGTCATTGTGCCTGATAGCGATTGGCTTGACCTGGGCAAGGATGGCAAGCCAAAGAACCTGAAAAGCGCGGTGTACCGTTTTGCAACCGCCTTGATGCTGCGCGGCGCTGTTGTCAAGATTGCCTATTTGCCCGCCGATGGAACCGGCAAAGTCGGCCTTGACGATTACCTGTTGCAACATTCAACCGATGACTTCGCACAACTGAAACATGAAAAGGTTTCTCCACGCCCATGCTTCCGCAACGAATCCGGGAGCCTGAACTTTTACGGCGTCGAGGGTGGCGTATTTGAAGCGCCGGTCAAGATCGCTGCCGCTGTCGAGGTGATGGCCTTCACCCGTGACAACCGTAATGAAGCATGGGGCAAGATGCTACGCTTCAGGGACAAAGACAATGTAGATCATTTCTGGGCCATGCCGATGGAATTGCTGTCAGGCGACGGCAGCGAGCTACGCAGCAAGCTGTATGAAAAGGGGCTCCCGTATATTTCAATCGGCAGGAAGCACCGACCATTGCTGCTGAACTATCTGCAAACGGCACAGCCTGACAAGGGCCGCCGTGCCCGTTGCGTGGATCGTACCGGCTGGCATGATGAAAAGCTGTTCGTGCTCCCTGTTGGCAGTATCGGCACCAATGGCGATGAGCCGATTGTCTATCAGGGGAAAACTGATCCGGTTATTTCTCAAAAGGGGAGTGTCCAGGACTGGATTGATAACGTCGGCATCTATTGCGCCAGTAATTCCCGTCTGCTGTTTTCTGTCTCAATGGCGTTTGTCGCGCCGCTTCTGTACTCCGTATCCGCTGAAAACTTCGGTGCCAATCTGTTTGGTAGCTCGTCAACCGGCAAGACTACCGGGCTCAAGGTTGCCTGTTCGATATGGGGCGGGCGTGAATATATGCTGCGCTGGCGTGCCACCGGCAACGGTCTTGAAGGGATCGCCACCGCTCACAATGATTTATTCATGGGGCTTGATGAGCTGGCGCAAGTGTCGTCAAACGAGGCGGGAGAGATTGCCTACATGCTGGCGAACGGGGCGGGCAAGACCCGTGCGAACCGTGACGGCGAGGCCAAGGCATCAAGGAAATGGCGCACCTGTTTTCTGTCCACCGGAGAGATTACCCTTTCCGAGCATGTGGCATCCAGCGGCAAAAAGATCAAGGCCGGGCAAGAGGTACGGCTTGCCGATATACCCGCCGACACGGGGAAACACGGCCTGTTTGAGGATCTTCACGGATTCGATAACGGGGCAAAACTGTCACAACATCTGAATACCGCTGTCGGTGACTATTTCGGAGCTGTCGGCATTGCCTACCTGAAACAGGTCGTTGAAGATGCACAAGAGCTGCCGGACGCCATCAGGAAAGAACGGACTGCCTTTGTCGTCGCCGTATGCCCAAAGGGAGCGGACGGGCAAGTAAGCCGTGTTGCCGGTTTCTTCGGGCTTGTGGCGGCTGCCGGGGAGTATGCCACTATCAACCAGCTTACCGGCTGGCAGGAGGGGGACGCGAGAAATGCCGCTGCCGCCTGTTTCAAAGCGTGGCTGGACAACAGGGGCGGAGCCGGGGCCAAAGAGGTTGACCGGATTCTTGAAGATGTCCGCCTGTTCATCGAAAATCACGGTGATTCCCGTTTTGCTCTCAAAGACGGTGACGATAACCGCACCATCGTCAACCGGGCTGGATACCGGGATAATGAGCATTATTACATTCTGCCGGAAACCTTCAAACGGGAGATTCTGAAAGGTCATAATGTCGCCCTGGCAAAGAAGGTCTTGATTGATCGCGGTATTCTCCAGCCTGGAAACGATGCCAACCGACACACCAAGAAAATCAGGATTGATAACCAGACCATGAACGTCTTTGTCATCAGCGCCGACAACCTCAACGGAGCGGGTGAACCATGATCGGTAATCTTGGCAGGGTGGCATACTCCCCCATATCACATAATGACGAGAACAACGGGAACGGTGGGAACATACCCCGTGAGCCCGCACCGATAGCGGATCAGCAGAAAGAAAGCCTGTTCCCGTGGCATGAAAACAGACCGGGAACAGCGGGAACACGGGGGGAGACGTCAACGCCTGTTCCCGATGTTCCCGAATGCCTGAACGAAACCGGGAACAGTAGCAGAGATAAAAACACCATTGAAAAACAGTCTGTTATCAAGTCTGTTCCCGTGGTTCCCGCTGTTCCCGTAAAAAACACAGTAACAACTGATAAACCGACATTGACGAAACCCTGCTACTGCTGCAAGGGGACTGATTACTGGCTGGCCGGTACAGAAAAGTATCCACACTGGGTATGCCGCAAGTGTCACCCGCCCGCACCAGGCGCGGAGCGAAAACCTGACAAAACCTTACATTGAAAGGAGCATCTATCATGGCGACAAGTACAAAACAGATAACAGCAAACCAGCAGAACGCACAGAAGAGCAGCGGCCCCAAGAGCGCCGACGGCAAGGCGGTTACATCCCGCAACGCCACACGTCACGGGCTATTGAGCGCCCGCCTGTTTCTCCAGGATGAAAAGCCGCAAGAGTTCCAGCAGCTCTTTGATGAACTGGCAGGCACCTTCAACCCGTCCGGCATAATGGAAATGGTATTACTGGAAAAGATCGCCGTCGCAATCTGGAAGCAACGCCGGATCGTCGCGGCGGAAACCGGCGCAATCGCCCTGCGGCGGCAGAATGACAAGGTTATCGGCAAGATCAATAACCTGCTCAATATCACCTACAGCCCGAATGCCCTCACGGAAGCGGATATAGAGCCTTTCGACAAGGATCATGAAAAATGGTGTCAAGATGTCCTGGCGGAATATGACGCTATGATTGAAGATGACTCTGAAGAGTTCACCTTTGAGCTGGTGCAAAAGCTGGCTCCTGAATGTTGGCAACAGTTGCAGCAGGAAACCGAGGATGAAGAAGAAGAGAGCGCCGAGGCGTATCTGAAAAGCTGCGAGACAGACCTTTCCGCCTGGCTGGTGGAGATGAAAGCATACGCCGACAAGGAGCTTGCAAAAGCCCGGCAGCGTCCAAAGAACATTGAGCTATTCAACAACGCCTTTGCCGAGCAGGGGATACTATCTGATAAATACCGCGAATCGTTTGAACGGTATCAAGCATCACTGGACAATCAGCTTTACAAAGCCATGAAGGAACTGCGGCAGCTTCAGGAATGGCGGCTAAATACCATTGAAGTGGTGCCGGATACCGATCCTGCTGCGAAACAACCGACTGCTTAAAAATGGGTTCGTTTGGTAGTAAGCGACCGATTCTAATTTATTCAAAAAATGCATCATGCAAAAACACCTGTTAAGCCTCATACAATGGGGCTTTGTAGGTTATTTTACAACAACAGCATGATAAATTTGCCAAATGATTTCGGTAAAATCCGGAGGTGAGAAATGGGTGGTAGCGGGTCTGGGAATCGCTGTCGGTACGGGACAAAGGATACTCTCAATGCTTCATGCCGCCTGGACGTCCGGTATCTGAAGCGGCAAGGCATGCTGCGAAGCGGTTATTACAGCCTGTCCTGGAACAGAAGCGGCGAGCCGTCGGGGAATGTCAATATCCGTGTGGTGGCTAATGTGAGCATGACGGTTATCTACCGGTGGCGGAGAAACTCAAGTGAAGAGTGGCAAGCAAAAGAACAGGCTGTCAGATTTGCGCATACCGCGTGTGCTTTCGGCGGATCGCGTCAGTGGTTCGTCTGCCCCTACTGTTCCCGGCGTGTGGCCGTGGTGGTTGTGGACGGGGCGCACGTAGCCTGTCGCCACTGCCTCAAGCTGACGTATGCCAGTTGCAACGAAGACCAGATTGATCGAAGTTGGAGAAAGCGGGATAAATACAAGGCCAAGCTGGGGGGAGACAAGGGGCTCCACCTGAAGCCGAAGGGGATGCATAACCGGACATGGCAGCGGTTGCGACATCGGTACTATCAAGCAGAGATGCAGGGGTGGGAGTGGGCGGAGGCACGGTTTGAGGCAATCAGGGGATGGTAAGTCTCATCGCACTGTGAATCTGCTTCGAATTTTGACCCAGTAGAGGCGTCTTGACTGACCCACCTCTCGACGAAGTATCATTGTGTTACGGGATGTTAAGTGGGTCAACTACGACGCCCATGGTGGGTCAAAATTCAATGCCTGTTGACATGGGGTATAATACTCAGCTTACTTACCACCTGTTAGCAGTCAAAAAAACACCCTCAATTCCAGTCATGTGATGAGATCTGCCTGACCATTCTTTTTTACCGGTTTTTTCTCGGTGTTTTGTCATGTTTACCTAACCCCCTTTCCTCTCAAACATTTGAAACATTTTGATCCGATTTTTGTGCAATAAATATTTGAATACAGTGATAAGCACCCCTATCCCATATTGAATGCATTGCAAGAAGTTAATAGATGATGCTTCCGGGAAATACTTAGTGGGACAACTTATCTCGCCAATACGGAAACCAAAGGCAACGGCCTGCACCAGAATTTCATTGTCGAACACAAAGTCATCAGAATTCAGCTCCAAAGGAAGAGTCTCAAGCACCTGACGGCTAAAGGCACGATAGCCAGTGTGATATTCAGACAATTTGACACCAAGTATCATATTCTCATAAGCAGTCAAAAGACGGTTGGCAAAATACTTATAAAGAGGCACCCCCCCCCGTAACGCACCGCCCCCCAGAATACGCGATCCTAAGACAATATCGTAATGCTCGGATGTAATCATAGATGCCATAGCGGTAACAAGGCGGGGCGAGTATTGGTAATCTGGATGAACCATTACTATTATGTCTGCGTTCGACTCTAGTGCCGTATGGTAACAGGTTTTTTGATTAGCTCCATATCCGCAGTTACTTGAGTGAATAATTGTCTTGATCCCAAGCTCCTTTGCGATATCTGCTGTCGTGTCCTTTGAAGCATCATCGACAAGTATCACTTCATCAACGTAGTCGTGGGGGAGTTCAAAGAATGTCTGACGTAAAGTTTTTTCAGCATTGTAAGCTGGCATGACAACAACAATTTTACGGCCTAATATCATAATGATCTCATAAGAAGCTGGTTAAAAAAGTTCAAAGCTCATTGCAAAGTTTACTTGACTAATTTCAACAGTTCGTAATTCGGGGGTATTTTTTTGATCTTTATATAACTCAACTTGGATATCATATCAAAATATTCAGGGTATCTTTTTTTATTGAAATCATCGTTTTCTCTTTTGAGTAAATATATTTGCCCATTAGAATTTTTATTTAGATTGAGTACTCTGTTCAGTTTAGTTGAGTACGAATCAATAAAATTTCTGTTTTCATTTGCATAAAGATGAAAAACTGATGATATGTCTGATAAAATCCAATCATCATTATTCGTTAGTTTTAGTGTTTCAATAGCAGGGTTTATTCTATTTTCATATTCCATACTGCTTAATTTGAGTCTCATTGATACGTTTAATAATGTTATTATTGAAATGTAAATTACTACGATAGTGAAAAATATTTTTTTTGCTCTATAAAACTGACTTTCCAGTTTGTCGTGTATTCTAGTCAATGCTCCAAAGCAAAGACATGCTATTGGAAAATAATTTGAAGTATAGCGGAGCGTTTCAAATATGTTTACATCGCCGAAATGCACTTGATAATAACTCCGATAATGGCTCGAATACATTACTAGGTACAGTATTGACAACAGAGAAATCAACTTAAACTCTAATTTATTCTGCAACAATATTACATAAATACTTGTAATTATAAAAAGTGCTCCAGTAATTCCGAAATAATCTACATTTAAAAATGAAAATAGATACTTAGGGAATAACATGGCAAAGTTTGTTAGATTAAACGTTGCAATGCCAAGTCCCAAACTCTCAGCTGCTTCCATTTCGTTTATCCGGGCAAGCATGTTATATACGGCAGCAATTGCTGTGGGTACTGAAAATAAGATTGTTATGTTTATTAGTCTATTGGTCTTTAAAACGTTATTTTTTGCTAATAGTAGTGTGCTTAAGACGGGTAGACTAAGAAGTATTAAATTTTCTCTTTTAGTCAAAAACGAAATAACTATAAATGTGATTGTTAGCCAAAAGGCACTTCTCTTGTAATTATGATCTTCGAGGGATGTCTTTATATAAAAAAATACGGAACCAGCAACAAATACAGATGAGAATGTTTCGGACAGACCAGATGTGTTGAAAACATTCAAGAAAGGTGTAGTTACTAGCAACAACGCAGAAAAGCATATCCCAATATAGCTTACATCTAACAAGCGTAAAGTTCTTATATAAAAATATAATGCAAAAAAACTCGCAAAGCAGTTAATCATAAATATATTGAAAATTGAGTAACCTATTACTTCATTAAGTGAATATACTATCAAAGGCAGAATCATATAATGACCGCCGAATGTACCAAATTGATAGCAATTCGATATACTCCCATCTAAACAGCTTTTCGTTTGAAACGGATCAACATCCCACTGATAATTGTATTGGAGATACCGTGCTACATCTGAGAAAACAAAGGCATCTTCATACTCAAGCCCGTGGAACGGGAATTGAATAAACAATAACTTGAATACCGCAGTGACCAAAATTATAACGATCAGAAAGTATGGATATTTAGTTAACATTTTAGGAAGCTGTACCATTTTGTACCTTTTTTGATTTAGCGAAGACAAAAAAAAACGGCAACCAAAGAGGTTACCGTTTCGACAAAAATGACGTGGTTAATTAATACCTGCTTGAGTAGTGCGAATGATGTGAAGCGTGTGATGAATGGGAATAGTGGCCAGCTATTTCAATAGTGCCACTTACTGCACCATGCTCAAGAATCAGTGGGGAGTTCTGGGTTACGTTCGATTGCTGCTGTGCCGTACTAAATGCGCTAGCATTTCCACTTCCAAAGCCAACAAGTGCAACCATTGCTGCGCAAACGGCGGACAACTTTCTAAATCCAATTGCCATGACGAGCCTCCTTTGTAAAATTAATTACTACGTTTAGTATTGCAAAATATTTCAACAAGTCAAGGATTCTAATTATTATTTACGCTGAGAATAGTGAGAATAGTGAGAGTTATGAGAATTGTGTTGAAACTGCTTCCTTTTCATAGAACTATATGAATTGAAATGTTCTAGTAAAAGTGGTTCTTTTGCGACTGTTGTTTTTTTGGTAGGGGTCTTTTCAGCAGATGCCGCAAATGTAAAAAAAGACAAGAGCGAAAAAACAAGAATCATCATTTTTTTCATTCAGTTCCCTCCTGAATTTATTTCAATATTTTTCTAATTGAACTGCTTATTTTATCACCAGAAGTGCTAAAAACTCCGCAACACTCGGAACGCAGCTTACATCCATTGCATTCCTCGATATAGGTGTTTTTCCATTCTGAAATTGACTGGCGCGCAAATCTCCACGATTCCTGCTCCAGAAGGCATAACGGAACATTATATACTGAGACGTTAACATAAGCTCGGTTAAGTATTCTAAGCGCCATTTTTAGGGATTGACGATATTCATATGGGTCAATCCAGAGAGCTTTATAGTTTTCTAAAGCATATCCAGTAACTTCCATACCCATAATTGCGACATGATAGGCGAAGGGGAAATTGCGATACAGAAAATTAGCAAATTCATCAAGGCGATGGTGATTTAACCGGCTTACTACATGTCTTATCTCTACTTTTTGTCTGAATCGAGCTAGGTTGTAAAGACCTTGTGTCGTTTTGTGGAAGCTGCCTTTTGATCCAGCAATCTGGTCATTTAGCTCTTCAATATCGGAGTGAAACGAAATACAAGTAAGGCTGTTAGACAGACCTATGGCAGCGTATTCCTTTGCAAGGGCAAAATCTGAGAAGTTCTTGCCATTGGTCAAGAGCATTACAAGGGTATGGTCAAATCGTTTTTTTATTTTTTTCATCATTGAAATGAATTTATCACCCATCAGAGTTGGCTCACCACCTGTGACACAAATTTTAGTCACTTTTGAAGGGTCGAGTCGATCTAATAAATCCATCGCAATGTTGAATGCTTCATCATCATGTTTTTGTGGTGGTTGAGGACACATAACGCAACGACAATCACATGCAGGTGTAACAAAAATAGAGTTGCTGGTTGATTCAGCCTCCCAAATAGCTGAGACAGTCCCGCTAGAATTCATAACAACAAAGTCACCGTCAACCAGTCCGGAAAGGCTATTTGCATCAAGTATTATCGAAGGCTTGGAATCTCTCTTGGGTTGAGTGCTAGCAGTTATTAATCCACTAAAGCCGAAAGGACAAGTGTCACCGTTTGGCGATACAAAAACTTTACCAGACCTGTTAAATAAAGATTTTGAGCGGGTTACTTCTGCAAGAAACGGCTCAAAGTGACCTGCAGCTTCTCCACTAAATACTTTCACACTTGACCTCCTTTAGAGGCCTTCTCGTTATCCACGACCAAAATACATCCATTACATCATTGTCATTCTGTTTAAGCTTACGGAATAAAATATTAAAGATCGCCATATTCTTTTCACAAAAGCTACTACCGGGTCTTTTTCCCATTACATCTCCGGTTTCAAGATAACTTCTTATGGGATCGGCCCCGCAATACGTTCTATACACGCACGAAGCGCATCCGGGCATAATTTCGACTATTGATTTTGAGACTATCTCTTGAAGCACTACCCCTCCGAATATATCCCGATAACTATTAGTAAATACATTACCCATCAAGAACCGTTTATCTCCCATACGAGAGAGCATTCTTGCTTCATCTGCTGGATAAACGTCCCCATTGTAATCGTAGATAACACCAGAAATACCTGCCCCTGAAGGAGATTGCAAATCTACGAATCCTGTTGAAAACGGGGTAAGAATCCGTGACAGCAACATGGTTGTAAAAAACTCAGAAAAATCTGTGCCTTTGAGGTTAAGGTCAATAATATAATCCAAGGTTTCTTCAAATTTTCTTGAAAAATGCTCCATAGAGTAACCAAGATCGGGTGCGTTTTCTGCTGCAAGGCCATATGGGTTAAGGCTACGAAGGAAAACACCGTTAAATCCTAAGCGTACATATTCATCAACGACTTCGTTCATATTATCCACATTATCTATTGTAGCAGTCATTAGAGCAGAGACTCTATCAGAACCACAAACATCTCTTGCATCAGCCAGCTTTTCAATGAATGTATCGTATGTGCCACCACCTTTACGAAGAATTCTGTTTTTGTCATGAAGATTAATCGGACCGTCAAGTGAAGTTGAAATATCTATTTTGTGTTCTTTGATAAACTCTAACTTCTCTCTGCTCATGTTTGTTAGGTTCGTGCAGATCACAAATCCTAGATGTTTTTTTTGGGCAATATTTAGTCGTTCAGCATGTTCTACTGCACTAACAAGCGCAGACCAGTTTAACGTAGGCTCACCACCCTGGAATTCAATCTTGATTGAAGGATTTGGTGACATGAAGGCTATTTCAACGGCTTTTTTTGCAACCTCGGAACTCATATCAAGCTGAAATGCATCATCACTCTCGGCAGACACTTGGCAATATTTACAGTCTTGATTACAGCGTAAGGTGAGAACCATCATGTGCAGAGCAGTGAAGCTGCTTATGAAATTCTTTCTTGTTCTGTATCTAGTTGCAACCATATCAAGCGTTCCCGCAAGGTCACCAGTCACTATGAATTGTTTACTTCTGAGACTATTGAAATGGGGTGAATTGCGTGTTAGTGAACCTTCTACAAGAGCTACAAGGCCTGGTCTGTCAATAAAATGATATTCACCACTTTCGTTGACAATAAGATACACCTGTCCGTCAAACCTTCCTAACTGGAATGGAAGAAGCGTATATTCACTTTCATTGGGCATTTGCTTGCTCCAACTCTTTAAGAATGTCCAATGGTTTGAAAGCATGCTTTACAATTAACTCCCTTATTTTACCTGAGCGTTTTTCAAGAGCTATACGCAACTGTTCATCGAGGCAGTTGTTTAGAAATGATTCGATTAAAGAAGAATCGACAGGCTTGTCATCTTTGCTGCTGATAGCTACCTGATGATCCGACTCGGTATCATTTATCTCTATGCAATAATGCTCTGTTAGAAGGTAGGATGCTGCCAGTATGGCCTCCGTATCGTATACTTCCCTACATAATAAAACACTAGCTCTATGGCTTTCATATTTTACCCTGGTTTCCACGCTATTGATCCTTTCGCTTATCAAAGTTATTTTGTGTAAGATTCAGAATGTCCCTTATGCTCCTCAAAGTTGCGGATATATTTAGCAATAAGCGGTTGGTTGCCCTTCATAATCAGCAGGTTTTCAGCGTTCTTTTCTTCTGCCGCTTTGGTAAAATTGAAACTGCCGGTAATGAGCACCGACTTGTCAATAATCATAATTTTGTTGTGTGCAATAGCGTGGTGGTTGTCAATTAGCACAGGAACACCGGCATTAGACAGGAATGTGGCGGAGGAATATTTTGCTGACTTTTGGCTCTTGTCCAGTATGGCATCAATCTTGACACCGCGCTTGTGTGCATCCAAAAGAGCCTTTGCGATAGGTGTGCTGGTGAAGCTGTAGGCTTGCACAAGGATCTCTTGTCTTGCCGCTTGTATCTCGTTGACAATGGCAGTCGTGCCGCCACCATTCGGGGAAAAGTAAACATCCGTCGTGCCGGTGGAAGGAATAGAACCGGCAAAGACCGGAATGGAGAACACAAAAAGCATGCTGAAAACAAGTGAAGTCAACAGATTCACGGGTACGCCTCCAACAGAATAAGGAATGTAATTGTATAGCATGAAACATGTTGAAATAAAACTGGATTGGTCTTTCTTTATATTGTTTTGAGGGGAGCCCCCAGGGGGGCGGACGGGAGGCGGGTAGGCACGGGGGCTGGCGGCATCCGGCGTGCGCGACGGGTAAAGCCAGTAGTCCGGGGCTGCCTGCCGGGTGGGCGGGGGAATCAAAAGGCATCGGGCGCGGGTTTGCACGGGTCATGCGTGAATCCGTTTTGGTCACTGGACGCAATC
>CAXYUZ010000048.1:0-23502 GCA_964292275.1 uncultured Desulfuromonadaceae bacterium
CAGACGAAAAGCCTCAACGGGAGTAAACGCGAAAGGAGCCGAACATGGGTAAAATAATTATACCGGAATTAATTGAAATGCTTGGCGAGGGAATTTCGCAACGGGAAATTGCAGCACACTTCTCCGTGAGCGAGCCTGCCGTGTCTATGGCAGTAACTAAAATAAGGCAAAGTGCCAACCGGCCCGAAGTATTGGATCGTATCACGGATAAGGAGTTGAAATTCTCTATGGAAATCGCAGGGGGGGCAAGCCAAACTCACGCCGCCTTTGTCGCCTATGACGTAACAAGCCGTGATGCCGCTAAGAGCTTGGGTTGCACTCTAATGAAGAATGACAACATCAAAGAGGCTATCTCAGCTATTTTGGAAACCGAAGGATTAAACAAGCGGTATTTAGTCAGACGCCTGAAGCAACATGTTGATTGCCAAGACACGCAAGCCAGCTTAAAGGCAGTGGATATGGGCTTCAAACTCCATGATGCTTATCCAGCGAGTAAGACAGCCAATCTTAACCTTAACACACAAGTTTCACCAGTGGATTTATCAAAATATCAATAAAAAGGAGTTACAAAATGACAGTGCATTTAAGTAATCAAAAACCACAGTGTGCCGGTGTTCACAAATGTTTTGGATCGGCCTGTCTTTGACAAAACTGGCATGACGCCTTGGAAACAACCACAGCCTATACTCGGTGGTTAAGCACGCTTCAAAAATTAGCCGCGCCCGCCGAGGGGTTCTCTTCTATGTGTGTGGGGGGTGCCGTTAAAAGGGGTATAGGGGGGGTGGCGGGTCGAGTTTTTTTATGGCTAGTTATTTTACTGTGATCTGTCTGGCATAAGTAGGATACCGCACCGTCCGAACAGGGGTGGCGGTACTAAGGACTTAATGTTGTTCGCCCCTTAGAAAGACTGTAAGGCGTTCAGAACATAGCGGTATTAGTAGATGGGGTGTAAAAAGAGAGGCGGGGCCGGGATTGGTGCCGCCTCTCACTGTATTCAATGTTCTTTGGGATATAATTGTTTGCGTGTAACCATGATCATATCCATGCAATCGTCTAACATCCAATCAATGGTTTGAATCATGTTCTCTGGGAACGTTGCAAACACACTGTCTTTTCTAACCGGCTCATTCAGTAATTCCATAATGTGGTTCGTATAGTTTTCCATTTTATCAAGACGTGCGTCAATATCAGCTTTAAGCAAAATATCCATGTTATTAGCCTCCTGTAAGCCGATGATTTCAAAATACGGTTCAAACTCATTCAGTGCAGGGACGATTTCGGCTGATGTCACATCGAATCCGTCAATCTTTACGTCGATGTTGTCAGGGCATTTGTTTAATTTTTCTTTCAATTGCTTAACGGTCATAGTTTCCCCTATCATTTATTAGAATGTATGTAAAAAGCATACACCCCGCAGAGTGAAAGTCAATATAAAAAATGATGTAAGCTATTGATATAGTTACTAAATAATCATTATTGATTAGTGTGTAATCAATGGTGATTGTTGGGGTAGGATAGTAATCATTGATGGTATATACTGGATTTAAGTAGCAGGCCGCAGAAATAGCAAAACAAAGGGAGGGTATAACCCATGATTTCAAAGATGTCACAGGAGGAATTGAAGAACTTGCCGCTTTCGGATTTGAAATCAGCCCTGAATTCAAAGAAACAAGTTCTGAAAGCGACACTGGAAAATCCGAAGAACGCACACCTGTTGGGCAAACTGCCGCCGGAACGGTTGGCGGAGATCAGGGCCCTGGTGGGGCTAAAGGATACGCAACTAGAAGAACAATTACTGGAATTTCAGGAATCCAATCAACCACAGAAAGCGACAATGCCGACCTCGGGGAACTCGGATTCTCGGAAGCTGACATACAGGCCATCATTGCTGAAAGCATCGCTACTGAAACATCCAGAAGTACTGAAGAAGGCGAAGGAACACCCAGAATTAGTGGACAGGTTGCCACCAATGATGCAACGGATGTTCAGGGAAGCACAGGCGGAGCATTGGCCGATAATGTCGCCAGAAGAATTAGAGAAAAAATTAATGGATCAAATGAAACATCTGCCGAAGGAAAGCCAGTTGAAAATAATGGACGCAATAATAATGAAGCTGGGAAAGGCACAAAAACTCTTGCAGGGGTAAACGGACAGTTAAAAGCTCTTTGCCGCAACCATCGTTAAAGCCCGCCGATGGTGTTAAGGAAGAAGGTGCTTACAATGAAAACCGAAAAGACAAACCATACACCGTTTCTGAGTTACTTCCAGCGGATACCGGAGTTGATAATACCAGAAGTGGAAATGGAGTATCCGAGCAGTTTGCCTTGTTCGCCGCCAACGGAGAACCAACCCCACAAGCCCGGCAAGTTGCTAAGGTTGTCGAAAAACAGGTAAAGTCATTCACCAAGACCGTCAGGGTTGTTACTGGTCACATCCGCACAGGATTAACACACATCCACACACCGCAAGACCTCGCCCACGTTACCGCAGGAATCCGCAAAAAGACTGTTGAGAATGTCGTTGTAGTGGTTACGGATGCCAAAGGGAAGATCGTTGGCGTCATCGACCACACAACCGGTAGCGTCAATCCAATGTTTAGCCAGCTGGTATTTTAGTGCATCGGCTTACTTGAAGTTTATGATTTTGACGGGTAGGTGATTTGCTTGAACTGTTACCCATGCGTTACCCAAGGCGATTAGATAACAAAAAAGGCACCTACGAATTAACGTAAGTGCCTGATTTTGTGGCGCGCTTGGAGCGATTCGAACGCCCGACCTACGGATTCGTAGTCCGTTGCTCTATCCAGCTGAGCTACAAGCGCAACTTTTAAGAAAAGGATTGTCTGTTCGGCAAACCTTCAATTTTTGGGTGGTGCCCAGGGACGGAATCGAACCGCCGACACGAGGATTTTCAATCCTCTGCTCTACCGACTGAGCTACCTGGGCAAAAGGATTTTCTTTATATCCCGCTGTGCTGCTCTTGTCAATAATTAAATGTCAAACATGCAAATTATTATTTTGGTGACAATGATTTTATCATCTTAGTTTGATTGGCATGTAGTTGCAAAAAGGCTCTTCTGCCATGTAATCGTTGTGGATTGCATCGGCTCTGGCGCGGCATCCGCCGCAGACGTTGAGGTATTCGCATTGGCCACATTTTCCCTTATAGGCCTTGAAATTTCTGAGATTACGGAATATCTCGGAGTTCTCCCAGATATCGCGGAAGGGGGTCTGCTTGATATTGCCCGCTGAACGTTGAAAGTAGGAACAGGGTTTGACGTTACCGAAACAGTCGATCAGGCAGATGCTCTGTGCTGCTATGCACCCCTTGCCGCCACCGGTCGAGAAGGTCAGTGAACGTCGCTCAAAGTTTATTCCCTCCTCCTTGGCCCTTTGCGGGGCAATCCGGTAGTAGTGCGGTGCGCAGGTTGGCCGCATCAGTATGTCGGACTCGAATTTTTCCTGCTGGTAGTGCCACTCCAGGATTTCTTCGTAGTCCTCTTTGGAGATGAGTTCATCCAGGATCTCTTCGCCACGTCCGGTTGGTACGATCATGAACATGTACCAGGCAGTTGCCCCAAGCTCTTTTGCCAGCCTGAATGTGGCGGCTATGTCATGCTGGTTGCGTTTGGCAAAGGATGAGTTGATCAGGAATTTCTGGCCGTTTTCTCTGAAAAGCCTGGTGGCCCTGATTACACCTTCAAAGGCGCCTGGTGATTGTCTGAAGTCATCGTGTACACTGCTGTTGCTGCCGTCAAGCGAGAGAGAGACCATCTTGATGTCTGTATCTTTCATTTTCTGGCAGATCTCGTTGGTTACCAGGGAACCGTTGGTTGCCATGCAGATGCGCAATCCGAGGGAAGTGCCATATTCGGCCAGTTCAAAGATGTCCTGACGCAAGAGCGGCTCTCCGCCGGAGAGGACAACCACGGGCTTGGAAAATTCGGCTATCTCTTTGAGGAGCTGTTTTCCCTCGTCGGTTGAAAAATCGCCTTCTGACGAGTTTGCCTCGGAGGAACAGCGGCAGTGGACGCAGCGCAGGTTGCATCGTTGCGTTGTTTCCCAGGCGATCCATTTGGGCGTAAATTCTGATTGCATGTTATCCCTGATATTTATGATTGATTTGTGAATCTTATCTGAATGTATGGTATGACTCAAGGGTTTATAGATCTGAAAAGGTTGGTCGGGTGGCAAATAGATGGTTCCTGCTGTAATATGCTTGAAACAGCCCATTAATTCTGCTATAGAACCAACGTAAATATTTTTTTAATTATTTCTGGTTGTTTAATCGCCATCACGCAAGGAGAGAGGCATGTCCACTCCGAACATGGTCATGTATGAAGAGGAATTCCGTGATGTCAATCAAGTAATTGAGCGACTTCTCAAGGATGCCAATGCTAAGGTTATATTCCTGGTTGACAAAAATGGTCAGCTTATTTCTGGTGTTGGCGAGACAGAGCGTTTTGACACGACTTCTCTAGCGTCACTTACGGCTGGAAATATCGCCGCCACCGGTGGTCTTGCCAAGCTGATTGGGGAAAAGGAATTTTCGATCCTCTTTCACGAGGGCGAAAAAGACAATCTGCATATTTCGATTGTTGGCGGCAGGGTGATTCTGGTCGTGCTGTTTGACAACCGTTCATCACTTGGACTGGTAAGGTTGCGTGTCAAGAAGTCATCGGATGAACTTTCGGCTATCTTCGAAAAACTGTCTAAAAAGGCTGAAGATAAGGAAAAACGTGGCGGATCTGATTTCCCGTTTGCCGAGATTACAGATGATGATATTGATAATCTGTTCAGCTAATTGATTATGAGGTAATCCAAGATGTCATTCATCAACTATGCCTCCCGTGAAATAAATTGCAAGATTGTTTATTATGGCCCTGGCTTGTGCGGGAAAACTACCAATCTTCAGTATGTTTATCAGAAGACAGCCCCGGATGCTAAAGGTAAGATGATCAGTCTTGCCACCGAGACGGAGCGTACCCTGTTCTTTGACTTTTTGCCGCTGGCGTTGGGAGAGATTCGTGGTTTTAAAACCCGATTTCATCTTTATACCGTGCCTGGCCAAGTCTTTTATGATGCCTCACGTAAGTTGATTCTGAAAGGTGTTGATGGTGTTGTTTTTGTCGCTGATTCACAGGAAGAGCGCTACGATGCCAATGTTGAGTCCCTTGATAATCTCCGTTTTAACCTGAAGGAGCAGGGGTATGATCTGGACAAGATTCCCTATGTGGTGCAGTACAACAAACTTGATCTGCCCAATGTCATGTCTGTTGAGGATATGCGCCGTGAGCTGAATCCGACTAACGTGCCTGATTTCAAGGCCTGTGCTACCTCTGGTGAGGGGGTCTTTGAAACCCTTAAGGCGGTTGCCAAGCTGATTCTGATCGATCTGAAAAAGTGTAAGTAGTTTTCAGGCCATTTCGTTGTTTACCCGCAGGCAATGCCGGCGGGTTTTTTTATCTGCAGCTTGTGTTTTCGATCAGTTGTTATCAAAGGGTTCCAGTTAGCTGTAAATAGGATTGGCTGTAACGGATGGCTTGAGTTTGATTAACTGTCGTGCTTATTTTGACTTGATTTTTAGCGGGACGCATGGTAGTAACTAGATTCCCTTTGTGAAGGGATTTGAAATACGGAGAGATGGCCGAGTAGGTCGAAGGCGCTCGCCTGCTAAGCGAGTATACTGGGAAACCGGTATCGAGGGTTCGAATCCCTCTCTCTCCGCCACTTATAATTTTATGGATGGCAGATATAAAAAAGGCGCGTTTTCGGACGGCGCCTTTTTTTGTTTCAGGTTGTTGTTCTTATCTTGGCAGGGCATTGCGGGCCAACTGGTCGCAACGTTCATTTTCGACATGACCGGCATGGCCACGCACCCATTGCCAGTCTATATTGTGTTTGCTGGTCAGTTTCAGGAGTTCTTCCCATAGATCGCGATTAACAACCGGTTCCTTTTTGCTGTTTTGCCACCCTTTGCGTTGCCAGCCGCCAATCCATTCCGTCATTCCCTTAACCAGATACTGTGAGTCAGTTGTAATCCGGATTCGGCATGGGCGAGTCAGCAGGCGCAGTGCCTCGATTGCTGCGGTTAGTTCCATGCGGTTGTTGGTGGTCAATTTCTCGCCGCCGCTGATCTCTTTTTCGTGCCCGTTATAGCGTAGGATAGAACCGTATCCTCCTGGTCCGGGGTTGCCACTGCAGGCCCCGTCACAGAAAATCTCCACCATGGCAGATTCGTCATTTATTGGTGTGTTGGCTAATCTATTCGACATAGGCACCCTCGTTTTTCAGAAGTCCGGCAATTGCCTGCATGACCCTCTCCGTTATCAATTGATGGGTTTCTTTATTGTTTTCCCGTAGGTAGAGGTCACTGAAATCCAGGGGCGCGCCGAAAACTATCGTGGCCGGCTGACCGAATCCGGGGAACTTCCACTGGTTGAGTCCGATCAGTGCTGTTGGTATGACTACAGGGTGGGTTTCGTAGATAATCTTGCCCACACCGCGGTTTCCCTTGCTCAGTCTTCCGTCCCTGTTCCTGGTTCCTTCCGGAAAAAGCATCACCTTTTCTGTCGTCAGCAGATTTTCGATGACAATACTGGCCTTTGCGTCCCGTTTTCTCTTTACCGGAAACGCTCCCCAGGAGGTGTAGATGATCCGCTGGAATGTCTTTTCAAACAGTTCTTCCTTGGCAGGTGCCCAGAGCATCTGCAATGGGTGGCTGCGGATGACTGCCCAAGGCAGAAAAATGGTTTCATAGGATGAAATATGATTTGATGTAAATAGAACCCCGCCGGATTCTGGAATATGATGGCTGCCTTTTACCGTTAGTTTATTGAGGACCGCAGCGTAGAAGCCGACCACATGGCAGGAAAATGTAACCCAGAAGCGTTGTAGAAACGATGTTTTCACGAACTGTTCCTTTCTTTAAAGAGCACATTATATAGCACCTTGGCATAAATTCAGCAATAGCCAACGCTTGGGCTGATTTATGCCGCGTATGATGTCTTTTAGCGCTGAATTGGATTTAAATATGAGTTGTTTTTTTAATCTGGTGTATACTATTCTCATAAATCAGGTCGCAAACCGGTTTTAATGTTCAGCTTGTCTGGTGTGTTATTTAATTGATTTCAATGGGTTCAGCTATGCATAATTCAAATTACATGATTGGTCGTCAGCCGATTCTGGATCGAAATGGTGATATTGTAGCCTATGAGCTGCTGTTCCGTTCTGCCGGTTCACGTGAGGTGGCAGCGGTTGTTGATGCATCCCAGGCCTCGGCCAGTGTTATTATTAACACACTGTCAGGTTTTGGCCTGGAGGCGATTCTGGGGCCGCATCGTGGTTTTATAAATATTGAGCTGGATCTTTTGATGAGTGACTCAATCAACATTCTGCCCAAGGATCGAGTCGTTCTGGAACTTTTGGAGACGCTTCAGGTTACGCCCGAGCTGGTTGAACGTTGCCGGCTGCTCAAGGAAGATGGTTTTGTACTCGCCCTTGATGATCATGAATATGATCCGATTTATAGTGAGTTGTATGATTTGGTTGAGATTGTCAAGGTTGATCTGTTTCAGTCGCCGGTTGAGCGTTTGTCTGAAATGGTGGAACGTTTTGTACCCTATAAAATCAGGATGTTGGCCGAGAAGGTTGAAACACATGATGAATATCTGCGTTGCCGGGATATGGGATTCGAGTTGTTTCAGGGATATTATTTCGCCAAGCCTTCTGTTATGGAAAAGAAGCGCTTTGACGATTCCGGCCCCAATCTGCTGAAATTGATGCGTCTGCTCAGCGAGGATGCCGATATCGAGGTCATTGAGGTTGCCTTTCGGGAAAGTCCGGGATTGACCTACAAATTGTTGCTGCTGGTCAATTCGGTTTCTCTTGGGATCAGGATCAAAATTCAGAATGTTCGCCATGCCATTGCCACTCTGGGGCGTCAGCAGATCAAACGTTGGGTGCAGTTGGCGTTGTTTGCATCTGACGAAAAGAGCGGCCTGGAAAACCCTGTGGTTGATATGGCGGCTGTACGAGCCGCCTTCATGGAACAGCTGGCCATCAGGCTGCCGCAACTGAAGGGGCATAGTGATGCAGCTGATCAGGCGTTCATGGTCGGTATCCTTTCACTGCTTGAAACTATCTACACGATTTCGATGGATGAGGTGATTTCTAACTTGAACCTGTCTGAGGAGGTCAAGGGTGCCCTGATAAACCGTGCGGGTATTTTTGGCCAGTTGCTGGATCTGGCCGAGATGGTCGAACAGATGAATTTCAGGGAGGCTGCGGCCATGTTCAGTGAGTTGGGCTTGACCCAGGAAGAGGTCATGGCTGCTCAGGTCAAGGCGTACAACTGGCGTGGCGGGATTTAATTCCTATGCCGGTTTTCGCCGTAAGTGAAGAGAAAAATCGCTGGCTGGCCAATCAGATGCTTGAGTTGAATCTGCGTGAGGAAGATCTGGAAGAACATTTTATCCGTTCGCCGGGCAATGGCGGGCAGCATGTCAATAAAACCTCCTCTTGTGTGCAGTTGAAACATATCCCCAGTGGCATTACTGTAACCGTATCCCGTGAGCGCAGTCAGTCCGTTAATCGTTTTTTAGCCCGTCGTGAGCTGCTTGAGCGGCTTCAGCAGCAAAGCGGCATCATGACAGCGGAGATGAAGCGGGTTGCGCGCTTGCGTAAACAGAAGGACCGTCGCAGAAGGCGGACAGAAAAGAAGGAATAATGATCAATCCTGATACATTGAAACACCTTGAGTTTGACAAGGTTCTCAACGAAATATCCGTTTATGCCCATAGTGATGTTACCCGCCAGCAGCTCCGTGCAACCGTTCCACTTGATGATTTGGATAAGATTCGTTTTATATCCGGATGTGTTGCCGAGATCCGTAAACTGACCTCCGTTGGTATCACCCTGCGCCTGTCCGGTTTTGATGATATCCGTCCATTACTGGAAATTCTGCGTCCTGCCGGTGCCTTTCTTGCCCCGGAAGAGTTGCTGGTCTTTATACCGGTTCTGGACTGCTTTCGTAAGATTGCCGGACAGTTGGCGCCGCGGCTCGATTTGCCGCGGTTGAAGTCCGTTGATCCTGCTCTGAAAGGTTTCCCGGAGATTCTGGAACCGCTCTCCGCCTCCATTGATCATGATGGCTCCATCAAGGACAGCGCCTCGACAGCCCTGCGTGAGATCCGCAGGGCCAAGCAGACCTTGGCCGCAAGGATTCGCAAGAAGCTGGAGGAGATCGTTCGCGATAATAATATCGAGATCTTTCTGCAGGATGATTTCATTACGCAGCGCTCCGGGCGCTGGGTAATCCCGGTGCGGATGGATTCCAAGGGGATGGTCAAGGGGGTTGTTCATGACGTCTCCTCTTCCGGCGAAACTGCCTTTATGGAACCGCTGGAGATCATCCCGTTTGTGAATGAACTGGAGAACCTGGCCGCCGAGGAGAAGGCTGAGGAGATCCGTATTCTCCGCCAGCTGTCGGCATGGATCCGTGAAGATGCAGCAGAATTGGGCGCCTGTTTTGAAACATTGGTGCTGATCGACCGCTTTGCCTGTCTGGCTGCCTTTGCCGATTGTTATGAACTGGAGGCACCGCAGCTGAATGACCGTGGGGTTGTACGTCTGGTCGGTGCCCGCCATCCACTGCTTCTGATGCTGAAACGCCAGGGCGTGCTCTCCAAGGTTGAACCGCTTGACCTGGGTTTGGGGGATTCCGGCAGGGTAATGGTTATCACCGGTCCAAATGCGGGTGGTAAGACGATTGCGTTGAAGACCACCGGCATACTGGCCCTGATGGCACTGTCTGGAATTCCTGTCCCGGCTGACGGTGCCGGTTCTACGTTCCCGCTGCTGGATTCGCTGCTGGTGGATATCGGTGACGAGCAGTCCATTGAACAGAGTCTTTCAACCTTTTCTGCGCATATTGCCCGGGTTGTCAGGATTCTGGACCAAGCCGGCCCGCGATCCCTTGTTCTGCTGGATGAGCTGGGCGCCGGTACGGAACCGCAGCAGGGGGCGGCGATTGCCTGCGGTGTGCTGCATGATCTGCAGGAACGGGGCGCAGTGGTTCTGGCCACAACCCATCTCTCCGATATCATCGGCTATGTTCATCGTACCCCCGGCATGATTAATTCGGGGATGGAGTATGACACATCAACCTATACCCCGCTTTACCGGCTGATCGTTGGTGAACCGGGGCATTCACGGGCGATCGAGATTGCACTTCGTTATGGTATGCCGGAACGGGTGGTGGATTTCGCCCGGGAGATGCTGGGTAAGGCTGGTGAGGAGTTTACGTCGCTACTGTCCGAACTGCATCGCAAGCGTGAGGAGATGGCCGCTGTCATCCGGGGGCTGGAGCAGCAGCAGGAACAGCTGAAACGGTACGAAACGGAGCTGGAGCTGCGTGCCGCCTCGATCGACTCCGCACGGCGCGAGGCGCGTGACAAGGCCTGGTCCGATGCGCGCGAGCTGATCTCCTCCTCGCGGCGGAAGATGAACCAGTTGCTGGATGAGTATAAACGTGAACGCCGGATGTCCAGTATTGAATCGATCAAGCAGGTTGAGGCCGAGGTGGTTCAACAGTTGCAGCCGCTGGATGATGCGGAGATGGTTCCGCTGCGCGATGTCAAGGTCGGCGCCAAGGTTCATCTGCGTTCCCTTGGTCACGATGGTGAGATTCTGCAGCTGCTGGAGCGGCAGGCTAAGGCCAGGGTCAGGGTTGGCCGCATGGAGATGGATGTGGCCTTGGGTGAATTGATGGAACCGGGCAGTAAAAAGGAGCGTCAGACACGTCAGGAACGGCCGCAGAAGCAGGCCGGCTGGCGCATCGATGCCGCTGAAAACGAGGCCCGTGAGCTGAACCTGATCGGTTTGAGAGTTGAAGAGGCGCTGGATAAGCTTGAACCGTTTCTGGGACAGGTCTCCCTTGCCGGTGGCGGTGATCTGCGGGTTATCCATGGCCTCGGCTCTGGTCGATTGCGCAGTGCGGTCCGAGAGTATCTGGCCAGGCATCAGCTGGTCGATTCATATCGCTCCGGTGATGCCCATGAGGGGCGTGACGGGGTTACGGTTGTTACAGTCAGGGGGTAGGTTTGTCGGTTCGGATCCGACCTCTGCTACCAATGTACAGACAGGTAATTAAATGGATTATTTTGTAATTGAGTTGAGTGAACAGGAGATCAGGCGTGAGCGGGACAAGGCCCGTGAATTGCGCCGCAGCCGTTGGTGGCAAAACCGGATTGCCCTGGGTGTCTGCCATTGGTGTGGTAAAAAATACGCTGCCGATGAAATGACCATGGATCATATCATACCGATTTCGCGCGGTGGCAAGTCCTCGCGCAACAATGTTGTTCCTGCCTGCAAGGATTGCAACAACAAAAAGAAGTATCTGCTCCCGATTGAATGGGAGGAGTACCTGAACAACCAGGGGAAAGTGGAGTGAATTAATTTGAAAAAGAGTCGTTTCAAAGTTGTTATCTACGATTGTGACGGGGTCATGCTTGACTCAATCGAATCCAACTATGTCTTTTACAACCGGGTCATGGAATATCTCGGTCGTCCCCATCTGGATCGTAGTAACGTGGAGGCCCGCAAGGCGCTGCATACCTTCTCGTTTCACAATGTCATGGAATATTTTTTCGGACAGGATGAACGGCGTGAAGAGGCGCTGGCCTTTGCTAAAACCATCCAATATCGCGACCTTGTGCAATATATGCAGATGGAACATGGATTGATTGACACATTGGATTGCCTGAAGGGAAATGTGCAGCTGGCAATCTGCACCAATCGTGCCTCGTCAATGGAGATGATTATTGAGGATTTCGGGCTGACCGGCTATTTCTCCTGCGTCATGACCGCCTCGCAGGTTATGAATCCAAAACCGCATCCGGAGCCGCTCCTGAAGATTCTGGAGCACTACTCGATCAGTGCCGATGAAGCCCTGTTTGTTGGGGATGCCGAGGTGGATATGCAGTCTGCCGCCGCTGCCGGCGTCTCTTTTATTGCCTACAAGAATACTCTGCCGGCCATGGGGTGTATCGATCACCACAGCCAGATCATCAGCTATGTCTTTGGGGAAGATTAGCGTTCCCCCCTCCACTCAAGAGGGGGGATCTTTGCCGGGATGGTTTTCAGGCGGCCTCGTCAATTACATCGACCGCCTGTGACAGCTCGTCCGTTGTAAACGTCCTGTCAATATCCAGGATCATGATGAATTGTCCATCGTTTCTCCCCATTCCCATGAGGTAATCCGTGTTTATCTTGGTTCCTATCTTCGGGGCCGGTTCTATCTGATCCGGTTCCAGTTCAAAAACCTCCTCTACTGAATCGACCAGCGCACCAATTACAAGCAGTTCGGTATCATGCATAACCTCAACAACCACAATACATGTATTTACGGTCTTGCTGGATTCCTTGATACCGAATTTCAGGCGCATATCCATTACTGGAACCACACTGCCGCGCAGATTGATAACACCCTGCATATAATTCGGTGTGCGCGGAATCCTTGTAATTGGTACCAACTCAAGGATCTCGCGTACTTTTGCAACATCAACGGCAAAGGTCTCCTCCAAAAGCTTGAAGGTCAGGTACTGACGTGTTTCTGTAATTGCTGTTACAGACATGACAACCTCCATGGTTTTTGAATCAGGCTTTAGAGGTCTTGACCCCTAAAGCCTGATCCTTGGATGTTAATATTTTTCAAATGCGTCATCCAGATCGTCGGAGTTGCCCATTTTAAGATCGATGCCGGTGTGTTTAGCAGGTTTACCCTTTCCAGACTTTGTGTTTGGAGTTGTCTGGAAGGCGCTGGTGGTTATGTGAGCAATTTCCCTTTTCGCTTGCCTGCTTGCGATAGCAGTTCTGTTGCTGTTGGTGCTATCCACCTTGAAGAAATCTATAATTTCTTTCAATTGTTCAGCCTGTACGGATAATTGTTCCGAAGTGGATGCCATCTCTTCAGAGGCGCTGGCATTTTGCTGAATAACCTTGTCAAGTTGCTGGATAGCCTGGTTGATCTGGTCTGCACCACTATCCTGTTCGCTGCTGGAGGCGCTGATCTCCTGAACCAGTTCGGCGGTTTTCTGGATATCCGGCAGCATCTTGTTCAGCATTTCTCCAGCCTTCTCGGCTACCTCAACGCTTGAGGCGGAAAGGTGTCCGATTTCACCGGCTGCCTTCTGGCTTCGTTCGGCAAGTTTTCTGACCTCGGCGGCGACAACCGCAAACCCTTTACCATGTTCACCGGCACGGGCGGCTTCAATAGCGGCATTAAGTGCCAGCAGGTTTGTCTGTCGTGCGATTTCTTCGATGATATTGATCTTGGTTGCAATTTCCTTCATCGCTGAAACCGTTTCAGCAACAGCCTTGCCCCCGCTCTGTGCATCTGATGCAGATTTTATGGCGATCTTCTCTGTCTGTGAGGAATTGTCTGCATTCTGTTTGATGCTGGAACTCATTTCCTCCATTGAGCTGGATACCTCTTCTGCGCTGGCAGCCTGTTCCGTTGCCCCCTCTGACATCTCCTGGGCTGCGGCCGATAGCTGCTGGCTGCCGGAGGCCACATTGTCTGCTGCCGATTTGACATTGTTGACGACTTCGACAAGTTTTTTGACCATGTCAGACAAGGCATGCATGAGATCATCTTCTGGTGAACGTTCTTTCAAGACGACCATGAGATTGCCATCGGCCACCTCTTTGGCCGCGTTTGTGATCGTGTTGATCGCCTCAATCAGGACATTCAGGTTATTTTTGATTGAGTTGAAATCACCATTATAGTTGGCAGTAATAGTTGGCGGCATGTTGCCCTTGCTGATTCTGTCCACATAATCTGCTGCCATATTGAGTGGGCCGATGACAGCATCAAGCGTGTTGTTAACCCCGGCAACAACCTTCTGGAAGTCACCCTGATGTTTGGATGCATCGGCTCGTGTGGCCAGTTTGCCATCCATGGTAGCATTGACCAGCATCTCGGCATCTGTGATCATGGCGTCGACGGCATCTTTAACCTTGGTCAGATTGTCGTTGATCTTGACAAACCCCTCTTTGGCTGCCGCTGTATGAACATCGGCCTCTTTCACCTGCAGATTCAGGTCTAGATTGCCCATGGCCAGTTTGGCCAGGTTTGCGGCCATCCGCTCAACTTCGTCCTTGGTGTAATCGCGGTTTCTGATAATTGCGGTCAGATCAGAAACAACCTCGACATAGCCGATCTTCTCGCCCTTGCTGTTGAGCAGGTAGGATGTATCCTGCTTGCAGCTGGATCCGCACCAGTCGAAGAAGCTCTCGCCGACTCCTTTCTGGAGCTGCTTGATACCGCATTTTTCCGTGCTGCAGATATTGGCAGCAGCATTGCTGCACTGCATTCCAACGGCTGATTTACGGTCTTTGATCTGGCCGGCATCGATCAGCAGCTTTTCAAATGGCTTGTTCAACAGTGTCCAGTTCATATCCATATCGGTGACATGGATCGGAAATGGTACGGCATCGATGATGGCCTCGTACCAGACAACCTTGTCGACAACCGTGTCAAGGGTTGAGTTGACGCCGCTGATTACCTTCTGGAACTCGCCATGGTGTTTCGTGACATCGGCCCGTGTGGCAAACTCACCGGCCAGGGCGGCATTGACCAGCATCTCTGCATCTGTGATCATGGTGCCAACGGCATCCTTGACCTTGTTGAGGCTGGTATTGATCTTGACAAAGCTCTCGCGGGTGGCTGCTGTGTATTGATCGGCCTCTTTGAGGTTCAGATCCATGCTCAGGTCGCCAACGGCCAGTTTGGTCAGGTTGGCCGCCATCAGTTCAACGGCCTCATTTGTGTAATCGCGGTTTCTGATAATCGCGGTCAGGTCGGTAACAACCTCAACATAACCGATCTTCTCGCCCTTGCTGTTGAGCAGGTAGGATGTATCCTGCTTGCAGCTGGATCCGCACCAGTCGAAGAAGCTCTCGCCGACTCCTTTCTGGAGCTGCTTGATACCGCATTTTTCTGTGTTGCAGATATTGGCGGCGGCATTGCAGCACTGCATTCCGACAGCTGATTTGCGGTCTTTGATCTGGCCGGCATCAATCAGCAGTTTTTCAAACGGTTTGTTCAGCAGTGTCCAGTTCATCTCCATATCGGTGACATGAATCGGGAACGGTACGGCATCGATAATGGCCTCGTACCAGACAACCTTGTCGACAACCGTATCAAGGGTTGAGTTGACGCCGCTGATTACCTTCTGGAAATCACCATGGTGTTTCGTGACATCGGCCCGTGTGGCAAACTCGCCGGCCAGGGCGGCATTGACCAGCATTTCTGCATCTGTGATCATGGTGCCAACGGCATCCTTGACCTTGTTGAGGCTGGTATTGATCTTGACAAAGCTCTCGCGGGTGGCTGCTGTATATTGATCGGCCTCTTTGAGGTTCAGATCCATGTTCAGGTCGCCAACTGCCAGTTTGGTCAGGTTGGCCGCCATCAGTTCAACGGCCTCATTTGTGTAATCACGGTTTCTGATAATTGCGGTCAGATCGGTAACAACCTCGACATAGCCGATCTTCTCACCCTTGCTGTTGAGCAGGTAGGATGTGTCCTGCTTGCAGCTGGATCCGCACCAGTCGAAGAAGCTCTCTCCGACACCTTTCTGGAGTTGCTTGATACCGCATTTTTCTGTGTTGCAGATATTGGCGGCGGCATTGCAGCACTGCATTCCGACAGCTGATTTGCGGTCTTTGATCTGGCCGGCATCAATCAGCAGTTTTTCAAACGGTTTGTTCAGCAGTGTCCAGTTCATCTCCATATCGGTGACATGAATCGGGAACGGTACGGCATCGATAATGGCTTCGTACCAGACAACCTTGTCGACAACCGTATCAAGGGTTGAGTTGACGCCGGCAACGATTTTACGGAAATCGCCCTGGTGACGGGTAACATCGGCACGGGTTTCAAAACGCCCTTCCTGTGCTGAGTTAACCAGCATTTCGGCATCGTCTACCAGTGCACCTACTGCATCAATACATACATTGAGATTGTTTTTGATTTCATTGAAGTCGCCAGTGTAGCTATCGGTGATCTTTGGTGGAACATCACCCTTGGAGATGCGGTCCATGTATTCGGCAGCCACGTTCAGCGGTCCGATAACGGCATCCAGGGTTTCGTTGAAGCCGGTGACAATCTTCTGGAAATCACCCTGATGCTTGGATGCATCGGCGCGGGTGGCCAGTTTGCCGGCAATGGCCGCGTCGGAAAGTTTGTTGGCATCGGTGACAAGGGCCTTGATGGCATCAACCATCCGGCTCATGGCCATCATGACGCTGTCTTCGCGGATCCCGGCGGTGTTAATTGTCACCGAACAGTCACCGGCACCGACTTTAAGGGCGATATCACCGACCTCGGACGGATCGCCGCCCAGTTGGTCGTTAACGGTTTTTGAGATCAGTATGCCGATGCCGACTGCCAAGGCAGCGGCAATTGCCATCAGTATCATCATCAATTTACTGGCGTTGCCGGCCAGTTTGGTGTTGTCTTCAGATGACTGTTTGCCGAATTTCAGCTTCATGCCGGCCAGATGGTCAATGGCTACATAGGAAGCCAGCCCGTATTTGGTCAGGTCACCTTTAATGAAGTCGCTGAATTCCTTGGTTTTGTCCTGGGCGATGACGACCAATGACTTATCCAGTGCCTGGGTGTATGGTTTCCAGTTGTCGCTGAATTCCTTATAGGCCTTTTTGCCATCTTCGGTTATCATGCTTTTTTCAACCTCGACGGCATCTTTTTCAACCTCGGCGCGCAACTCCTTTACCTTGCTGATAAGTTTCATTCGCTCGTCGTGACTGCCAGACAGCGCCATGTCACGCACTGCCACCCTGATCTGCAGGTATGCCGATGTCATGTCCTGGATCTGACTGATCGGTACGGTCACATTTTGATACAGATTGTTGTCAGCCTTTTCAATCTGGTGAAGTTTCTGGATGCCGATACCCCCCACCAGGATGGCCAAGAATGCGACGACCACGAAACTGGTCATCAACTTCGCCCTTAACTTCATGTTGTAAAACCATTTCATAAAGACCCCCTTCTTACGGTTTAAAAGCCCCTTGAGATATAAAAAACTGAATCATCAAAAAAATGCAGAGATTGTATGGATCAGTGCCCCTGCACATTTCTCAGTGATTGTAATATGAGTTCATTGCATCCCCCCAAGACAGGATTGTCGTGTCCTGAATAGATTCGTTGTATGTCCCGGCAGGCGATCTTCAGCAGCCCGTCTATGTATTCGTTTGTGAAATATTCTCCCGTCCCCCTGACCCTGAGTTGTGTATCTCCGGAGAAGAGTATTTTTTCGGAAGGTGCATACAGGCAGATGGAATCGGATGAATGGCCGGGGGTATGCAGAACCTCCAGAATGTCGTCCCCGGCCCTGATGAACTGACCGTCATCAAGCAGTTCGTCAACTTCGGGGCCGTCCTGGTAGGCAAGGATCCGCGCCTTGTAACGCTCCTTGAACGCCATTGCTGCTCCTCTGTGGTCAAAATGGTTATGGGTTAGAATGATCTGCTCCACGGCAATTTTGCCGAAACCGGTGGAAAGACGCTCGATCTCGTCGAGAACGTAGTCATCGGTGCCCGGATCAATCAGCGTATTGACGTCTTCTATGCGGTTCCAGTTGCCCAGTATCAGGTATGGGTTGCAACTGTAAACCTTATCGCTTTTAGTCAGAGGTATGACTTTCATACATATCAGTCTCCTACCTTCTTGTAGAGCTGCGCATCAGGGACAACCTGGGTGAAGAGATGTGAAACCTCATCGGGCAGCTTCTGGGTGTTTTCGTTGGCCAGATATCCCCCGGGAGCCAGAGCCCTGTGGAACATCCTAAAGACCTCTATCCGTTCTGTGTACTGGAAGTGCAGCATGACATTCTTGCAGACGATCAGGCAGTAGTCCTCACCGATCGGTCTGTATGACAACAGGTCGTGATACTGAAAGCTGACACGTTCGCGTAACTCTTCGACCACTTGCAAATGTCCAGGTTTGCTGGCTCTGGTGAAATATTTTGTACGTAACTCTTCCGGGGTGCGCTGCAGCTCTTCTTCCGGGTAAACGGCCGAGTTTACATAATCACCAAAGTTGTTGGCACTGTCATAGTCGCTGGCGTCGATGCGCAGGTTCTTGAATCCGAAGTGGTTCATCTTTTCAGCAAAGATCATGGCGATAGTGTATGTTTCCTGGCCGTGGGCGCAGCCGGCGTCCCAGATTTTGATCCGGCTTCTGCCGCTTGAGTAGTGGATCATGTGGTCGGCGGCGTATTCCAGTGTCGGTTGATCGCGCATGAAAAAGGTAAAGGCCATAACCGGCTCCTCTTAGGAGTTTTCCAGCTTTTCGGCAAGGCTGATCAATAGTGGTGTGTCCAGAATCAGGGCGACGGAGCCATCGCCAAGGATGGTTGCGCCGGAGACCCCTTCGACATTTTTATAATATTTACCGAGACTTTTAATGACGGTTTGGTGCTCGCCAACAACATTGTCGACTACAAAGCCAATCTGTCTCTCTTCCACGTTAACAATCACGATCTGTTGCAGTTCCGGCTGTTCACCTGGTATTTCGAAGAACTCCCTGAGCGGGATGTAGGGTACGATGGTCTCCCTGATTTTAGCGAGATTGCGCCCGTGGGCATCTTTTCTGTCGTTTGCCGAGAGCTCGATGCACTCGTTAACCAGGTTGAGTGGCATGACAAAGAAGTCGCTTCCAACCTGAACGAGAAGGCTTTCGATGATTGCAAGTGTCAGTGGAATCTTTACGGTTATGGTCGTACCGGTTCCCGAGGTGCTGCTGATGGAGATGCTGCCGCGTAGCGCATCGATGGCCTTTTTGACAACGTCCATGCCAACACCGCGTCCAGAGACGTTGGTGACCTTTTTGGCGGTTGAGAAGCCTGGGGCGAAAATCAGGTTGAAGGTTTCCTGGTCGCTCAGTTCCGCTGTTGCCGAGATCAGCCCTTTTTCGATTGCCTTGGCGCGGATGGCCTGCTTATCCAGTCCGGCGCCATCATCCTTTATCTTGATCAGTACGCTGTCGCCGGAATGGACAGCGGAGAGGTGAATGGTGCCTTGACGTGGTTTGCCCGCTTTTGCGCGTATTTCCGGGAGTTCGATGGCGTGGTCGATGCTGTTGCGGATCAGGTGGATCAGCGGGTCGTTCAGTTTTTCAATAACGGTTTTGTCGAGTTCCGTTTCTGCGCCGGATGTGGTCAGTTCAATCTCCTTGCCCAATTCCTGGGAGAGATCATGTACCAGGCGTTTGAATTTGCTGAATGTTGTACCGATGGGGAGCATGCGGATTGTGAGCGTGTTGTCGCGCATTTCAATCGTAAGCCGCTCCACCTCCTCTGCAATGGCAATGAATTCTTCATCATCCCGAAAGATTGCCCTTTGGGTCAGGCGGGCCTGGATGGTTACCAGCTCACCAACCAGATTGACCAATACGTCCAGTTTTTCAACCGGGACACGGATGCTTGAAGTGACATCCTCGGTTTTACGCTCATGGCGAACGGTTCTGACATGCTGCTGTTCAATCAGGGCTGATTCAATCTGCTCGCTGTTGGCAACGCCACTCTCGATGGCAAGTTCTCCGAATCGCTTGCTTTTTGACAGGACCTTGTTCATGTCCGCCTGGGACAATTCCCCGCGTTCAACCAGGATCTCACCCAGCTTTTTGTAGTCTTCGTCTTCATCGAAATTGCTGTCGTCATCGATTATGTCTATTTTTAGTTCGCAATCATCCTCGACAAAGATAAATACATCCAGAATGGCATCCTTGCCGCGATTGGTCGTCAGGACCATATCCCAGTACAGATAGCAGCATTCTGGTTCCAGTTCCTTTAATGGGGGGACATTGGTCATTTGAGATACGATGGTGCATTTGCCCAGTTCGCGGAGTTCATTCAACAGTGCAATCGGATTTGTGCCGTTGAGAAATATTCCGCTGAATGGCTTGAATCGTATGCGATAGGTAATGTCCGGGGCTTCGAGTTTTGCTTCATTCGCCGCTGCGGCGGGATGGTCGTTATGATGATTTTCAGAGCCGGCCAGCTTTCTTAGATCAGCCACCAGTTTCTGGGTGCTGGCCAGATCATCGTCATGGTCATTGGCATCCAGTATGGATTTGATCCGATCCCTGGCAGCAAGGCAAAGGTTGATCAAATTCTTGTTTATGGCAACCTTTCCGGTCCTGACGAAATCGAGAACGGTTTCGACCTCATGGGTGAAGGCGGCCAACGTATCAAAGCCGAACATGGAGCCCGAACCCTTGATGGTATGCATTGATCGAAAGACCCGCCCAAGCAGTTCAGTGTCATGCGGGTTTTCTTCCAATTCAAGAAGTGAATTTTCAAGATCGTAAAGATGCTCGTAAGCCTCTTCCCTGAAAACTTCTCTATGGTCGTTATTCATCCCAGCACCTTTTTGACAACCGCAATTAGTTGTTCCGGTTTGAAGGGTTTAACTATCCAGCCCGTGGCGCCTGCTGATTTGCCTTCCTGTTTTTTTGAATCCTGTGATTCCGTTGTCAGCATCACAATCGGTATGAATTTGGAGGCGGGGAGCGCCCTGGCACCACGGATAAGGCCGATTCCATCCAGTGATGGCATGTTCAGGTCGGTGATAATCATGTCAATTTTATTGTTGGGCAGCTTCTGTAATGCATCCTGTCCGTCAACGGCCTCAATAACCTGATATCCTGCCTGTTTAAGTGTAAAGGCAACCATCTGGCGGACACTTGCGGAATCATCTGCTGTCAGTATTGTTTTCATATTTAGGGATTCTCCTTGTGCCAGATGCAGCTGTTGTGGCTGTTATGGGTGCAACCGCTTTTTCTGGTGTGACCGGAGGCGGTTGCCATCTTCCAGAACTGATCGTTATCTCCCACCAGGTTGAATTCGGTATTCAAGTCGATCGAGCTGATATGGGCGGAACATAAGAGTTGCATGCCAGCCGCATCCATCTCATTTATACCGGATATGTCCAGCTTGATGGTTTTGGCCATGTCAAGCACTGCAAGAAGCTCTGTTTGCAGTTTGGCTACGTTAATCATAGTCAATGCGCCGCAAATTTTCAGGGTTACATCTGTTGGATCATTGGCGGCTGATTCTGTAATGGTTTGAAAATCATCCATTTGGCACTCCTGGAAATCCGTAGAATTTCTTTACTGGTTTGTGGATGTTGATAATGATCCCGTTATTGCTTATCCATAAAACATGCCAATTGCAGGGCGTGTTTATAACAATGTTATTGTATAGGAAAAACATGTGGTTATCGAATTAGTTGTAGGATGTGGTGTCTGCCTTTGTGTAAAGAACGTTATACACCTATACAGTTGTGTATAACTTTGTTTTACAAAAGTGTTTGGGTCGTGGGGCTACGTAAACAGTTTTGCTGGGATTCAGAAATGGGCTTGCCGTGGTCAGGTGGGGATATTGATGGTTGCAATATGGATGTTGAAAAAATAAAGGTATATCTTCTCTGTCTATGCCAGATCTTCGCTGCGAAGTCTGTTGTAAAGCGTGCAACGGCTGACACCCAGCAGCCGTGCCGCCTTGGCCTTATTGCCACCGGCCTTTTCCAGGGCGGCCTGGATGGTCAGATTGTCGTTCCCCAGGGAACGGTTTGAAACTGCCCGGTCATCAAAAACGGGCTTTGATAATCTGATTAAATCGGCGGGTAAATTGTCCATGGAGATCAATGCTTGTTTGCACATGATGGCCGCATGTTCAATGGTGTGTTCCAGTTCCCTTACGTTTCCTGGCCAGGAGTGTTGTAGTAGAAACTCCATGACATCATCTGAAACGCCTGAAAATGATCTGTCGAACTTTTGATTGAATTTTTTGAGGAAAAAATCCACCAGCAGGGGAATGTCGTCCAATCTTTCCCTGAGGGGGGGGGATGATCAGGCGAACTACATTCAGGCGGTAATACAGATCATGGCGGAATGTACCCTGTTTGACCTTTTCTGCCAGATCATGGTGGGTTGCCGCCAGAACCCTTACGTTGACTTTGATTGGCCTGGAATCTCCAACCTGTTCAAATTCATGCTCCTGCAGAACTCTGAGCAGTTTTATCTGCATTGCCATTGAGATGTCGCCAATTTCATCAAGAAAAATAGTCCCGCCATCGGCCATTTTAAAACGTCCGATTTTATTGCTGATCGCCCCGGTAAAGGCACCTCTGACATGCCCAAACAGTTCGCTTTCCAGAAGATGCTCAGACAGGGCCGAACAGTTTACCTTTATAAATGGTTTTGATCTTCTTGCACCCTGGTGGTGCAGGGCGGATGCAACCAGTTCCTTGCCGGTTCCGCTCTCACCGTTTATCAGCACGGTTGTCTGGACATCCGTCAAGGCGTCGATCAGGGAATACAGTTTTTGCATGGCGTTGCTTTTGCCAACAATGCCGGCGTAACCGTTTTGGCGATTGAGCTGTTTTTCAAGGAATGCCAGTTGTGTCTCATCGCGCATAAAAGCAACAGCCCCATCGATCAGGCCATTATTGTTGATAACCGGTGATGCGCTGAAGCTGACAAGCCTTTTGGTATGGCTGCTATTGCTGCATTCAAAACGTTTTGCTTGAATGGTCGCCCCATTGTTCAGTACGTCATCAAGCAAGATACGGCATTTGTCAGAACAACCGAAATTTATGTCGTGCAGTGATTGATTCAGGTTATCGGCTGTGAATCCGCATAATCGCAGGGCCGCTTCATTGTATTGAAGCAGTTGGCACGACTTGTCGACAAGAAGGATGGCATCGGATGCACTGCGAAAAATTGCATCCAGATTGGCCTGTTTACGTTCCGCTTTCATGGCGGCAGTTCTGATTCTTTGTGCACGTTGGGCTGTTGTAATAACCTGTGGATAGCTGAATGGTTTAGCCAGAAAGTCGAAGGCGCCCAACCGCAAAGATTCTGTTATTGAATCCATGTCCGGCAGGCCGGTAATCATTACAACCATTGCATCCTGTTTGTGGGCCCGTATCTCCTTGAGCAGATTGAGCCCACAGTTTTTACCCAGAAAAATATCCAGAAAAATCAGGTCATAATTTTCCTGTTTGATCATCTCTTCTGCTTGCTGGTAGTCCGAGGCGCAGCTGACCAGGCACCGTTCCTGTTTAAGGAATGCGCTGATGGTTCTCTGGATGCCTTCTTCATCGTCAACAATCAGGCAGTTCAAATTCATAGAGTCACCTTTAAAAGGATCCATACTGTTGGATCGGTATATCTTGTGTCGCGTAAAGGCCTTGGATTGTACTCACAACCAGGTTGTTGTCTGGATCGGCATGTCTGAAAGAGTTTGAAATGACTGAAATTCTTTCAGTTCGATCATTTCGGCCAAACTATGGAATAAAATGGGCTGTTATTTTTAAACCAGATGACGGTAAAATTATAGCGCATTTTTTTTAATCTGCCGCGGATTCAAGTCTGAAGTGCAACTTTTGTAAGTGAATTAAAGTGGTGAGCTGC
>CAXYUZ010000049.1:0-23398 GCA_964292275.1 uncultured Desulfuromonadaceae bacterium
TCACCTCCATGTCGAAAGTATAAATTAATGACAACTTGAATGCAACTTGGAATAATAACTGATCAATTGCCATCAAAATGTATTAAATAATTCTGTTATCAATTACCCTAGATGATTTTCCTTCTTCTCTTGGTATGCTGTTAGGTTCAACAAGTTTGACTGTTACGCCTACCCCAAGCACAGAATCAATTTTTTTCTCAATCATTTCTAGAAACTCACGTTGACGCTTCATTTCATCGAAGAAAATACTTTCTGTAACCTCAATACAAACATCAAGCGTATCAAGAGAACCTTTACGGTTAACAACCAACTGATAATGAGGTTTGCAGCCTTCAATGGCAATCAGCACTTCTTCAATCTGTGAAGGAAAAACATTTACTCCTTTGATAATAAGCATGTCATCAGAACGACCCATCGTCTTTTTCATCCTGACCAATGTTCGACCACAATCACAACGAGAATAATCAAGACTCGTTATGTCGCGTGTTCTATAACGAATCATGGGAAGCGCCTCTTTGCTGATAGTTGTTATGACTAGTTCGCCAACACTACCAGCAGGAAGAACCTGACACGTTTCAGGATCTATTATCTCAGCAATAAATGAATCCTCAGAAATATGCATACCGCATTTGCATGGACATTCACCAGCAACACCAGGACCAATTATCTCTGAAAGCCCATAATTATCAGTTGCTCGAAGCATTAAACGTGCTTCAATTTCATTGCGCATTGATTCTGACCAAGGTTCACCACCAAATAGTCCAACCTTTAGCGAAAGTGATTTTGGATCAAGACCTAGTTTTTCCATCCGATCAGCAATTGTAATAGCATAGCTGGGTGTACAAACCAGTGCAGTAGTTTTGTAATCCTGCATGATCATAATCTGTTTGTCTGTATTACCACCACCCATTGGAATAACAGCTGCTCCAAGGGCCTCTGTACCATAATGAAGTCCAAAAGCACCGGTAAAAAGACCATAACCGAAAGCGATTTGAACAACATCGTCATGTGTTACTCCAGCGGAGGTCATAAAACGAGCAACCAGATTTGACCACATTTTAAGGTCATTTTTTGTATAACCAACGACAGTAGGTTTGCCAGTTGTACCGGATGATGAATGAATACGAACGACTTCACGCAATGGAACAGCAAACATACCATAGGGATAGTTAAGGCGCAGATCCTCTTTTGTTGTGAAAGGTAATTTAGATAGATCAGAAAGAGAAGAGATATCCTCTGGTGAAATACCAAATTCATTGAATTTATTACGGTAACAGGTAACGTTTTTATAAGCTCTATTAAGTGTAGCTTGAAGACGTTCCAGCTGTAATTGTTCCAAAGCCTCGCGAGGCATTGTTTCGTGATAAGAATCCCAAATATTTATCTGCATCAAAACCTCTGAAAATTGATTAAGATTCCTGATCAGCCAAGGCAGTATTAACAGTCTGCCTAACCAGCTCTATAGCATCTTCGATTGGTAGTGTTAATACGTCCCCAGTTTTTCTATTCTTTAACTCAACCTTGCCTTCGGCAAGACCTTTGCTACCAACTACAATTCTTAATGGAATACCAATCAGATCATTGTCTTTAAATTTGATTCCAGGCCTTTCATCACGATCATCAAAAAGGACATCAATGCCAAGTTTTTCAAGTTTAAAATAAATTTCTTCTGCCTCTGCCATAACTCCACTGTCTTTAGTATTTAATGCAACAACAGAACAGTGGAATGGTGCAATCGCTAATGGAAAAATAATTCCATTTTCGTCATGATTCTGTTCAATTGCGGCCGCAATCGTACGACCAATACCAATGCCGTAACAGCCCATAAAAATAACCTGTTCCTTGCCATTGGCATCAAGATATGTTGCTTTTAATGATTTTGAATATTTTGTTCCCAGTTTAAATACATGCCCGACCTCAATTCCACGCCAAATTTCCAGTTGACCTGAATTACAACGAGGGCAACCATCGCCTGCAATTACATTTCTAAGATCAGCATAATTATCAATTTGGAAATCTCGATTGATATTGGCATTTATGTAGTGACAATCTTTTTCATTTGCACCGGTTGCAAAGTCGACCATGGACTTAACAGCTAGATCGGCAACAATCTGGATTTTATCCTTTAAACCAATTGGTCCAAGAAATCCTACTGGCGAACCAGTGATTCGTAAAACATCTTCATCCTGAGCCATCAAGATATCATCCCAGGCAAGATGGTTTTTAAGCTTTATTTCATTTAATTCATGATCACCGCGTAGCAAAACCATCACAAATTGTCCAGCACCCGATGAATAAATGAGTGATTTAAGAGTGTTATCAACCTTCAAACCAAGATATGCAGAGACATCCGTTATACTTTTCATATCTGGTGTGGTCCGTTTCTCTAACAACAAACCACTAGATTCTGGATTGATCGTATTGATTCGCGCCTCTGCTTTTTCCAAATTTGCGGCATAGTTACATGAATTGCATGATACGATGGAATCCTCTCCTGAATCAGCCAAAACCATGAATTCATGTGAAGAAGAACCACCAATACTTCCCGTATCCGCCTCAACAGCCCTAAAATTGAGTCCGCATCTTTCAAAGATGCGCATATAGGCCTGAAACATCTTGTCATAAGAGATATCAGCCGCAGAGCTGTCAATATCAAAGGAATAGGCATCTTTCATAATGAACTCCCTTCCACGCATCAAACCAAAACGTGGACGGATCTCATCACGAAACTTTGTTTGAATCTGATAAAAATTGATTGGCATCTGCCTGTAACTTTTTAATTCACGCCGAACCAGATCTGTAATTACCTCTTCATGGGTTGGTCCAAGACAGAACTCTCCATCCTTACGGTCTCTGAAACGTAACAATTCCTTTCCATAAAAAGACCAACGCCCTGATTCCTGCCACAATTCAGCAGGCTGTACAGATGGCATTAATAATTCAATCGCCCCTGCCCTGTTCATTTCAGACCTTACAATTGCCTCGAATTTACGAATAGACCTCAATCCAAGTGGAAGATAGTTGTAAATACCGGCTGCAAGTTTACGGATCATACCGGCACGCAGCATCAATTTATGTGAAATAACTTCAGCATCTGAAGGGGTTTCTTTCAGTGTCGGAATAAAATAACGGGAGTAAAACATGAGTACCTCAAAATTTTAAATAGTTATGTTAGAGTTTATCAATCTCTTCAATAAGGGCATCAGCCAGTTGGGCCTCTGGCACCTTCCTGATGATCTCGCCATGTCTGAACAAAAGGCCTTCACCCTTACCTCCAGCAATACCAACATCGGCCTCACGGGCTTCTCCTGGGCCATTCACCGCACATCCCATGACAGCCACTGTGATTCGTTTGTCAACACCCTGCAGTCGTTTTTCAACCTCTTCAGCAACCTTGACCAAATTTATCTGGCATCTTCCACATGTTGGACATGAAACAAAATTGACCCCACGTTCTCTTAAACCGAGTGATTTTAAAATTTCATAACCAACCCGAACTTCATCAAGCACGTCACCAGTGAGAGAAACACGCATAGTATCCCCAATTCCCTCAGCCAGAAGGATACCCAAGCCTACAGAAGACTTGATCGTACCGGAGAAAATAGTACCAGCCTCAGTAATACCTATGTGTAGTGGATAATCAGATTTAGAGGAGAGCAGACGGTATGCTGAAACAGTTTTTAATACATCAGAGGCCTTCAGTGAAATCTTGATTTCCTGATAGCCCAGATCTTCCAGAATTCGGACATGACCCAAGGCTGACTCAACCATTGCTTCTGATGTTGGATGTCCATATCGCTCAAGCAGTTCTTTTTCCAACGAGCCAGCATTTACACCGATGCGAATCGGAACCAGCCGGTCAGCTGCTGCTTTAACCACTTCAGCAACCTTCCATTTCTCACCGATATTGCCAGGATTGAGCCGAAGACCATCAATTCCCCCATCAAGGACGCGTAATGCCAATTTATAATCAAAATGGATATCGGCAATTACAGGAATGGGACTGTCTTGCTTGATCTTGCCTAGTGCCGTTGCTGCATCCATATCCGGCACAGCACATCTGACAAGTTCACATCCAGCTTTTGCAAGATTCGATATTTGACCCAAAGTAGCGGTAATATCCCTTGTGTCAGTTGAACACATTGACTGCACTGCACAGGGGGCGCCACCACCTATCAGTACAGAACCTACTTTTATCTGTCGTGTAGTTTTTTTCATAAACGGCATACTAGCCAAGTAAGCTGCAAAAATCAAGGTTGACGCAATAAAAAAAGCCTATCTGAAATCAGACAGGCTTAAAAAAACAATAAATTAAATATTATTTGCTATTTCAATCTAGCAGAATAAAGAGGAAATTTTGACATCAACTGATTTACCTGTGTCTTGATAGATTTCAACCTTTCATCATTATCAATATTGGCAATGACGTCAGCAATAAAACCGGCAATCAATTCCATTTCAGGCTCTTTAAGACCATGAGATGTTGCTGCAGGTGTACCAATCCGAATGCCTGATGTAACAAATGGTGAGCGTGTTTCAAATGGTACCGTATTTTTATTTACGGTTATACCAGCTTTATCCAAAGCCTCTTCAGCCGCTTTACCAGTAATTTCGGTACCTGAAAAATCTATCAACATCAAGTGATTATCAGTTCCATTGCTGGTGAGCTTGAAACCGCGCTTAATTAAAGATTCTGCAAGCACCTTGGCATTTTTTACAATCTGCTGCTGATATTCCTTAAATGCTGGCTGCAGAGCTTCCTTAAAGGCAACGGCCTTGGCTGCAATTACATGCATCAATGGACCACCTTGAATACCTGGGAAAATCTGTGAATTGATCGCCTTTGCAAACTCTTCACGGCACAAGATCATCCCTCCACGTGGCCCACGCAGGGTTTTATGGGTCGTTGTTGTTACAAATTCGGCATAAGGAACCGGGCTTGGATGAACGCCAGCCGCGACAAGTCCGGCAATATGAGCCATATCAACCATAACCATCGCACCAACCTTATCTGCAATGGCACGGAATGCCGGAAAATCCAGCATTCTTGGATATGCACTGGCACCAACAACAATCAGTTTCGGCTTATGCTCAATGGCAAGGCGTTCGACCTCGGCATAATCAATTGTCTGGGTTTCTGGAGAAACTCCGTAAGGTATAACATTAAAGAAGCGGCCTGAGAAATTAACCGGACTGCCATGGGTCAAATGACCGCCATGAGAGAGGTTCATACCAAGAATCGTATCCCCAGGCTTTAATACTGCATAATAGACAGCCATGTTTGCCTGCGAACCAGAATGCGGTTGGACATTGGCATGGTCTGCACCAAACAGCTGCTTGGCGCGTTCTATTGCCAGGCTTTCAACTACGTCGACGTGGTGACAGCCGCCATAATAACGTTTCCCAGGATAACCCTCGGCATACTTATTTGTCATTATTGAACCTTGGGCCTCCATAACTGCTTCGGAAACAAAATTTTCCGAAGCAATCAACTCAAGGTTAAACTCCTGCCGCTCTGTTTCAAGACGAATCGATTCAGCTACTTCCGGATCAAACTGTTCAAGGATAGTCATGTTAACTCCTTAAAAATGATAAAAAAACGAAGCGGGACTTTGAAAAAGTCCCGCCAGATAATTCATATCATTATCAGATTATTTGCAATATTTTCTTTCTATTTCTGTGATCAGGTCAAGTCGTTCCTGATGTCGCCCACCCTCAAACGTTGAGTCCAGCCAAGCGGCTACCAGATTACATGCTTCCTGTTCCCCAATTACCCGTCCGCCAAGCACCAGAATATTGGCATTATTATGTTCTTTAGCCATTTTTGCCATAAAAACATCTGTAGCCAGAGCAGCCCTGATACCAGGTACTTTATTTGCAGCAATGGACATACCAATTCCAGTTCCGCAAACAAGTATTCCGACCTCTGCTATACCATTGACCACATCTTCCGCTACTGCCAGTGCAAAATGTGGATAATTGACCGAGACATCATTGTCTGTGCCGCAATCCTTAACTATAATGCCACGTTGCTTTAAAAAACTGATCAGTGTTGCTTTTAAAGCAATACCACCATGATCACTCCCGATAACTAGCATTTTAATCTCCTGATCATATTTTTTTGAAAAGGAGGGTTGCATTAGTTCCACCAAAACCAAGAGAGTTACTCATGGCATATTCAACCTTAGCCTCTCTTGCGGTATTAGGAACATAATCGAGATCACATTCAGGATCTGGAGTTTCATAATTAATGGTTGGAGGAACAACCCCCTTGTCAATGGCCATACAACAGATAGCAGCTTCCAATCCACCGGCAGCGCCAAGAAGGTGACCGGTCATTGATTTTGTGGAAGACACCATCAACTTTGATGCATAGTCCCCAAAAACCGATTTAATGGCCAGCGATTCATTCAAGTCATTGAATGGAGTTGAAGTGCCATGTGCATTAATGTACGTCACCTGTTCCGGATTAACACCAGCATTATTCAGTGCCATCTTCATACAACGAGCAGCGCCTTCGCCACCTGTTGCAGGTGCAGTCATATGATATGCATCACCAGTCAATCCATATCCAACAACCTCGGCATAAATTTTAGCGCCACGTTTTTTTGCAGATTCATATTCTTCCAAAATAACAATACCGGCACCTTCGGCAAGAATAAAACCATCTCGATCCTTGTCAAAAGGTCTTGAAGCTTTTTTGGGATCATCGTTGTGAGAATCTGACAGGGCTTTCATAACCGCAAAACCACCAATACCAAGTGGAGTCACTGTAGATTCAGTACCACCGGCAATCATGGCATCTGCATCACCGCGTTTTATAATGTGGTATGCATCGCCAATAGAGTGTGTACCTGTCGCACATGCTGATACAGAAGATACATTAGGGCCTTTGGCACCATATTTTATTGAAATATTGCCTGGGGCAAGATTAATAATAAGCATTGGTATGAAGAAGGGAGAGATCTTTTTATAGCCACCTTCCATCTGGGCAATATGATACTTTTCAATTGCAGGAAGTCCGCCAAGCCCGGATCCAACCAAAACACCAGCTCGTTCGGCATTTTCTTCGTTGATTACCAAACCAGAATCTTCCATGGCAAAATGTGCTGCAGCCATGGCGTACTGGATGAAAAGATCCATTTTTTTAATTTCCTTTTTATCAAGGAAATCTTCAGGATTGAATCCTTTAACCTCACCGGCAATTTTTACCGGCATATCGGTCGTATCAAAACGAGTAATCAAGTCGATACCAGAGGTGCCGCTGACAAGTGCATCCCAGTTATTTGAATTGCCTGTTCCAAGCGGTGATACCGCCCCAACTCCCGTAATAACGACTCTTCTCATGTATATGACTCCTGATTTAGACTATTTATGCTGAAAGTAAAATGGGAGAGGGATGATCATCTCCCCTCTCCCATCCATTTTATCCTGCTGTTACCTAGCTATGCTCAGTAATATATTCAATAGCGTCATTTACAGACTGAATTTTTTCTGCAGCTTCGTCAGGAATTTCAATATCGAACTCTTCTTCGAGTGCCATAACCAGTTCTACTGTGTCAAGCGAATCAGCACCGAGGTCATCCATAAATGATGCTTCAGGTACTACAAGAGATTCTTCCACACCAAGCTGTTCAGCAACAATTTCTTTTACTCTTTTTGCGATGTCAGACATCTTTCACCTCCGTGTGATGTAACCCTGTTAAGGATTTTGTTTTATGCTAATGAAATGGCAAAGTCTACTTAACAATGAATTTGTTAAAAGTCAAAACATAATTTTAAAAACTACATGTACATGCCGCCGTTTACAGCAAGCACCTGTCCAGTTATATAAGCTGAATTGTCTGAAGCCAGGAATAATACCGCATTGGCAATATCATCTGCACTTCCCAGACGCTCCATCGGAATCTGGGCCGCAAGATCCTGACGAACCTTCTCTGGAAGCGCATCGGTCATATCAGTGGCTATAAAACCTGGTGCAACGGCATTAACGGTCACTGAACGACGTGCCAGTTCACGAGCATTTGATTTTGTCAGACCAATAAGGCCGGCCTTGCTGGCACAATAATTAGCCTGCCCGGCATTACCCATCTGCCCGACAATTGATGCAATATTTATAATTCTTCCATGACGCTGCTTGCTCATGACTTTTGAGGCTGCACGTGTACAGACAAAAGCCCCTTTAAGATTCACTGTGAGAACGGCATCCCATTCATCATCTTTCATTCTCATCAACAGGCCATCGCGTGTTATACCGGCATTATTTACCAGAATATCAACTCTTCCGAATTTCTCAACAGCTGCATCTATCAGGCGTTCAGCATCTGCAGCAACGGCCACATTGCATTGAACAGCTATTGCCTCTGTTCCCTGCTCTGCAAGCTCATTAACAAGAGCCTGACACCCCTCAAGACTGATGTCGGCGGCAACTATTTTAGCACCCCCCTCAGCAAGGGCAAGGGCAATACTTTTACCTATTCCGCGCGATGCGCCGGTTACAATAGCAACTCTATCTTTTATCATGATGTTTAATCCCTCCAAATTATGATGGATTACAGCGCCTTCAAACTGGCAATATTTTCTACATTTGTAACGGCAACTTCCTTTGCAATACGCTTGACAAGTCCTGACAAAACTTTACCAGGACCAATTTCAATGAATCTTTCCACACCAAGCGACACCATTTCATGTACTGACTGATCCCATAAAACGGGCGCACAGACCTGATCAACCAGAAGAGATTTGATTTTCAGCTTATTTGTATTCGGTTTCGCATTTGTATTGGCAACATACGGATATTTAACATGGCTGAAGCTGATTTTATCCAAAACCTCAGCAAGTCTGTCCGCAGCTGGTTTCATGAGTGCACAATGGAATGGTGCACTAACAGGGAGAAGCAAGGCCTTCTTGTAGCCACGTTCCTTTGCAATTTCAATCGCCCTATGAATAGCATTGATATGTCCAGCGATAACAATCTGCCCCGGAGAGTTGAAATTAGCTGGTGCGATGATCTCCCCTTGAGCAGCCTCAGCACAAATCTCTTCCAGAACCTCTTTCTCAATACTCAATACAGCTGCCATAGCACCTGTTCCAACAGGCACTGCATCCTGCATGAAAAAGCCTCTGGCACGAACAGTACGGACTGCATCTGAAAGGGACATGGTGCCCGAACCTACAAGCGCGGAAAACTCACCCAACGAATGCCCGGCAAGATAATCTGGTTTAAGATCTGTTTCCTGTTCAACTGCTCTTAGAATAGCAATACTCGTAGTCAGAATTGCCGGCTGGGTATTTGCCGTCAGTTTTAATTCTTCCTCACTACCAGAAAAACATATTTCAGAGATTTTAAAACCAAGGGCATCATCCGCTTCCTCAAACACCTGACGAGAAACCCTGTATGTATCGGCTAGTTCCTTTCCCATCCCTGGATATTGAGACCCCTGACCAGGAAAAATAAAGGCAATTTTTCTCATATTAACACCCCATGTCTATTAATTGAAAACAAACGCTATTTACCAGCGGATAAGGGCGGAACCACATGTAAATCCGCCTCCAAAAGCGTCAAGCAATACTATATCACCAGATTTAATCAAACCAAGTCGATTGGCTTCATCCAAAGCAATTGGAATTGATGCAGCTGATGTATTGCCATATTTATGGAGATTGACAAAAACTTTGTCTTCAGCAACCTTAAGTCTTTTACCCAGTGCTTCAACAATTCTTAGATTTGCTTGATGAGGAATGAAAATTGAAATGTCTGCTGATGACATGTTATTTGTTGTCAAGGCAAGTTTGGCTGCATCTTCCATCGTTCTTACAGCATATTTAAAAACATCATTGCCGTCCATTTTCAGGTAGTACAACTTATCATCAATTGTATTTTGTTTGAATGCTGGATTTCTGCTCCCACAAGCAGGCAGATAAAGCGTTTTCCAATGGGATCCATTGCTTGAGAGATGTGTCGAAAGAATACCGCTGTTATCAATAGATGGTTCGATCACAGCAGCCCCAGAACCATCTCCAAACAGTACACATGTATTTCTTTCATTCCAGTTAACTACGCGTGACAAAACTTCTGCACCGATAACAAGAATCTTTTTATATGTACCTGTTCTGATAAACTTGTCCGCTACAGAAAGGCCATATACAAATCCTGAGCACGCTGCTGATATATCAAAAACCGTTGCATTCACGGCACCAATTTCATCTTGAACAATACATGAAGTAGCTGGAAATGGAAAATCTGGCGTTACAGTCGCCATTATTATTAAATCGAGTTCATCTGCAGCCACATTAGCCATTTCAAGCGCTTTACGAGAGGCCTGAACAGCAAAAGTTGATGTAAACTCATTGTCCGCAGCAATCCTGCGCTCTTTAATTCCGGTTCTTGTTGTTATCCACTCATCACTGGTATCAACCATTTTTTCAAGATCGAAATTTGTTAGGATTTTATCTGGAAGTGATGAACCGGTACCGGTTATTTTTGACCTCAGTTGTGGAAGTGTCATTTCGTAATCACCTGGATATTTGTAGAATCATTCTGCGATGATACAGAAAAATTTTCAGAGAGTTTTTCTGCTACATGCTCCGTCACACCACTTGCAGCATAATCATGAGCAAATCTGATCGCATTTCTTATTGCTCTCACATTTGAACCGCCATGACATATCATGCCAACGCCATTAATTCCCAAGAGTGGTGCTCCGCCATATTCAGCATAATCAACAGTTTTTTTAAATCGTCCAAAGGCACTACTGACAAACAGATAGCCCAATTTCGATATCCAGCTCTTTAGAATTTCCCTTTTCAACATCTTGCCAGCAGCTTCTGACAGTCCTTCTGATAATTTTAAAACAACATTGCCAACAAATCCGTCGCAAACAACAACATCAGTACTACCCTTGAATATATCTCTACCTTCAATATAGCCAGTGTAATTCACTGATGTTTTATGCAAAAGAGCATTGGTTTCCCTTGTCAGTTCATTACCCTTTGATTCCTCTTCCCCATTAGAAAGAAGCCCGACAGTAGGGTTATTCACACCCATTACATACTGAGTATAAACCTCACCCATGATGGCAAATTGGACAAGATGAATTGGCTTGCAATCGACATTTCCACCAACATCAAGAACAAGAGTTTTACCTTTTAAAGTTGGAAAGATTGTTGCAATTGCAGGGCGATCAATACCCTTGATCCGTTTAAGGACAAACATACCTGCGGCCATTGTAGCACCAGAATTTCCAGCACTAACAGCGGCACAGGCCTTGCCATCCTTGACCAGTTCAAAAGCAAGTCTTACAGAGGAGTTTTTTTTGCGGCGGACAGCATCAGATGCGGAATCATGCATACCAACAACTTCACTTGCATGAAAAATATCAATATCCAGTCCTTGTATATTGTGATTCGTCAGTTCGTCTTCAAGTCTCTGGCGATCACCTACTAATGTAACCGGAATACCAAAATCCTGACAAGCAGCAACAGCTCCAGCAACTTCAACTGCTGGAGCGTTGTCACCACCCATCGCATCAATTGCTACCCTCATTTTTTCAGGTAATGACACGGAAGAATGCAAGGCTTAAGAATTGGCACTAACTTCGATTATTTCTTTACCCTTATATGTACCACAACTTGGGCAAACACGATGAGGTAACTTTGGAGATTTGCACTGCGGGCATACAGAAACTGATTGTGTAGTTAAAAAATCATGTGCCCTTCTCATATTTTTACGAGACTTGGATGTTTTCTTCTTTGGTACTGCCATTGTAAATTCTCCTTTGTGGGGTGACTTGCAGGTTATGTCACCAATCTAATTTAATCAGGATACCTTGAAATCTTTTAAAGCACTGAATTTGAAACTTGTATAACTATCTGAACAATTACAACTATTTTTATTAAGATCTATACCACAACTAGAACAAAGTCCTTTACAACCTTCATCACATAAAGGCCGACTAGGTATTTCCATAGCAACTTGTGCACCTATTTCATAGTTCAGGTCAATTTCATCACCACAATAACTTGCAGTAACTAAATCAACATCATTAAGTTCAGTTTCTTCTTCATCAGAAGCTGGCGAATCCTGATCTGCCTCACTAAAATAAACAATAAACTCAGATGCAATAGAAGTGGAAAACGCTTCAAGACAACGTGAACATGTTAATGCAAGTGAAACGTTAACCACACCCGAAACACGTATTTGCCCATACTCTTTTACGACTGTTATATTATAAGAAACAGGACTTGTAAAACAACATTCATTATTTTGCTGCATTTCAAGCAAGACTGGAAAAGAGTCAATACCTTCTTCAGCACCCAGGATCGTTGGTTTTTCACCTATGTGATCTACAACTATTTTCATTTCACAACCATTCTAAATACAATAAAGCAATATAATCAAAGCATCCAAGTATATTCAATGCACTCATTTTGTCAAGATAATTAGTATTTGTCAGTTCATAGTTTTGTATCCTTATTGAATGTACTGAATTAATTATGTAACCTCATCACCATTTTATCTTACCTATCAAGTCTCCCAAAACGATAGAGAGCTTTATTGAAATCATGGCAAAATTCAGCTGAAATCTGATCCCACGAAAATCTCCACATCCAATTCCCGTAAGCTGCACCAGGAACATTCATGCGAGCAGCTTCCGGCAATTCCAGAATATCCTGTAACGGTATAACGACGGTATCTGCAACTGATTTCAGTGCTGTGTGAACAAGTTCCCGCACTAATTGATCTTGTTGACACCCTAAATATGCCATAACCTCAACAGTCTCACTAGCCGTCAAACCATCTACCCAGCCACGGGTTGTATTATTATCATGCGTTCCGGTATAAACAACACAGTTTTTTATATGATTATGAGGCAGGTACTTATTATCTGGGCCGGAATCAAAGGCAAATTGCAGAATTTTCATTCCTGGAAAGCCGCAATATTCAAGCAAAGATTCTACTTCGTCTGTTACAACACCTAAATCCTCTGCAATTATTGGTAATTTTCCTAAGCTGGATCTAATCACATCAAAAAAATCTCTGCCGGGACCCTTGACCCAGGTTCCTTTTTGAGCGGTTTTATGGTGACTGGGAACATGCCAGGCAGCCTCCATGCCACGAAAATGATCAATGCGAACAATATCAAACAAAGTGTATGAGTGACTTAAACGCTGCAACCACCAATCATAACCGTTTTCCTTTAATTTATTCCAGTTATAAAGTGGATTCCCCCAGAGTTGCCCGGTCTTGCTAAAATAATCAGGCGGTACTCCTGCAACACTGGTTGGCTTGCCATTTAAATCCAATAGAAAATAGTCACGGTTGCACCAAACATCTGCGGAATCATAGGCAACAAATAACGGTATATCCCCTATGATCTTTATATTCAGACCAGTAGCAATGGATTTTATCCTTTGCCATTGGCGGTTAAACTGCCATTGAATATACTTCTGTCGACCTATCTCCGGCCCTAATTGAATTGAATATTTTTCATAGGCTTCAGTAGTATATTTTGCGACATCTGCAGGCCAATGACTCCATGCCTTGCCATGGTATTTCTTTTTTAATGACATAAACAAAGCGTAATTATGCAGCCAAGCTGACGTGTTACAGAAATTCCAGAATTCGTTTAATCTCTGTCCGGCGGTTCCATTAAAAAAATTGTTGGCAGCCGTATCAAGTGCCTCTGTTTTAAATATTGTCACCGCCTCAAAGTCGCAATAATCGCCCGTGAACTGAGGAAAATCCATATCGTGCGGCAAATCACCTTCTTCAATCAATTGTTCCAGATCAACCAATAATGGATTACCCGCAAATGCTGAAAAAGCCGAATATGGGGAATTACCACATGCCGGCGGCGTAAATGGCAACACTTGCCACGCAGATACACCTAATGATGAAAGTAGCTCCAGAAAACGAATGGCATCTTTTCCAAAAGTACCAACGCCCTCTTTTCCAGGCAATGAGGTTGGATGCACAAGGACTCCGCAAACCCTTTTATCAACCATAACGCCTCCAAAAAATATTATAATTCAAGTAGTTTACATATCAGATCTAAAGTTTCAGACAAACAATATAACTTTTAAAATGACATCAATATTTTGTAAACATAAAAAGTATCAATTGAAAATGGGACAGAAGAAGGTTAATGTTCAAAATAGATGAAATCCCAGTATGTTAGAAATCACAAAGGCACCTAATGTCCTTATCTGCCGATGAAAAGCAAGCACTTCCTGATGATACAAATCTTTTTTCCAGCTTGGTAGTAGAACTCAATATTGCCAGAAGAAATTTCAGATCCTATCCCAAAGAACATCCGGTAATTGATGCATCCCTCAAAAAGGTTATTCATGTTTATAACACTCTTTTAAACAATACAAATGCAATCAATATTGCTGTAGCGCGCGACATCCTGATTATCAACGAAAAAACCCTCGATAAAAACAATCTGGTTTTTAGAGATTTTGCCAAAGTATTATTTGAACATGGCATTGCGACACTTATCCTTAATAGTGGTGTTACAATTAATGAACTCCGTAATTTCAATGTAATCCTTGGCCTAAAAAGGGATGAGATTCAGAAATTTGGTGGAATTTCAATTCTATGGGAAAAATCAGGCATCAAATCCATGGCAATGCAACCGGTCAGATATGATGTTTTCAGCGTCATTGACCCTGCCCAGGAAAAACAAACAAAGGAAGGTCCCGCGCAAAATTTATGGGAGCTTTTTGTCCAAAAAATCACATCAGGTTCCACTTCATATGGTATTCCAGATAATAATGACCTGGACCCTAAACAGCTTGCATTGACCCTGAACAGTCAAATGGGAGCAGCAACAGAACATGGCGATATTAGAACAAAATATATTGATTTTACTTTAGACGATCCAGACCTAGATAAGCCGTTTTCTGTACCCCCTGAAAAATTAGCCACATTCATCAACCATCTTAATCCAGAATTAAGAAGACATTTTATAAGCAGCAGTCTTGATATAGGAACATCCAATTCAAACTCCTTGGCCGAACAGGTTATTCCAAAATTATCTTTCCAAACAATTGTTGAAACCCTTGATGATATTAAGTCCAATCGTTTTTCTGTTTCCCCAGCAATACGGAGTCTACTGCAGAAGATGAATGTTCAGGCGGTTGAGATGCATAATGAGACCATGGCCAAACTGGATAGCGAGGCGGAACTTAAACAAAAAATCAGAACAATCTTTAAAGAACACAATACCGAAGAATTTGTACCTGATGCCTATCAAAAAACACTAAACAGGATAATGGTTACAGAACATTCCGCACGGATTGAAAAAGATGTTATTGCGGCACTGATGAAAACGCTTGAAAACCATGATCTGGAAAATCAGATCTCAAACATTATCTTGGAGATGATGAAGATTGAAAATGATCCAGAACTTGCAAAGCCACTTATAAATAGCCTTGCTGAAACATATTTTTATCTCCTGAATACGGGAGACTATGCTCAACTTATCAGGCTGATCAAACAGTGTGATACAACAATACAGAATCCCGGGATCCGCAATGTTCTACGCTCACACTATACATCACGGGAATGCCTGGAAGAAATGCTCGCCGGATTAACAACTTGGGGCAAATCCAAATATGATGTTATTACGTCTTTAATCAGATTAATTGGGATTCCATTTATCGAGGTGCTACTTGATCAACTGGCCATTGAAGAAAACATGTCTTTGCGCCGTTTCTTAACGGACAGAATCAAGGAATTTGGTGCCGCTGCCAAAGATCAGCTAATCAGCAGGCTTACTGATACACGTTGGTATGTTATTCGAAATCTGATCATACTACTTAGGGCATTAAAAGATAACACGATTGTCGAACCTGTCAGAAACTTTTCAAATCACACTAACTCAAAAGTCAAGATTGAGGCATTACGTACCCTGATTCAATTTCAGGACACTGCAGCAGAACGATATATATTAAAAGACATGGATAGTCATGACCGTGAAACCCAGCTTACGGCCATACTGCTTGCCGAAAAAAGCAGATCAAATGACGTATTCAGAAAATTAATCAGTATTATCTCCAAATCAGGTTTCAATAACAGCGAATATGAAATAAAAAGTGCTGCAATAAAGATATTAGGAAAGATTAGACGTATTGATGCGATACCTGAGCTTGCCAAGGTTTTAGCATCCAGGAGTTTGTTGAATACTAAAACATTAAACAGGCTTAAAATTGAAATTATTAATTCATTAAGACATTACCCTATCTCTGTTTCTCAACCGATCTTGATAAAACTTGCAAGTGGTGGCGGTGATATTGGGCAACAGGCCAACAACGTACTTACACTGATTTCAGGTAAAGACCATGAATAAAGACATGGATATAATCCTTCTTTTCTTACGCCAGCTATTGTCAGCCATTGCCAATGCAACCCTTTACAGTATGGCGCATCCCCAAGTTCAACGCCTGAGCGGTCAGGCATTTGATAGTCTGTTAAAGGTACTTGAAGCCCGTCAGGAATTTTCATTATCAATCATCGACACCGAGCTGGTGATTGATGAACAACCACAGGAATTCAGTCTATTCTTGGATCGTTTTATACAGATGTTAGCTGATCGGGAAATTAGCCATATTACCGTTTCCCAAGGCATCTCAAGTGGTGAGATTAAAGATTTTATCGCCGCAATGTCTCGTAAAGGAAATGAATATATCAAAACAATAAACTCCAGCGAACATATCAAGCTGGGGCAAATTGGTATTCAAACAACTGATGATTCCATGACAGGATCATTTGCTGATAATATTATTGTGTCTGCTGGTAATCCAGCTGACACTAAACAAGATACTGTTTTTAATGGATCTTTAGCAAATAGTGGCAAGTCCACTAAAAGCCTATTGGAAATGCCTGCCGAAGATATTGCCAAATTTTCGGAAATTTATGATGCTGTAAAAAACAATAAAAAACTAAAAATTTCAGGCGTATACGAGGTTGTATCAGATTTTATAGAGACATTTCGACAAGAAGGACGTGCCCTGCTTGTTATGGCTGCTTTAAGAAATACGGATGAATATACATTTACCCATTCTACAAATGTTTGCATACTCAATATTGCACAGGCCAAGATGCTTGGTATCGAAGGACAAATGCTTAATGACATCGGTGTTGCTGGAATGTTGCATGACATTGGAAAGCTGTTTATACCGGAAGAAATCATTACAAAAGAGGGTAAGCTTACAAACAAAGAATTCGCCATAATACAAGAACATCCAATTAAAGGAGCCCGTTATCTTCTGGATACTCCAGGCGTTCCCAAACTTGCAGTTGCAAATGCGTTTGAACACCATATTAAATATAATTTTTCCGGTTATCCGAAAGTTCCTGATGGTTGGCAACAGAATCTATGCAGCCACTTAACGGCTATATCTGATTTTTTTGATGCCTTGCGTACAAATCGTTCATATCGAGCATCTGTTGAATCAAATGAAATTGCAGAACTGATGCTCAATATGCTTGGCACAGAACTTCACCCGGTATTAACCAAAAACTTTTTGAAGATGCTGTCCAGCCTGAAATAAATAGATTCCCCCTCCCACCTTGATTTTCAGAAAACCTATGTTTACCATTTAACCAAAGCAACTACTCATCCCCCGAGGTAAACAATCATGAACCTGAACCGCTTAACCCAAAAATCTCAAGAGGCAATTACAGAAGCTCAAAACAAGGCATTGGTTCATGGTCACATGAATGTCGATGGCGAGCATCTGCTCTGGGCATTACTGGACCAGACGGATGGCCTGGTTCCCAAAATATTACAAAAAATGAATGTCAATGTTGACCATTTAAAAGCCGAACTTGCCGCGGAACTTGAAAAAAGACCATCTGTTTCCGGGCCTGGGGTTGAATCGGACAAAATATACATATCCCAACGCCTATCTCGCATATTAGTTACTGCTGAAGTTGAAGCCAAGCGCCTGAAGGACGACTATGTATCGGTTGAGCACCTTATGTTTGCACTGATTGCCGAAGGAGACAAGGAGGTATCCAGCAGAATTTTGAAACAGGCGGGAATTGAACGCGAAAAGTTTCTCAAGATTTTGACAGACATCCGAGGAAACCAAAGGGTTCAAAGCAATAATCCGGAAGCGAGTTATGAGGCATTGGAAAAATATGGACGTGATCTTGTCAAGATGGCCAAGAGCGGCAAGCTTGATCCGGTAATCGGCCGCGATGAGGATATTCGCCGCATTATTCGAATATTGTCTCGTAAAACCAAAAATAACCCTGTCCTGATTGGTGAACCCGGGGTGGGTAAAACAGCCATTGTAGAAGGATTGGCACAACGTATTGTCCGTGGAGATGTTCCTGACGGCCTGAAAAACAAGACCGTATTTGCACTGGATATGGGATCACTGATTGCAGGTGCAAAATTCCGTGGAGAATTTGAGGAGCGCCTGAAGGCTGTTTTAAGTGAGGTCAAGGAAGCCGGTGGTAATATAATCCTTTTTATTGATGAACTGCATACCATTGTCGGGGCCGGCAAGGCTGAAGGTGCCATGGATGCAGGAAACATGCTCAAACCAATGTTGGCGAGGGGTGAGCTGCATTGTATTGGTGCGACAACCCTGGATGAATATCGTCAATACATAGAAAAGGATGCGGCTCTTGAGCGCCGTTTTCAGCCTATTGTCGTTGAGCAACCAACGGTTGAAGATACAATTTCGATCCTGAGGGGATTGCGTGAACGCTTTGAGGTTCATCATGGGATTAAAATACAGGATTCAGCATTAGTGGCAGCCGCAACCCTCTCCGATCGATATATAACTGAGCGTTTTTTACCAGACAAGGCAATCGACCTGGTTGATGAGGCCTGTGCCATGTTGCGAACCGAAGTTGACTCAATGCCGTCTGAACTGGATTCCCTCAGTCGACGGGTAATGCAGCTTGAGATTGAAGAAGTGGCTCTTAAAAAGGAAAAGGATGCCGCCAGCAAGGAACGGCTAAAAACATTGCGTGAAGAACTGGCAAACGATCGGGATAAGACCAATATTATGCGGGCTCGGTATGACGCGGAAAAATGTGCCATTCAACGCATTCAGGCCCTTCGTGAGCAAATAGAAAAAACAAGACGTGAAATTGAACAGGCAGAACGACTCAGTAACCTTGAACTGGCGTCCAAGTTAAAATATTCAGAAATGCCAGGCCTGGAAAAGGCATTGTTAAACGAAGAAAACGCTTTAACCATTAACCAGGGCGCTCAAAAACTGCTCCGTGAAGAAGTTACGGAGGATGAAATTTCTGAAATCGTATCGCACTGGACAGGAATTCCGGTCACTAGACTGGTTGAAGGAGAGCGTGAAAAATTATTGCGGCTTGAGGATATTCTTCATCAACGCGTTATTGGCCAGGATGAGGCCGTGACTCTTGTTGTCGATGCGGTATTGAGAGCCCGTTCCGGTATCAAGGATCCACGCCGTCCAATTGGATCATTTATTTTTCTTGGTCCAACCGGTGTTGGCAAAACAGAACTTGCACGGACACTTGCCGAAGCGCTGTTTGATTCGGAAGAGAGCATGATTCGCATTGATATGTCTGAATACATGGAAAAGTTTGCCGTATCCAGGCTGATCGGCGCACCTCCTGGCTATGTCGGGTTTGAAGAAGGGGGGCAATTGACGGAGGCTGTAAGGCGTAAACCCTATTCCGTACTTCTCTTTGATGAAATTGAGAAGGCTCACCCGGATATATTCAATATCTTGTTGCAGATTCTGGATGATGGCCGTGTAACCGATAGTCATGGACGTACCGTTAATTTCAAAAATTGTGTAATCATAATGACTTCAAATATCGGGGCCATGAATCTTATCGAAGGCATTAGTCCCCAGGGTGATATTCGGGATGAAACAAGAACAAAGGTCATGAATGCTCTAAAGGCATCCTTCCGACCTGAATTTTTGAATAGGATTGATGATATTGTGCTATTCAAGCCTCTCCATCTCGATGAAATTGTTCGTATTACTGATTTACTCACAACCCAGCTTGCTGCTCGTCTCAAAGACCGTCAGATTACCCTTCAGCTCTCTGACAAGGCTAAACATTTTATTGCAAACTCGGGATATGATCCCGTATATGGCGCAAGGCCACTGAAGCGCTTTCTGCAAAGAGAGCTGGAAACAAGAATCGCAAAGAATATTATCTCTGGCAAAATTAATGACGGGGATACGATTACAGTAGACCTTGTCAATGGCCAGCTTGAAGTTATCTGAATTATAATGCGGGCAGACACCTTTACCTGCTCGCATTATACTGAAGTATAAGTATCGTTAAATAATATTTTAATCTGCCTTTACTTGACAATCATGAACGGTAGAATGATAATCTGTTCAAGTTTATCAAAATTAAAAGGATATATCGTTCATGAGATTAGAATATGATTTTCTAGTTATCGGAAGTGGTATTGCCGGATTGTCTTATGCTCTCCAAGTTGCGGATCACGGTCATGTTGCCATAATTACCAAAAGAGAAGTTTCTGAATCCGCCACAAATTACGCCCAGGGTGGAATTGCCTCGGTATATTCCTCCGATGATTCATTTGCCTCTCACATAGAAGATACCATGGTTGCCGGTGCTGGCATCTGCCATGAAGACACAGTCAGGATGGTTGTTGAGGAAGGCCCTCAGACTATTCGTAATCTGATCGACTGGGGGGTTAAATTCACTACAAGCGGTGAAAGCTATGACCTGACCAGAGAAGGTGGTCACAGTGCCAGACGCATACTGCATACAGAGGATATAACGGGACGTGAAATACAGCGGGCCTTGGTGGAGGAAGTAAAAAACCATAAGAATATTACTCTGTATGAAAATCATATTGCTATTGATTTGATAACAACAGCAAAGCAGGCAAAACGGCAGGTAGATGAAAATTGCTGTCTTGGGGCCTATGTACTTAATATCGCAGAAGGGCTTGTTAAAACATTTTCTTCAAAAATCACAGTATTGGCCAGTGGTGGTGCTGGCAAGGTCTATCTGTATACATGCAACCCTGACGTTGCTTCTGGTGATGGAGTTGCAATGGCCTACCGTGCCGGTGCTACCATTTCCAATATGGAATTTATGCAATTTCACCCAACAACGCTTTTCCATCCATCTGCCAAATCATTTCTCATATCAGAGGCCGTACGTGGCGAAGGCGCAATATTAAGAAGACGTGACGGCACTGCATTTATGGGAAAATATCACAAGCTCAAGGATTTGGCGCCAAGGGATATTGTCGCCCGAGCCATAGACAATGAAATGAAAATCAGTGGCGACGACTGCGTTTACCTGGATATTACCCATGAGTCTGCGGATGTTGTACAGCATAGATTCCCCAATATCTATCAAACCTGTATGGAGTTTGGATTAGATATGACAAAAGAGTGGCTTCCGGTTGTACCAGCCGCTCATTATCTGTGTGGTGGAGTATCTGTCAATGCAAATGCAGAAACAGATTTGAAATCACTGTATGCAATCGGTGAGGTCGCCTTTACGGGATTACATGGCGCCAACCGCCTGGCCAGTAACTCCCTGCTTGAGGCCGCTGTATATGCAGGAAGGGCCAGCTCACACTCCATTGATGTTTTTAAAAGCAGATCATGGCAGCATTGGGATATTTCCGAATGGGATTCTGGAACAGCCATCAACAGTGATGAAATGGTGGTTGTCTCAAACAACTGGGATGAAATCCGGCGTTTCATGTGGAATTATGTGGGGATAGTACGCTCCGATAAAAGACTTGCCCGCGCCATGAATCGAATTCAACTTATCCAAAACGAGATTGAGGAGTACTACTGGAATTTTTTGATCACCTCAGACCTGATAGAATTGAGGAATATTGCCACTGTTGCCTGGCTGATTATCTCCTGTGCTCAAATGCGGAAAGAATCCAGAGGATTACACTACAATATTGACCATCCGATTCGGGATGATATAGCATGCAAGCATGATACGCATATTAAAAAGCAGATTTAAATGGGGTATATTTTGGAAATTAATGAGGTTAGAAAACGAATTGATCTTTTAGATGATGTTCTCTTGCGTATATTTAATGAACGTGCTCGGCTTGCATTGGAAATTGGATATATTAAAAAGAAAACGAATCTTCCTGTATACGACCCATCAAGAGAAAAACGAATTTTTTCAAGGATGATGAATGATAATCCAGGTCCACTTGATAATGAGGCAATCATCCGTTTGTTTGAAAGAGTTGTTGATGAATCGCGTCGTTTGGAGAGAATTAAATCTCATGCCGATAGCGAAATTTGATTTTTTAAAATTACTGCCATGAAAAAGCGACCAAGGAGTTAAATATAATGCTGATCATTATGAACAAAAATGCAGATGATGCTTCTTTAGAGCGCATAAAGGAATATCTGATTTTACGTGATTTTGATATCCATCAGTCAACCGGAATTGATCGAACCATTATCGGGGTTATTGGTGACACAAAAACATTGAATGACCATGAAATAGAGGTGATGAGTGGAGTAAGTCAGGTAGTTAGAATAAAAAAGGATGGGTAACACAGATAACGACTGACTTTTGGCCGTTATCTGTGCAGCAAATCAAATTAATCAACGCGTTTTGTTATTTCAATTAGATGATAACCAAATTGTGTTTTTATAGGGCCGTGAACCTTGCCAACCTCACCGCTAAAAACAACCTGATCAAATTCCCTGACCATCTGTCCCTGTCCGAATTCTCCAAGATCACCACCCTGCCTACCGGATGGGCATTGTGAAAATTCCTTTGCACATGCTGCAAAATCAGCACCAGCTTCAATTTTATTTTTCAGATCAATACATGCTTCTTCAGTTGGTACCAAAATGTGTCTTGCGACAGCTTTTGCCATAAAATCTCCTTTGAATCATTTGATTTAAATTTGAATACCGATAAACAGATAATAAGTCAATTTTTTTATCACGCGGATTCAAGTCTGAAGTGCAACTTTTGTAAGTGAATTAAAGTGGTGAGCTGAGGTGTCCTGTCAATAGTGGACACTCGCATCTCAAGCGGCAGCCTTCTGGATGCCGAAACTTTGTGCGAATACAGCCGGCGCAATATAGCCGAGTCGCGAATGGCGTCTTTGGCGGTTGTAGAAGATCTCTATGTACTCACGAATGGAGGCCTCAGCCTCTGCTCGGGTCGCGTAACGGCAATGATGTACCAGTTCATTTTTGAGGCTTCCCCAGAAGCTCTCCATCGGTGCGTTGTCATAGCAGTTTCCCCTGCGTGACATCGAAGCCTTCATTCCGAACTGTTCAAGAAGCTTACGGTAGTCGTGGGAGCAGTATTGGCTGCCACGATCCGAGTGGTGGATCAGTCCATCCGCCGGCCGTTTCTGTTGTGCCGCCCGAAATAGTGCTCGACCAGTCA
>CAXYUZ010000050.1:0-22997 GCA_964292275.1 uncultured Desulfuromonadaceae bacterium
TACGTCGTAATCCCTTCGTAAATCAGGTCAATTAGCGGGGGGTGCTGATAAGAAATACGTTGGGCGTAACAAAAGTCGTAATCCCTTCGTAAATCAGGTCAATTAGCGGGGAAGGCTAAAGATAACTATGACAGAGTATGGAATGGTCGTAATCCCTTCGTAAATCAGGTCAATTAGCGGAAAAATTATGGTAAAGACATGAACTACATGTCCCTAAAGTCGTAATCCCTTCGTAAATCAGGTCAATTAGCGGTTACAGAAGTGTGGGCAAAATTCGAGTGGAAAGATGGCGACGGTCGTAATCCCTTCGTAAATCAGGTCAATTAGCGGCCGCACAGCTACGCACTACAATGGCTTGAAAATGAAGCCCAGGTCGTAATCCCTTCGTAAATCAGGTCAATTAGCGGTGAACGTTTGGCGGCGAATAAAAGAAAGGAGTGATTTAGTCGTAATCCCTTCGTAAATCAGGTCAATTAGCGGGCCAGAACAGAAAGTTGTGAAGGTGAAGCAAGCAAAGTGTCGTAATCCCTTCGTAAATCAGGTCAATTAGCGGCAAAATTCGAGTGGAGAGATGGTGATATTATAGTTGCCGTCGTAATCCCTTCGTAAATCAGGTCAATTAGCGGATGGTGATATTATAGTTGCCATGTGGCAAGGTTACCTGGCCGAAGTCGTAATCCCTTCGTAAATCAGGTCAATTAGCGGAATGAAACAAAACAGGGAACATCAAAAGTAACTGGAAAGTCGTAATCCCTTCGTAAATCAGGTCAATTAGCGGGCAAAAAATTATGGTAAAGACATGAACTACATGTCCCTAAACAGGTCGTAATCCCTTCGTAAATCAGGTCAATTAGCGGTAAACCGAACCAACGGGTAAATAAAAATTTAAATAGCGTCGTAATCCCTTCGTAAATCAGGTCAATTAGCGGGCACTGGGTGCAGCCGAAGATGGGTTGCGACTCCTTGCGTCGTAATCCCTTCGTAAATCAGGTCAATTAGCGGGGCTAACCCAAGGCTAACCCAAGGCTAACCCAAGGCTGTCGTAATCCCTTCGTAAATCAGGTCAATTAGCGGTTCGATGGTAGAGCGTAACGATAACGGCAAACAGGCTAGGTCGTAATCCCTTCGTAAATCAGGTCAATTAGCGGCTATGATTTGAGTAGATTGTGAATAGATACTTAGCCACGCCAGTCGTAATCCCTTCGTAAATCAGGTCAATTAGCGGTGAAGCTGATGATGGCTAAAATGGAACAGATGGAAAAAGTCGTAATCCCTTCGTAAATCAGGTCAATTAGCGGAAAGATGCTAACCCAGAAAAGCTAATAGAAAAGGCTAGTCGTAATCCCTTCGTAAATCAGGTCAATTAGCGGAGCCCCCCCTTTTTGCGTAGTGATTCAGCATAGATACACCTCCTTTTCCGCAGACTGTTTTTAAGTGTGCAATTATTTTTATTGATTGGCTCATTTTGAGTAGATTCCTATTGTGTAACTGATAGAAAACATTGAAATAATTTGGTTTCCGCAAACCTTTTGGATGTAATTTTGAAAATTCAAATGATATCTATATGTTGGCGTTGTGCGTCAAAAATGCCCGATGTCTGCGGAAGAGCGCAGGTTACTATTATCTGTCTTTGGGGCTATGAAAAGAACAAACCCCAAAAACAACTTTGTGTCCACTAAAAGCACGTAAAACACGTAAAATCAAACATTTTTACAAATCCGGCATTTGCAAAACATCAGAAGCCAGCCCTGTTAAATTGAATGGTTTTGTTGGTGTATTTCGTGGACAATTGCTTTGTTACTCAAACCTCCAGCCACGTGGAGTCATCCCAGCCATTGGAATGCATCCCCAGTACAATCGGGACGCCGGCGCATTTCTCGCAAAGCGGAAAGTATTTCACACCATCTTCGGATAGTTCCATCTGTTTTTCTGTACGCTCTTTCATACGGGCGAATTCTCTTTCACTTACGCTAACTTCGAAGATGGATTTCTGAACCCTTTTACCATAATCTTTCATGATTCTGGCGATCTTGTTGATGCGGCGCGGGTTGGCGATGTCATAGGCTACGATCATGTCCATTATTTCCCCCTAAACAATCATGTAATCCATCTGTGTCAGCTTCAGCCCGCAGCCGGATAGCTGGGATTTTCGCAGGCAGCGCGAACATATCTGATAGATCCTTACAGAGTCACTTTCCGGGTCTATGGCAGTACGGCAGTATTTGACGATGCGTGTCAGGCCGTCTTTGTCGATGTCGCATTCAAAAACGGATTTTTGGGTATTCAACCCGAATTCCTTCATGAATTTGTGCAGCTTGGTCCGGGTTTTGTTATCGGATATGTCGTAGGTGAGGATGATAATCATTTCAACAGCAGCGGTTGGTATTCGGCCGCTTCCCCCGTGATGAGCTGCCTGAAGTGCCGGGCCTGAAAGATCATGGCTTCGGCGTAGGTCATTTTTGTCCCGGCATTGGGGTGATAGAATTCGGTCTGCATTTTTCTTTCAAAGGCCCTGAGCACCCTGGTAAATCCGGGGGGATAAAGTTTGACGGCCCGTTTGGCGTCACGGTGCTCGGCGGTTTCTTCCAGGTCCTCGTCTATTTTCTGCTCCGGGATATCGAAGATGTCGCCATCGTCGCTGTCCATGGTCATCTGACCGATGCTGTCGGCGCAGACCTGGTCAATCAGGTTTTCCTCCAAATAGCCGGTTTCCTGAGGCGGCGGTTCCACCTGATAAAAGTCGTCTTCTTTCAATACCCCCATGTTGAACAGTGCCAGTGTCAGGGTGTCGGCGATAATGGGGCGAAATTCCTCCACCAGATCGAGCGGCAGAGAATGGCGGCCATAATCAAGGGCATGAAACACTCCGGGGTATGGATCCAGCCCGGCTATGCGCACGGCGGAATAGGCCCGGTTGATGATGAAGGTGTAAAGCAGCGACAGGATCGAGTTGACCGGATCTGTGGGCGGACGGCGCACCCGTTTGCGAAAGCCCCAGTCTTTATCCAGCCCGTATTGCAGGGCAGAAAAGTAGCGGGCGCTGGCGTATCCTTCCAGGCCGCGCAGGGTGTCCAGGCTATCGGCTCCATCCAGCTTGCGAATAGTTTGGCGGATGTCGCTGGCGCAGTCGGCGGCGGCTTTGGTGTTTCTGGTGCGGCTGATGCGCTGGGCGACGGTGGCCATGTTCATCAGTTTGCCGAAGACAATGCTGCGGGCTGCGGCCACACAGAACGGCGTGTCGTCGCAAAGGGCGAACTGGCGTTTGCGCAGAAAGACGTTTTTGGGCTCCGCCCCGGCCAGCCTGCCTTTGTAGCGGCCGTCCATACGCAGGAACACCGTGTCGATGTTTTCTCTTAACAGCAGGTTAAGCGCCTGGGGAGTGACGGTGATGTTGCCGAACAACAGCAGTTGTTCCAGCTTATAGATAAACAGGGTGTGATAGGTGGCGTCTTCCTTTTTTACCAGCAGATGACGTCCTTCGCGGACAATGCGTGAGCCTTGGGTGGTTACGTATACGATCATGGCGGCCTCCGTTTTTACCCAGAGTAGCCGCCTTGAACGACTATCACCATGATTGCAACGTTGCAGTTTTGTGATGCCGGGGCTCGGGATCGGGAACAGAGAACGACATTAAGCTCCTCCACTTAATTAAGGGAGAGGCCGGGAGGGGTTACGCGCCAGTAAGATAAATCCCCCATCCCCCTCTTAACTTAAGAGGGGGCACACCGGGCGACATTGTCCGATTTTACACGTCCCCAGCCCCGGCCTTTAAAGTCCCTTCGAATCAGGTCAGTATTGGATTTTCAAAGAACGGCAACCCGTCCGGCCCGGTCGGCAGCACAGAGCTTTTCCAGCAGCGGGAAAAGCGGGTGGCGGGTAAAACTTACCTGCTTCGGGCTCAGTTCCTGTCCGGGCTTCAGGTTCCAGGAGTGGCGGTAGTGATGATGCCTGACCAGCCACTGCACGTCTTCCGTCAGATGCGCCAGCCCGCATCTTGACAGTACAGCCGGCACCATTGCGGAGCCGGCCAGGTCATGTCCGTGGGAGATGATGCGCCCATCCAGCTCTGTCGTGGTGCTGCTTTTACCTATGTCATGCAGCAGTACCGACCAGAAGACCCGCTCGTCATCGTTGTCATGCACCAGTTGAACCGCCTGCATGGTATGGGTGAAGGCGTCCCCTTCGGGGTGATACTGCCGTGGCTGGATGACACCTTTCAAGACGGCTATTTCCGGCAGGATTGCATCAAGCAGTCCATCGTAGATCCAGCGTTCCAGCTGCCTTTTCCACTGGCCTGCGGTCATTACAGCCCTTCCCCCCAGGACATATGCGGGAAGACGGGTAGTTCTTCTCTTGTGGCGCCGATAAAGTCCAGCGCTATTGTCAGCATCTTTTCGTAGGTTTCCTGTTTAACCGGTTCAAAGCCGTGGGCCAGCAACGATGTGTTACGGATGGAGAGGATTTTTGCCAGTTCGGTTTCTGCAGCGGCATAGGCTTTGCCTAGGTGATCCTCCAGAGCTGCCAGCAGCAGGTAGCTTTTGTGCAGCGGCAGCTGTATTCGCTCTTCACGATCGTTCTTACACTCTTTCAGCAGCTCTTCCCGCAATGATTCAGGTATCTGCTCTTCCTTGACGTCGGAGTTGTCAATGTTATGGGCGCTTTTCAGCCGCAGCTTGGCCATTTTTTCAATGGCGCTGTAAAGCCTGGCTACGGCGTCATCATATTTATGCTCTACATTCCCGCGTCTGACGGCGTTGGCGAGCAGATCGAGTATGAAAAGGCGCCCCAGATCCGGCTCCGGGACTCCAGATGTTTTTGATCTTAATAACTGGCTGATTTCATAGTTAACTTTTTCAAGTGTCGCCAGATTCTGCGATACGGCGCTGGAAAACTGGATCAGATGTCTGCTGCTGCTGGTTGAACAGAGCGATTTAAGTTTGCTTTCAGCCTGTTTAAGCAGGTTGAAAGCCTTGGCATGGTTGAAGTTATCCCAGTTGAAATAGGCTTCTGCAGCAACTTTCAGGGCATCGAATACCGGTTTTTTGTCTGCTGCGTGTTCTGCAGCGGTATGGGCCTGTTCCATGACGGTCATGAAACGGCAGCGGTTAAAGAGCATTGCCATCATTTTAAGTTTGGGAACAGCCAGCACATCCCACGGATTTTTACCTTTTAACAACTGCTCACTGCCATCGGTAACCGTGCCCACACCATCTTTGTTTCGCCGGGTTCCGCCAACATAGCTGAAGGTGCGGATATGGTCCGCCAGCGTAAGCACAACAGCGGCTGACATGGTTTTTGTGCCGCCGGTGTAGTCTGCCTCCAAATCGGCAATATCCATTTTCCATAGACTCATGATTTCGGGAATTCGTTTCATGATGGCGTTGACACAAGCGACCAGGTCCTGCTCGTCGGCAGTGACGATTGTGTCATGTCTGGCAGGTTGTTTGGACAGCGCCGGGAGTATGGCATCAAAAACGGAGTCGTACGTTGTTGATGAAACAAAGAAGATAACCCTGTCAGGGCGATGTTCGTTAAGTGTGTGAATCACCGGCGCGGGAGAGCCCCCTACGGATACGAGAACTGTTTTTTGCATTGGATAGGTTTCCTTATCTGAAATTCATGGCGGCCTGAATCTTGGCCTTTAGCCAGGGCAGGTCAGGCCCGGCAATGCTTAACAGGTCGAGACTGTCGGCCCGTTTTTTCAGCTCCGGACCAATAGGAGTGGCTGAAATCAGCATCCCCTTGCCGTACAGTCCAGCGGCGGTGTCTTTGATGGAGTCCAGCTCATAGACCGGATTTTTATCCTTATAATCCTTTTCAGAGGCAAGTTTGGCAGCTTTGCATGAGATCAGAAACAGGCGGCAGTTGTGGGTGAAGACCACATCCAGCTCGTTTTTCAACGGTCTGTCGCCGGTGTCGGCCCATTCCACATTTACGTTAAGCAGCACATCATCCGCCCCCAGTGTTTTTACGATGGTGAAAACATATTCCTCAAACCAGAATCCGCACAGATAGCGGGCCGAGTCGATGTTTTCGAATATCAGGGCTTTCTCTTTTTGGTCCCAGACAACCATGCCGCTGGCGTGCAGTTTCTTCAAAATACCCCGTTCCTCCTCCCCCAGAGGGTGTCTGAAGTGGTGTGTTGAAGGGAAACGGCATTTGACCATGGCTTCAGCAGAAAAGGCGTTCAATGTGCGGATGAATCCGGTCTTGGGAAGGTGCTCGGCCAGCCACTGGGTCAACGGGCCGCGCTGCTCGATGCTTTCATCCGAGTTTGTCGCGCTGGATACATTCAGCCCGTGTATGGCCAGATAATCTTTCACTGAGATGGCGGCATGAGCCGTTACAGGCTGTGCCGGGGTGTCTATGCGAAGGATCTGCCAGGTTTCCGGGTCAAAGTAGGCTACTGGAAACGATGCATCACGGAAGGCGGCAAATGCACCCAGAGCCGCCAGCTTTGTGCCGCCGGTGGCGTTGAGCAGCACGCTGTCCGGCGGAGCTCCGGACAGTATGCCGCTGCAGACGGTTTTGACCTGTTCCATGTTGTACGCTTCAATGGGATGTTCAATTACAGCGATGTTACGGCCTTCAAAAAACCTGCTTAGCCGCTCTGCCTTGCGTGCCATTCTTGAAGACACCAACAGGTGCACCGTCTCTGGCTGGAACATGATCACCGGAATCAAATTCGGCACCGGCTGATCGGAAACAATGATGACGTGCTGAGTGCAGTTCATGCGATGGCCTTTATTGTCAGTGCATTGCCATTTTTCTCCAGTGTTACATCCGCCTTGACCGCATCCTTCTTGTCAAACAGCTTCTTGTGAAACTGCTGCGGAACAATGCTGCGGTCACCGGAAAGTTTCAGTTCCGCTTTTTTCCCCTCAAACTGGGCGGTCAGCGTGGCATTGCCGGGGGACCAGGTCAGAATGGCGCCCTGCCATGTTACGGATTCTGTTGTTATTGAGGGTTTGGGCGGCTGCAGCGCTACTGCTGTGACCGGGGCTGACAAGGGGCGGTCTGAAACAACTCTTTCGCTCCAGAGGTTGCTTGCGTCGGCTTCCATTATCTCCAGCGCGGCCCAGCCAAAGGGAGCAAGACCGGAGGAGGCTTTGGGGGCGTCCCCGGCCAGCCAGACTGTGGTGGAGTGCGGGCCATTTGTATATTCATTATTTTTACCTTTGATACGAATGTTGCGTGAACCTTCCAGAGTCAGACATTCAGCGCCGCTATGCCGTCCCAACCGGATCGGGAATACGTTTTTCTGATATCGCTCACCAAACTGTTTTTGCAGCCTGGTTTTTATACCTGCGGGAAGATTGATTCCATTCAGGATATTCTCTTCATAGCTCATTTCACGATCAAAGAATGCAGTTGTTTCTGAAAAAAGACTCATGTCAGTCTTGAGCGGGGTTGTGATGCCATTCCCTTTTTCCTGAGAATGAATGGTTATCAAACCCTCAAAAACGGTATCACCGGGCAGGATAACCTCCAGGATCTGTTCCGGTCCGCGTGGTTCCATCTTGGACAGTTTCTTTTTCTTGTTAACAGCAAAACATATTTTAATGTCAGGTGTTCCGACCGGTACCATGTCGGATATTTTTAACATCCGGAACGGGTCGCTAGCAAACGTCCCACCTAGCAGAATCTCTTCAAACTTCTTATCAGTCTGTTTTTTTCCTTTATTTAGGTAGTTGAGCCAGCCGGTACGAAAGCTACCCTTGATGGCAGAGCCAGGTATATATGGCATGTTGTCAGAGTACAGGTAGCTAGTCCGGGAAATTTGGAAATTATTCAACTCCTGTTTTGCTTTGCTAGCATGAAGTTTTGTTTTGCTCTCATATTTAGCAATAAAACCTTCTGATACGTTAACAGCATGCCCTCTGGGTGTATGTCGCAACCCCCACATGAACTTATAAATTTCCAGGATAGATTCCAGGGTTCCCTTTTCGCACAGAGCCAAGAACTTAGTCCGCTCTGCCGGTGTAAGCGAGCTGATAAACTCCATTTCATCAAAGGCAACCAGCTTTTTGTTTGCCTTGTCCACCATGAAACCGGTCGGTTCATAGACGTCATCGCAGCCGATATGTACCGGTGATATGATGTGCAGTCTTACTTTGTAGGTTTTCTGTCTGGACATTCCTTACACCTCCATTCTGACCGGGATATACGGCGCATACCCCTGGCAGACTGTTGCCGGTTCTATTTTGGAGAGTCCTATTACAGCACTGCCTGCATACGGTTTCTGCAGGGCCTGCTGCATGTCGCGGGGAAACAGCAGGGCTGCTTCATCCAGCATGATGACCGGGTTTTTGAACGGTTTACCGCTGATGGCCAGACGGTCACCATGTCTGCCGAAGCGGGTAAATGGCGTGAACAACGCGTCGCTGTAAAGCTCTGCAGACGGTACGGATGGCGCCAGTGTGTAGAGCGCATTGGCGCCGGCGGCGGTTTTGTGCAGATCGACTTCACAGTGCCCAGTTACATCAAATTTCCCCATACCGGTGGATGCATCCCGGCCAAAGCCCAGCAAGCCAATCTGTTTGAGAGCGGTTAAGAGACTCTGTAACGGGAGTTTTGCCTCATCAAGACAGACAAACAGCGCCAGCAGGCAGCCAGGCGCATAAACCGTGTTCTCGGTGGCAAAGGGGGCAAAGCCGTCTCCGGTTGTGGTGCCGGTCAGCCGGTTGATGCTGTTGTGACTGAACTCCTCCTTGCTGGAGAATTTTTCAAGATCGATGCCGGCCTGTTCGATCAGCTCATTATCGTCCAGCCATTCTTCCGATTTTAAAGCCGGAATTTTACTGTTGCGGCAGATCAGCCACTTTTTCTTTTTCAGCTTTTTCCTGTTTTCAATAACCTGTTCTTTTGACATGCCTGAAAAGTCAAATACTGTCTCCAGCGGCGCCTCCGGGCGTTTCAGGGCGAAACTGCCGTCGGCAAAGGCAGGAAATGCATATGAAACGACGGCAAAAGGCGTCGCCGCGTATTCAGCTATCAATGAATCAAACGGCACAGCGGCCAGTGTCGGGTCATTGACAAGCTGCCAGCAGAGCTGTCCGAAGATCGTATCCCCCTTGAGCGGTGTGCCGAACGGGGAGCGCGGCTTGATGGTTATGCTGTAGGTTTTCAAGGTGCGCCCCCTAAAATGGTTTAAAGATGTTGAAACGTTCCTGAATGCTGCTGTCGTTGAAGTTGAATACGATGCGCCCGTATCCGCGGCTGCCGCTGCCCCCCAGTGCATCCAGTTCCACCAGTTTCAGTCCTTTGAACAGCAGCTCTTCAAACTGTTTTTCCTCCCCCTCTTTCAACACCTTGAAGCTGATGGTGAAGTCAAATTCGGTTCCCTCCGGCACACGCTCGATAAAACGGGGGCTCTGGGCGGTGCCGCTGATGCGGTTGATGCTGTTTTCCGATTTGACTTCGGTATGTGGCCAGCGGTACTGTTTAGCTTTGTCTTTCCATGTCTGATTGAGGTAGCAGTCGCTGAACGATACCCGCGTAGGGCCGAAGCTCATGGCGTCATCCTGATCTGACCCGCCAACGCCGAAGAAACTGATGATGTTTTTGCCGTTGGTTGCCATAGCATCATTCTGGGCTTTACCCAGTTCTCTGGGGCTGAGGGTGCTGCCGCCGGTGAAAGCCATGAAGCCGCTTTCCATCTCCAGCAGAGAGCGGGTTTTACCCTTCAGGGAAGAGCCGGGGATGTAAGGCTCGCGTGTATGGGGATGGACGATGACCGGGCTGTCGGTGCCGCCGATGTGCATTTCCATGTTGCCGGAGCCGATGTGCAGACCGCTTTTAAGCTGGATGGTGCCTGTATAACTGCAGATTTTTATGAGTTTCATGGTGTATGTCCTCCTGTATTAATGTTGTTAGCGATTTCTTGACGGAATGGATTCACGACGCTGCTGGTTGCCGCCCTGATACTGCCCCTGTGCAGAGCTGGAATTTTCCTTTGTAGAGTAGTACTTGTAAAAACCGAGGAATGCTTCAAAAAAGCTGCAGAACAGTTCAAAGTCATTGCGGTCGTTTACCTGGCCGATACCTTCGCTTAAAAACGACTTGAAGTCTGAACCGATCAGGTCGCGCCCGGCGGCGTAGGCTGCCTTGGCATTGAGCATCTTTATGTATGGAAGCAGTTCGTTGAACTGCTCAGGATTGGTTTGCAGTAACCCCTTGAAGCGAATGACCTCATCAAAAAACTTCCGAATCTGTGTAGATTTATTAATCTCTTTTCTGCCTGAATTGATCCGTTCCAGATTGATTTTTTTAGCAAATTCTTCTGCGGTTGTGTCCAGCAGCCCCGGATCGATTTCGCCGTTCTTTTTGTCCTTCCAAAGTTTTACGCTCATTACTTCCCTCCTATCTCTGATTATAAAGTATCTGCCAAAGTGCTATTTTCAGTTTGCCGTCATATTTGCTGATCCAGTCCGGGAGCTTTGCAAGTACCTCTTCCACGGCGGCCTGTCTCTCTGTCTTGTTCAGGTTCTTGCCCACATTGCGGGTGGCCGCATAGGTCAGCTTGGAGCGCCAGGCCAGACAGCTCATGTCGTCCAGTTCCAGCGCTTTTTTTGAACTGACCAGCTCTTTTTCCTTTTTGGCCATGGCGATCAGCCCGTTAAGCTGGTAGAGCATGGCCTTGCCGACGTAGCCGCTGTTCTGCCAGTTTTCCAGGGTTACTCGTATTTCCTGAAGTTTGGCGAACTCATCCCACTTTGCTGTTTCACCAAAGAGGGTGATGCTGTCTCTGCCGCTGTTTTTGGATTCCTCCAGTGCTTCCTCAGCCTGTTCAGCAATGGCCGGAACCGGTACTCCAGGTTTACTGACGGTTATGCCGGCTGAGATAGTTACTTTTTCATTATCACAGCCGAAAGATGTGAAGGCCTCTTTCAGTTTTTCAGCAAACTGGATGATGCGGTTCCATGGGCCGATCAGAAACAGATCGTCCCCACCTGCAAAGACGGTGTAGATGTTCCGGAACCTGCTGTCTGTGCTGAGCAACCAGGGGATATAGATGGAGAAGAAACTGTCCATCTGCCTGCTGAAGGTGGCCAGACGGGAGAGGTTCAACCGTTCATCCGGCAGGCCGCAGGCAAACAGCTTGCCCAGGTGATCCACGTCAGCCTTGAGAATGCCGAGTGCTTCTACGCCTGTGGATTTTCTGTCTTGCTGCGGAATCAATGCAGCTTTTGCAAGATGATGAAAGGATTTCGGAGTGCCAATCTCAATCATATCAATCAGCTCAAGGTTTCTACTTTCCTTTTTGCCATGCAAAATCCGGTCGTCATCTTGATCTTCCTCTGCATAGGTGGGGACATAGCCGCTGACATAGCGTACTCCCAAACCTTTCTTCAAAATCTTTCCGCCCCGAACCAGTGACACATGGGCCAGCAGATTACCGCCTTTTTCCAACTCCGCCTCTGCTTCCGCACCCAGATCAAAAACTATCTGATATTTGCCGAACAGCGGGCTTTTCAGCCCCTTACCCTTATACTGGCTTTCAGCACTGACGATTGCCATGGTGTCAGACTTGATCAGGTGCGTGCCGAAATGGATGTGGTCACGACAGATCAGACAGGCGACATTGTCGCTCAAATATGCGTCGTTTTCAGTTTTTGGATCGGCCGGGCGCTTGCCGCAGAACGGGCAGACGGAAAGCCGGTTATCAAAGGAGTCCAGATAACCTTTTACAACTCCGGTCTGGTCAAGGCGGAGTTTGCGGAATTTCTTCCTTTCAGCGGCTTTGCCAAGCTTTTCCCAGAGACCTGGAAAGTTCCCTTTTTCAAAATCCGCCGGCGCGGCCTGGATGGCTGAAAACCCGATGCTGACCTCACCGTAATAGGCCTGCAGCAGCCAGTTATTCAGCTCGTTTTCAGTATTTGCAATCTGCTGGGCCACCTCCGGCAAATTAGGCGCCAGGATGGTGAATTTGCCAGCGGCGTTCAGCAGTATGGAGGTTGCCGGGAGCCCAAGGGTGTTGCACAGGCTGCGGGCGGCCAATTCTGACAGCAGTGAAACGGCAAATGAGCGCCCGCGCAGCAGCTTGGCGGCTGAGCGGTTGGTGCTACCACCCTCACTGAAGATAAAACTCTGGATGCCGTAAAAGTCGCCGGTTATGAGGGTGAATTTTGCTGGTTTGTTGTCCCTGATGGCCTGTTCTGTCATGCTACCGGTGTTGTGATGATACTGATACAGGGCAGCGGCCAGGGCAGCGGTGGCCTTGGCATGGTCATACAGCGATACATCCGGGATAACCTTGCCGACTGTTGCCGCAGGTATCAGGGCGGTACAGCTTTCCAACAGGGCGTTGAAACTGTCTATCCAGAGTTTTGCGCTGCTGTGCCGGATGGATTTCAGCTCTTCACAAAACTGTCCAAACAGGCTGGCATACTCTTCAACTGCTTTTTCGTTGCTGTCCGGTTCGGCATTGTTGCGCTGTTGGGCAAAGACGGTCTCCGGAGAGAGCTTGCCCAGCGGATAACGGTAGTTATAAGAATCGCGGCTGTCTGACTTGTAAAACTCGTCACCCCTGAGCAGTTCTTCTACAATCGGGATCAGGCGTGTCTTGCGAAAATCCCTGATGGCGCCGCCGCCGTCATCACCGTCAAAAACCTGCCTGTCAAAGCCGCTACTCAAGCGATCCGACTGGGCGATGATCCATTGCAGCGCTGTTTCCGGTTTGTGGTGCATGGCAGCCAGATTTATTAATGAGTCACCGCTCCGGTGTGCTGACTGGTCATCAAGCCCTGGCAGATGGTCTGCAAACCTTTCGATGAAAGCCGCCGAAAACAGAGCGTGTTTGTGGGTGTGGCGCTTTTGCTGTTCATTGTAACGCTGGTATAACCCGGCATTGTTATTTTCGTATCCAGGCTCCAACTCCATTTTAGCTCGTTCGGCAAACTTGCCGATATCATGCAGCAGGCCCGCCAGCGCTATTTTGTAAACCAAGTCGTTCACCGGTATCTCCTTCCCGTTGTCTAGAGGATTATTGAAATTCTATTCATATTCAGTTTGATTCCATATTTCACGGGCCTTGTGCCGCTTGATGAGACGGCAAGCAATTTTGCGGCAGCAGGGCCGAAGGCCTTTTCGATGTCCCGGTTCAGCTTGTTTCGGTATGAATTGAAGTTTTCAGCAGTAAGCGCCTGTATGCCGGAATTGCTCATGCCGTCATGATCACGATAGGGGGCCAGATGCTTTTGGTAAATTTCTGCAATGTTGCAGTTTCTGTCCAGTATTGCCGTCAGGGGGATACTGCAGGCGTCACATCCGCCGCAATTGGGCCTGTCGCAATCCGCGCCTTTTTTGTGAAATGCAAACATGGCGTAAATGGCCATTCTTGCCGGCATCATGTCCAGTTCTTTCCCTTTCCAGGCAATCTTGCGCTTTTTCAGATCCACAACCAGTTCGCCTTTCTTTTCCCGGACGAGCGAGAGCATCAGCGAGGAAGGTGATTCGGGCTGTTTAAGGTGGCTGGCGCTCAGTCTGTCTCTGATGGAAAAGAAGGGGAGCGGCACCAGTGTTATTTCCGCGTAACGGGTTTCTTTGGTGTAGGGGGTGCCGGTTGCGCGGTCTTTCAGCGTAATGGGCCGGGATACCGGAGGAGGGTAATAAAATTCCCGGCTGCTTTCGAATTCAGGCGTGACCAGCACATGGTAGATACGGTCCTGCGGCCGGGCATAGCACTGGGCTGCTATGGTCAGGCAGGCCCCCATGGTTTTTCTGCCTCCGGCAACGGAAAAATATACTTCGCAGTCAGGTTCGCTGGTCAGCCGGAAGGCATGGTCCATACAGAGCGAGAGAAACTGCTCGTTTTCCTCCTCGCCTGCGATGTCGTCATATTCTGTGCCGATAGTGTCGGCGGCTACATGGATGTGTCTGCCGGAAAAGGCGATTGATTCAGGCGGGATGCGGTATTCGGACAGGAACCTGTGGAATTGTCCGTCCAGGGGGGCAAGCAGATAGGCGTTGATGGCGGTTTTGCCTTCGCGGGTGGTCAGGATGTGGATCTCATCCGGCAGGCGTTCCTGACAGTGCAGGGCATAGATTGTTTCGGTTATGACCTGTGGGCTCAGACCGGAAACGGCCAGCAATATACGTTTCATGAGGCATCATCCGTGGTGATTTCATAATCGAACATGCCAAGCCCAAAACTGCTCTGTTTGCCGATATGCAGATCCTTGCACAGTTCCATCAATGGCAGGTAGGGGGTGATGTTGCCGCGATACGTTACGTCGCCTAAAAGGCCCCCCATCAGCATGGCCTGTTCCTGTCGGTTGGAGTAGCGTTCCCAGTCATGCCAGCGCAGGGTTGAAGATGCGGTGGAAACGCCTGCAGCTTCCGCAATCAGGCCGCGATAGTCAATGGCCGGCTCGCCGTCCCCGTACTGTTCGCATATTGAGGATATGCGGCGGAGCATGGCCCTGACAAACATGTCGAAAGGCAGCCGGGAGCTCAATGTGTTGTTGTGCTTGAGCCGTAGCGGTGTGAGCAGCTGAATGCTGACGACTGAACAATCTGGTCCCTGCCAGTCGGGATGCAGGATTGCATCAACGGCTGGCGCCGGCAGCAGTTTTCTTGTTGAGTTTTCGTAAATTACGTTTCCACAGCTGGTTACCTTTTCAAGGGTAAAGCGGGCCCGTTGCCCCTTGATGCGCTTGCCGATGCCGGATGTTCCCATAATTTCAAAGGCATATACAAAATAAGGCAGGGAAGCGTTGGTTTCTCCAAAAAGCAGCAGTGAAAAATTGAAGGGCGAACCTGACGGATAGGCCGTGCGGGTTTCCAGCGGGGGTTCAATGACGTAAGGGGGCGGCGCGGACGCCTTGGAGTCTGAGCTGTTGACAGGCATCTTACCGGCTTCAAAGGTGCAGGCATATATACAGCGTTCTGCCAACAGGCATGAGGTGCATTCCTGTTGTCTGGCTACACATACCGCCCGTTTCAGGGCAGTTCCGAATGCGCCCCGGAATGTTGAGCCTTTGTAGGGTGGAAGCAGTGCTTCATCCTGAAGCGTGCAGTGGAAGTTGTATCGGCCGATTTGCATACGCACCTTTCTGACGGGGAGGTTTGTTACGTTATGCATGTTATGTCATATGCGGCGTTGTGCGGGGATTTTGCAACGTTGCATTTGGAAGTAAATTTTAAAAAGATCATATGTTTTTTATACTAATGAATTTCAAATGTAAAGTTTGGCAGTTGATATTATTCCGGCAGTTAATTTTTCAAATGCCTGCTGTAGAAGCGCATTGCATGCGCCCTGATTGGGCGAACAGCCGTTCGCCCCTACGGTTGGATCCATAAAAAACAAAATCATTTACCCCCCCTATTAAGCTGTTACGGCATAATATCCATTACAAGATATACTCTTACGTAATTTCGTCAACAGCCAGTCAAAAGCCTACCGACCATATCGGTGTTATAATCTGCACAGTGTTTGACTTGAAGACAAACTACATATATTATTTCCCATATATGACTCTGGAGATACAATATGTCAAAATTCCTGTTTATAATATTCACACTAATTGCATTTACACAGCCCGGCTTCACTGGGCTGGCAAAAGCAGATGCAAATGAGCTCCAGCTCAAAGATGCCATCACCATGGCCCTTAAGAACAATCACCAGATCCGCGCTGCTGTTCAAAACAGGCAGGCGACAGAGGCAGGCCTGCATATAGCGGCATCCGGTTACTATCCGAACCTGCTGTTCGAAGAACGCTACAGCGCATCAAACTCACCGACACAGACATTCATGATGAAACTGGATCAGAGCCGATTTTCGCAAAACGACTTCATGATCAACAACCTCAACCATCCTGACCAATGGAACAATTTCAGGACAGTACTGACGCTTGTACAACCGCTTTTCGAACCATCACTTGCCCCGTCCTATAAAATTGCCCAAAACGAAACGACCAGATCTGAACTGACATATGAAGCGACAAAAGAGGATACCGCCTTCCGGGTTTTTCTCGGTTTTCTGGAGATAACCAAGGCAGAGGGTCAGCTGAAGGCGCACCAGCAAGCCCTTCAGGAGGCAAAAGAAGGCCTGCGGATCAGCAAGATTCGCAACAGAGAGGGGGCCGGTTTGCGTTCGGATGTGCTGCGCGCCGAAACACACCTTTCAACGGCAGAACAGAACCTGATCAGCGCCGCAAATAACCTGGCACTTGCCAAAATGCGACTGACAAACATGATTGGAATAAGCGAGGATAGCGATTTCAGCATTACAACGGTCAACCTGACGCACAAGAACAGACTTTCAAAGGATGAATTGATAAAAACAGCGCTTGAACAACGTATCGATCTCAAGCTGCATGAATCAAAACTGGAAAGCAAGGCAAGCCGGATCAAACTGGCCAACAGTGCCTTCCTCCCTTCGCTTGACGCCTTTGGTTCCTATCAGATGGATTCAAGAAACTCACCTTTCAACAGTGACAATGACGCCTGGATCGTCGGTCTGAATCTCAAATGGAGGCTGTTTGACGGTTTCAGACATGCTAACGAACGTAAACGGGCGATTGCCGAGCAGGCATCCGCGCGGGAGCTGCATGACGAGATGATCAAGGAGATCAGATATCAGGCCAACGAAAGTTTCCTGCGACAAGCGGAGGCGCTGAAAAGGGTGGAATCTGCGCGCAGATCACTTGAATCTGCAGAAGAGGCATTCCGACTGGTCATGAAACGCTACGAAAACTCACTGGCAACAATGGTTGAACTTCTCGATGTCCAGAACAGCCTTGCCCAGACCAGGGCAGTAGTGGTGGAGAGCGAGGCAAACTATGAGGCGGCAAATGGACGCATCTATTACACGGCCGGCAGATTCCTGAAGGAGATCATGAAATGAAAAGAAATGCCCCATGGCCAGCCCTGACGTTCTCTCTCCTGCTGCTGATTCTTCTGATCTCTGCCGGGTGCGGACGCAAACAGCATAAGAGCGGCGAAGCTTCAACATCCAATGCTCCCTTAAAGGGTGTTTCCAGCGAAATTGTCCGCAATCAATCCGTTTCTGAAACAATCGAGCTGGTGGGTACGATCAAGGCAGGAACAAGCGCAATTATCTCAGCCCGTATTCCGGGCAGTGTAAAACAGCTCGCAGCAAATGAAGGTGACCGGGTTAAAAAGGGACAGCTGCTGGCTGTTCTTGATGCCCAGGAGAGCATTGCGGCAGCTGAAAACAGTCTGGCCGGTGTTGAGGATGCGAGGCGTGCGGTTGACGAGGCCGTGACAAGAAAACGGCTGAGCGACACTACCTACGAACGCTACCGGAGGCTGTTCGAGGAGCAGGCTGTCACTCGCCAGGAGTTTGAGGCAAAACAGACTGAGAACGAACTGGCTGCACAGGGGGTCATCAGGGCCACGGCACGCCTGAAGCAGGCACAACAATCATCAAGGGGGGCATCGACCGTTGCCGGCTACACAAGAATCACATCACCGATTACCGGCATTATCACCAAGCGGGATATTAATATCGGGACAACCGTTTTTCCAGGTCAGAACCTGATCTCGGTTGAGGATGAAAATAATTACCGGATTGAGTTGGCCATACCGGAATCAATGGCCAGCAGAGTCAAACCAGGGACAGCGATCCGAATTGCGCTGAATTCCCGCAGGACAACCGTTGATGGCGTGATCTCCGAAATTGTACCAACGGCCGATCCGGTCAGCAGGACATATACCGCAAAGGCCAAGGTCAGCCTGCCGGGAATCAGATCCGGCATGTTCGGCTACGGTTCAATCAAGACCGGTTCAGAGATCAGTACAATTCGAATCCCCGCCACGGCTGTTTTTGAACGTGGCGCGCTGACATCGGTCTGGGTGCTGGACAAGGAAGGGCGGGCCAAAATGCGCCTGATCAAAACCGGACGAACAATGGATAACCGGGTTGAAATACTCTCCGGGCTTGCCGATGGAGAGCGAATCGCGGTTAGCGGCATTGAAAGGCTCAGCGAAGGCGCAAGGGTGGAGTAATATGGAGCGACTCGGTATTGCAGGAAGGATTGCACAGACATTTATAAACTCCAAGCTGACACCGCTGATTGTGATCGCCGCACTTCTGCTTGGCCTGTTCGCAATCAAAATGACCCCACGCGAAGAGGAACCGCAGATCGTCGTTCCGATGGTGGATATCTTTCTGCCGATGCCCGGTTCAGAACCCAAAGAGGTTCAGGAACGTGTCGTCAAGCCTTTCGAGGCGGCCCTCTGGGAAATCAAAGGTGTTGAATATCTCTACTCCATGAGCCGCCCCGGCATGGGGGTTATAACCGTACGCTTCGCCGTTGGCCAGCCGATGGAGGAGTCGCTTGTAAAACTGTACAACAAGGTCATGAGCAACCGCCCTCTCCTCCCCCCGGGCGCCGGAGAACCGCAGGTTGTACCCAAATCGATCGACGATGTTCCTATTCTGACCATTTCACTCTGGTCTGAACGTTATGACCACGCCACCCTGAGAAAACTGGCCCTTGAAATCAGCGACGAATTAAGAAAAAGTGAAAACACGGCGGAGACCGAGATCAAAGGCGGTTTCAGCAGGGAACTGCGCATCATGCTGGATGCATCCCGGCTGGCCGGTTACGGGCTTTCTCCGCTGCAGGTCGCATCGGCGCTCCAGAGAGGCAACAGTTCGCAATCCAGCGGTTCATTCTCCAAGGCTAACCGGGAGATTCTGGTCAACAGCGGGACATTCATCGAAGACCGGGAAACGGCCCAACGGCTGGTGATCGGAATTCACAACGGCAAGCCGGTATACCTGTCCGATGTGGCCGAAATCAAGGACGGCACAAAGGAGCCGGATACCTATGTATTCATGGGGCTTGGCACGAAAAACGTCAGCCATTCCAAAGCCTTAGCCGGAGTTAATCCAGCCGGCGACTACCCGGCGGTCAGCATCTCCGTGGCCAAACGCAGGGGGGCCAATGCCACCTGGGTGGCCGATGACCTGATCCAGAAGGTTGAAGGATTAAAGGGGGTGGTCATCCCCTCAGACGTGCATGTCACCGTAACCCGCAATTATGGCGACACGGCGCGCGAAAAGAACAATGAACTGCTCTTCCATATGTTTCTGGCGGCCATATCCGTAACCATACTGATCGCCATCTTCATGGGGTGGCGCGCCGGTGCTGTGGCAGCCATCGCCATACCGGTAACACTGGCCCTGACAATACTAATCTTTTACCTGATCGGTTACACACTGAACCGGATCACCCTCTTTGCACTGATCTTCTCCATCGGCATCCTGGTCGACGATGCAATCGTTGTCGTTGAAAACATCCACCGCTATTTCACCACATCAACACTGCCACCACTAAAAGCCGCCATCAAGGCGGTGGATGAGATCGGCAACCCGACCATACTGGCAACCTTCGCCGTAATTGCCTCAATCCTGCCGATGGGCTTCGTAGGTGGCCTGATGGGACCGTATATGCGCCCGATCCCGGTCGGCGCCAGCATGGCCATGCTGTTTTCAATGCTGATCGCCTTTATCGTCACCCCCTATTTTGCCTTCCGGTTCATGAAGGGAGATAAACACAACATTGCCATTGGACAGAAGCCGGGTGAAAAACAGCCAGAAACAGATGACTCGCGCCTGACCGCCTTTTACCGGCACTGGATGGGACGACTGCTCCATGAGCGCAGGCTGCGTGACGGTTTTCTGATCGGGGTGGTCATACTGCTGTTAATTTCCTGCTCACTGATCTGGTTCAAGGCCGTAACGGTAAAAATGCTCCCATTCGATAATAAAAACGAGTTGCAGATTATCATTGACGCACCTGACGGCACGCCGCTGGAACAGACCGCCCGGATCAGCCGTGAAATCGGCGATATACTCCGCGAGGTCCCGGAGGTAACCAACTTCCAGACATATATCGGCACCAGCGCCCCCTTCAATTTCAACGGGCTCGTCCGCCACTATTATCTGCGCAAAAGCCCTTCCCTGGCTGATATACAGGTGAATCTCCTGCCAAAAGATGAACGAGCGGAACAATCCCACAGCATTGCCAAACGGATCCGCCCGCTGGTAAAGGGTGTTGCGGACAAGTACCAGGCACGTATCAAGGTGGCGGAAATCCCCCCCGGCCCTCCGGTTTTATCCACGCTTGTTGCTGAAATCTATGGCCCGACAGACGGTGCCCGCGCAGACCTGGCCGGCAGGATCAGGTCTGTCATGACTAAAACCGAAGGGGTCGTGGATGTGGACTGGTTCCGTGAGGACAACCAGCCCAAGCTCATCTTCTCCGTCAATCAGGAAAAGGCCGCCCTGTCAGGCATAGCGGTGAACGACATAGTCCAGACCATGCTGATCGCACTGAACGGATCAAACATCGGCCTGATGCATGTCGCTAAAGAAAAGGAACCGGTGCCGGTAAACCTGCGACTTGAGGCGGCACGGCGCAGTTCATCTGCGGATCTGTCCGCGCTATTTGTAAGCGGCCCGCGCGGCAGCGTACCGCTCTCTGAGCTGGTGCAAATCATAACAACAAACGAAAACAAGACGCTCTACCGCAAGAACCTGCGGGATGTAATCTACGTTATCGGTGATGTTGCCGGGCAGATCGAGGCACCGGTCTATGCAATCCTCAAGATGCAGAAAGAGATTGCGGCACTACCAACACCGGACGGTGCGAAGCTTGAGATTACCGCCGCCAGTCAGCCGCAGAACAACTCCAGAATGGGAATGAAATGGGACGGCGAATGGCATATCACCTACGAGGTCTTCCGCGATCTTGGGATCGCCTTTGCTGCCGTCATGGTTCTGATCTACATACTGGTTGTCGCCTGGTTCAAGGACTTCACCACACCACTAGTAATCATGGCCCCCATCCCGCTGACGCTGATCGGAATTCTGCCCGGACACGCCATTTTCGGCGCCTTCTTTACCGCCACCTCCATGATCGGATTCATTGCACTGGCCGGGATCATTGTACGTAACTCCATCATCCTGATTGACTTTGCAGAAATGAAACGGGGTGAGGGAATGCCTCTGGATGAGGCCATCATCGAGGCTGGAGCAGTTAGGTTCCGCCCGATGTTGCTAACCGGTGCGGCTGTCGTTGTGGGAAGCTTCGTAATTGTCTTCGATCCGATTTTTCAGGGGCTGGCACTGGCCATGATGTGCGGCGAGATTGCCTCAACCACCCTGTCACGAGTCACCATTCCGATACTGTACTTCATGGTGCAGAACTGGAAGGAAAAACATACAGCCTAACAAAAGCTGTAGACAACACATCAGTTTACTATCAAACTGGCCTATTTGAGACACCATACTTATTCCAATTTCAAAGCAAAGATGAAACCAAGGCGGCGAGGATTGAGGCGATGGAGGCCTACAATCAGTACGTTGAGGAGCCGAAGATGAGCCGACGAAGGTGGCGCTTTGATTTATTATCTCTTCTGAATTAAATATGGTGCCCACCAAACTCACTGGGGACAAGGCATGAACAGAAAAAAACAAACCTGTAAGGATATCAACATTGTCCGGTCCTCGGCCGCTGAATATCTGACCTTCATCGCAGCCAGTGGTTCGGGCGGTGTCGAGGCGATCTATGACGATGAGAGCATCTGGTTGACCCAGAAGATGATGGGTGTGCTTTATGATGTGGAAACCCACACCATCAACTACCACCTGAAAAAGGTATTTTCTGACAGCGAGCTGGAAGAGAATTCAGTTATTCGAAATTTTCGAATAACTGCCGCTGACGGCAAAAGCTACGATACCAAACACTACAAGCTTCCCGCTATTATCGCCGTTGGCTACAAAGTCAACTCCGAACGCGCCGTGCAGTTCCGCAAATGGGCAACCACCATCATTGACGAATATACCATCAAGGCCTACGTCATGGATGATGAACGAATAAAAAGTGGCGGCAGCATCCTGACAGACCAGTACTTTGAAGAGCAGTTGCAGCGCATCCGGGAAATCCGTATTTCCGAACGCAAGTTTTACCAGAAGATTACCGACATCTACGCCACCGCCATCGACTACGACATAACAGCACAAGCCACCAAGCGTTTTTTCGCTACCGTGCAAAATAAACTGCACTGGGCCATCCACGGCCAAACAGCGGCGGAAGTCATCGTCAACCGCGCCGATGCCGAAAAACATAATATGGGGCTGACCAGCTGGAAGGATGCCCCACGTGGGAAAATCCATAAATTTGACGTATCAGTAGCCAAGAACTATTTGACAGAACATGAAATGACTCAACTACAACGACTGGTTTCAGCCTATCTGGATGTTGCCGAGGACATGGCGCTGCGCAAGATGCCCATGACCATGCAGGACTGGGAGACCCGCCTTAACCGATTCATTGAGGCAACCGACCGCAAAATTTTACAGGATGCCGGTAAGGTGACGACAGAAATTGCGAAGGCCCATGCCGAAAGCGAATTTGAAAAGTATCGTTTCACCCAGGATCGACTGTTTGAAAGCGACTTTGACCGGATGATCAAGCAGATTGATGCGCAGGGCAAGCCGGAGAGCAGCAACAACTAAGCAAAAGGCGCACCATACATTGAAGAAAACAAAAGGCGCATCCGGATCTTCCAGATGCGCCATTTATTCAACTGTTCTGCAAAAGGTCTACTTCACCCACCCCTTGGCCTTCATTGTGTCACAGGGATTATGCCTCATCATTGGCTTTGCCAGCCCCTTTTCCTTGGCCCTCTCCTCCATCATCCTGTGATGGTCAGCAACATAACCCTGGCAGGAAGAATAACTGGTAAAACCGCGCATCTTCTTCTGATGCTCTACCCGTTCCTCTGCCGTCATTAACTGCCAGCCAGCGGTATTACGATTGTTACAGTTCCATCTTCCCGGCCCGGCCATGGCTGTTGCTGCCAGGGCAATAACGGTTGCTGCCAGAACCACTGCGGATAATCCAAGTTTCATAGATGCTCCTTTTCACAGCAAATTTAACAGCTCAACAATCATTATAGCAAAGTGAAGTAGGCTGTCAATAGTGGACACCATAAATCTGGTTATACTGCTATATTTT
>CAXYUZ010000051.1:0-21894 GCA_964292275.1 uncultured Desulfuromonadaceae bacterium
GGAGTCCACAGATATCATCGCATAGACGTTCCAGCGGAACATCGCCATACCAGTTGGCCTCACCCAGTTCCAGCAATGACGGGTGGGGAGGCAGTAACGGTAATTTTTCTAATTCTGCGAAGATTGCATATTCAACTGCGGTTATTGCCATTTAGATCCTTGCAAGCAAGTTAATTATTCTCGTTTGCCAAATAGATTATAACTCCGCGATCCTGTTCAAACGCAATTTGTGGTGTTGAATCAGAAGCTGGTTAGTTGTGTCGCCGTTTTCAATATATTCCTGCAGCAATTCATCCAGAATGTAATTATATGTATCCAGATTTTTACGATCAAAAAAACTGTCATATCCTTCAAAGCGGTTGTATATCAGGTGCAAGACCCTTGCGCGGCACTCAGCATGGTGATTTTTTTCATTCGGAGTATCACGCAATAGTATTGATTGTAATGTAATGGCTGGTCTGAACCGGTCATTGTTTTTAAGGGAATCAGCAACATTCGACAATGCGTTTTTGTAATCATTGGCCGCATAACAGGTCAGTGCCAGCAGGTATAAAAGTTCATGGTCATTTTTGTCGAACCACAATGCCTGCTTGTAATGGTGGATAGCCTCTTCGTAATTTCCTTTTTCGTATTCAGATTGGGCCATTTGAATCAATTTAGTCATATTTATCCGGTTGATTTCCTGTGGCAACTCATCAACGTTCAGCTCAGTTATAACGGGATTGGGAGCTGCCTGTTTGATAGAGCCGGATGAAATGCGACGTTTCTTCATATCAACCGCTGTCTGTAGGAGGCGCAGGGGACCGGTTATCATAATGTCGGACAGGGCTGTATCCTGCCAGTTTCTGATTTCTTGCTGCAGATCAATTGAATTCCGAACCATTGAAAATTTCCATTCCAATTCGGAAAGATCACGACAAAGGCAAAATGGATGGCAAATGGCATTGTGATAGGGCAGTTTGGGCGATCCAAAGCAGATCAGGCCGAGAGACGCAGCGTCACATAGACCCTGGCCGGCACCGCAGGCGATCAGGTTGATATAGTATGAGCATGCGGACATATCTTGCATGTAGTCAAGTGGGTCTCCCCAATCGAGAATGTTTTCATAATCGGCATGTCTGAAATTTATAGTTGCCTGTAATCTCTGTTGAAGTAGATGAATGGTTTCCTCAAAACCACCCCTGTGAAATGCCTCGTTGCCGTGGGTCAGCATCATGATAAAGCGTTTGTCAAGCCAGACAGATCCGGCAGTGTTCCCCGGACAAATTTTTCTGGCAACATGAGGGGATCTCAAATATGGAAAGGCTACAGGCTGTGGCAGTTTGTATAACCATACCGGACCCTTCAACATGTGATCTAGAAACAGGTCGTATCCAGGCAGCGGGTTGTGCAGTGATTGTATATATTCGTTGTGGTGATGTTCGTTCTGATAATAGGCGTATACAGTTTTGCCGCCACGGGGAGGGCGCAGAATCGGATCCAGTGAGATAACCACATCATATTTTTCCCAGGGAATATCGTCTATGTTTTGAACGTATTCCATATTGTCATCAATTGCCTGCTGGTGTTTATCCAGCCGCTGGCGCACATTTTTTGAATCATGACAAAAGGGAAGGATATACCAGTCTGCCTGCAGGAGATGCGTCATTTCAAAATAAAGAGATCTGGATGGCCATTTTTTCAATACGCTTAATGGATCGGCGGCATCCCACTTTTCGCAGCGCCATGGGCCGAAAAGATCGTAGCGTTGTTTTACAATCGCGATTTTTAACTCACTGGACTCATGTTTACTGGCAAAATACTGCCTTGCATTAGGTGATTTTCGGTTTGGATGTCTGAACAGCATTGTTTCCGGACCGACCCAATGACCATGGTAACCAAGCAGTTCAAGATAATCAAAAAGGTTGTTTGGGTAAACATCAAGCTGGTTAATATTTGCCCAGTTAACATTGATCATAAGATCTGGTTTGTGTTTGCTGATGGTTTTTGCAGCGCCGATCAAAACAAACAACTCACCTCCTTCGTTATCAATATTGATGATATCGATTGTTGGGATCTCTAATGAGTTGACGATGTCATCCAGTCTCTCAACATCAACGTATTCTTCCTTGTAATCTGCATAGTTGATTTGTCCGATACATGACAGTCCGGACTCCTTGTCTTTACGCGGTGATTTGATTATTCTGCGGCCGGGATAGTTTGACAGTGCTTTCTGAAAAACAGACCATCGGCTTCCAATGCTGTTTAGATCAATATTATGCCTGAGAACATCGCAAACCGAAGACAAGGGTTCAAAGGCGCACCCCCGCAAGTTTGGCTGGGCTGCGGCTACAAGTGAAAAGGTGCCGATATGGGCACCGACATCAATTACGAATGGTTGCTCATGTTCGCTGCAAAGATCTTTAAATACCTTGACCAGTTGTAATTGCTTCTCATCCAGAGCTGCTGTGTTCTGGCCGGTCGAGTTCCAAAATTTTGAATAACGCAGCGTTTCTGGATGAAGTTTAATGGAACAAGTGTCAAGTAATGTACCCGTTATAGTAGTTGGGGACGGAATTGCTGCCTGATTTGTTGTGCTGTAACTGGGGTTGACTCTGTTTAATAGGCTTTCAATAACAGAAAGCAAGGGGACGATACTCCGTTCAAGATCAAGGTGATTTTCAAAGAAGTTCTGACAATTTTCTTGAAGTGTGTGAAGTTCGTTTCGATTAAGCGAGTTTAGTATGCTACCGGTATGGGCAAAATCATCAATGACCTTGCCCAGATTATATTTACGGACATACTCACTCATCTCGCCAATTTCATTGATCAGTATTGGCAGTCCATGTTGAAGATAGGTTGCAATTTTCCCTGATGCCATGCCGATATGCTGAAGATTACGCCGTTCCAAAAGAGAGGGGCTATCCATTTGTGGGACGTAACAGGCGATGCCGATGTCGACAGCATCCAGAAGCAGATGCATATCTTTGAGATCCAGAGATGGAAAGGGGGATAAATAGACGTTTTCTCTGCCTTTGATCTGTTCTGCAATATTGCTCAATATATAACCGTAACGCTGGTGCAAAACCATAACCCATGAATCATCCCATGAGCCGGTACTTGCAAATAGTTCCTCAAAACCGGTCCACTTGGCATTTACCTCTCCAATATAAATCGCGATTTTTTTATTCCTGTCCAGACCAAGCGCTTCATGCATGGCATAGGAACGCTTTCTCGGAATCAGTGAGCGGCCGGCAACCGGTATTTGTAGTATTTTTTCGCTCGCAATGTGATTTTCAGCAGAAAGGCATTCTGAACGCACCCTGTCCTGGCAAACCGCAAACGAAATATCACGGCAGGCCAAAATTTCAGCTGCCTTAAACTCTCGGCCAGCCTCAATTCTGAAATAGATTTCATACGAAATAAGGCCGTATGGAACACCAATCAAACGGGCTATCTTACTGGCCTCAATAATTCCACGATCTACTCCCACTACAAGGTCATATTGTTTAAAGTTGTTGTACAGATCAGACAATGTCTCCTCTGACAGTACTGAGTCAGGAATGAAAATCACTGCCGTATTATTGGGGTCGGATATTGATGTTGTTATGAAGCGCGACGATGAACAGGGTGCAGATTGTGTTATGTGGCTATTTTGGCGAGAGTATATATCAACGTTGTAGTTGTTTTCACAGAGGATTTCAACGATACCACTCAAGTTGGGGTTGTTATTCAGATTTCCCTCAGGATGGATAATAAGGATTCGAGGCATCAGGGTGCATTTCCTGTTTCAAGTTTACGGCAGATAAAAACAGCACTCCATGAGTTAAAATCCAGATGGTTACCGGTCAGCCATTCTTCAGAGGTCAGTAGTTCAAAACCGGAATCGGTCAGCAGTTGTTGGATCTCAGGTAAAAAGAGATAGCGCATTCGGTGCGTTTCCCGGATCTCGTGAACATTGCCGGACTGCTTATCCCTGATGAATACTAGATAGTTTACATCGACGGCATTTCCGTTTGGGTGCATGTCCGGTTGGGCAATGCGGGTTACAGTGATGCTGTCGTCTTCCATTTCTTTAATTCTGATGGCAGGTCGGTTTGTCAAGACTGCCGGTCCATACCAACAGTCGAAAATGAATACACCGCCCGGCTTCAAATGGCAGCAGGCTGTAATGAAGGCGGCTTTCAGATCTTCGTTAGTCTGTTGATAGCTTATTACATGAAACAGGGAAATAACGGCATCAAAGCTCTTGTCCAAGCGGACAGAACGTACGTCTCCGTGTAGATAGTCAGGAGAATTGTTTCCTGTGGTTGAGTTCCGTGCGATGGCCAGCATTTCTTCAGACAAATCAACCCCGGTAATGGCATAGCCTTTATCCGCCAGGTAGAGATCGTGTCGTCCCGATCCGCATCCCAGATTCAAAACAGTTGCTGTTTCAGCATGGTACGAGCGGATCAGCCGTTGGATATAATCCGCCTCGCCGGAATAATCCTTGTCGCGGTAGAGCAGATCATAATAGCGGGCATATTCGTTGAACACGCTCATAATAAACATTCCTTTAAGGCCGTTGCTACTTCATCAATCTGCTGATCACTGATTGTCAGGCCACTGGGGATATAGAATCCTTGACGTGCTAACCGTTCGGCAACTGGATAACATTCGCCGTGAAACATCCCCATCTGATTGAAGACCGGTTGCTCGTGCATGCCAAGAAAGAAAGGGCGAGTTTCAATACCCCGTTCACGAAGCTTTTCGGCCATCTGCAGCGCCATCTGGCCGGTTTTATCATCAAGCACGACTCCATACACCCAATAGACATTGTGTGCCCAGGCTTCCTCAACTGGCAATGTGATGCCAGGGAGATCCTGCAGGAGTTGATTATATGCGGCTGCGATGCTCCGTTTGCGCGCCACGATCTCAGCTATCCGTTCGATCTGGCCGACTCCCAAGGCCGCCTGAAGATTGGTTAGACGGAAATTGTATCCCAGCTCTTCATGCAAGAAGCGTTGCTGCTTCTGGAAGCAGAGGTTGCGCAGGCTGCGTGCCCGTTCGGCCATTTCAGGTGTTCGAACAAGCACCATGCCACCCTCGCCGGTGGTGATCAGTTTGTTGGCGTAAAAACTGAAGGTACTGATATCGCCGAGCCCACCGCACCGTTTCCCCTTGTACTCCGCACCGTGCACCTCTGCGGCGTCCTCAATAACAATCAGATTGTGCTGCCGGGCGATAGCAAGAATGGGATCCATATCGGCTGGGTGACCGTAGATATGTACAACCAGGATGGCGCGTGTTTTGGTAGAGATCCTGGCTTCAATCTGACTAACGTCCATTTGCCAGTTGCGCGGGTCGGAATCGACCAGCACCGGTTTACCACCTGCTCGCACAACTGACTGGGCCGGTGAAATAATGGTAAAGCTCGGCATAATGACTTCATCGCCCGGCTGCAGATTCAACAGGGCAACCGCGATATCCAGTGCTACGGAACCATTGCTGACGGCAATGCCATATGGCATGCCGCAATAGGCGGCCCAGCGTTCCTCAAAGAGATCCAGATACTTACCGGCAGACGATATCCAGCCAGATTTCAGCGCATCGTTAACCAATTCAATATCGTGTTCTGTAACAAGTGGTTCGGCAACCGGTATCATCAGAACCGTTCCTTTTCCACCAAACCGGTGTAAGGCCCCTGCTTGATCTCGAGAAAAATAGTGTCTTCAAGGCACTTGAAGCAGTGTCCACCCGCCACAAGCTGGATCATGTCACCCTCCTCCAGCACCCAGGTTCCCAGCAGACTCTTGTCCATGGCGTACAACTCCACCTCGCTCCTGCCTTTTCTGATCAACAGGGTTTCAGGCGTTCCGACAAGGTGCCGTTGCAAAGGCAGGTGCGAGTGCCGCACTACTACTCCGTCCTTGGGGTAGACGACAAAACCAAGTTGCTGATAGTAGCTGTCTGGTGAAATGAAGGTCGTTGTCTCGGGCATATAATCGCGCCGGATGATGGTTGCAATATGCTGGTCATTCCAGGTGATGTGTTCTACAGGTGATTGCATGATCAAAGTCCTCTATGTTTCCTGTGATTGTCTGTGAGCTGCATGCAGAACAAATGAACCCGTTTGGTTATTGGAGTCTTCATGTCATACTCTACCGGCTGCTGTCCGTCTTCCCACTGGACCCACACTTTATATTTTTCAATATCGATCAATCTGAAAATATCCTGCACTGTGGCACCGTAAGCAGACAGACTCTCCGTATGAAGCTCGATAGCCAACCTTGGGCGTCTTGACAGTATTTTAGCAGCTCCCTGCAAGACCTGCATCTCAAAACCTTCGACATCAATCTTCACAAAATCAGGTTTCAGATGTTCGTATTCATCCAGGCAGGTCATTTCAACCTGAATGCCGGTTCCCGAAAAATCTACTGAGGAGTTGGATGAGGCATTGACACTTATTACTCCTCTACCGGCACCAACCGCCTTTCTTTCCAGAGTCACATTCTTCAAGCCATTCAGTTTAATGTTCTTTTCAATAGTGTCACAATTTGCCGGCAGGGCTTCAAAAGTAATCACTTTACCACCAGGGCCCACCCAGCGGGAGAGAACAATCGCCGTACAGCCGTGATGACCGCCGCATTCAAGGACAACATCATTTTCCCTGACAAGATGATCTCTAATAAACCCCATCTCGATCCATACCGGATCACCGCATTGCAAATCATACCAGTCGCGACCGTCCGTATCCCCAATCCAGAAGTCAAACGGCACACCTTCGACATTCTTCTTTTTCAGGTAAGGCTTGAAAGGGCCAGGATCGTGCAACTCGTCAATAATTCCCTGTTCATTCAGATAATGATTCCTGAAAACCCATTCCTGAAGTTTGTTATCTGATTGTACCATCTGCTGGTGGTAGTTGAATCCATCCACAATACCGCGATTGACGGTTTCCTGTATCGTTTTTGAGGATTGGTCGTACTGCATCGGGGGTGACAGCGCCCGGGTTTTGCGAATGCTTGTATATGAATCGGAGATCCCTTGATTGAATGCCCTTTGATAGACGTAGTCGGTCGTCAATCTATTTGATGAAACAACATGGTACACCGCTGCTTTGGGGTTATACAACGCTTTTAAGCCCATATCACGCACTGCAACGGATACGGACGTTTCACCATCACCGCGATACCTGATCAGCTCCTGCGGCAAGGCATCCGGATGGAAACCGCCGATCTTTTTCAGGACATTTTTACGGATTGAAAAGTTGCATCCCCAGACATATTCGGGTGGTATCTCATGCACAGTATCACCAAAATCAAGGATGCTATACCAGCCGAGGGACCAGCCTAAATCCGTAGTACTTGTCAGCTCCGACACCCAATAAGGGGGCAGGCTTTCAAATTTCGGAAGAATTTTCCCGCCCACAAGAGCCACTTGTGGATCTTCAAAGGATTCTGCTACGCCTTCCAGCCAGCTGGAGACGGCTTCAATATCATCATCCGCGTAGACAAGTATTTCTCCTTTAGCAGCACCCATACCCGTATGCCTGCCATTGTGGAGCCCAACACGAGCATCATGGATGTGCCTGAAATTCGGAATTCTCCTTTGAAAATGTTGGCACACTTCAGCAGTTGAGTCAGTGGAACCGTTGTCAACAACAATGACTTCAAAGCAGTTCGCCGGGTATGTTTGCCCTGTGATTGACTCCAATGCGTTATAAAGCAGAGCAGCACGGTTACGGGTCGGAATAATCACCGACAGAAACAGTTTCTCTTTCTGCAGACCGGCCGGGGGATTTTTCAAATGCTCCCCATTCAGAATCTGTTTGAGCACCCATTCGTTAACAACTGTCAAACGGTGCTCGTCGTCAGTCTGGCCATGTATTTTCGACAGCGCTGCCAGCTCTGGATTATTCAGCAACAAACCGGACCTGACAAAACAGGTGATATTCTGCCGATACCACCAGCACACATCCTCATTTCTCAATATTTGCGGGCGGATAAAATCTATCTCGACAAAACCGGCTCTATTGAACTTCTCACGCCAGTACCAGGGTGGTTGCTCATTCACATGATTCACGCCGGTTTGTCCAGGCAAAGCCGCAGAAAATACTATCACCGGAGAAGCAGTCGTAAGGTTAAGTATGAATTGGTCTGCAACAGCCGCGGGCAGGTGTTCGGCAACTTCCAGGCAGATCAGGAGGTCGGATCTTTCATGTATTTTGAAGTTACTGTCTGAAAGATCGATATTTGTGTTTATGCGGTTCCGATCAACAAAATAATTGGCCGCATCCAACTGGTTAACGTCATAGCCTGTAATATCGGCAACACCATTTTTCTGAAATACATGGAGCCAGCCACCGACACCACAACCGATATCAATAACGGATTGCGACTTGAATACATCAAGAAGCATCGGGACTATTGTCTCAGCTGATTTATAAGAGGCGTCTTTTTGCTCCAAGTAGAATTTTTCGTCATAGATATGGCTCATCTTATTTGCTGGAACAGCGATTTGTTCAGGTTTAGAAAGATACAGACTGAAATCGCAATAGATATGTTGGCCCGGAAATCTCTGCCTGATCTGGTCCAGGTTGTTGATATAAATGACGTTCGCATTTAAACCATCCAGATTGGCAAATATCCTCCCGGCTAAAGCTTCAGGTGAATAGTGACGGCTGAAAGCCTCGTCGTACTCATCTTCACGCCAGACCCTGATCGCACCTTCATCCAGCGGGACACAAGAAAGATCGGTATTTTTGCTGGAGAGAATAAAGTGGCGAACATCCAGGTAAAGCGGAGTTATGACGACTTTTCCGCCTGGCTTGAGAATACGCTTTGCTTCTTTGACAAACAACCTGTCGTTGTTGCCTTGAAAGGTCTCGAAAGCACATTGCAGAGACATCGCATCCACGGCACTGTCCGGCAGCCCGGTTGCGGCTGCATCGGCACCGATTTTATTGCCGTGGATTCCTTCCTGATACATCAAGTCAAGACTATATGCATTCACTCCCCGTTTCAGCAGACTGTCGGCCCAATTGCTGGCGGATGCGGCGATGTCGATATATGCCTGTTCCGGTTTTACTTCAGAGAATTTATAAGCGATGTAGTGCTCGAGGCATTTTTCGATATAAACGTCATTCATCGTGGCGTAGTGGTTTTGAACCTCACGATAATCATTGAGCCATGAAATGAAGTCGTCCACATCCAGGTCAACTCGGGCCACCGGTATGTTTGCCGACATCAGCCTTTGTATCAAACTGTTCGGGTCACGCTGCTGATTCAGGGTAGTCAGGGTTACTTCTGGTATCGGCTTGTAATTTTCTGAATCTCCCATATATTGCCTTAATTGGCGTGAAGCATATACACCCCTAGATATTAAACATGACCCTGGCTCGACTGAATCATCATCAATTGAAGCAAACAATTCATGTTTTGGTAAGCCTATTCTGACAGGAAGCCAATGCGTATCATGCCAGGACTTTTCAAAATTGAATGGTGTGTCATTTGGCCAAGTAATGGCCTGCCTGCAGTCGTTTGTTTGAATTAACCTTTTAAATAAATTATTAGAGAATATTCCTACGGCAAAAATTATATATGCCTTTGGAGCTTTTTGTTGAAGTAAGTTGAACGCAGAAGCATCTAAATCTAACCAGGATATATTTTGTAACTCTTGCTGCTTGATATTCTCATATCGCTTTGTAGTCCAAAAAAATGAGTACGGTAGAAATTCAATACAAAATTCCCGCATTTCTTCAATAATATTAGCATATATATTATAATCAGGGACCATGTTTATGTGGTCTTCAATCCAATACAAAACGTAATCGCTTGTTATTTCTTGCAACATGATCCGTGAGTCATGAAACCAACCCTCGTGACTTTCCAACTGAAACATCACCAACCTTGAATCCAGATGTGCTTCAAGAAACTCTCTAGCCTGATCCTTGTATTGACCGCGTATGTTGACTACCCACTTCTCGGCGTCAATTGCACAAAAGGAAAGAAATGAATCCTTCAACCGCAGGAGTCGCTCTTCCGAGTCAATTCTGAAATTAGCAAAGATGGATAAGGTTGTTTTTTGCATTACTACCTCAGGTGAGCAAATAGTGGGATTATTCGAGAAAAACGGTGCCCGGGTTAATATTTGTCAAAATATCCTGGCGCACTTCATTGTTGTAAACACCGGCCTTCAATATCACAAGCGGGTTTTCAACGTTACGCAGCAGTTTTGGTGACTGAACCGTCAGGCTCGTTCCATAGAGCCGTTTCCCGTGCTTGGCCGGGTCATTGTCCAGCAAACAACTGATCCGTCCGGTATCCAGTCCGAAGGCGATCAGATATTGGGCAAAGACATGGGCCCCGAACAGAAAAACAGGCTGGTCAGTTGCATTTATTTTAGCGTTCAAGTCGCAGATCAAGTTTTCATGATACTGCAGATACTCCTGATAGAGACGTTTATTCAGGTCGTAGAGCCCCTGCGAAAGCGATGTCGGTGCTTGAAGACGATCACGGATGGCTGCATAAAAAATGCTGTGATCCTCCATAAAATATTCCTTGGCCAGCAGCCTGAATCCATGCTTTGCCAAGAGAAATTCAACATACGGTTCCGTAAGAAAAACCGTATGCTCGAAGTTGATGCAGTTGGTGTATTTACGTTCCAGCATCACCTGCATGTTGGGCAGAGAAAAAACCAGATGCTTGCCATCCTCCATGAAACGGGACAAAAAGCCCATAAACTGATCGGGTTCATAGATATGTTCAAACACGTGCGAGTGTACAACCGTGTTGAACTCACCACTGTACTTGAAACTCTCGTCAAAAAAACCTTTGATGAACCGGGCGTCGCAACCCTCTACCGGAGAAGGATTCGGCTCCAGAATTGTCCAGGGGATACGTTTTACAGCTTGGTACTCTTTTGCCAGTATTCCGTGCGCCCCGCCGATTTCGAGCACTGCAGAAGGCGATACTTTACCGATGAATCGGGCAAAGGACTTGTGATGGTTTTCCCACAAGGCGCCAACTACCCCGGCACCATGCGATTCAGGATAGAGCACTTCCAGAGGAAGCAACTTTTTCAGCTGGATCAGTCCAGACCCGCGGCTGACCCACCAGCTCATATCCTCGGTCAGGTCGTCCTTTTCGGGCTGTTCCATGCAGCCCATAAAAACCGGAAAACCGGGAAACGTGTAAAGATGCTCCAAATCACTGTTCCCGGTTATTGCACAATGTGTCCGTTCAATCAGCTCCATTTATTTATCCAGTTCCTTTTTAAGCATCGCCTTGCCCAATGAAAAAAGGAGCAGGCTATAAGGATAATGATGCAAGGCGGCAATATTCAGATAAATCAGCGCAGTCAACATCCGGACTTTTTTTTTGTCGTACCCCTCTGTTTCCAGCCATCGCTCGAAATGCCGCTCACACTCAACCAGTATCTGCTTGCGATGGAAGTCGTATTCTATCTCCGCCCCCCGCCATTCGACCCTGTAAAAATTTCCTGCTATAAGTTCATGGCTGATGATCATGCCATGCAGAAGTTTTGCAAAGTCATAATAAATATCTCCGGTCGAGAGATCGCCGCCAAAATCCTGCCGCCAATCCAGAAAGGTAAAACTCCGGCTGTCGGGGTTCCAGAGAATGTTTTCGAAATGGAAGTCGCCGTGAAACCTTCCTGGAAGACCATCGGCAAGCCAATCCCAATCTATTGTGTTCAAAAGTGCGGCGAGCGTTGGCATACCAACGCCGTTAATCGACTCCGTACCATCCTGTTGTGAAAAGTTCTTGTAGAAAAGCTCGACCCGCTCAACCGTCTTATCGCGGTAAAAGCGCATGCATGTCCCACGGAAGTCTTGCGCCTGCTCCGGATTCTGTGCTTTCTGTTTCCAAAAGCCTTTGCTAAGTTCAAGCAAAAGCTCAAACAAGGGAAGCGTTACCACCTCTGACAATACTCTGCCTGCTACCTTATGGTAACAATACATGTGGTCTGTGGAGCCGTTTACCTCAGGAACATAATTCTGCAGTTCGTGTACTCGCTTAACGCGATTGGCTATGAACTTCTTATCATCGGAGAACTTAATGACCTTATCTTTTATAAACCAGATCGCCTCATTGGGCTTTTCGAGAATGTTCGGCTCGTCCGGTTTACTGCGTTCCAGACGAGTTTTTTCTAGTGCTGCCGGGTTGCCGCAATCGTGCCAGCCAAACTCGCACCCCTTTACCAGGGACGAACTTGCCATCCGCTGCAGGGCGTAGGACTCTCCCATATTGATGGCGTCTGCAGCGCCCAGATGCATCAGGTCCCAGAATGTTTTATAGTCATTGATCCCGGCCAGTCCGATATAGGCGTATAAATCATCGCCAACCGCTCCCTTGTCCAGAACTTCCAGCACCCTGTTTCCGCAAAGCCGGCCAGTTCTATACTCGGCTATGTTCTGCACTTTGGCAAAAGCCATCCAGTTCTCTTTAGGTACGGGAATTTGCCCATCAACCAATGTGTCGCATGAGCAAAACACAAAGGGTTCTTGAAGCAGATGTTCGCATGTCAACAGTGAAAGACCCAGGCCTGAGCCAGGACCCTCATATGGATCAACAATTGAAAAATGGAACAGCCGGTCCGGATAGGCTAACTGCAGAAATTCCTGGACAAGATCGCCCTTATAGCCGAGAGGCAGGACAAATTCGCAATCTTTGGGAAATGCATCGATGATATGGCTGAGAACCGGCCTGTTGGCAACTGAAACCAGGCTTTTGTTGAGATAGCGCGTCAGGCCTGCCAAACGGGAACCCGTGCCTGCCACAGGAATGCACACACGGTAACTCACAGCCCGGTCCTGTCATAGTCATCGGACAACCTGACGACGTCATCCATCTCCGGGGTACTGGCCTCCAGATACACACAATCCTCGACAGCCTCCATCCTGTGGATGATGCCCGGTATTAATGTAATGGCGTCTCCAGGAAAGAAGTCTTTAGCTTGCAAATCCGTCTGGCTGATGCCGGACAAAATACGCAAGCAACCCGAAAGCACATAAATTGTTTCCTGCTTCTGGTTGTGGTATTGCAGGCTGCAGCGATGCCCTTCCCACATGGTAAGCCTCTTCATCATGTAGCGGTCATTGATCTCGATAACCTCTTCCTTGCCCCACGGTTTTTCAATCACTCTCATACAGCTATTACTCCATAAGTCATATTCTGAATTCAAGGTATTCCGGGTTAATTTCGAAAAAGTTCTCGTAGAAAAACTTTGCGTATAGCTGCATTGTCCAGCGGCTGTTAAAACCGTATTTTCGATGCATCCAGCGCTGCCCTTCTTCGACATACAATTTGAGGTTCATGTCATAGCTGTCTGTTTTTATGAGATCAGCCCTGTTCAACAAATGACTTTCATTCTCTTCGGACCAGACCGCAGTAGTGATTGCGGTTGCCCAGTCATTGGCATAGCCCTTTGCTATCAGCTCGGTTTCCGCTCCATATCCGCGAAAGTTGCTTCCATCATAGAGCATGTTCATATAACCGGGATTTTCTCTCTCCATGATACTCTCGATATATTGCCGCCTCATGAGATAAGCCGTGTTATGCACATACCAGAAATATTTGATCGGACTTTGGCGAAGTAGCTGCTTTTCGCCCCAGCTATGGGAACAAGGTGAAAGAATGCCTACCCGTGGGTGATTTTCCAGAACAGCCAGCAACTTTGAAATAATCGGACCATTTTCAAACTCAGTATCATTGGTCAGGGTGAAGAAGAATTCAAAATCCTTGAAACGGCCATCCCTGTACAACTCTGAAAGAGCATAGTTGAAACCGCGAGGAACGCGCAGTCCATGCTCAATGGCATCCGGCCAGTTTGCATACCAGGAGCAGTATTGCGATAGATTCTCCGGTTGGGATCCTGATTCGACCACGAACACATCGGTCAGATCGGATTCTTCGGAGAGAAATCTCTCCACTAGCCTGTCTGTGACAGCTGGCAGGTTTCTGTTGAGGATTATAGTGGCAACTCGCTTCATGACGCTCTCACAATTCTAAAGTTTTTCAGGTAGCGCAGAATGTTGTCTTTGACACAGCATTTCAGATAAAAATCAAGGTCAACATTTTTGGCTTTCAGCAGCTTGCCGGCTTCTCTTTTTATTTCAACCACCTCCGGACGGGCAAAGCAATAGTGTCCGGCGATTTGCACATATTCACGCTCACCGGCGGATGAGCCGGGCAAAAGCCATTTTTCCCACTTTTTTGAATCAAGCACAATACCGCAAAATTGATCGGCAAGGCTGTTCAGGCCATTATCTTCAAGTACAGCAAGCAAAGCCTTTGTTTCCGCAACACCAAATTCAGGAGCAACATTAGCGGCATGAATACCGAATCTGGGATGCCACTGCAACGATTCATCGCTCAGGTAATCGGCATTGTGTTCTTTGATAAAGACATTAAACCGAGCGCAGATTTCAATTACCTTAGGAAGCTGAATCTCGACTGCCACTTCACCAGCTACCCTGACCGGAGAATCAAATGATCCTACATTTCGCATCTCCTTGACCCTGGTGCCTGTTTGTATAACAACAAATGTGGGATCCGGAAGCTTTTCTTTCACGCAAAATCTTTGGATGTGATTGAGCGTATATTCCAGTTCCTCAAGGGCATTAGTGCTTCCGCTTTGTTCTTCAGTGCCAATTTCAAAGACTATTTCCTTGCCGGTCTTTTGGGCATATGCCCAGCAGTATTCATACAGCTCATATATCCGGTCAAGAACTTCATCAGCATTCGGCTTACAGTAAATATCAACGCTTGGATCAATGTGCAGGATTTGAAAACCGGCGTCGATATCGGCCCGGTACGACAGTTTTGCTGACTCCATGGCCCTGCGGAGGCTCATCCTGTCGCCGGTTTCTTTCTCGCTTTGCCACGGGCCGCCATGATCGCGGGACAGGATTATTTTGCCTTTCTTGTCATTATCAAGCACATAATCGGCATAAGAGGATGTTGTCCAGTTGTTTACGTATCCCCCACCGAATTCGGCAGAATCAATTTGGCGACGGCTTGCAATCAACATGATCGGCACTTCAAAATCATTTGCCAACTCGATTGCTGCATCAACACAATTCAAACTCATCGGACCAACACCAAGAAGAGTGCACCGCCGCCTAACCATAAAATTCCGTAGTTTTTGATTGATCATACTGTCCACTCGCCAAAAGATAGGGTTTTGGATAACGGCAACTGTTCTGGATCATAGGGTTCAAAAAACTTTTCCAAAATATGCAGACAGGCTTCTGAAACTGCACGCTCACCACCTGCACGAAGAGTCACATAATCGGCATGTTCTTTTGCCAACAAATCTGCATTTGAAGGTGCTATGGCATACCCGACCTTCTTCATTACATAGTGATCAAAAATTCCGTCGCCCATGTAGATGACATTTCCCAAGGCATATTTGCTCTGGATCCATTCTAACCGCCTGACAGTACTTACCAACTCCAACTTATATCCCATATCATTAACAATCCGACGTTTACTGATTTCAAACCCTTTCCTGTCACCAGTGACAAAAATAAGCTCCAAATACGGCGCCAACAGTTTTAACGCATCATTATCGTCTGGCCCGAAAACTTTGGCAAACTTCCCATCGCAAGTATATAGGAACTGACCTGTTGTAAGCACTCCGTCTACATCAAGAATAAAATATTTGATTTTATTATTCACAATTGATCACCTACATTTATTATGTGTCTTGAAGTTTTCTGTAACTTTGGCCCGCCCGAAATGGGTAAAAACTTCTCGTTTAATGTAATTAAACCATGGATCCAGACAATAAAGTTAGTTATTTGTGGTTTATTGCTGCTGTTGATTTTGTGTAATTTGCCGGACATAGTCCATATAGCCTAGGTAGTTTTTCCAACCTGCCGGATCATATACTGCTTGGGGATTACATGAATATTCATTCCCGATTTCCTTTTGAGCCATGATCGAAAGATAATCCGGCCTGGAATGCCCAGATGTTGATATCTGGAGAAATTGCTTGGCAATCCAGTTGGCAATGACCGTAGCCGAAACCGTTTCTGTACCGGCCGGATAGAGGCAGAACATGTTTTCCGGCGGAATATCCGTCAGACCCGCAATCCGCCTCATTCCCTCTTCATGGACGGTAATCCTGACTGTTGCCAGCTGGGCGGCCAATTTATACGATTTCGCTTCTGCCTCCGGAAAGTCGACTGCTGTCATTACTGGCTCGATAAATACGCTTTTCACTTGATTGCCGGCAGAAGTTCCGCAGGTGCTTAAAAATGCGGTTATATCATATTCCCTGCACAATGCAGCAAGCCGGTAAAACTCAAGGGCAGTTGCATCCGGGTTTATAGCGGGTGCATAAAGATGGTGAATTGAAGGAATGTCTTGAAACTGGATCGCTGAACCTCTGTTCAAAAAGTAGATCTCTGCACCCCTGAACCGTTCTGCAAGCATCGGCACCATGCCATTCCAGAACTTTGCGGCAGCCAGCGCACCAAAACCCTTGTCAAATACGATTCCGTCTATAAGAAGTCTCATTCATTTGTCTCCGTTTCACCTGGCCGAGTTGCGGACAAGCTGGTCAAGCTTTTTTGCTCCATCGGTATTACGCACAAATGTCTCGTCTATATGCGCCCCGGAATAACCGTCAAGGTGCCCCAATCTGCCGAGTGTATCCAGCGGGGTGCCTTCAATGGCGGCACAACCGGATTCCTGGATCGTATCGAACGGAAGTGAGGCTATAAACCGTTTTGTATCCTGTCTCTGCTCGGTTGTTTCACCCGGTAGTCCATAGGTGAATGTTCCATGCACGATCATGCCCAGGCGTTTAAGCTCGAAAACCACTTTGCTCGCCTGTTCCAGATCCAGATTCTTATTGACGATATTATCGACCACATACTGGTTTCCGCTTTCAAATCCAAGCTTGACCGCACGACAGCCGCTGTCCCGCATCAGTTCCCACAGCTCGAGCGACGAACCGTCGCTTCGGCACATGGCGCCCCAAGGCAGACCGATTCGTTTCATTACAGCACAAATATCCTTAACATGCTTATTGCCGAGGTTAAATGTGTCATCGTCAAAATAGACAGATTGATATTTAGGAAATTTGGAGATCTTTTCCCGAATTATTCTTTCGATGGTATCATCGGAATACTGCCTGACCTTCCTGACCCCTGTACCATCAGGATCATTTCCTGTCATCGTCGCCGGCCAAACGCAGAAAATGCATTTATGTGGACATCCGCGGCTAGTCCAAAGCTGTAGATGAGGAAAACATCCTTGCCCCATCTGGAAAAAATCAAAATAACGGTAGGCGTGCAATTCATCTATGTAGGGTGCTGGCGCTTCATTCATCTCTTGTATGGTCATCAGGTCATAATCGATAATCCCCAACTCCCCTTCAATAACCTTGAGCGCCCCCTTTTCATATTCACCTTTAATACAGGCATATACTGGGTAGTCACTTAATATTTCATTTGCCTTTGTAGACACAATTGGCCCGGTAATGACAATTTTGGCACTCGGAAGTAATTGCTTGATTTTGAGAATAAGCTCAGCATCGTGTGACCAACTTGGAGAGGCCGACTCAATAAAAATCATGTCAAAACGACCGTTAACTAAAAAATCGAAATAGCTTTCATATGATTCTCGTAGAGCGATACTGTCACGGAAATTTATTTCGGCCTTACAGTTGTGTGCTACAAAAGCAGCTGCATATCCCATGAAAAAAGGGTAAGGCAGATAATCCCCATACTGAAAACAATCTGGAGATGAACACACAAATCCTGTAAATGGCCACCTTGAACCAGCTCTGACGCCGGCACGCCAGCGACCATTTTCAATTGAATCCCACCACGGCGGATTACTAAAAAGCACTTTCATTTATTGCCACCTATAATTCCTGGAATCAGAGAGTATCAGCTAAGAAGTTAATTACGGTTTTTACACGGTATTCGTAAGAATGATGGGCTAATATACGTCGTCGTCCCTCAACTGATCTTCGCTTGCGTTCCTCGTTATCTGGAAGATACCTTACAAGTTTAGCCCACATATCCTGATCACCAGAGGTGGTTATAACAATATCGCCAAATTCCTCGACAACGGCAGGTACATAGTCGGACATAACACAACCGCCACAGGCCAGAATGTCATAGATTCTCATGTTGATAAGGTTCATTTCCTGATGTTCAGTTATGTGGGCATTCAGGTTGATCGTACATTCGGTATAGAGAGCGGCAAGATCCTCCATCGGTAGCTTGCCGCGATATGCAGTGACAAATGGCGAATGTTGCCAGCCCCCTCCGTATAAAGTCAGACCGAAAGGAAGAGCAGGGGCAAGATAGCAGTGGTTTGTCTCAAAAGTTCGAATATTATTGCCTACGAATGTGACTGGCAGCGCATACTTGCCCGACACTTGCGGAAAGAAGAACTCCGGATCGGTCGCAAACGGGACAACAGCACCAGGGGCACATTCTTTCATTAATTTTTGACTTGTGAAAATATAGGCGTCGAAACGATCCTTGGTACGCTGGAATACCCCTGCCGTACCTCCCGGATGCCCTGATTTTGGAAATGCATTCTGTAGATAAAGTATATTCCTGACCTTTGGGTGCAGTTCAAGATGCGGATTAAAATGTATCAGGACATCGATAGGTTCTTCAATTTGTCCCTGCGGTCCATATAGAAATACAGACTCCACCTGATCCAGGCGCTGAAGATATTTTGCCCAGCTCCTGGCGATAAGCTCATCGCCATTCGTGAACCCACGATTGAGGTCAAAGGTGTTGATTGCATTCAGCCGAATACCAATATTGATTTTTTTCATATTTTGCCCTGTTTAGGTTGTGGGTTGAACATAATTGGCATTATATCCCGCCTGTTTCTATTTGTTGTTCTATCCAGGGAATGATTTCGTCCAGGGCTTTGTCCAGAGGCGTTAACGCCCCAAACTCCAGCTTTTGACGGGCTTTTTCCACCGCAGGCACTCTTTTCTGGACATCATACTGAAATGGTCTGTCGGATATGTAACGGAACGGCACATCTCCCTTGATTTTTTTCCATATCAATTCCGCCAGCTCCAGAACTGAGGTGGAGACCGGAGTGGATAGGTTGAAATCTTCATTTAGCGCTTCGTCTCTTTCAATGCAGAGACGGATGCCTTCGGCCAGATCCCCGCCATAAGTGTAATGGCGCACCTGGTTGCCGGTACCGAGAATATGCAGAGGATCCTGTCCTTTAAGTATTTTCTGGACCAGGTCCGGAACTACGTGACTCATTGCCAGCTTTACGTTGCCTGACATGATTTCCTTGTCACAAAGAGCTCGTTTTTCACCTGTGCCAATGCAATTGAAAGGGCGGATAATCGTGTATGGCAACCTGTACTGTTCCCAGGCGCCTTTGGCAAAATATTCGCATGCCAGCTTCTGGAACCCGTATGTGGATAAAGGTGGCGGGCAGCGCAGCTGCTCTCCTTCTGGTGTTGGATAGACGGTTGCACTCTCAAAAACCATCGATGAAGACATCACGTTTATCTTTTTGAGCGATTTTTCTCTGAAGGCCCAGATAGCCGCATCAAATGTCGAAGCGATGATACGTTCATTTTCAGCTAGTAGATCATAGGCCAGTTCATGAAACAGGGAAATGCCTCCGATAACGGCAGCAGCAGCTACAATCTGGTCGCAATCCGCGATCAGATCTTTCATCAGATCCACATTCTTGACATCGCCTTCCACAAAAGTATATCCAGGATGCCGGTCATAACTTTTCTCAACCCTGCCATACTTGGAAAAGTTATCGATACCGACGACTGAATGACCATGCGCCAGCAAGTCTTCCACAAGATATCCAGCGATGAAACCGACTGATCCGGTTACCATTATTTTCATCAGAAAAAGCCTCCATTGCCGTAATAATTCCAAACATCCACCACCACTGTGCCTATCGGAATATTCAGCTTTTTGTACTCCCGATGTGGAGTGGCCACGATGATTATGTCGCAGGATTCAATGATTTCATCCACAGTCACAAAATTGTCTTCGTTTATGTACACATCGGTGCAGCAGACCTTACGGGCCTCTGCTATCAGCAGTTTTCTCAGTTTATATGACAGGGATTCCCGTTTGTCGTCACTATTTGCTTTAAATGCCATACCCAGGATGCCGACAGTTTTTTCTGTCAGATCATAGCGCTCTTTTAGGCGTGATACGATGAAATTGGGCAGCCCTTCATTTACAAGCATGGCAGCATGACCAAGGAAAAAGTTGTTATTGCTGAAAGACACCAGCTGCATGGTATCTTTCAGCAGACAGGGTCCTGCTGCAAAGCCTGGGGCGGGGAAATTTTCCGCCCGCGGATATTTATAACGTATGGCATTGAATATTTTATAGAAATCAATGCCATATTGAGTGCTGATCTGATAAAAGTAGTTTGAAACAGAAAACTGGAGATAACGCCATGAATTCGTAAACAGCTTTGCCAGCTCCGCCTCGACCGGTTCCAGAAATAGAATATCGCCGGTCAGGTTGCTGAACAGTTCTTTCGCTTCGGAAAGACTTTCAGGATCGAATGCAGAAATTATTTGGGGAAGCGTGTAAAGTTCGATTAGCGCTTTTCCCTCGGCGATTCGCTCCGGGCAAAACGAGAGTTTGACCCTTTTGTCTCGTTCGGAAAAGTAGCGGCGGATTTTGTCTGTAACCCCGGGGTAAACCGTGCTGCGAAGCACAACATGCTGACCGTCTGCAAGGTGTTCGACAATATCGTCGAAAAAGTTTCTGAACAGCGTAAAACTAGGATTGAGATGTTCATCTATCGGCGTGCCTATTACGATCACAACAAAATGGCTTTCGGAAATCACCTGCTTATTCAACGAAATAAATAGTGTTTTTCCCAGAACTTCCTTTAAGCTGTCTTCAGCTTTTTCCTCGACGAAAGGCATCGAACCCTGCATTACCTGCTCAGCAATGGCAGCATTGATATCGTAAAGAACCACCCGTTTTCCAGCTTTTGCAAAGGCGATTCCAAGCGGCAGACCAATGTGTCCCAATCCTCCGATAATGCATATATCGTAAGTATTACCCATTACTTCCTCCATCACCTTTAGTTAAGCCACAAAAGCTTTTTGCAATGAATATTTTATCAGGCGGTACAACATTGCACGCAATTCGTTGCTAGTCAAAGCTTTCCAAATGATGCAATTTAAAATCTTTTCCATGTTTGATTAGGATCTATTACATGTTCTCTGTGACGTAAATACTTTTCATAACCAGGCGGTATCTGGGCAAATTTCATTCCGTTTGACAATAGAATAAAACTATGTATCCGCTCGCATATACTGGCGATTTCTCTGGAATTTGTTTTTCCCCAAGGAATGCCGCCATTGGCCCGTAGACAATCTATTGCTCGCTTTTTATAAAATCCAGCTTGCCCTTGTAAAAAGCAAGGGAACAAATGTGGTTTAAAGGATGAAAATCCCAGTACATCTGCAACGATTTCATAGTTAAGCGGTTGGTTTACATGCCCAGGCGAAACAAGGTTTCCAATTACATCGACATCATTTGAGTATAGTGCGTTATACAGTGAAGAAAACCAGTTGCCGTCAACAAACCAATGATCATCGTGCATTAATACATATGTATCATAATCTCTAATATTCTTTATACAATGATCAAATGCTGCTTGATCCATTCCAATATTTTCTCTTATTATCAAGTGTTCTGGAAAGAGTTCAAGAGTGTGTCGTACACTATTGGCATCATATCCATTAAACACAACGCATAGATCAAAATGTTCTCTATTCATTCTAAAATATTGATTAAAACAATAATTTTCCATAATATCCCATCTATGTGGAGCCGTTGCAATGCACACTACTACCATGTAACTTTTAATATTTCGCTTGGTTTCAATATATGACATAGTGGCGTAA
>CAXYUZ010000052.1:0-21607 GCA_964292275.1 uncultured Desulfuromonadaceae bacterium
CCGCCCTCCGGGGCGAGCGCGATGGTCTTGTGTCCACATTCGACCAAGGCGTCAACCATTTCGGGATCCAACCGGTCCAGGCGCAGTGACGAGACCGACACCTTGGCCCCCCTGTCGACAACGTAGCGGCAGAGCTGACCGATCTGCTGGTGGTCGGAAACGGCTGCGCCGACGAGCCCTATCTTGTTGCGGTGCTGCAGGCCGTAGTCAATGGCATTTGTCAGCGTCTGGTATGGTTGTTGGCGGAAGGGGGCGTAAATGAAGCCGGATGAGCAGAATCGGCATCCCCGTGGACAGCCCCGGCTGACCTCGACCAGAAACATGTCGCCGAATTCGGTGTTTTCGGTGAGGATGATTGATTGGGCTGGCGGGTGCTCAGGGAGATGGATACAGCCGCGCTGAACAGGGTAAGGCAGACCGTCGGCATGCCGGTATCCGGTCAGGCAGCCGTCAACCGTCTGCGGTGTATAGAGCGATGGTACGTATACACCGGCAATGGCGGTCATTTTGCCAAGCAGTTCGCGGCGGTCATGGCAGTTGCGGTCAAACAGCGCGCCGATGATCTCGGGTACAATCACTTCCCCCTCACCGATGCAGATCAGATCGATGAAATCTGCCACCGGTTCCGGGTTGATGAAGAAGGCGGCTCCACCGGCCATGATCAGTGGGTGTGATTCGTTACGGTCTGTCGAGCGGCTTGGTATCCCGGCCAGCGTGAGGATCAGCGGTATGTTGATGTAGTCTGGTTCAAAGGAGGTTGAAAAGGCGATTACGTCGAAATCGGCAACCGGGCGGCCGCTCTCCAGGGTGGTCAGCGTTGTCCTGCTGCGCCGCAGCTCGTCCAGTTCGCCATGTTCCGGCAGAAAGGCCCGCTCGCAATGGATCCCGGCGGTTGAGGCGAGAATGGCGTAAACCGTCTGGAAGCCGAGGCTGCTCATACCGGTCTGATAGCGATTTGGCGCGATGATACAGATGCTGAGCTGGCCGCCGCGGCCATGGCTCTCCTGGAGGAGGTTAATCTCGTCGGCCAGAAGCTTGCGTTGTTTTTGTCTTGTGTCCCATGCCATGACAGATCCTGTATAATGCCGAATTTGAACGCTTTGGCATGGGTAACATAACAGCCTTTAGTCGGCAAGGGATATATTTTTCCGGTTTTTATGTTAGTATCGGGTCAAAATTTATCTGTGGGGTGTGGCATGAATAACCTGGATGCAGCATTCAGATCTCTTTTTGAAACCAATATGGGCTTGAAGCCGGGTGAGCGGGTTCTTGTTTTCAGTGATACCATTCGTGATGACGAATCGCCGTCAAGCAGTGATCTTGACCGGCGCCAGCGTTTGAATGCTGCGGCACGTGATGCGGCTGCCTTTGCGGATAGGACCTGGGGCAATGCATCGTTTGTGGAGTTTGCGGCTACCGCCGCCTCGGGGACTGAACCTCCGCTGTCACTCTGGCAGGCCACTTTTGGCGCTGCTGCAATTGACCGGTTGCGGGATGCCGGATTGCTGGACAAGTTGTTGACCAAGAGCACCACTGCGGCGGAGGTTGAATCCGCTGCCAGCCTTCTGCAGCCGTTTCTGGGGGATGCCGCCCGGGTGATTATTGCCATGAGCAACAATTCCACCAGTCACACCCGTTACCGGGCCCTGGCCAATAGTGTTGGCAGCAGGTTTGCCAGTCTGCCGCACTTTGATCCCGAGATGTTTCACACATCCATGACCGTTGACTGGCAGGCGCTTTCCCGGCGCACCGCTGCCCTGGTTGAGGCGGTTAACCGGGCGGAATGGATTCGGGTGACAACGCCCAATGGAACCGATATGCAGATCTGCAAACAGGGACGCAGTGCTGCTGGTGATGACGGGCTTCTGGTCCAGCCGGGCAGTTTTGGCAATTTGCCTGCCGGTGAGGGGTATCTTGCCCCGCTGGAGGGGAAGAGTTACGGGGTGATGGTGATTGAGTGGGGGCCGACCAGCCGGCTGGAACAGCCGCTTCGCTTAACGGTTGAAAACGGGGTGGTTGTCTCCATTGAAGGGGAAGGGCCCCAGCGGGTCAGGCTGGAGGAGCGGTTTGCCGAGAATGCCAATTGTCGCAACGTGGCCGAACTTGGCATTGGAACCAATGACAAGGCCAGCCGGCCGGATAATGTGCTTGAGGCGGAAAAGATCCTTGGCACAATTCACATCGCTCTGGGGGATAACAGCGGTTTTGGCGGCCAGGTCAGCGCGCCGTTCCACGAGGATTATGTCTTCTACCGTCCGACCCTGACCGGGCGGCGGGGGGATGGCAGTGAGTTTGTCATCATCGAGGATGGCCGTTTGAATGTCTGATGTCAATTCCAATCAAAGCGCCCCCTTCGTGGTCTCAGTCCTCGCCGTTTTGCTTTCATTTTTGATTTGAAATTGGAATAACTGGTTCTATGGCAGAAAGTGGCTAGTTGGATGAACTGCCGACCGATACGTCGAACTTCCTGCCCCCCTTGCTGAAGCGGACACGGTTCTCCAGGATCTCCTCGACCCTGGCACCGCCGATATAGGAACCCTTCGAGACGGTTGCGCCATTGACAATCGCCTTGCGTTTTTCACCATCGGAGAGGGCGATGCCGTTTACGGTCAGGCCACTTCCCTGATTGTTGCGGACTGCGGGGTGCTGCGGGGCTGCCTCTTCAGAGGCGGGTTTCTGTTTTGCCTCGGACAGTTGCCGGGCCGATGGGCCGGGCTGGATTTTGGCAATCTTCTTTTGAATATTCTTTGCAGCCGGAACGGCTGGTTTTGATTGTCCAACAGCAGCGGTCTTGGGTGTGGCCGCTGTTGAATTGTTGGTTAGCGCAACCTGCTTTTGTGCTGTTAGCGGTTGCGTGGCTGGAGAGGGCTGAAGGGCGGCAACCTGCCCTTGTGGTGACTTGTCAGGACCCTTTGACAACAGAAAATAGGTCGCCGCGCCGCCACAGGCAAATAGGATTGACATCAATAAAACGGTTTTTGCGCTGGAACGGCGTGGTGGCTGTTCGCCCTGCAAAATAGCCATATCAATCTCGGCCTTCCCATGTTTGCTGGCGGACTTTTCATGCTCCAGTTTTTTTAGCGCTTTCAGGATTGAACTCATAAATCAGCTGTCTGTCCGGTATGAAAAGACAAAAATTCCATCATACCTGTTTCCCTTCGTTTAGTTTCTTTTCCAGCAGGTTTTTTTCAAGGGCGACTCCGGCCTGGGAGAGGAAAATCTCCAGTGTTTCCGTCCTTTCAATCGTCTTGTTATCTGGCAGGTTGTCGGCATACAGAAAGCCGATGATCCGCGAACGGCTGACAAGTGGGCCGATGAAGGCCTGTTCCGGTATGCCGCCGCCAAGTTGGTTGAAGATCGAGATGTTGGCCCCTGTCAGGTCGGGGGTGAAGGTTAATGGTTTACCGCTCTTGCAGGGGGGACGGAACATGGAGCCTGTCTCAAGTGAGAAGTGGATTGAGCGAACCGTCTCGTCGCCATTGCCATCCCCATTGCCGATACCAAATTGACCGTGGCCGGAGATGATCTTGTCACGAACCATGAAGATTACGCCGCGATTGAAAAATTCTGCGGCAAAGCGTAGGACCAGCAACAGTACATCCCCGGGCAGGTGCGGATTGTTCAGTTCAGTTGTCATGCTCTGCAGCAGTTGCAATTCCGGGGGGACCTCCATCTCTTTAATCCGCCGGTGGTGATACTCATTCATCTCCATGCGCAACTCTGCACCCAGGTCATATGACTCTTCGAATGCCCCATCCTCTGTTGCCACCTCTTCCAACAGTTCGAGCGGCTCGGAATCTTCAAATGCTTCAATCTGTTCTGCCGCCTCTTCAGTCAGACCGCTCTGCCGTTCCTCGGAGGCGGGTGGATGATTGTCCCGGCTGGAGCTGCCTGTGCCAGCGGCTTCGCTCCCCTGAAGGTTGCCTGGCAATCCCTTCAGCTCCCAGATCGCCTTTAAAACCGTACTGGCGGTGATGACGCGTTGTTCGTTGGAGTAGGCGATCAGCAGGGCGCGGTCGCAGAGGATGTTGATCATTCTCGGATTGCCGCCGGTGTAGAGGTGGATCGGCAGGATTGCGTTGCTGCTGAAAAATTCGCCCCCGGTCTCACTGGCCCTGTCGGTGCGGTGACGGATGTAACGGCCGGTTTCCTCTCTGGTCATCGGCTTGAGGGTGTAGCGTACGGCGATCCGTTGATTCAGCTGGCGCAGTTCGGATTTCTTCAGCAGGGCCTTCAGTTCAGGCTGGCCGGCCAGAATGATCTGGATCAGTTTGTCGTTTTCAGTTTCCAGGTTCGAGATCAGGCGGATATGTTCCAATACCTCGGGCTGGAGGTTCTGGGCCTCGTCAATTACCAGCACAACCGTATGTCCCTGTCCGTTTTCAGCCAGCAGGAACTGGTTCAGGGTGCTGAGCAGGTCGCTGACATTGTCGTAGTCGGAGCGGATGCCATATTCATGATTGATGCTGCGCAGGAGTTCAATGCCGGATATGCACGGATTAAAGATCAGGGCCGTGCGATATTTGTCCTCGCCCAGTTGTCCCAGCAATGTCCTCAGCAGTGTTGTTTTGCCGGTGCCGACTTCGCCGACAAGCTTGATAAAGCCGTGGTGGTTGTCAATCCCGTAGAGGAGGTGTGCAAAGGCCTCCTTGTGTTTGTTGCTGAGGAAGATGAAACGTGGATTAGGTGTCAGTGTGAACGGTTTTTCGCTGAAGCCAAAGTAGTGGGTATACATAATCTATTGGCACCGTAGCTCTTGCAGACGATTGAGAATCATGAAATTTATTCCATATAAATGTCTTATATTCAAGTTAAATCCATATATCAGGGCTCTGAAAAACCACTGCGGAGAGTCGTCTGCGGCGTTGTGCGGTACTCGCAGCCTTGGCTAACTATCTGTTATGCCTCGGCTGCTCCGTTCCGTGCGCCTTGCATCCGCCCTTCCTCATGACGTTTTCAAAGTCCTGATAGGCAGAGTCATTGTTGACACAAATGAACTCTTGTTGTAGAAAATCACACGATTATTGATTCAGTCCCTGATTCCTAAAAATAAGGCCGTAAGGAAAATACTATGGATACTCAGCTGACGCTTGGCTTTTCACCCTGTCCGAATGACACCTTCATGTTCTATCCGCTTGTGCATGCTCTGGTGGATACCGGCGGTATTGCCTACTGCGAGAGACTTGAGGATGTGGAGACGCTCAATCTACTTGCCCTGGATGGTGTTCTCGATGTGACCAAGGTATCCTATCATGCCTTCGGGCATATCCGTGATAAATATGCGCTGCTGCGTTCTGGCAGCGCCCTGGGGCGTGGTTGTGGCCCTCTGTTGGTGGCGGCCGGGGATGTTGACCTGTCCGATTTGCGTGGCAAGGTGATTGCCGTGCCGGGACGCTACACAACCGCTCTGCTGCTGCTGCGCCTCTTTGATCCGCAGCTGGTTAACTTTATGGTCATGCCCTTTAACGAGATCATGGATGCGGTTCTTCGTGGCGATGTGGATGCCGGCCTGATCATCCACGAATCACGTTTTACCTACCAGGGGTTTGGTCTGCATAAACTGCTTGATCTGGGTGAATGGTGGGAGGGGGAAACCGGGCTGCCCATCCCGTTGGGCGGGATTGTCGCCAGGCGCAGTCTGGGTGTGGCAAGGATTGCGGCGATTGAGAGGGCCTTGCGGGATGGTGTGCAGTATGCCCATGCCAATCCCTCCAGTGCCGCCGGTTATATCTGCGAACATGCCCAGGAGATGAACGATGATGTCTGTCGTTCGCACATCGAGTTGTATGTGAACGATTTTTCCGCTGATCTTGGCGATGAAGGTGTGCGGGCGATCTGCTGCCTGATGGAACGGGCCGAGGCCGCCGGAATTGTACCGGCTTCGAATTGTCCGATTTTTGGTTGTTAAATTGAATCGTGGTTGTTAAGGCAACTGAATAGAAGGGGAGGATGCATGGCGGATGAGAAGGAGAGATGGCACAGCTTGCTGGCGCTTTCGACAGCAATCATGGCCGTACTGGCGGCATTGACGACACTCTATATGGGAAAATTCTCGTCACGGGCAATCATGGCCCAGGGGCAGGAGAGTGATCAGTGGGCCTATTATCAGGCCAAGAGTATCAAGGAACATACCTTTGAGATCAGCCGCAAACAGCTGGAGCTGCAGATGTTGGCCCAGAAGGGGCTGGAACCTCAGGTGGCCGAGGGTTATACCAAGACAATAGCGAAGTACAATGCGGAGATCAGCCGTTACTCCGATGAGAAGAAAAAGATCAAGGCCGATGCGGAAAGGATTGCCGCAGGCAAGAAAACGGCGCAGGAGATGGGGGGGGATTTTGCCTATGCGCTGATCTTTTTGCAGATCGCGCTGATGCTCTCCTCCATCGCCAGTCTGACAAAACGCAAGTATCTCTGGCATATTGCCCTGTTCGCCAATTTGGGGTGGTTATTCTTCTTTCTGGATGCCTGGTTTCTCTTCTACTGAATTTAGCAGACCTTTGAAAAACTACTGCGGAGAGCCATCTGCGGCGTTGCGCGGTACTCGCAACCTCGGCTAACTACCTGTTATGCCTCGGCTGCTCCGTTCCGTGCGCCTTGCATCCGGCCTTCCTCATAACGTTTTTCAAAGCCCTGTTAGGTCTGTTGAATGCCGCCCGGCAGTTTTGGGCGGTTTTTTTTATTTCACCTCAGGCGCTTCTGGGGCCATCCGCTATTGAACGGCTTCGGCAGAGGGATATCTAATCTGTTTTGACATTGGCAACTCTTTGAGGCATAGTTCTGATTATTTTTTTGAATACGGGTGCCCGGGGCCAAAATGTTTCTGTTTTCAAATATCTTTGAAGTCATGGCCACAATGGTCTACTGGCTCATGTCGCTGCTGGATCTTTACAGCTATGTGCTTTTGGCCAGGGTGATTATTTCCTGGTTTAACGTGGATCCTTACAATCCGGTGGTTGCCTTTATCTGCCGGATTACCGATCCGCTGCTGTCGCGGGTCAGACGGTTTGTCCCGACGATTGGCGGTATTGATTTTTCTCCCCTGGTGATATTTATTGCCATTGCCGTTGTCAAAACGGTGGTGCTTAAAACCATTTATCAGTATCTGATGTTATCCAGCCAAAAGTTGGTCTTGAAAGGTATATTTTGATGAAGATTACACCAATTGATATTCAGCAGCAGCAGTTTAAGGGAAAGATGATCGGCGGTCTTGATCCTGACGATGTGGATTCGTTTTTACAGGCCGTGGCCGCGGAGATGGAGGATCTGATCCGTGAAAATGAGGGGCTGAAGGAAGAGTTGTCGATCAGAACCCGTGAGGCGGACGATAGTGGTGAAAAGGAAAAATCCTTCCGTGAGACCATGCTGGCGGCGCATGCGGTGATTGGGGAGATGAAGCAGAATGCGGAAAAACAGGCGATGCTGATTATCGCTGAGGCGGAGTTGAATGCCGAACGTCTGATTGTTGATTCCGAGCAACGGCTGGCACAGATCAAGGCCGATATTGAAGAGGCGCGGCGTCAGAAGATCCAGTTTGAGACCAGTTTCAAGGTGTTGCTGGAAAGCCACAGCCGGATGCTGAATGTCAATGAGCAGCCCTGAGCAGAGTTTCTGGTGTGAAACCGATAAGGGGCTTTTTATCACGCTCTATGTGCAGCCCCGTGCATCAAAGAATCAGATCTGCGGTGTGCAGGAGGGGGCTCTCAAGGTCAGGCTGACTTCGCCGCCGGTGGATGGTGCCGCCAACAAGCTCTGCCGTGAGTTTATCGCTGGTCTGCTGCGGCTCTCCAAGTCATCAATCGAGATTGTTTCAGGAGAGACATCAAGGCATAAACGTTTGCGGATCATTACCGAGGATATTGAGCGGGTAAGATCGATCCTTGATGGTTTGACTGCCTAGTAAAAAAACGATCAGTTTTGGGATTTTCAGGCCATATGCATGAATCATCTGAAGGCTGAAATATAAACGAGAGGGAATTTTATGGTTAAGGCAAAGAGTGGAGATCGGGTAAAGGTTCATTATATCGGTACGTTGGATGATGGCACAGTTTTTGACGCATCCGAGTCGGCTGCACCGGCTGGGGATTCTTCATGCAGTACATCTTCATGCAGTGACACCGCCGGCTGTAGTTCATGCGGCTGTAGCGGCCATGCTGCAAATGCGCCAATGGAGTTTGTTATCGGCCAGGGACAGTTGATTGCAAAATTCGAGGAGGCTGTTATCGGTCTTCAGCCAGGTGAAACCGTCAAGGTCAGGATTGATGCAGCCGATGCCTATGGTGAGCGTTCGGATGACCTGATTGCCGTGATTGAGCGTAGTGAAATACCGGCGGATATTGAACCGGCAGTTGGTGATCAGATGGAGGTCTCTTTGCTGGATGGCACAACGATGCCGGTTATTGTGGTGGATGTCAATGAGACAGGTGTTACCCTGGATGCGAACCATCTGATGGCTGGGATGGATCTGAATTTTGAGATCAGGCTGCTGGAGATTGTAGAGGGGTAACTATACTGATTCCAGATCGAAGTGCTACCTTTTTAGACTGGGCATAGTGCAAGTCGTCACCTCAATCCGCACCGAGTTGGTTTCATCTTTGATTTGAAGTCGGAATATTTTTTGTTGTTGAAATGTAAAGAGGCCATGGAATTCTTCCACGGCCTCTTTTTTGTCAGGAATCGGGGGGAGGATTATTGTTCCACTACTGTCTGGACTTCCTTGGTTGCGGTTGCAGCCGATCCCAGAATGACATCATAGCCCTTGGCATTCTCGGGGATACTGGCGATGACGATCATGAATGGAATTGATTTGCCTGGAGCCACATCGATGCTGGCGGCCCGGTTGGCCATGGCCGCTTCAATCTTGTCGAGAGGAAGCTTTGCCAGTTGCTCATCGGTCAGGATGTTTCCGCAATAGGCGGCCTTGTCAGTCAGCGGCTGCTTGTTATCGCCATAGACAATACCCCTGATCTGGATCGCTGTCCGTGCGGTTGGAAATTCATTGACAGCCTCACCGGTGATAACCAGTAATTCAGTTCCAGTGGTTGCATTTAGAATGTATTTGGCCTCGGATCGTAGAGTGATTTTACCGATTTCTGTGGCTGCTGGCATTGTTGTAGTTGGTGTCGGCAACGCCGTTGGCTGAATCGTGTCGATTTTCGGTGGTAGCGAGATGCGAATGATCGCACCCAGGCCGACAAAGAAGGCAGCCATCAAAAGAATGATCATGATCAGTCGCCTGCGGAATCTCAATGAGATTTCAGCAGGGTCTCCAGGCTCTTCATTAACGTTTTCCTGCATCGGCAGGGCGAAACCACCCCAGCCAAGGTGTATCGGTGGCAGATCTTCAACGTTGACCGGTTCGGATGAAACCGGTTCCGCTGGCAGCGGTTCAGCAGGTGCGGTCCAGGTCAAGCTTTCACCGCCAATCTGGACGGCATTGTTTACCGGTTCTTCAATACTACCAAATCCAAATTCGATTCCGGCTTTGAGATCCTCCGGGTTGCTGCCCTGGTTGGAGACAGTGCTGAGCTCATCGCCAAAATCGATTTCGCCAAGCATAAAGGAGTCGTCAAAACTTGACAGCGCTGAATTGTCCACCGGATTGTCAGCCGCTAGATTCTCGCTGGTCTCGCCAAAATCATTAATCTGAAAGTCAAAATCATCTGTGGTTACAGAGGATTGTGTTTCAGTTGCATCCGCTGGCGCAGCAATAATTGTACTGTCCGCATCGGGTGCTGAATCGCCAAAGTCAAAGCCGTCGAAGTCGATTTCACCTGGCTCCGGTCTGCTGCTGTCGTAGCCTGTGTCGGAAATTGCGTCTGCATCCAGGGATGACAGGCTGAGCTCGTCTGCAGTTGCTGGCTGATTGAAAGAGAGATCCAGGTCGTCAGCGGTTGCATTATCCGGTTGGGGAGCGAGGAAGAAATCATCAGCGGTTGACTTCTTTTCAATGTCCGTATCAACGAAGTCAAAATCATCCGCATCGAATCCGGTTGTATCGTCTATTGTAGTTTCGGTCGTTTCGGTTATGGGTTCGGTGGTCTGATTGCTGGTGAGTCCGCCGAGATTGAAGGGGTCATCCTCAACCTGATCTGTTGCCGATGGAATTTCAAATCCATTAGCCGGGAATGCATCCTGTTCCATCCCTGTGTAATCAAAGGCATCCTGATCGATTGGCTGTTGCGGGACAGGCTCTGGCGATTCGTCTGCTGCTGGCGAGATACTGTTGTCTGATTCCTGGATCTGTGACAGCAGGCCATCAAAGCTGTTGCTGATTTCAGGGGTTGAAGCTGCGCCCCCGGATATTGATATATCGCCTGCCTGAAATGCAGAGTCATTTTGTGTTTCGGATACGGCCTGTTCCCTGGTGACTGCGAAAATATGCTTGCATTTGGCACAGCGAACCTTGGAACCTGTATCCTTGACCTTGGAATCATCAAGCCTGAACTTTGTCTGGCACTGCTCACACTGGATTATCATCTGGACTCCCCGCGCTCAAAAGTGGTGGCAGCCTGTCTGCAGGCGTGCGGTATGGCAGTTTGGAACATCGTTCCTATATCAGAAAGGGGGTAACCTGTCAATTTATTAAAACTTTTCATTTGTCTTTAATCCTGTTGATTTCAGCGCAGATATTGTTGATTTGGCAGTGACGGCAGATGCTGGGGGCGGAGCCGTTGCAACCGTTGCTGATACCGATGTGGGCCAGGGCAAAGTCATACTTGACCGGGTCGTACGGATCCAGCTTGCGCAAGGCATCTGTTATTTCACAGGCCATGCGCCAGTCGGCGCTCTTGCGCCTGCTGAAGCCAAGATAACCGCAGATGCGCTGGATATGGGTGTCGACCGGAATAACCAGTTGTGCCGGAGAGATGCCATGCCAAAGCCCCATGTCGATTCCATCGGCCGGTCTGACCACCCAGCGCAGGAACATGCAGAGCCGTTTGCAGGCACTTCCCGAAGCGGGTGCCGGAAAGAAGAAGTTGAAGTATGAGTCAGGTGGTGGCTGTTGACAGCCAAAAACAGCCTGATAGTCAAAACCGCGGATGGTGGCTGAATAGCTGTTCAGTGCGTTGGTGATATCGGCTGCATCGCCGTTGTGCCCTTGCAGAAAGAAGTTGTTGATGCTGCCGCTTTGATTGAGCATGGTTTTGATGGCCCAGAACAGGGCGCACAGGTCGCGGCTGTCGTTGAAGCGATGCTTGAATCCCTTGAAGTTTTGCAGCCCCTCAGCCGGTTCAAACTGGTCGATGAATGCACGGGGCGATTTTCCGATTCTGGAGAAGACCGATTCAAGTGTCCGCAGAATAATGCCAACAGCACCATAGGCGAATGATGATGCAATCACCGCCGCAATTTCACGATCCTCGGGCGTTTCGAACCGGTAGCAAAATGACAACGGGTCATTGGCCAGGTGTGTCTGGGAGCGTGTTGAATAGAGCTGGTCGAAGACCTGTTTGACATTCAACCCCTAAACCTCGGCATCGCGCATGAACTGGGCCGCATCTTCCGGTGATGTCGGGTTGATGTAGAAGCCGGTGCCCCATTCAAAACCTGCCACCTGGGTCAGACGCGGTACAAGTTCGATGTGCCAGTGGAAGTCATATTGAAGTGAGCCCCATTGCTCGGGTTTGCCCGGCCTGGGGTGTTGCGGTGGCGCCGTGTGCAGGACAAAGTTGTAGGCAGCGTCCTTCAGAACGTTCTTTACGCGCAGAAGCATATCCTTGAGTGCAATCGCCAGTTCAGCCAGCTGGGCGTCGTTCATCAGGGCAAAATCATGGTTGTGTACTTTTGGAAACAGGCGCAGCTCAAAGGGAGAGCTGGAGGCATAGGGGGCAATGGTCACAAAGTTCTGAAATTCCTTGACAATCCTCTCTCCACTGCGTAGCTCGAAATCGATTATATCGCAGAAGATGCAACGTTCTTTGGCCCGGAAATAATCCTTGGCGACCTTCAGTTCCGTTGATGCCACCGGCGGCATGAGCGGTACGGCGATCAGCTGGCTGTGCGAGTGGTAAAGCGAGGCCCCGGCGCGTTTGCCGTGATTCTTGAAGATGATCATACTGCGAAAGCGGAAGTCCTTGCGCAGGTCGAGGTATCTGGCGCGGTAGGCCTTGAGGACATCGCTGATTTCTAGCGTACTCAGGTCGGCCATTCCACGGCTGTGATCCGGTGTTTCAATGATGATCTCATGGGCGCCGATGCCGTTCATGACGTCATACAGCCCGTAGCCACGGCTGTTTAACTCCCCTTCAACCCGTAGCGCCGGATATTTGTTAGGGATGACCCTGACACGCCAGTTGGCGGCATTTGCCGGCCCGGATGGTCGAATGGCAAATATCTCCGGCGGGGTTTTGTCCTCATTGCCGTAACAGAATGGGCAGGCTGTCATGCCTGTAAACTCCTCTTCCGTATGAAAGTCCTGTGGTCTTCTGCCCCGTTCAACAGCGATGATTACCCAATGGAGTTTTAGTGGGTCCCAGCGTAGTTCAGACATTGAAATCTCCTGAAATATTAATGCATTGCAGTTTGTGTGTTTGTGTTCGGCATACTTTCCTGGCGGCGGATTGTCTGCTTCAGATCAGCCAGTTGTCCAGCTCGATATCGGCGCCGGCATAGTTCAGTATCAGCGGCATGTCGGCTGGCCAGCGACCGAGTTCCTCATTATCCCGGACAAGCGTGATGTAGACAAACAGTTTGCTCTTCGGGGCCAGTTTTAAGGGCCTGTGCGGAATAGCAACCTCACAGGTCTTGATGATCTTCCAGTTACAGCGGGTACTGGTCGCTGTCCAGCTGTTGTTCTCCTTACTTTGCAACAGTCCTTCGCAGGCGTTTTGGTGCATGGCCAGGCGGTATTCGCGATCTGTGATCAGGTGCAGGTTGAGGGTGTCCTTTGGCATCAGCAACAGGGACAGATCCTGAATGCCGTCCAACCTGAAAAAGAGTGATGAGTCGTTGTAGCCGTAATAAAAGCTCTGCAGCATGCGGTCGGAAGAGTGCATGGCAGAACCTTGTCTGGTCAGATCGTACAACCCGGCTGCCAGCCATTCAAAATAGTCACCGACACGTCCATTGATATCGGGTGTTATGAATGCGGCTGGTTCCCGGATCAGGCCCGCCGGGCTCTTTTTCTTGATCGGCAGCAGCAGTTCCTGGGGCGGATTCTGATTGAGCAGTTGGTAGACATTCAGCAGATGCTGGCGGAAAAGGCGGTCAAACTGATCGCTGTGTGGCGAAAAGTGGTCATCACCGTACCACCAGAACCAGTCGCTCCCCTCGGCGGCGAACAGGGAACGGCAGATCTGGTTGTCCAGTTCCTCTGCATCATCCATGCTGGAGCTGCCGGACATGATAGCGGCAAGCTGCGGACGACTCGAAACGGCGATTTCGCGTGCATTCAGGAGCAGATCCCAGGCCAGGTTCTCCTCCGGGTGTCCGATCCAGATCCCGTAGCTGCCATTGATCCATGATCCCTGGTGGATGTTGTGAATCTGTCCCTGGAAATGACTTTTGCCGATTATGTCGGAGCAGGTCGTCAGGTTGAACTCCGCTGATTCTGCCAGATTCTGGTAAACCTTCTGCAGGAACGAATATGCGTTTTGCGGGTAGTACTCCCAGGCATTCTCCCCGTCGAGGATGATTGGTACGACACGCTCGTTGCCGCCAATCTGTTTTTTGATCGTGTGAAGGCGATTGCAGATGTCCGTTGCGGCCCGCTCTGCGTCCCAGGAGGAATAGGTGAAGCCGATCAGGTCGGAAAGCTGGTGATCCCTGAAAAAGATGCTGATCTGTCTGTTTCCGGAAAACTTCCAGGGGTGGTAGAGCCGTTCCCTCTGTTCTCCCAAGCCGCCGTCAATACTCTTGGCCAGTATTTCCTCGTCGGTGGCAATCCACTCCATGCCGCATTCGGCGATGATTTCAACCGCCTCGTTGCTGACGGAACCCTCCGATGGCCACATCCCCTTGGGCTTGAATCCGAAGACGGATGAAAAATAGTTGATACCATTAATGATCTGTGCCCGGGCATCTTCCGGGTGCCTGAAGGTACCCGATGGCAGTGTTACCTTGGGCATGGCGCTTCTGGCACAACGGGTGTCGCAGAGTAGCGGCAGGATCGGATGGTAATAGGGGGAAACGGCCAGTTCGATGCGCCCTTCAAGGTGAAGTCTTTTGTAAAGCGGGATGATGGATTGTAATAGTTGGCGCTGGGTTGCAAAAAGCAGTTCCTTCTCTTCGAGTGTGAACTTGGATCCCTTTTTGAACAATTCCTGAAATACCGGGAAGCGTCTGCGGGCCGCTTCGCCCGTCCAGGCCAGAAAAAAGTGAACCTGCAGGTCCAGCAGATCCTGGCTGGAAAAAAGATTAACCTGTTTGGCGGCGCTGCCAGGCTTGCCGCTACCCGCCATATAAAACAGCTCCAGATAGCGGGCCGATGGCTCGATCATCTGCTGCTTGTTGGCAGAGAAAAAATTTTCCAGCAGAAAAATCTTGTCTTCTTCGTAGAGGTTGGCCGGGTCTGCCATCCCTTTTTGCAGGAAGGGGTCGATTGCTGTGCCGTTGGCATAATCGAGCAGCTGCTCGATCAGTGAAGGTACAAGATTGAAAACGGCCCTGGCCCCTGGCGTGTCCTCAATGATGGCCGGCATGTCAAAATAGTCCTTGATTCCGTGCAGATATGTCCAGGGGAGGGCGTATTCACCCTTAAGCGGGTCCTTGTAGTATGGCTGGTGCATGTGCCATAGAATGACGATGTCGAGGGGGGAGGACATGCTGTTGTTGCTCCTGTTTTTTCGGTTTTGTTGCCGTCTTTACCTGGCGGGATCCGGCAGCATGCCCTCAGACCGGTCTGCGCGTACTGTTTGCACGACCGGTCTGATGAGCTGGCTGTATTTGCTTAGCCTACGTCCAGTTCCTTTTTCCAGTCCTCAACCTTTTTCTGGTACTCATGCAGAAGTCTTTGGGCGGTTTTATTGTCCTTGGCCTCGGCAACGATATGGACGTGGTGCGTATGTTGGTCAGGCAGAACCAGTACCCAGTCCTCGCCAAAATGGACCTTGATGCCATCGATGAAGGTCGCTTCCTTGTCCAGGCTGTCCTCGCTCATCTTGCGCATGATGCCCCCTTTGAGTTCCCTGGCGCAGGAGAGGCTGGTTTGTAAGAATGAACTCTTCGGCAGCTCCTCAATGGCCTTTGAGAAGGGGACGCCGCTGGATATGCCCAGTTCAATCAGGTGGGCAATGGCAAACATGCCGTCGAAGGAGGCCTGGAAGGCCGGGATGGCAAAACGGCCATCGGTGGAGCCGGCCAGAATAACCCCGTTGGACCCGGCAGCCTCAAGCATGGCCCGGTCGCTGCTCTTGGTCCTTGTAACCTGGCAATGTTTTTTGTCCGCCATCTGTTCTATGGTCGATGGTGCGTGTACCGGAACGGCAATGATACCGTTCTGACCACTTTTCAGTGTCAGCGAGGAGAAGGTGGAGAGCAGCTCCACACCGCTCAGGATGTGCCCGGTGTCATCAAGCATGGAGATGGATTCGGCTGTTGGATCAAGCCAGAAACCTGCCTGGGCGCCCAGTGAGTTAACGATCTTGGAGAGCTGTTCCAGCGCCTCCTGTTTTTCCATGGTGTTTTTAATGCCCTTGCCTTCATCCACGTAGGCGTTCAGGGCGATGATGTTGCAGCCGAGCTGGTTGAGAATTGAAGGTAGTATTTGGCTGGCGGCAGAGAAATTGAAGTCAATCACAACCGTCCAGGCGGCTTTTTTGATCTTGTCCATGTCCATACTGCGCATGAAGCCTTCCCGGTAGAAGTCGGCAACATTGTTTATGTCGATAATGGCCCCTGGTTCGGTGTGGTGGGCGCGGCGGAAATTCTCCTTGTAAAAGATACGCTCCATGTTTTTGGCCATGCCGCTGGAGAAGTCCAGTCCATCACCGTCGAAAAAGACAATTTCCAGGGCCGCCGGATCGTCGTTTGCCTGACGGAACTGAAACCCGCCGACCTCGCCGAATGTCTTTAGTTTGTAGCGCAATAGTGGCTGCGGGGTCATCTTCATATCGCGCACGCTGACGCCGGCGGAGAGGATGCCGCCGACAAAACAGCGCTTGAGCATGCGCGAGGCCAGGTTGGAATCGCGTCCGCCCAGGACGAAGCTCCCCTTCGGCAGCATGGTTCCGTAGGCGCAGCCCAGTTTGGCGACGAATTCCGGTGTCAGTTCCACATTGGAGAGCCCTTTGATGATTGCCCCTTCAAAGAGGGATTTGCGCCACTTCTCTCCCCAGATCAGGTTTGCGGTAACGGTGGAACCGGCCTCGATCACCTTGCGCGGCCAGATCTTGACGTCGACCTTGATCACCGATTCATCGCCGATGGAGGTCTCGTCCGCTACGATGACCCCCTCCTCCAGATTGGCCCCCTGGCCAACGCGGACATTGGAGCAGATTACGCTGTCATAGATCTTTGCCCCTTTTTTGATGTAGGCGTTGTCCCAGATTACACAGCGGTTCAGTTTGACCCCCTGTTCAATCGTACAGTTGCGTCCGATGACAGAGTCCTTGATCTTTGCCCCGCGTTGAATCTGGGTGTTGTCGCCAACAATCACCGTTCCCTCTATCCCGGATGGCTCTTCGAGGGTTACATCAATACCGGTGCGCAGGTCCTTGCCCACAAAGTCGAGTTTCGGTTCGTCAATCTTGAGGTTGATCTTTCCCTTGAAGATATCGTGGTGCGCCTCGCGGTAGGAGTCGGTGTTGCCGATATCGCGCCAGTATCCCTTGGCGGGGAATCCAAAGAGCGGGTCCTTGTTCTCAAGCATCTTCGGGAAGAGATCCTGGGAAAAGTCAAAGTTCTCCCCCTCAGGGATATATTTGAAAATCTCCGGTTCAAGGACATAGATACCGGTGTTGATCGTATCGGAGATAACCTCGCCCCAGCCTGGTTTCTCCAGGAACTGGGTGATCCGTTTTTCCTTGTCGGTGATAACAACACCAAACTGCAACGGATCCTTGACCGATGTCAGGGTGATGGTGGCCATGGCCTTGTTGTCGTTGTGAAAGGTGAGAACCTTGCTCAGGTTGAAGTCGGTCAGCAGATCGCCGCTGATGACCATGAAACGCTCATCCAGGTATTTTTCAGCTGCCTTTACTGCGCCAGCGGTGCCCATGTCCTCCAACGGGGTGACATAGGTGATCTTGACGCCGAAGTCGGAACCGTCGCGGAAGAATTTTTTGATTACGCCCGGCTGATGGTAGAGCAGCATGACAAGTTCGGTTATACCGTGCTTCTTCAGCAGCTCCACAATGTGCAGCATGATTGGACGGTTAAAGAGTGGAATCATCGGTTTTGGAAGGCTGCTGGTCAGTGGTTGGATGCGGGTGCCGAATCCCCCCGCCATAATGACTGCTTTCATGGTGAGCGTCTCCTTGTAATTGAATTGAATGGCTGTCTGGCTGGCTGGATCAGGATTGAATCAGGCGCCTGGTTTGCTGCGTTGTGCCTTTTTTGAAAGCACACTGGTGATCTCCTGTTTCAATTCTTGCAGATCTCCTGACTTAACGACATAGCCGTCAGCCAGCCAGGCGGAGAAGTCATCCTTGTAGCAGGAAAAGGCTGAACAGAGTATGACCGGCATTTCATGACGCTCTTTGACAAGCTTTTGAAGCAGTTCGATTCCGCTCTCGTTCTTCAGTTTTATATCCAGAATTGCCAGGTCAAAATGGCTATTCTGAAGTGTTTCGAGGGCCTCGGCGGTGTTCGCTGCCGTGACGACGTCGTAGCCCTCGTCGGCCAGCTCTTCGCTGTAGAGAATGCGGATGTTCGGTTCATCGTCAACAATTAAGATTTTGCTCATTTCTTTCCTCCTTCAGTGTGGGAAGTTCCAGCTTGCAGCTAATCCCCCCCTCGGGCAGTGCTGTGACCGTAAAGGGGATGCCCTGCTTTTCCAGCATCGTTTTGCATAGCGCCAGACCAAAACCCTCCGCCAGCCCCTGGGTTGTCTCAAAGGGGGTTAATAGTGAGTTGAGCTCGTCCTGCGACACCATGCGGCTGTTGTCAATGATGGTCACAATGACCTTTTTATCCTGCTCTTCCAGATCTACGGAGATGGTCGTATCCATCTGTCCGGACAGGTCGCTGCTGATCAGGGTCCGGATACAGTAGGAGACCTGCTTGAAGTCGATATAGACGTTGGAAATGTTATTCTGCGGTTCAAACAGCAGCTGGCAGTTGTTTCTCTGGAGCAGATCATGGATGTCCTTGAATGAGTTGTCGAGGAGATGATTGACGTTCCAGAAATCCTTTGTTGGATAAAGCGAATCGGAATAGTTCAGGATTTCATCCAGAACCTCTTCCAGTTGCCTGGATTCCTTGATGATTGATTCGATGTAGTTCAGCTTGGGATCATCCTTGGAGGTGCTTTTCAGTATGGAGCGGGCAAAGCCGCAGATCACCATCAGCGGATTGCGGATGGAGTGGGCGATGCTGGAGGTGATCCGGCCGACCAGAGCCATCTTCTCCATCTTGACGATCAGTTCCTGCTGTTCCTTCAGCTTGCTGTTTGCCTCTGTGACCCGGTTTAGCTCGATTTGCAGCCGGTCATACAGTGAGGCGCGCTCGATAGCTACGGCAACCGGAAACGTGAATGTCTCCAGGGAGCGCATATCATCTTCGGATATATGGTGTCTGGTGATGCAGTTATCGGCGAGAATGACGCCCACCCTGCGGTTGCGTGCTATCAGCGGCATGATCAGGAATGTATCCACGCCGAGAAGCTGCGCCAGTTCAAGGGAGACGTTGGGGTTTTGAAAGGCATTCTCCACCAGCAGGGGCTGTTTGCTGTTCAATGCCTGGACAATGATATGGTCGCTCTGGGATAGAGGAATGGTCAGGTTTTCCAGGATGTCGTGGAATTTTGCGCGTTCGGAATTGAGTTTGTTGATTCGGAAACTTTGGGCCAGTGCTTGCAGATCCAGGTCGTTGCGGGATATCTCTTCCCAGGCGTTGTTTGCCTCTTCGTAGGAACGGGGACCGATGCCGAGATACCCCTTCAGGATTCCGTGGTCGCGATCCGTCAGCAGCAGGAAGGCCCTGTTCATGCCAAACCCTTTTCCGGCGGTAATTGCCGTCAGGGCAACCGAGAGCACCTCTTCCAGATCCAGTGAACTCTGCAGGACGGATCCAAGTTCATGGAGGAAACGGACCTCAAGGGTCTTGCTGTCCAGAAAACTGGCCAGTGATTGAATATGTGTTTTTTGACGTTGAAAGTCGTTGAAGATGAGTTGAAAGGCAGGGGCGAGGGGGTGCTCGCTTTGATTGAAGAGCGCCAGATCATGCACGAAATCCGGACAGTCGCAACATTTTTCAAGGATGCGACGATGATGTGCATGTAGCAGATCCTCTTCGCCCTCGGCAATGTTCGGGCAGACCCCCATTTCTAAGTGCTCATTATTCCAGCAGCATTTCCAGTCCAAGCGGAACCCTCATCACACGTAATGGTAATAAGTATATCAGACAAAACAGATGGTACAAGGCTTAAGGCCAGATTTGGCTGACCTGTTCTCTGTTTTGGAAATCGGAATAAATTCTATCCTGATGCCCGGATCTAAAACAGTATCGGTTGATGCTATTTGATATTCCAGGTTGTGCCCTGGGGGGAGTCAAGCAATTGCACGTTCTTTTCCAACAGAAAATCACGAATTTCATCGCTGCGCTTGAAATCCCTGTTAATTCGGGCCTCTGAGCGTTCCTGAATCAAGGTTTCAATCTCTTCAGCTGATATGGCAATGCTATTGGCCTTGGCTGATTTGATATTGCCAAGCCACTCGCCCGGTTTGCTGCTGAAAAGCCCCAGGACATTGCCAGCTTCGGTGAACTGCTGGCGGACGTGGGCGATCATTGACAGGGCAACCGGGGTGAACTCGCTGGTCTCTGACATGAACCGGTTGGTTGCCCGTACGGTCTCGAAGAGCAGGCCCAGAGCCTGGGCGGTGTTGAAGTCGTCGTCCATGGCTTCGATAAAGCGTTTATGGAGCTGTTCCAGCTTCTCGCGCAGCTCTGTGCCGGCAACGGTGAGTGATTCTCGCGTCGGAAGCTCGGCTGGCGTTGGGGTGTCGACCAGGATCTTGTCGATTGCAGCAAGGCAGGAGTAGAGACGCTCCAGTCCGGACTGGGCCTCATCAAGGTTTTGATCGGAGAAGTCGATCGGTGATCTGTAGTGTGCGGAAAGTATGAAAAAACGGAGCGTTTCCGGATCATATTTTTCAAGCACCTCGCGGATGGTGAAAAAGTTGCCCAGTGACTTGCTCATCTTTTCCGAATTGATATTGACAAAGCCGTTGTGCAGCCAGTAACGGACGAACTGGCAACCGCTGGCGGCCTCTGACTGTGCAATTTCATTTTCATGGTGCGGGAAGATCAGGTCTTTGCCGCCGCCATGAAAGTCAAAGGTGCTGCCAAGGTATTCCATGCTCATGGCGGAACATTCGATATGCCAACCCGGGCGTCCCGCTCCCCATGGTGAATCCCAGCTCGGTTCACCCGGCTTCGACCCCTTCCAGAGGGCAAAGTCCATTGGATGGCGTTTCTTTTCGGTAACGTCGATGCGTGCGCCGGCCAGCATGTCTTCCAGGTTGCGTTTGGAGAGCTTGAGATATGACGGGAAACTTTCAACGGCAAAATAGACGTCTCCGTCAGCCTCATAGGCATGCCCCTTATTGATCAGGGTCTGAACGATTGCGATGATATTGGCGATATGATCGGTGGCCTTGGGTTCCAGGGTCGGCTTGAGCAGCCCCATTCGTGTCATATCGTTATCGAATGCCTCTATGAAGCGTTCGGTTATATTGCGGTAGTCGACCCCTTCGCGGTTGGCGCGATTGATGATCTTGTCATCAATATCGGTGTAATTGCGGACATAGGTGACGTCGTAGCCTGAATATTTAAGATAGCGGTAGATGATGTCGAAGACGACATTCGCCCTGGCATGCCCAATATGGCAGTAATCATAGACCGTTACGCCGCAAACGTACATTCCGGCCTTACCGGGTACCAGTGGGATGAAGGTCTCTTTTTCGCCTGTCAGCGTATTGTAGACGCGTAATGCCATGAAGCTGCTCCTCCATAAAATTGTGTTATTCTGCCTTTTTTTAGGCTGGATAGCAAGCGGGTAAATATGATGATCGCCGCTGCAATCATAAAAGGATGCGTTTGGATATTATATACGTTCTGATTCAGAGTGGTAGGGGGGGCGGCAGACTACAGACCGTATCATTTCTCAAAAGGATGTTTTAAAAAATGATCTGCCTTGTGAACGTCCCTGTTAAAGCGTTGCCGCTGAGTAAAACCGGAATGAAACGTCAAACTGTATACACTTTTAAATGTGAGTAAAAAAACGAATTTTTTGCTTGCACTTGCGGATATAATATTTTACTTTTACTAAAATTAACGCAATCCATATAAATCCGGCGTTGCTGGTTCGTGGTTGCCTGCCAAAGGTGTATAGGCAAGTCATCTTTATATTGCTGTTTTAAAACGAAAGTTTTTGCAGGTAGTAACAAAATCCATTTGGGGGAGAGACTAAAGTACATGGATAAGATCATTGACATCACCGAGCTTGCCC
>CAXYUZ010000053.1:0-21585 GCA_964292275.1 uncultured Desulfuromonadaceae bacterium
GCCCTCAAGACCGCCCGCCGGGTTTCGGCTGTGCCGGTTGTCTCTGTCATGTCGCTGGCCATCCACCGCTATGCCGGGTCGGCCCATAATCTGACCGGGGTCGGCATGTATGCCCAGCCGCAGATCTATATGTCACTGTTCAAGTCCATGCGCTTGCGCCGGGTCGGCGTTGTCTATAATCCTGCCCGTTCCGGCTGGTATCTGCAGCAGGCGCGTCAGGCTGCCGCAGAGTATGGCGTTGAACTGGTTACCCGCGAGGTATCCGATTCCCGTGATGTGGTTGCCAGGGTGCAGAGCCTGTCCGGCAAGGTTGATGCCCTGTGGATGCTGCCGGATATTACGGCGGTGACCAGGGAGACGACCGAGGCCTATTTCCGCTTTGGCCAGGAACATTCTCTGCCGGTGGTCTCGTTTGCGGGGAGTTATCTTGGTTTGGGAGCAGCTGCGGCGGTTGAGATTGAACGTTCCGGTCTGGGGCGTCAGGCAGCCGATATTACCGCGTCTCTGCTTGCTGGCAGAAGTGCCGCCAGCATGCCGTTGCGCTTCCCGGCCAGCACATCCATCAAGAAAAACACCAGGGTGATTAAGCGTCTTTCGTACTGATTCTGTTTACCAGGTCTGATATTGAGGGGAATGCAATGTCGCTTTATATAAGGTTCAAGAAGTTCAGGAGCAGTTTTCAGTTCAAGCTGTTCAGCCTGTTTACGTTGATGACGGCCTTGATTACCCTGGTTGTTGCCTCCATCTTCACCTTCAGCACCATCCATGATATGCGCTACAATGCGGTCGAGCGGCTTGATTTGCGCGCCCGTTATCTTGCCGATTCGATCCGTTTGCCACTGTATGCCGAAAACCGGGCTGTTTTGCAGCAGTTGGCCGATCAGACGGCCAGAGCCCCGCAAATTCATTCCGTAACCATTACCTCTGCCAGCGGGAAGGTATTGGCCGAGAGCGTTTCGCCTGGCGATCCGATTGATGGTGATTATATCCGCTCGGATGCGGATGTTGTCAGCAGTCCGATAACCCCATCCCCGGATGCCGCTTTATCCGGTTCCAGCGATACATCCACTATGCAGATCGGCTCGGTGCGACTTGTGCGTAGGACAACCGATCTTTCCGACAAGATTCAGCGTTTTGTCATATTTTCCTGCGTGATTGGTTTCCTCTTCTGGCTGCTGGTCTCGTTTTTTTGTCACATTGTCCTGAAGAGCGTCACCAGCTCGTACAGCCGGTTGATCGAGGGAATCGAGCTTCTCAAGGGGGGGGGATTACAGCTGCAGGATTGTTGTTGATACAGCAGACGAGCCGGGGATGGCGTCACTTGCCGTAAATAATCTGGCCGAACATCTGCTGCTGCGCGAGGAGGAGAATGCGCAATTGACGACCGAACTGGTAGCGGCCATGAATGTTGAACGGGAATCGCGCCTGGAGCTGGCAGGTATGAACCGTGCCCTTGAGGCAGAGGTGGCGGAGCGTATCAAGGCGGAGCAGGGTATCCGCCAGAGCGAGCAGACCTTGCGTAATCTGATGGATCTGATGCCGGTCGGTGTGATCCTGGCTGATCTGGATAATCATGTTGAGTATCTGAACCTGTTTCTGGTGGAGCATTTCGGTTATGGCCGGGAATTGATCAGAAACGTTGATGAATGGTTTCTGCTGGCCTGTCCCGATCCGCTATACCGCGAAGAGCTGCTGCAGCGGCATAATGATGTGATTGCCAGGTGCAATGCCGGTGAGGATGATGGTTTGATGTACGATGCCAGGGTGCGCAGCAGTGATGGCTCTGTACGGCATTTGATCGTTAATGTTCAGCTGGCCGCTAAGCGGCGGATCATGGTTCTGGTGGATGTGACTGAGCGGGAATTGCTGCAGGAGCAGATTGTCAAGGCCCAGAAGCTGGAGTCGCTGGGAATTCTGGCCGGTGGCATTGCCCATAATTTCAATAATATCCTGACCGGTGTTTTGGGGTATATCTCATTTGCCAGCAAGTTTCTGGATTCCTCCCACCGCTCGTACGAGTTGTTACAGCAGGCCGAGAATGCCTCCCGCCGGGCAGCCGGTATGGCAAAACAGCTGCTGACCTTTGCCAGGGGCGGGGCGCCGATCAAGATGTTGACCTCAATCCGCGAGGTGTTGGAGGAGTCGGTTGAGTTGGCGGTCAAGGGTTCTAATGTGGAATGCCGGGTGAAGGTGGCCCCTGGTATCCATTCGCTGATGGCGGATGAGGGGCAGTTGGGGCAGGTCTTTAACAATATTGCCATCAATGCGGTTCAGGCCATGCCAAGTGGCGGGGTCTTGACTGTTATGGCCGAGAATGTGTTGCAGCCGTATCCTGGCAAGGCCGATTCGGAGCGGCAGCATTTCATCAGAATTGTGTTCCAGGATGAGGGGCATGGTATTGCCGAGGAAAATCTGGGCAAGATCTTTGATCCCTATTTTACAACCAAGTCAAGCGGCACCGGTCTGGGGCTTGCCTCGGCCTACTCGATCATTAACCGGCATGATGGCCGGATCTCTGTGGAGTCAAACCCGGGGCATGGAACGATCTTTACTATTCTGTTGCCGTCATCCGGCGTGCCGGTTGATTTACCGGAGGAGAACGAAGAGGCGCTGGAGCTGGCTGTTGGCAATGCCTCAAAGTCGATTCTGCTTATGGATGATGAGGAGATGATCCGGGCGCTGGCGCGGGAAAGCCTAGAGTATCTTGGTTACTCTGTGTCGGCATGTGTTAATGGAGAGGATGCGGTCGCCATGTACAGGAATGCCTATCAGTCCGGCACGCCATTTTCCCTGGCGATTCTCGACTTGACGATTCCAAACGGTATGGGTGGTGTTGAGGCGGCCAGGCTGATTCTTGAGATTGACCCGCAGGCAAAGCTGGTTGTCTCCAGCGGTTATTCGTATAACGCCGCCATGTCTGATTACGGTTCTCACGGATTTAGTGCCGCTGTTACAAAGCCTTACAAGATTGACGAGCTGGGCAGGCAATTGTCACTGATTCTGGCGGATGCTGAATAAATAAAAAAAATCATTTTTTTCAAAAAAAACCTTGCATCGCAGAGCGGGTAGTGCTATAAAATTTATCTTTGTCGGGGAGTAGCGCAGTCTGGCAGCGCATCTGCCTTGGGAGCAGAGGGTCGCAAGTTCAAATCTTGTCTCCCCGACCATAAAAACAAATCAGGGACTTTACGGATAACACTGTAAAGTCCCTTTTTGTTTTTAAGGTCATTCAGGCTGTTTTCAGCTGTGGTTTATTTCCCGCCGAACACCTTGCGCAGTATGTCGCTTGTCCTTGCCGCCGGATTGCTGCGGATATTCTTTTCTTCCTTGGCCACCATTGTGAATAATCCATCCAGGGCCTTGTCGGTGACATATTTATCCAGATCCAGCGATGGCGCGCCTGTCAGAGAGGCCAGTGGCAGGCTCTCGTATTTACCGATCATCGCCTTGTAGCTGCGGGCGGTGCCGACCTGCTCCATGCTTTTGGATACGGTCGGTTTGAATGCCTCAAAGAGGCGGGCCCTGGTTTTCTTTTCGAAGAATTTGGTTGCAGCCGTATCGCCGCCGTTCAGGATCGTTTTGGCGTCTTCAACGGTCATTTCGCGGATTGCGTCACCGAAAAATTTGGCGGCCTTAGGGGCCGCTTTTTCCGCCGCCCGGTTCATGCTCAGCTCGAATTCGTTGACCTTTCTCTGGTAGCCGACTTCCTTGAGCAGCTTGGCGACCTTGTTGATCTTTTCGGGCAGCAGGATCTTGATCAACTGGTTGCCAAAGTAGCCGTCCGTTTTGGAGACGGTTGTTATTGCCCGCTCGGTACCGCTGGCCAGCGCCTCCTTGAGTCCCTTGGCAATTGTGCTGTTATCCAGTGAGCTCTGGACCTGGCCTGCCGGGAGTATCTCGCTGGAGATGCTGTCCAGGAAACCGGCCTGGCAGGGTGACAGCATGGCAAGTACAATGGCGGATGAGAGTAAGAGGGTCTGTTTCACGGATGACTCCTTGTGCGCATGTTTTGTTTGTGTGCATTTAATAAGTATGGATCTTTTTTCAGGATATGCAACCGGGGGGGAATGTGTTTCTTGTGGAGGTGCTGCTGTTTATCCTGTCTGGATATTTGATTGCAAAGGGTGCCCTGACCGCTATTCCCTAACCCCTGAAAAGTATTGAAAATACATGGATCTGCACACTATTTCCTCTTTACATTCACCGCTGAATTATTTATTGTTCCAAATTACACTTTCTCTCGAATATTAAAGGTATACATGGATATCAGCAGACTTCGCAACTTTTCGATCATCGCCCATATTGATCATGGTAAATCCACCCTGGCTGACCGTCTTCTCGAGTACACCGGTACGGTCTCTGCCCGCGAAAAGCAGAATCAGTTCCTCGACAAGATGGATCTGGAGCGCGAGCGCGGGATCACCATCAAGGCGCAGACCGTCCGGCTGAAATATCTTGCCGATGATGGCAACGAATACATTCTTAACCTGATCGATACCCCTGGTCATGTTGATTTTACCTATGAGGTTTCCCGCTCACTGGCTGCCTGTGAGGGGGGCTTGCTGGTGGTTGATGCCTCACAGGGGGTTGAGGCCCAGACGCTCGCCAATGTCTATCTTGCCCTGGATATCAATCTTGAGGTCTTTCCGGTGCTGAACAAGATCGACCTGCCGGCCGCCGAACCGGAGCGCGTCATCCAGGAAATCGAGGATATCATCGGTATTGATGCCCATGATGCCGTCCTGGCAAGCGCCAAGGAAGGGATCGGCACCCGTGAGATTCTGGAAGAGATCGTACGCAAGATTCCACCTCCCACTGGTGATGTCAATGCACCGCTCAAGGCACTGCTGTTTGACTCCTGGTACGACCAGTATCAGGGGGTTATCATTCTGGTCCGCATCTTTGACGGTGTCCTCAAGAAGGGGGACAAGATTCAGCTGATGTCCACCAACAGCTCCTTTGAGGCGCTGAAGGTGGGGGTCTTTGCGCCGACCATGATTGAGGTTCCCCAGCTTGCCAGCGGCGAGGTCGGTTTTGTGATCGCCGGCATCAAGGATGTTGCCGATGCCAAGGTCGGTGATACGGTCACGCTGCTTCATCGTCAGTGCGAACGGCCGCTGGATGGTTTTAAAGAGGTCAAGCCGATGGTCTTTTCCGGCCTCTATCCGATTGATACGGTTCAGTACGAGCAGCTGCGCGATGCCCTGGGCAAACTGAAGCTGAACGACTCATCCTTCTCCTTTGAGCCGGAGACCTCCGTTGCGCTTGGTTTCGGCTTCCGCTGCGGTTTCCTCGGGCTGTTGCATATGGAGATCATTCAGGAACGGCTTGAGCGCGAGTTTGGTCTTGATTTGATCACAACTGCCCCGACGGTTGTCTATCGCGTTCACCGGGTGACCGGCGAGGTGATGACGATTGAGAGCGCCAACCAGATGCCGGAGCTGCAGCATGTGGAGTATCTGGAAGAGCCGTTTATTCTGGCCCATATCCATGTTCCCAACGACTTTGTCGGCGGTGTGCTCTCGCTCTGCGAGGACAAACGCGGTGTTCAGCGTGAGATCAAGTATCTGACCCCAACCCGTGTCATGGTTATCTACGAGCTGCCGTTGAACGAGATTGTTCTTGATTTTTATGATCGTCTCAAGTCGATTACAAAGGGGTATGCCTCGCTCGATTACGAGCATCTGGATTACAGGCGTAGCGACCTTGTCCGGATGAATGTCATGATCAACGGTGATGTGGTTGATGCCCTGTCGCTGATCATCCATCGCGATAAATCCTATTTCCGCGGACGAGATCTGGTTGCGAAGATGAAGGAGCTGATTCCGCGCCAGATGTTTGAGGTGGCCATTCAGGCCGCGATCGGCAACAAGGTTATTGCCCGCGAGACGGTCAAGGCCATGCGTAAGGATGTTCTGGCAAAGTGCTATGGTGGTGATATCACCCGTAAGCGCAAGCTGCTGGAGAAACAGAAAGAGGGTAAGAAGCGGATGAAGAATGTGGGTAATGTGGAGTTACCACAGGAGGCCTTCCTTGCCATCTTGAAGGTGGATTAACCCGTTTTGTGGCAGTTATTTTCAATTTAAAGGATGCAGTATGCAAGCTCAGAATGAAGAGAAAGAAGATCTGAATAAGCAGATGGAGATACTGGGTGTCAAGCAGAAGAGCGTTTGGCGTGAGTATGCTGAATCGATCCTGATTGCCGTTGTGCTGGCACTGGTGATTCGATCATATATGGTTCAGGCATTCAAGATACCCTCCGGTTCCATGGAGGATACGCTGCTGATCGGCGATCACCTTCTGGTCAGCAAGTTTTATTACGGTACAAAACTCCCCTTTGGCGACAAGCGCGTGCTCAAGGTCAGGGACCCGCGTCAGGGTGATGTAATTGTTTTTGAGTATCCGGTGGACCCAAGCAAGGATTTTATCAAGCGGATTGTCGGTATGCCTGGTGATGTGGTTGAGGGGAAGGACAAGAAGGTTTTTGTCAATGGCAAGCTGTATACGAATCCACACGAGGTTCACAAGGATAATGACCTGGTGCCCAAGGAGATGAATCCGCGCGACAACTTTGGTCCGGTGACGGTTCCCGGTGGATCGTATTTTGTTATGGGTGACAACCGTGATCGCTCTTACGACAGCCGCTTCTGGGGCTTTGTCTCCGCTGAAAAGATCAAGGGGCTGGCCTTTATCAAATACTGGTCGATTGAAGGACCGTGGTACAAATTCAATATCCGTTGGCGCAATGTCGGCAGGCTTATCAAGTAAATAAAATCATTTAATTTATTCCCCTTTTTCGGGAGGGGAGTCCAATTTGGCGGAGGAAATATAATGGAAATGCTTGGCAACTGGAAACGTACACACTACTGCGGTGAACTTACCGCCAAAGATATCGGAAGTGAAGTCATCCTGATGGGATGGGCGCTGCGTCGCAGGGATCACGGCGGCCTGATCTTTATCGATCTGCGCGATCGTGAGGGAATTGCCCAGATCGTTTTTGACCCGGAGATTAACGCCGCGGTGCACAGCATTGCAGAAACCGTGCGCAGTGAATATGTGTTGGCTGTCAAGGGAACCGTGATTGCCCGCCCTGAGGGTACGGTTAATCCTGCTATGAAGACCGGCGAGGTTGAGATCCAGATCAGTGAGTGCAAGCTGCTCAATCGTTCCAAGCCACTGCCGTTCATGCTTGACGAGCATAGCGAGGTCAACGAGAATATCCGTTTGAAGTACCGTTATCTGGATCTGCGCCGTCCGCAGCTCCAGAATAATTTGATTCTTCGTTCAAAGGTTGCGCAAATTACCCGTAATTATCTGGCGGATAACGGTTTTCTGGAGATGGAGACACCATTTCTGACCAAGTCGACCCCTGAAGGGGCCCGTGACTTTCTGGTTCCATCCCGCATCAATAATGGCTCTTTCTACGCCCTGCCACAGTCACCCCAGATCTTCAAGCAGATTCTGATGGTCTCAGGTTTTGACCGCTACTTCCAGATTGTCCGCTGTTTCCGTGACGAAGACCTGCGTGCCGACCGTCAGCCTGAATTTACCCAGATTGACTGTGAACTCTCCTTTGTGGATCAGGAGGACATCATCACAATCATGGAGGGGATGATTGCCAAGGTTTTTGCCGATACAGTAAATGCCAAGGTTCAACTCCCGGTCGAACGTCTGACCTATGCCGAGGCGATTCGTCGTTTTGGTCTGGATAACCCCGATCTCCGTTTCGGGATGGAGTTGTGTGATCTGACCGATACGGTCAAGGGGTCCGGTTTCAAGGTCTTTGCCGATGTGGCTGCCAAGGGTGGAATCATTAAAGGGATCAATGCCAAGAAGTGCGCCACCTTTTCCCGCAAGGATATCGATGATCTGACGGAATTTGTTAAAATCTACGGCGCCAAAGGTTTGGCCTACGTCAAAATCGAGAATGGTGAATGGCATTCGCCGATTGCCAAATTCTTTACCGCAGAGGAAATTCAGGCCATGAATACGCTTTTCGGGGCAGAGGAGGGGGATCTGCTCTTCTTTGTTGCTGACAAGCCCAAGGTGGTCAATGATTCGCTTGGTAAGCTGCGTAATCACCTGGCCAGTCGTCTTAATCTGGTCAGTAGTGATGACTACCGCTTTGTCTGGATCACCGAATTTCCGCTGCTGGAGTGGGATGACGAGGATAAGCGCTGGGCAGCTGTGCATCACCCGTTCACGGCGCCGATGGATGAGGATCTGCAGTACCTCGAATCGGACCCGGGGCGTTGCCGCGCCAAGGCCTATGACCTGGTTCTGAATGGCAACGAGATTGGCGGCGGTTCGATCCGTATCCATCAAGAGCAGGTTCAGTCACAGATGTTCTCACTGTTGGGCATGTCCGAAGAGTCCGCCCGCAGTAAATTCGGCTTCCTGCTGGATGCACTGGAATTCGGTACGCCTCCCCATGGCGGCATCGCCTTTGGCCTGGATAGATTGATCATGCTGCTGACCGGCAGCGATTCCATTCGTGATGTCATTGCATTTCCAAAAACCCAGAAGGGTGCCTGTATGATGTCAGAGGCACCATCGGTTGTTGACAACAAACAGCTCCGTGAGCTGGGTGTCAGGCTTGTTGAGAAACAGCAGGTTCAGGCCTAGTTCATCCACATGCGTCGACACCCGCTATTGATACTGATTCTGCTCTGTCTGCTCCTGACAGCCTGTTCTGCTACGGAACCGGTTTTAAGGGGGAGTGCATCTCTGATGCTGGTGGAGTTGCAACAGCAGGATGCCACCATCCTGCTGCCACATGAGTACAGGGGCATTGTCGACACATTTGAGCGCGGTGAGGCGATCCTGAAGGAACATGCTGATGGCGAGGCGGCGGATGCCTTGTATCTGCTTTCGCTGCAGAAGGGTGATATCCTGCGTGGCCGCTTGCGGGAGATCATGGATCGCAAGCTGGAGGAAGAACGGAAGAAGGCTGCAGAACTGGCCCTGCTGGCGGAAAAGCAACGTCTCAAGGCCGCTGCCGAGGCGGCCGAGAGACAGCGCCGGGCCGAACGTCTCAGGGAACTTGAGATTCTTAAGGCTGCCAGATCAATTACAACTGTACGTGACACAACCCCACAATTGGTTTCGTCCTATACCGTCAGACGTGGCGAAACCCTTCCACAGATAGCGGCCAGGGCAGAGGTTTACAATGATTCCTCGCTCTGGCCGCTGATTTATCGTGCAAACCGCGATCAGATCAGGGATCCCAAGCAGCTTTGGCCGGGACAGGTGCTGAAGATCCGCCGTAATTATTCCCGTGATGACTTGCTTGAGGCAAGACGTTACTCCAAAAGATAGCCGCAATTTCCGCTCCTGAACCTTTTAATTTAATTACTAAGCCGTTAAAAAATGTTTACTTGACACGTTTACCCGAATTGCATACTGTATACAATCTTTTGCATCTTCCAGCGTAATCTTGTATCCAGACTGATTTCCTGAATTCTGTTTTTAAGTAACAGAGGGAGTGACCATGTCATATAGCTATATCAATGTGCCGGATGGCGCCAGGATTACAATGGGGGCTGATGGACGGCTTTCTGTGCCGGATAAGCCGATTATCCCTTTTATTGAAGGGGATGGCACTGGTCCGGATATCTGGAAGGCCTCGGTTCGTCTGTTTGATGCGGCGGTTGCCAAGGCGTATCAGGGGAAACGGAAGATCAGTTGGATGGAGGTTTATGCCGGTGAAAAGGCGTTTAACCGCTTCCGTGATCAGATGGGTGACAAGGCCTGGTTGCCCGATGAAACCGTTGCCGCCTATCGTGAATTTCTGGTTGGCATCAAGGGACCATTGACAACCCCGATTGGTGGTGGCATCCGTTCGTTGAATGTGGCGTTGCGCCAGTTGCTGGATCTATATGTCTGTCTGCGCCCGGTTCGTTATTTTCAGGGCGTTCCCTCTCCGGTCAAGCGTCCGGAGGATGTAGATATGGTCATCTTCCGTGAGAATACTGAGGATATCTACGCCGGCATTGAGTGGATGCATGGAACAGATGAGTGTGAACGCTTCAAGCGTTTTCTGCTGGATGAGATGAAGGTCAACAAGATCCGTTTTCCAGACACGGTCTCACTGGGGGTCAAGCCGATCTCGGCAGAGGGGTCGAAGCGGCTTGTCAGGGCGGCCATTGAATATGCCATCAAGCATAGCCGCCGCTCGGTTACCCTGGTTCACAAGGGCAATATCATGAAGTTCACCGAAGGGGCCTTTAAGGATTGGGGCTATGAGGTGGCCGTTACAGAATTCCGCAACCAGGTTGTCACGGAGCGTGAAAGCTGGATCATTGAGAATCAGGATCAGAATCCAGCCCTCTCGGCGGAGGGGAATGCCCGGCTGATTGATCCCGGTTTTGATATGATGACCGCTGCACAGCGGGATAAGGTGGTTGCCGAGGTTCAACAGGCGCTCCAGCTGCTGCCGACCCATGGTGGCGGCAAGTGGAAGGGGCTGCTGCTGATCAAGGATGCCATTGCCGATATCGCGCTTCAACAGGTGCTGACCCGTGCCCGTGAGTTTGATGTCATCGCAACCATGAATCTTGAGGGTGATTTTCTCTCCGATGCCCTGGCAGCACAGGTTGGGGGTATCGGAATCGCACCCGGGGCAAACATTAATTACACTACCGGCCATGCCATTTTCGAGGCAACCCACGGCACGGCACCCAAATATGCCAATCAGGATAAAGTAAACCCTGGTTCTGTTATTCTCTCCGGCGTGATGCTGCTTGAACATATTGGCTGGCAGGAGGCGGCGGATATGATTGTCGCAGCGCTTGACCGGACAATCTCGCAGAAGCGGGTCACCTATGATTTTGAACGCCTCATGGAGGGTGCAACCCTTCTGAAATGTTCGGCTTTTTCCGATACATTGATTGAAAACCTGTGATGGACCTCAAGGTAGAGATTTTGCGGAGGCAATGTTGCCTTCAGTAAACTTGTGTTTTGTTTATTCTTGTTTTATAGTGCAAAATTGGTATTACCAAAATCTGGAGGAGGAAAAATAGTATGGCTCGTAAAAAGATTGCACTTATTGGTGGTGGACAGATCGGTGGTGTACTTGCTCAGCTTTGCGCACTGCGTGAACTCGGTGATGTTATTCTGTTTGATATCGTAGAAGGTTTGCCACAGGGTAAAACCCTCGATATCGCTGAAGCTTCACCTGTTGATGCATTTGATGTATGTCTCAAAGGCGCAAACTCCTATGAGGAAATTGCCGGTGCAGACGTTGTTATCGTAACTGCAGGCCTTCCTCGTAAACCGGGCATGAGCCGTGACGACCTGATCGCTACCAACTCCAAGATCATGACTTCTGTTGCAGAAGGCGTGAAAGCACATGCACCAAACGCATTTATCATCATCATCTCCAACCCGCTCGACGCAATGGTTACACTCTGTCAGCGCGTAACCGGCTTCCCTAAAAACCGCGTTATGGGTATGGCTGGCGTGCTTGACTCCGCACGTTTTGCTGCCTTCATTGCATGGGAACTGGGCGTATCCGTAAAAGACGTAACTGCAATGGTTCTGGGCGGCCACGGCGACGACATGGTTCCTCTGATCCGTTATGCCAATGTTTTCGGTATTCCGGTCATGGCACTGCTTGAAAAGAAATACAAATGCGCAACCAAGGCCAAGGAAGTTATGGACGCAATGGTCAAGCGTACTGCCGGTGCAGGTGGCGAGGTTGTTGGCCTTCTCAAAACCGGTTCCGCTTTCTATTCACCAGCTTCTTCAGCTATCTGCATGGCAGAGGCTATCCTGCGCGACCAGAAACGTGTACTTCCTGTTTGTGCACTTCTGGAAGGCGAGTACGGCGTTAACGGTTATTATGTTGGCGTTCCTTGTGTACTTGGAGCCGATGGTATCGAGCAGATTCTTGAAATCGATTTTGATGAAACCGAGCAGAAACTGTTTGATGAGTCCGTTTCCCACGTTAAGGCACTTGTTGACAGCCTGAAATAGTATTTTTGTTGACTGGATTGCACTGGAAGGGTTGCACCCTTTCAGTGCAATTTTTTTTGATTGAATCAGATAGATCCCCTTGAAAATGGAGCATTAATCAGATGGAAACTGTAAAGTCTGCCATTGAGATCAACTCAAGCTTCTGCAAAGCATGTTATATCTGCATTGAGTTTTGTCCCAAAAACGTTCTTGAAATGAAGGGGTTGTCTGCTTCAGTCAAAAATCCGGATGCGTGTATCAGATGCATGCAGTGTGAGATGAGATGTCCTGACTTTGCGATCAAGGTCAATGCCGGATAAACTAACGGGAGTCAAGCAAGTGTCCAATAAAATTGCATTTTTACAGGGCAACGAAGCAGCGGCGTTCGGCGCATTGTATGCTGGATGTTCATTTTTCGCCGGTTATCCGATTACCCCGTCAACCGAGGTTGCCGAGGTTTTGTCCCGTGAACTTCCCAAAAACGGTGGCAAGTTTTTGCAGATGGAAGATGAAATCGGCGCCATGGCGGCCTGTCTCGGTGCCTCCCTGGCGGGAGCCAAGGTGCTGACTGCAACATCTGGCCCCGGTTTTTCACTCAAACAGGAGCTGATCGGTTATGGTTGCATTGCCGAAATTCCCTGTGTGATCATCAATGTCATGCGTGGTGGTCCGTCAACCGGTATGCCGACCGGCCCAAGCCAGGCTGATATCATGGCGGCCAAATGGGGAACCCATGGCGACCATCCAGCCATCTGTCTTGTTCCCGCATCTGTACAGGAATATTTCGAAGAGACGGTCCGTGCCTTTAATCTGGCTGAAAAATACCGCACCCCGGTAACGATAATGCCGGATGAAATTATTGCCCATATGCGTGAACGGGTAGTCTTTCCGGAGCAGGGCGAGCTTGAGGTTATCAATCGCAGGGTGCCGACGGTCACACCGGATCAGTACAAACCCTACGACACCTCCTTTGGGGATGTCCCGCCATTGGCGGCGTTCGGTTCCGGCTACTGTTTTCATGTAACCGGCCTGAACAAGATGCAGGACGGCTTTCCGACTACCAGGGCTGAACTGATACAGGCCGAAGAGGAACGTCAGGTTCGCAAGGTTGCTGATAATGTCGACGATATTGTCCTCTTTGAAGAATATCTGCTCGATGATGCCGAAATTGTTATTGTTGCTTTTGGCTCAACATCGCGTTCGGCACGCTATGCTGTCAATATTGCCAGAGAGAGCGGTATCAAGGTCGGCATGTTCCGGATCAGGACCATCTGGCCGTTCCCGGATAAACAGATCAAGGCCCTTTCGGCAAAGGTCAAATCGTTCATCGTGCCCGAGATGAATCTGGGCATGTCTACCCTGGAGATACAGCGCTGCGCCGAGGGGCGGGCAGGGGTGCATGGTCTTTTTCGCGTAGATGGCGAGCCGATCAACCCTGATCAGATACTTGAAAAAATCAGGGAGGTTATCTAGCCATGGGTTTCAACTACGATAAATATCTGCGTCCTGGCAAATTACCTCATATCTGGTGTCCTGGGTGTGGCCACGGTATTGTCATGAAGGGGCTGATCAGGGCCATGGAGACGCTGCAGCTGGAAAAGAGCAATACGGCCGTTGTTTCCGGTATCGGCTGTGCTTCGCGCATGTCTGGCTATATGGACTGTTGTACACTCCATACCGCACATGGACGTGCAGCCGCCTTTGCCACTGGTATAAAGATGGTCAGGCCAGAGATGAATGTCATCCTTGTCGGCGGTGATGGCGATGGTACTGCCATTGGCGGCAACCACTTTATTCATGCCTGTCGCCGTAATATCGACATGACCTATATTATCATGAACAATTACATCTATGGCATGACCGGCGGTCAGTTTTCACCAACAACACCGACCGGCAGCAAGGCGTCTACCACCCCTTACGGAAATCCTGATCCGACCTTTGATATTGCTAAATTGGCCATTGGGGCTGGGGCTACATTTGTGGCCCGTGGAACCTCCTTCCAGGCGGCTCAGATTGACAAGCTGATTGTTGAGGCGATCAATCACAAAGGTTTTTCGGTTGTGGAAATTCTGGATGACTGCCCGACGACCTATGGCCGGCGCAATAAATTCCGTTCAGTAATCGAGATGATGAAGCGGCTCAAGGATATTGCCGTTCCGGTCAAGGCGGCCGAGATAATGACGGCAGAACAACTGGAGGGAAAAATCCTGACCGGTGTCCTGTATCGCGAAGAGCGGGCCGAGTATTGCCAGGAATATGCAAAGCTGATCGAAAGAGCGCAAGGTCCACGGAATGCGCAGTAATCTTGCAATCATTGGAGTCGAATATGTCCAGATATGAACTCAGATTTTCCGGTTCTGGCGGTCAGGGGCTGATCACTGCCGGGATTATCATGGCCAAGGCTGCATCCATTTACGAAGGGAAGCAGGCGGTACAGTCGCAGAGTTATGGCCCGGAGGCCCGCGGCGGTTCTTCCAAGTCGGAGGTGATCATCTCCGCCGATCCGATTGATTATCCCAAGGTTACCCGTTGTGACGCACTGCTGGCGATGACCCAGGAGGCCTGCGATAAATACAGCAAGGATCTCAAGGAAGACGGAGTTCTGCTTGTTGATTCCGATATGGTTATACGATTGCCAGAGGGTAATTTCAAGGCGGTCTCGTTGCGGATACTTAATACAGCCAAGGTTGATGTCGGTCGCGAGATTGTTGCCAATATGGTTGCGCTGGGGGCCATGGTTGCCTTGACGGGTGTTATTTCCCGCGAAAATGCAGAAAAGGCCGTATTGACAAGTGTACCAGAGGCGTTCGTCGAACTGAACCGGCGTGCCTTCAACAGCGGTTTTGAAAAGGCGCTTGAATATTCAAACAGTTAGAGCTCGTGGTTTAGGTTCTCCGTAATAAGTTGTTGGCGGAGATCTTAAACTTGTTTTCTTGAATATGTTACTTCTATTGTTATTTGTTTTGGGTTGCTCTGATGTTGATAACAAGAAATAGGATGTGTACTTCAATCGACTTGATAAAGATTCTTTGAATAGTCTCTGTCACTAATATTTAACACCCCAGACCAAGTTACTTAAAACCTTTCTCAGGCAATTTCTGCCAGCGCTATTTTGATTACGCCCCAACATCCCATCATTGGTAAACTGACTTAACCTCGATTTTCGCAATTCCTTCAGATAGCAGATTAATAGGCAGTGTTTCGCATTCAATATAAGGATATCTGATCAGATTCATTGGTACCTGCCAGTTTGTGATATATGTTTTTTGCCTAATAATCTTGGCACGGGCGTTGAGGGATATCTTTTAAACAATTCATAGAAATCTCTACCTGTTAAAATAGTTCCAAAGCTGTGCCAGGCATAATATGGTTCGCTGCCGAATTCGTGGGTGAGTTTTGCTTCATCTGCGGCAATACCATGCAGGTTTGCCATCATCAACAGGGATATTAAACCGGAATTTATGATTTCCTTCGGGTTGATGACATCAGGAATAATCCGACAGTTCATGACTGATCGGCAGTATTGATTGCATCATGCTGCCGCCGAAACTCGATCGGTGTGCAACCGGTTTCACGCTTAAAGAACTTGATGAAGTTGGTTGACTCATCAAAGCCGAGGCTTTCGGAGATCAGTGCCACTGACAGGTCCGTATGCGAAAGCAGGCGTTTCGCCTCCAGGTTAATCCGCGAGGCGATGAGGGCCTTCGCATTAATTCCGATCGTCTCCATGGCTGCGCGCGTCAAGCTCTTTTCCGAACATCCTAGCTGTTTTGCGTAATCAGCTACCTGGCGCCATCTGGCGAAGTTCTTTTCAACGAGTTGCTGAAATTTCTTGAAACGCTGCAGCAAACGTGAGTTTGCACTGCTCTGTAACTCCTGCCGGTCTTGGACGATAGTGAGCCGCAACAGGAGTGTGTAAAGCTGATATCGCAACAGTGCATGGAGATCCTTCGGCTGAGCATTAATTCCTGTGTCCTCTCGCATCTGAGTGATTACAGCCGTGATGCTGCGCAACTCATCATCGCTCAGGGACAAACGTTCGGGCAACTTCTCAAGGCCAACCATAAGTTTCAAATCAGGATCGGCTACTGATGTAGGTAGCAGGAATTCCGGGCGGAACAGGATCAACCACCCGTGCCAATTCTCCTCGGGTCCGAAATTGTGCGTTTGTCCGGGACGCTGCACCAGAAGCGAGCCTGGTTCGCAATGAATTGGCTTGCCGTCCACCAGTTGCGTGCATTTCCCACTGGTTACGCAGACAAGCTCGTGGAATGTATACTGGTACGTAGCGTGCAGTTTTTCTTTTCTGACCCGCCGTCTCAGGTCGGAGATGGAGAAAATCTCAAGGTCGAGCCGGTAAGGTATGGAGGGGCGATAGCTGAGTTGTTCAATTTTGGTTCTTGATTGCTTTCTTCCTGCCATCGCACGACTCCGTGAGGATATGGTCATTCCGATTGCTGCTGCCAATATGTCCGATAATAATCATTTAAAGGTCTGTTATGACCGTGAAATGGTATGTTGTGTGTACTATAATTACCATTATATTTGGCAATACACAATATGCAGACAAGGGAAACACAAAAAAATGAATACTGATGCTGATAAACTTGCCGAAACTATCCTTGCTCTCGAGCAGGCCGCTTTGGAACGCTGGAACAGGGGTGATGTAGATGGCAGTCTTGAACTTTATGCAGAAGATGTAACTTTCTTTGACCCGATTACTGAAACCCGCCTCGACGGCCGGGAGGCCGTGGCCCGCTATTTCCGTCAATTCTTCGAAGGCAAGCTCAATATTCTCCGCTCCGACCTGCCAAACCCGCAAGTGATCGTCGGCGGCGACATGGCGGTGCTGACCTACAACCTGGCGAATTTCAGCCGGGGGGCAGACGGTGCCGAGGTGGCGGGAACGCCGTGGAATTCGACCCAGGTTTACCGCCGCATCGAAGGTAAATGGCGTGTTGTTCATGTGCACTGGTCGTTCACCCGGCATCCGGCGGCCATGCAGGGTCTGATGGCCTGAAAGGAGTTGATCCCATGAGGCTGGCCGAGATCGAGGCGAAGACGCTGATCCAGAAATCGAAGATTCCGTCGATTACCTACGTGATCAACCCCTATACCGGGTGCCAGCTGGCCTGTGCCTACTGCTATGCCAGCTTCAGCGGGCGGCTGGTCGGCGAGCCGGTCGGGGAGTGGGGCAGCTTCGTATACGCGAAACGCAATGCGGTGGAACTGGTGCGCAGGGAGTTGGGTCGGATGTCTGTAGCCAAACAGCAGGGTACCCTGCTGCTCAGCTCCGTCACCGACCCCTATCAGGCCCCGGAGCGCGAGTATCGGCTGACGCGCGGCATACTGGAGGCACTGGTGGAACATCGCTATCCGGGCCTGGTGCGCATCCTGACCAAGTCCCCCCTGGTTACCCGCGACCTCGACTTGCTGTTGCGTCTGCCGCAGGTCGAGGTCGGCGTGACCGTGACCACCACCGACGACCGGCTGAGCCGCTGGCTGGAGGTGCGGGCGCCCCGCGCCTCGCGGCGGCTGCAGGCGCTGGCCGAACTGCGCGCCGCCGGCATTGCCACCTTCGCCTTCGTCGGCCCGCTTCTGCCCCACTTCGCCACGGCCCCCCACCTGCTGACGCAGCTGTTCGGCCAACTGGCCGCCGTCGGGGTTCGGGAGGTCTACATGGAGCACATCAGCCTCAAACAGTACATCCGCGAGCGGATGCAGCCGCTGCTGGACACCGAACCGGTAGAGGTACAGCAGGCGTACCTCCAGGCCCGGACCAGTCAACACCGTAAGCAAATGGATGCCATCGTCCCACCGCTGCTGGCAGAACACGGACTGCGGCAGCGGTTCAACGAGGTGATCTATCACGACGAGTTCAAATCCATCCCCGAAGCATCATAACAACGAACCTGTATCCAAAACAAAAGGAGAAAGATTATGGCATATGTTATTCATGGCGCCACCGGTGCCCAGGGCGCACCATTGTTCAAAAAGCTTCTTGCGGAAGGTAAAAACGTACTGGCCGCGGTGCGTAATCCAGAGGCTGTGGCAGGCCCCGCTGTTGCCGTAGATATGTTTTCGGCTGATTCCCTGGCCACAGCCTATGCCGGTGCTGATGGCATCTTTGTTCATCTGCCGTTGGGCCCGGAGGAGTTCCGTCTCCAGTATGCCCGTAACATCGCCAAGGCCATCGACCTGGCAAAACCCCGCCGCGTGGTCCTTTCCACGAGCGGCTGGAGCATGGATGTGCCGGGTGACGAAAACGCTCTGCCGACACTGGTTCGCGAGGTCAGGAATACCGGCGTGTCGCTGGCGGTCATCGCCCCGCGGCTGTATCTGGAAAACCTGCTCCTGCCCATCGTCATGGAGCCGGTGAAGGCGGAGAATGTTCTCCGTTATCCCCTGCGCTCCGACTACGCCGTCTCCTGGTGTTCGCACCTGGATATCGCCGATGTGGCTGTGGCGCTGTTGGCCGACACCGCGGTGTCAGGCATCGTCGGTGTCGGCCAGCTGCCGGCCATCACCGGTGATGAACTGGCGGACGCTTTCTCCAGATATTGGGGGCACAAGGTGTGGTACAAGAGCCTGACACCCCAAGAAATTGGGCGGATGCTCGCCCCGCTGTACTGAGAAGAGGCGGCGGCCGGGGTCGCCGCCAGCTACGAGGCCAAGGCACAGACCCGCGACTCCGCCATTGATACAGAAACCAGCGCCCAGCAATTATTGGGGATTTCGCCGCGTACGGTTGAACAATGGCTGTTCGAGATCGGTATCTGAGGCGAGCGGGTGGCTTTCCAGGTATGGCCGACCTTCAGACATCTTCTATTTCAACCAGAGACAAGAGGATTGGCAGGAGAGGGCGGGAAAGCAAAAAGAGGCACCGGAACATAATCCGGTGCCTCTTTTTGCTGATATCCCAATCCAATTAAATCTTGTCGCCCTTCAGGTCGCACTTGAACAGCTTGCCTGCTCCGCGCGAGGCGCAGAAGTCGCCGCACATGGTGTCTTCCGGGGTACGGCTGGCGCGGACATCCCCCAGAACTCTCTGCGTACTGAACCGGGCTTTCCTGTTTTCACCCAAAGATCCTTTAGTCAACTGCCACAACATAACAACCGAGAATCCCTTCCTTCTCGTACTGCCTGATCCCGGCTTGGGCAGCCTTGAGCGAGTTGTACCTTCCTGAACGGACCCGGTAATAGGTCCTGCCGGACAGCTCCGAGGTCTGGATGTCGGCTGTCCTGAATTTCAAACGTAGTTCATCCGCATAACGTGTGGCGTTAACCCTGATTGAAAATGCCCCTGCCTGAATCGAATACGATCCATTGTCATAGTTTTGCGGCGCTTTATATCTGGTTGAACCGTCCGTTGTCGATTCCATGTAGCCCAGGGCCGATACATGTACCGGTGCGACCCCCCTCCTGAAGTATCCTTGTGATACAATGGTGTCATATACAAAACAATTACACCTTGATTACAAATAATGTATTGTATATAATACAAACATGCTATTCAAGATTGGTGAAGAAATACATAAAGAGCGCAAACGCCGCAAAATATCCCAGGCCAGTATGGCCGCCGACCTAGGGATGAGCCGTGCCACCATTAGCAAGATCGAATCAGGCACCGTACAAGAAATAGGCGTGCGCAAGCTGATCAGGATACTGGAGTACCTTGATCTGGAGCTGAAGGTCAGGCCCGCCGGAATGCCGCCCACCCTTGAAGAACTCAGGAGCGAAACATGAGCGCAAACACGCTGGCAGTCTGGGCCTTGCAACACAGGTCCGGTCTTCTGCAGTTAAACAGCGACCGTCATCAGTATGTGTTTGCCTATGATCCATTCGTAACAACTTCCCAGGCGCAGGTTTCACTGACCATGCCGGTTCGTCTGGAAAGCTGGATCAGCCGCGACCTGCATCCGGTATTCCAGATGAATCTGCCGGAAGGTGCCCTGCTGGAGGCGATCAGACGCGCCATTGCCAAACTGGCCGGTGAAGACGATCTGACACTGCTGCGTGTTACCGGGGGTAACCAGATCGGCAGAAACCGTTTTTCCCTGGCAGATGGCGAAACACCGCAGATCACGGAAAACGCGGAATCGCTGGATGAACTGCTGACATACCCTGATACCGAAGAACTATTTCGGGAACTGGTGGCGAAATATGCCATCCGGTCCGGCATTTCAGGCGTGCAGCCCAAGGTGATGCTGGATGCTGCGGAACGTGGGACAGCAGCAATAGGCAGCTATATTGTCAAGTCCTGGGGAACCGACTATCCTCAACTGGCAGCCAATGAATTTTTTTGCATGACTGCAGCGAAGCGCTCTGGTCTGTTGGTGCCTGAATTTCATCTGGCAGAAAATGGCGGATTGTTTGTAATGAAGCGTTTTGATCTGCATCCCGCTGCAGGTTACCAGCTCGGTTTTGAGGATATGTGTGCCTTGCAGGCCTTGGGGACTGCCCAGAAATACAGCAGCAGCTATGAACGCATTGCCCGTTCCATCAAGGATTTTGTATCTGGCGAGCATCTGCAAACCGCCCGCGAGCAGTTTTTTGCGGCGCTTGTGCTTTCGTGCATGATACGCAATGGCGATGCCCACCTGAAGAACTTCGGTGTGTTGTATGACAGCCCCGGCCAACCGGTCAGTCTGGCCCCGCTGTACGACATGGTAACAACCACCGTATACATCCCCAAAGACGTACCCGCACTTTCACTGGCGGGCAGCAAAAAATGGTGGCCGCGCAAGATGCTGGAGAAGTTTGCAGTCGCCCATCTGTCGCTGCCGGTCGGCAAGATAAACCGCATATTTGATCAAGTAGCGGAAGGGGTGAATGACACCCGGGTACTGCTGGCCGATTATATGAAGAATAACCCTGATTTTGGGGCAATAGGAAAGCGGATGCTGTCTGTATGGGATGAATGTGTCAGTAAGAGTATGTCAGAGTGAAATTGAATAATTTACCGCCACAAAACCCTGCTGATGTTGGCATAAACTTTTGATCTGGTCTTGTAAAAAGATATTTATAACGATAGGTTGGTTGAGCCGATATTGTGGGCTGTTAAGGGTGTAAGCCTGACACCCATGTTACTTGTTGGGGGTTGTCAAGAGTGTAGGCCTGATACCCTTGTTACTCGTGAAATTAGAAGGAGGGCTTGAAGATGGAAGAGAATAGCACAAACGGAATCGGGCCAGGTGGTGGCAGCAATAAATCGGGGCGTATCCCTAATTATTCCCCATCTTCTAGGATTGCCCTTGTTCTGTCTGTCACAATCATTGGACTTGTTCTGATTTTAGGGGGGTGCAAATCAAAAGATAAGCCGCTTTCTCTTGGATATTTCACGGAAATATCTGGGTTGTCTATTTCAAAAGATGGCAATAATTTACTCTTTACAGGATGTGGTCACAAGGATTATCAGCCATGCACAATTTATAGGTACGAAATGGTTGGTGACAAACTTTATCGCTATATGCCCCGGACTAATGCCGAAGCTTTGCACGGTGGACGTTATTCGCCCGTTTCCGACAGATTTGCCTTCATTATTTTTCCTTTAAACCAGAAGGTAACCAATAAGGAAAACCTAGGAGTCTGTCGGACTTTGCCGACATAGCCTGATGTGTTATACTCGTT
>CAXYUZ010000054.1:0-20126 GCA_964292275.1 uncultured Desulfuromonadaceae bacterium
AAAATGTGTTACACCAGACCACCATTGGCTGTTGCACTTCGAACTTGAATCCGCGCATTGTAAATATTCCCCTGGTTGGAATTACACGTCGGATAGGTTGTAAGCCTTGCTTGAAATATTGGTATTTATGGTTTTATAAAGTTGGAGACGCCTCTACGTTGTTTTTTCTCACGTCAGTGGCTGATCCCATCGGGATCTATGTGATTGTGCTGTACTTTGTTCCGGCAATATAGCGTCCATCCACCCCAGATGAGTGCTGCAAGCATCAACAGTACGCCACAACTGAACGATATTCGTGCGATGAGATGGTCATACTGCATCAAGCCAAGGCGGGTCAGGATAATCTCCCAGTCGTGATAGTCCTCTACCTCGCTGCCGGTAACCCCACCGAGCAATATCAGCTGTCCGGCCCGGGCATCATCAATGTATGGGGCAATGTCCATGAAGCTCTGGCCGAGCCACCAGAGGCCAACCGTAGCGGCAAACCGATCAGCTTTAAAAAGGAAGGAAAGCGTTACCGCTAGCGGTGCAAGCAATTGTCCAAGGGTTCCACCCAACACTTGAATAAAACGCCCGAATGGAGAGAAGATTACATGCCCTGCTTCATGAAAAGGCAGATTTAGCAGGTGCATATATGATTCGGAAAATGCCTCCCCCTGTATGGGGGTAAATATGAATTTTATCCCCCACACGAGAAGGACAACCCAGACAAAAAAATGTCCAACCAGCACTATTGGGCTTTCTTTGGGGGATATATCCTTGATGCCTGCCTTCAGGCAGTCCATTTCAGCGTTTTTGCACCTTGTGGAAATATCAGGCGGCTCGCAGGCAGATTCAGGTCGAACAGAGTGTAATTTAGCAAAGATAACCCCACAGCGAAGGCACTGTTCGGAACCATCTGGTTGTTTAAATGTGCATTTCGGGCAGATCATGTTCACACATCTCGAATGATCCATAGTCAGCCGCCTGGTATCTGGAGAACACCGGCTGTTTCAGGACGTTTTTTGTCTCTGCGAAGGTTGAGGTTAGAATGTTTTACCACTGGATCCATAATGTTTGAGTGCTTCGGTGGCCTGTTGTATCAGCGCGTTTACATCCAGCAGCTGTGCATCGCCTTCGGGGATGCTGATCATGCCGCGGACAAATGGCTGGCAGTCTTCGGTCCGCACGCTCTGGTCTGCCGGCACAATCCGGATCACCTGTTGGACCAGCAGCGCCAGCGATGCGATGGCGGTGTCGAGAAAGAGAACCTTTTCTGGCTGGCTGTCAGCGGGCAGGCCGAGAAATTCGGCCAGTTTCAGCGCGGCGACAATCGTGCCATGCAGATTGATTGCCCCGGCGTAGCAGGGAGGGGCGCCCGGAACCGGCCAGATCGTTTGGGGATCGGCCACCTCGGCCACCTCAATCAGGTCAATGGCGTAGAGTTTTCCGGAGAGGGTGAAGATCAGGTGTTTCTGGTCAGGGGTTCTCATTTTCTGTCAGATCCTTGCTGGAAACCTGAAATCGTTCAATTACGACCATTAATGCGTCGGCCAGTTGGGCCAGCTCTTTGGTGGCCAGGGCCATATCCTGCATGGCGGCGAGCTGTTCCTCAGTTGCAGCGGAAACCTGTTCGGTTGCGGCGGCATTGTCATCGGCCACCTTGGCAATTTCATCGACGGCCAAGACCATTCTTTCCGACCCTTCGGATTGCATCTGGGAGAGATCGGCAATGCTGGTGGCCTTGCGCTCCGTCTCCAGTACGGTCTTGAGGATGTTCTTGAAGGCGGCGGAGGTTGTGTCGATGTTTGTCTTTCCCTCGGTGATGGTGCGTGAACTTTCAGTGATGGCGGCGTAGACGTTCTGGCTCTCTTCACGGAGGCTTTCGATCATGTCGCTTATATCGGCCGCCGATGTGGCCGAGCCGTCGGCCAGTTTGCGGACCTCGTCGGCGACAACGGCAAAGCCCTTGCCGTACTCTCCTGCCCGTGCCGCCTCAATGGAGGCGTTGAGTGCCAAGAGGTTTGTCTGGCGGGCGACTTCACCGATAAAGAGGGCAATTTTACTGACCTTCTGGAGTTTTTTGTTGAAGGCGGCGAATTGTTGTCCGATAGCCTCCTGTTGATCAAAGAAGACCCTCATTCGCTCAAGGGAGTTTGTGGCCTGCTCGCCACCGTGGCGGGCGGTCAGGCTGGTCTCGCGGGCTGCTGCTGCGGTCTCCCTGGCCCGTGTGGCAACCAGTTCGATGGATATGGCCATCTCCTTGATGGTCCGCGAACTCTTCTCGACCATCTCCGCCTGGGTCTCGGCGCCATGGGAGATTTGCTCGATTGTCTGGGCAACCTCTTCGGTGGAGGCGTTGATCTCAAGTGCGGTGGAGCTGATCTCCCGCGCAGAGGTGGAGAGTTGCCCTGATGTCTGCTTGATGTGGCAGACCAGGTCACGCAGGTTCTGCTGCATCTGGTTAAGCAGCTCGGCCAGGTCGTGGGTTTCATCCGGCATGCGCGAGGGGGCGAGGGTTACGTTGTGGGTCAGATTCCCCTCGCTGATTGATTTGGCGGCGGTGGTCAGTTTGCCGATGTTGGCTGTGAATCTTTTTGAGAAGAGCCAGCCCAGCAGAAGCCCGATTGTCATGGCAACTGCATAGCCAAGAATATTGCTGATATCTGGCGAGGTGCCGAGGAATTGAACCAGTTTCGGGCTGAAGGCCACCGCAGCAACAACGACGATGAAACCGATAATGAATTTATGTCCGATTGGGATACGCATTCTTGTTCTCCCTGTCTCTGGCCAGGCGGATGGTCAGATCAGTTTGCGGTATATCCGTTCTATCTGGAATGCTGCCTTGAATCTTCTGCGGGCTGTGCCGACCATGGTCTCTGATTTGCCCAGAACCAGCACGCCGTTGGTCGGCAGGTGATCGGCAATCAGGTTCAGGATCCTCTCCTGTTCGGGGCGGCTGAAATAGATCAGCGTGTTGCGGCAGAGGATCATGTCGGCGCTGTAGGAGAGGTTTGGGTTGGCCAGGTCGCCGAGTTGAAACGAGACCATCTCAAGTATACCGTTTGTCAGTTTGAGGCGGTCGCCATGTGGCCGGAAGTAGCGCTCCCTCAGGTTGCCTGGAAGGTCCTTGAGCCGGTCTTGGTAATAGATGCCGTTGCGGGCGGATTCCAGGGTTGCGTTGTCAATGTCAATGGCGCTGATGGTTGTTCTGATCTGCCGCAACTCGCGTCCGAAATGTTCTTTGAGTATGATTGCCAGGCTGTATGGTTCTTCTCCCCCCGCGCACCCCAGACAGAGCAGGTTGAGCCCTTTTCGTTGGTCTGCCGATGCGTAGAGTTCGGGGATAATCTTGTCGCGCAATGTTTCGAACAGCGACGGATTTCTGAAAAACTGGCTGACGTGGATCGTCAGTGTCTTTTGCAGCAGTTCCTGTTCTTGCTCATTCTGGCGCAGAATGGAACAGTATTCTTGAATATCCTGGCAACGGGTTGCCCGCAACCGGATGGCGATGCGCCGTTTCATGCAGCTGCTTTTGTATGCGTTCAGTGAAAACTGACGTTTTTCTGCCAGAATCGCCGCAATCTCGGCAAACTCCTTGTCGCCGATCTCGGCGGCGGCCGGAAAGGCAGTACTGCCAATAGCAGTGATCATGTGATTATTTCCTGGCGCTTGATTCTGTCAGATTATAATGTTTTACTTCTACCATGAAGCGTTGCACTCTGCAACAGCCGATAGGGCGCTGTTATTTTATTGGCAGGCTGTTTGCAAAAAACAGCGGAGATCGACGTAATTTTGTTTAAGTAGGGTGGTATTGCTATGGAAAATACTGCAAAAGTTGCAGTGCCGGATCAAAATATGTCACAGCGATTGCATCAGGCGTTGACCGCCGACAAGGACCAGCTCTATCAGGTTATCCAATCCGTTGATGGTGATCTGCTCATGGCTGCCCTGCGCAATCCGGCACTGGATGAGGGGCATCTGCTGGCGTTGCTGAAGCGTCGCGGTCTGGTGGAGGCGGTTTTTAATGCCATTTACAATGGGCGCAAATTTACGGATAGCTACAAGGTTACGGTTGCGCTCTGTTGTCATCCCGATGCCCCGCTTCATATTGCCCAGACGCTTTTGCCCCAATTTTTCATATTCGACCTGATCAAGGTCTGTAATCTGACCTATATATCACCTGATCTGCGTATCCTTGCCGAGCGTTCTGTTTTGCAGAGACTGGCGGCCCAGCCGCTTGGCAACAAGCTGACCTTGGCCAGGCGTGGCACCGCCACGATCGTTGAGGCGTTGCTCCGCGAAGGGGCACCGCCTCAGCTGGTGGAGGCCTGTCTGGATAACCCGCGACTCAAGGAGGGTGCCTTGCATCAGTTTATTGCCTCGCCCCTGTCAACGGCCGAGACGATCTCGATGGTGGCCCGGAACGGGCGCTGGAAGGGACGTCCGAATATCCGTCTGGCAATCCTGAAGAATGTGCGCACCCCGGCGGTATGGTTCAGCCAGCTTCTGCCCGGCCTTCCGCGGATGCAGCTCAAGGAGTTGCTGGCCGTTCAGCGGTTGACGTCCGCACAGAAATCAATGATCAGAAATGCACTGGATGGCAGGAGGCCGTTGTGAGAATCAGAGTCTGTTATGTACATGTCGGTCAAGGAGCAGCACGGTTTTTTAGTAATTTTGTTCAGGCCGTGCTGCTGGTTGCCATGTTGCTCTTCCTTGCCGCCCCAGCCTTGGCAGTGGATTACGTTGTCGCTTCGGCAAGTGTGCCGGTTTTGAATACAGCTGCGGTGAATGCCGTTTTTGGTGGCAGGGATGGGCGCACACTCAAGGTGGACCGTTGTGGCCAGGTGCGTGAACTGGAGTTTGTTGCCCTGCCGGGTACGCTGTTCCGTGTCCTGGGGACTGTGCAGTCGGGGCGGAGCAAGGTTTACAGGGTGGATACGGATGAATATCCACATCCCGGGAATGTCTCGCTCTATCTGGATAGCCGCTTTGTCAAGCCGGTTGCCCCGGGTACGCCGCCGAGGAGAAGGGCATTGCCACCCCGTGATGTGATTGTCGCCGAGTTGAGGCGTTCGGTTGGTGCCCCGTATGTTTGGGGGGGAAATCTGGGGGAGGGGCTTCCTGATCTGCTAGGGATGTACTATCGGGGTGGATTGGATCAGGGCGAGCGGAGGCGTTTGAGCCTGGCCGGTCTGGACTGTTCCGGTCTGCTCTATGCGGCAACGAATGGTTATACACCGCGGAATACCTCTGAGCTGGTCCGCTGGGGTGAGGGGGTGCGGGTTGCCGGGATGCCGGCCGGTCGGATTGCCGGTCTGCTGCAACCGCTTGATCTGATCGTCTGGAGCGGACATGTGATTATTGTGCTGGATGGTCAGAATGTGATCGAGAGTCGCTTGGAGTGCAACCGGCCGGGGCATGGCGGTGTGGTGATTACCCCCATAAGGCAGCGTCTGGCGGAGATCATGCGCGGCAGGCGTCCGGCTGATGAATGGCGTTCAAATGGTCGCCAGCGTGATATCTTTGTCGTGCGCAGATGGATTGATCGCCTTTAGCAGGGTTTTGAAAAACTACTCCGCAGAGCCGTTTGCAACAGGTTTACGCCCCTTGCTGGGCACTGGCAGTTTGAGCAGTTGCAGGACCTGAGTCATATCCTTCCAGACATCCCAGAAGGCGCTTTTGTCGCCTGCATTTTCCTGGCGCAGCAGATAGGCCGGGTGGCAGGTGGTCATCAGCGGCATCCCCTCGAAGTCGTGAAATCTGCCGCGCAGCCTGGCAAACGGTTCTTTTGAGGCCAGCAGGGTTTGGGCCGGGATCTGCCCCAGAGATATGATCACATCCGGTTTAATGGAGTGGAGCTGCTGTTTGAGGAATGGCAGGCAGGCGGAAAGCTGCTCAGGCCCGGCACCACTGCTGCCGGCTGGCCGACATTTTATGACGCTGCAAAAATAGAGCTCTTCCCGCTTGAGCCCCATAGCCTTGATAATCCGGTTCAGCATCTCCCCCTCTTTACTATCAAATGGCCCACCGATTGAATCAGTGCCGCCTGCGTGTGATTCACCAATAAAAACGATGCGGGCATTCGGGTTGCCGTTGCCGAAGAAGGTTTCCTTCTGTTCCCTGGATAGTCCGCAGGCCCGGCAGTTGATCAGACCCTTTTTGATTGTTTCCAGTGAAAGGTGCCGTTGCGGCTGCTCGTCCGGTTCAAATTTTGGGTTGGTAATTCTGGCCGTGTCTGCTGGTGGTGTTTGTGACGGTGAGGTTCCGGCCAGTGAAGTGGAAATCCCTTCCAGGCCGCTCTCTGCAAGGGTGGTCAGGTAGTATTCGAGCGAGGCGGTAATTGTCTTGGCGGATATGTTTTCAGGCACGGTTCAGCTCCAGTTGAATCATTGCAGGATCTACGGTAACATCATTTAGTACGATCAATGGTTCAGAATTTAATGACTTTATCAGCAAGTTTCAGTCCCTGTCAAAATGAAAGAGTGGCAAACATGCTTCCTGTCTGCATACTGATCATACTCCTGCTGCTGCCCGGTCAGGCCCATGCCTGGGGGGGCGGGATGCATCTGCTGACGGGTATGGGCATATTGAAAAATCCGGCCCTGGCGGCACCGCTGGCAGGGCTGCTGGCGGCATATCCGCTGGATTTCCTGTATGGTTGCATCTCCGCTGATATTACCCTTGGCAAGAAATATACGCATTATCTGCTGCACTGTCACCGCTGGGGGGTTGGCAGAAAGATTCTGCAGTCGGCGCGGACAGAGCGGGAGCAGGCCTGCGCCTATGGCTATCTCTGTCATCTGGCCGGTGATGTGGTTGCCCATAACTATTTTGTGCCGTACAAGATTTTGCAATCGTTTGCAACGGTTACGCTCAAGCATACCTACTGGGAGATGCGTTTCGAGACCTTTGTCCAGCGTGATGTCTGGAGCCTGGCCCGCGAGGTCTGTCAGGCGGATCAGAGCGGCAATGACAGGCTGCTGCGCAGTGTCGTCACGCCGACACTCTTTTCTTTTGCCGTTAACAAGCGCATCTTCAATTCAATTATGTTGCTCTCCCGTCTTGAACGTTGGCAGAAGGTCATGCAGACCCTTGCGGATAATTCGGGTTATCATCTGCCGGATGAGGAACGGGAGGAGTTCTGTCGGCTGACGGAGGAGGCGGTTCTCTCTTTTTTGCAAGACCCCGAGAATACCAAGCTATATCTGGCGGATCCGACCGGTGAGCAGGCGTTGGTCATGGCAGAGGCATATAGAAAAAATCTGCGGCTTTTGTATAAGGGGGGGCGGATGACCAAGGCCGATGGGCTGCATCAGGTGGCTGCCTTAAGGGAGGAACTGCGGCGGGGTTTGCATCAGCCAGGGGCGATATCGGATTTGCTGGGGGCGTGATGACTGGGGGTTAAAATCTGACGAAACGGTTTCTGCCGCTATGTTTGGCCTCGTAGAGCGCGTCATCGGCCCGCTTGATCATTGAATCGATGCTGTCCCCGTCGGTGATGTTTGAGATGCCTAGGCTGATGGTCACCTTGATGGTCTTGCCCTCAAATTCATTGGTCATTGCCTCGATCTGACGGCGGATGTTTTCGGCTACGATCTCAGCTGCCTCAGGAGCAGTTTCCGGGAGCATGCAGCAGAATTCCTCTCCGCCGTAGCGGGCAAATGTATCCGTTTTGCGGATATGGGTCATCACAGAGCTGGCGACTGCCTTCAGAACCAGGTCACCCCCCTGATGGCCGTAGGTGTCATTTACCTTTTTGAAGAAATCGATATCGATCATTAGAATACTGAGAGGCCGCTGGTAGCGGCTGTGACGGTCAAATTCCTCTTTAAGCTTCGTCTCCATGTACCTGCGGTTGTAGACGCCGGTCAGGGCATCTTTGGTGTTCAGTTCGATCAGTTTCTGTTCGTAGGTGGCAAGCTCGGTTACGTCCTGAACCGTCAGAAAGATCCCTGAAATGGAGTTGTCCTCAGAGCGGAGCGGGCCCATGGTGCAGCTCTGTTGCATGTTTTCAAAACGTGAGCCGATGGAGCTTTCCGGCTTGAATGGAAACAGGAAGCGGTGCAGTTTTTGGGAGAAGAAGGCAAAGTTGCCGAAGGAAAGAACGACCTTGCAGTTTTTCTGAAAGTGCCGCGTGTTCAGACCTGGGTAGTGCTCGAAGAGTGGCGTGCCGATGATCGTGTCGGCGGCAATGTTGCTGTGGATCGACATCCAGCGGTTCCAGTACTGGACATTCAGATCCCTGTCCAGTATGACAAGACCTATGTTGACGGTGTCCAGAATCTGGGTCAGTTCGTTCAGCTTCATTCGTACTGCTCCATGAAGGTGACCAGTGACTCTTTGAGCCAGGCAATGGAGTCCTGGCTTGTGACCAGGAAGAGCAGTCCGCTGACATCATGCTCGTTAAAAGAAAAGACGGTCTTGAGTACAATTGCGGAGTCATCTGAATTAAAGAGGGTGGTTGGAATTGCCTCGTTGGGTGTGTTCTCCGTGACAACCCGTGGTGGTGAATAGGTTACGGCGTCCCCCAGCAATTCTGCCAGTTTGCCGACGCAGGCGCCGATCAGGATGTTGCCGACCTCCATCAGGGTCTCTTTTTCAAGCGCATCGGCCGACTCTGAGAAGTCGGAATCACCCTCTTCGCCGAAAATTGAAATCAGTTCCCGTCCAGCGCTTGATTGAAAGATCAGAAATGCGCTTCCCTTGAAATCCCCCCAAAAATTCTGTTCAACAATGCTGATCCGGTCATAATCGGATACAGCCGTTTTCAGGTATTCAGGAAGATCAACCGCCTTGAGCATCTGGATATAGGGAACGTTGAGGACAACAAAAACATTGATTACTTCAGCAAGGTCCGCCGCCGCCTTGCCAAAGGCAATGTTCATGATTTCCTGGAGAATTTCCTTTTCTTCCGTGTCGATTGTTATCAGGGATTGATCCATTGGTTCACCCGAGTTGTTGTTCAGCTTTTTGTAATGCATCTTCCACGGATTCTTTTGACGGTGGTTTTTTTACGACCATAAAGGCGCCCAGGGCAAGTACATTGGTGAGGGATTTGATCTGTATATCAGCCGTGCAGACAATTACGATGGCGTCTGGATTGTGTTTGGTAATGGCCTCGGTTGCCGCTGAGCCATCCATAACCGGCATCGTCAGATCCATGAAGGTTACATCCGGGCAGATTTCCTTATAGGCCTCAAAGCCGGCCAGGCCATCGCCAGCCTCAAAGAGTTCGTAGCCGCGGTCTTTTGGCAGACAACTTTTAAGAATTCGACGGGAAATGGGAGAGTCATCAACAATCAGAATTTTTTTGATCATGGGCAAAGCAGCCCTCCCTGAGGCGCGGTTTGCAACTTAACGAAATTATTGAATATGTCAGGCCATTCTGACAATAACAGAGAGCTAACTTAAACATGGCTAAAGTAAAGAATAGTTGCTGTTTAGTCAAGGTCGAAATTAGGCGCTTTATTCCTTATTTGCAGCGGTTCGTGAGGCAATTTGATCCAGAATCCGGTTGGCCATTTCGTCTTTGGACATCAGTGGACATTCGATGCTGCTGCCATCCTTCAGCAGGAGCAGTGCCCGGTTTGTTTCGGTGTTGAAACCGGCGTCGTTCTGGCTGACGTCATTGGCAACAATCATGTCCAGATTTTTGCCGAGCAGCTTCTTTGTTGCATATTCCTGAAGGTTGCTGGTTTCAGCGGCAAAACCGATCAGATACGGCCTTTGTGTGAGCTGGCCGAGCTCGGCGAGTATGTCCGGGTTTTTGGTCAGGTCAAGTGTCAGGGTTGAGGCATCTTTTTTTATCTTCTCGCTGTAGCGGTCTGCAGGTCGGTAATCGGCCACTGCCGCGGCCTTGATGATCACGCTGCATTCCTGGATCCTTGAAAACAGGGCCTGACGCATTTCAGCTGCCGTGGCAACCTTGACCAGTTCAACGTTGTCAGGCGCTGTGATGTTGACCGGTCCGCTGACCAGGATGACGCGTGCGCCGCGGCGGGCGGCATTGCGTGCCAGGGCATACCCCATCTTGCCGGAGGAGTGGTTGCTGATGTAGCGGATCGGATCAATTTCCTCCCGGGTTGGGCCGGCGGTGATCAGGATGGTCTCGCTGGCAAGATCCTTGGGGGTCAGCGCTGTAATTGCTGTTTCAAGGATGCTTTCAGGCGAGGCCAGTTTCCCTTCCCCATCCCATCCGCAGGCCAGCGCGCCCTTAACCGGGGCGGCAAAGAGGTAGCCATGTTTGCGTAGTCGTTCCTGGTTTTCCCTGTAGATCGGATTGGTATACATATTGACATTCATGGCCGGTGCGATCAGGACTGGGGCCTTGGTTGCCAGGATGGTGGTCGTGAGCATGTCGTCGGCAATGCCATTGGCAATTTTTGCGATGCAGTTGGCGGTGGCCGGTGCGACGATAAACAGGTCGGCACGGTCGGCCAGGGAGATATGGCCGATCTGTTGTTCGGAGATCAGATTGAAAAGCTCTGTATGGACCGGATTGAATGAGAGTGTCTGAAATGAGAGTGGCGTTACGAATTCCTGCGCCGCCCTGGTCATGATGACGTGAACAGAGGCACCTGCCTTGGTTAGCAGGCGCAGGAGTTCGAGTGATTTGTATGCGGCGATTCCGCCGGTTACACCCAGGATAACCTGTTTGCCTTGCAGCATTTCGAACTCCTTAGAAATAGGGATTAAATTGTTTTTCGTGACCAATGGATGTCTCCGGTCCATGGCCAGGATATGCAACAACGGTTTCCGGTAGTGTGAAAAGCTTGGTGCGAACTGAATCGAGCAACTGCTGGTGCGAACCCCCGGGGAGGTCAGAACGGCCAATGGAGTTTGCGAAGAGCGTGTCACCGGTGAGAATGATCTCTTCACTTTCAATGTAGAAACAGCAGCATCCCGGGCTGTGGCCCGGTGTGTGGATGACCTTCAGTGATAGTTTGCCAACCGGAATGATCATTCCGTCTGTGAGAAAGTGTGTCGGTTGCGGAGAGTTTTCTCCGCGGATACCGTACATCATTGCAGATTCGCGGGCGCGACTGAGCATGTGGGTATCATCGGCGTGGATCATCAGGTCAATGCCAAAATGTTCGCATATTTTGCTGTTGGCGCCAATGTGGTCGAAATGGCCATGTGTGTTAAGCAGGTGAATGATTTTCAGACCCAGCCGCTCAACTGCGGTGATGATCTCTGCTGCATTTCCACCGGCATCGACAATAACGCCCTCACCCGTTTCTTTACAGCCGAGTATGAAACAGTTAACCCCTAATGGTCCGACTTCCAGACTTTCTAAAATCATATCTGATATCTCCGGTATTGTTTGTATTTTTATACCCCTACTGCCTGGTTGACAGAGTATCGGGGGTGGTATACATTTCTTCAGCAGGTTTGTCAGGAGGTTTAGTAATGAAAAGGCCATGGGTTGATCAGGAAAATTGCATCAGTTGCGGAAGTTGCATATCTTCATGTCCTGGTGTATTCAGGTTTGACAAATCAGGTAAATCAGAATGCTTCGATGTGTCCGGGGCACCGGAAGGTGATATCCAGGGTGCTATCGATGTCTGCCCGGTCCAGTGTATCAGCTGGATTATTGACTAAACAAAAAGGAGACTGTTTATGGAACGCTGGATCTGCACAATCTGTCAATATGTTTATGACCCTGCCCTTGGTGATCCTGATCGTGGAATCGCTGCCGGAACCTCATTTGAATCATTGCCTGATGATTGGTGCTGCCCACTGTGTGGCGCTGGCAAGGATGTATTTGAAAAAGAGTAATAATCTGCTGCTGTTCTTAATTGAAAGCCCCCGTTTACGGGGGCTTTTTTGTTGGGTCAGATCATCTGGACAGTTGCGGCATGCAGGTCTGTATGGCGGCAAATAGCTCATCCAGATCCGCACGGGTCATGTCTCCCATGTGTGCAATCCGGAATGTCTTTCCTTTGATTTTACCGTAGCCGTCATCAAAGGCAAAACCTGCTTTGGCCAGTTCCTTCTTTAGTGTTGAAAGATCGATTTCCAGATTGTTGCGGGCGCAGGTCAGTGTTACGGATTCATGACCAGCTTCCGGGAAGAGCTCAAAACCGCGCTCCTTGAGCCAGCCTCTGACATAGCCGGCCATGTCAAGATGTCTGGCCCACCGGTTTTCCAGCCCTTCGGCAAAGAAACGCTCCAGCTGACAATCCAGTGCATAGACCAGGGATATGCAGGGGGTAGACGGGGTGTTGTGCTTGTCATCGTTGGCGGCAAATTCCATGAAATCGAAGTAGTAGCCGCGGCCTTCCATTTGTGAGGCACGGTCAAGCGCCTTCTGGCTGGCGGAGAATACGGTCAGGCCTGGCGGCAGGGCAAAGGCCTTTTGTACGCCGAAGATGCAACAATCGATTCCCAGTTCATCAACGGGCATTTTCAGTGCACTCATCGATGAAACCGTGTCGACAATAAAGATGACCTCTGGAAATTTTTTCATCACAGCGGCAATTTCCTCTATGGGGGACATGACGCCGGTTGATGTCTCGTTATGGATCATTGTCATACTGTCATATTTGCCGGTTGCCAATGTTTTTTCAACCATCTCGGCGGTAACAGGCTTGCCCCAATCAAACTTGATTGCGTCTGCCTGCTTGCCGCAGCGTAGCGTGACGTCGTGCCATTTGTCCGAGAAGGCGCCGTTGCAGAAGTTGGCGCATCGTGTGCCAACCAGGTTGCGAATGGCACCCTCCATGACGCCAAAGGCACTGGATGTGGCCAGAAAAACACGCTGATTGGTGAACATAACCTTTTTAAGGCCGTTTGTTACCCGCTCGTGCAGTTGGGCATATTCCGGCATGCGGTGGCCGATGAGCGGCTTGGCCATGGCAGCCATAATATCTTCGTGAACAGGGACAGGGCCGGGGATGAATAACTTTTTGTACATGGAGTGCTCCCGATTGTCGCAATATTCAGTAACAATCGAATTGAAATTGATCTCAAGATAATGGATTAAACTAGCAAAAGCATCGCTTAAAGTCAATCGCCCGGGGTGCCAAGTCTGACAGCCGGTTATTCTTATGCTGCTGGTTTTTGGAGGTAGAAACCGGTGGATGGCTAGATGCTGGTATGCAGAAAGGGCCCTGATTTGGGACCCTTTCGTGTGTTGCTACAACTCCTCAAAATCCTCTTCGTTGTTATCCTGAGTGGTGTCGATTGCAGATTCCGGTTCGTTTAGCGGTTCCTGGTCGTCTTCCCTGAGTCTTTTGATGAACTGTTGGTTGTCATTCAGCGTGCGACGGATCTCCTCCAGCAAACGCTGAATGTTCTCGTCCTCGCGAGATGATCCGGCAAAATTCATTTTTTCAGTGTATCCAGATAACGTTCAGCATCTTTGGCGGCCATGCAACCTGTGGCGGCGGAGGTTATGGCTTGACGGTAGATGTAGTCTTGAACATCGCCAGCAGCGAAGACACCTTCAATACTGGTGGCGGTCTGGTTGCCGTCGATACTGCATTTGGTTCTTATGTAGCCATTGACCATGTCAAGCTGTCCTTCAAAGATTGCTGTGTTTGGTGAGTGACCGATGGCGATGAAAACGCCATGGAGATTGATCTCCTTGGTGGAACCGCTGCGGTGGCGGATGCGCATTCCGGTTACGCCGGAGTTGTCGCCCAGGACCTCATCCAGTACATAGTTCCATTCAATGGTCACATTGCCGGTTTTGGTCTTTTCAATCAACCGGTCTGCCAATACCTTTTCGGCCCTGAACTCTTCGCGACGGTGTACGACGGTGACATGCGCGGCAATATTGGAGAGATAAAGGGCCTCTTCAACCGCTGTACTACCTCCGCCAATGACGGCTACGTTCTTGCCACGATAGAAAAAACCATCGCAGGTCGCACAGCCGGAAACGCCCTTGCCCTTGAAGGTCTCTTCTGACGGCAGTCCCAGGTATCTTGCGGATGCGCCAGTGGCAATGATCAGTGCGTCACAGCTGTAGCTGGCGGAGTCACCCTGGAGCAAAAATGGCCTTTGTTTCAGGTCAGCAGCGTTTATATGATCATAGATGAGCTGTGTGTTAAAACGTTCGGCATGAACTTTCATGCGCTCCATCAGATCCGGGCCCTGAACCCCTTCCGGATCGCCAGGCCAGTTATCGACCTCCGTTGTTGTGGTCAACTGCCCCCCCGGCTGCAGGCCGGTAATCAGTACAGGATTTAGATTGGCCCGAGCGGCATAAACAGCAGCGGTATAACCGGCAGGGCCGGCACCAATAATGATAAGTGGATGGTGTATAGGATTCATGTTTTCCCCCTGATGACAAGTATGGAAAAGGGATAACAGTTTTTTGTGCGGTTGCCAAGTGTCAACTTGGTGAGACGGTGTCTTGAATCAGATAGAGCAGGTATAATTGGTGTGTAGTAAGGAAGTTGCCTGGAAGGCCATTAGATCAGACCTTCCAATTGGCAATTGTAATTGGAACAATTATTCAATTTTGCTGCGCAGGCCAGCGGCAATATTGAAATTGATATCAATAATTATGGACAGTTTGTCCGGTTCGGGGAGTGCTAATACTTCAAAAAGACGTTTGTCAACAAAGATACTTAGATTAAGGATGTCTTCACGCAACTGCTTTGGAAGGGGATTTTCGGGATCGGAAAGTTCAGCCTGAAAAAAACTCCACACCTTCTGATTGAATTTGATGGCTTCCAGCAACTTGTCATCACGATTCTGCGCATCCCAGTTTTCCTGAACCTGCTTGAGCATGATTCCGGCCCGTGAAAGTACGGATGCTTCCAGTTCTCTGCCAGAGATGTTCTCTTTTTGCATGTTTGTATAAGCGTTAACTGAGTTTTGATTCATAGTGCAGTAGCTCCTCTTCGTAGGCTATGAGTTTTTTAGTCAGCTTCAGCGCCTGATAATAGCGTCCGTCTAACATAGACTGACTGATTTGTGAAATCAAGTCTTTCATGCTGGGGGCCGCTTCAAGCAGGTCCTTGACGAGTTCCCAATAAATTGGATGGATTTCGGAGCTTCGTTTCTCATCGATATAGATCAGCTGAATAGCCAGGTAGAGTCGTTTGCAGGGGGTGTCGGCATTATGTTCAGACATTATATCGGTTTTGCGCAGGATGGGGACGTTGTTTTCAACATTTAAGTGACAGGTGGCGTGGCCGTTGGTAATAACAGCTCCGCCAATGATCACCTTTTCATTCGGTTTCAGGGTAATTTTCAGTGACATGACTAGGGTTGTACCAGTGCCTGGGTAACTAAGTTGCTGATCTGAACAAGCTGAGATGAAGTTTGGCCAAGAGACTGAGATGCCTCTTCCATATGTGCGGTATTGCTGGAAGAGGTTAACTCTGGCACGGCATCTGCCTTAATGGTGTTGTTCTGGTTAAAGAGTGAGGACCACATATGTTTTACTTTTTCATAGGCGGCAGGTGGTGGTGGTGGCACCATCAGGCTGATCAACTGTTTACGCAACGATGCGTATTGCATCAGCTGTGAACTGCGCTCTTTGCTGTCTATTGGAAAAGGGGGGTAATTTTTAATTGTACTCTGAATATTGCTTTGCATTTCGCCAATGACTTCGGTTGCCTTTCCGGTGGCCTCATTTGTTTCCCGGATTCCCTTGGCTAGTTGGTTAAGGCGGCTGTGCATGTCTTCAATTGTGCGGACTGTTTCGAGGTTCTTTTTGGCAACCGTAGAATCCAGTTGAAGGCTGTCATTCGCCTGATGTGTGACAGCCGCTTTAGAATCAGTCTTTGTGTCGATAGGTTTTGGGCTTTGCGATATGTGATTCTGTTGATAGGTTGCAGAGATATTGCTGATGCCGTTGATTGCGGATTGATTCATGGCAACCTCCCAAGAGCTAAAATGCAACAAGGGGAGCATAGGCCCCCCTTGTATTTACATCTTGTGCTACCTCGAACTCATCAGTGATTAGAAGAGTTTGAGTACGGACTGTGCTGCCTGTGAAGAGAGGCTCAGAGCTGTTGTGCCGAGAGACTGGCGTGTCTGCAGCATCAGCATGTTGGCACCTTCCTGGTTCATGTCAGCCAGTGTCAGGTTGTCAGCACCTCCCTGGAGGGTGTTGATGACATTGTCTGTGAAATCCTGGCGGGTTGTTATGATTGAGAGGTTACTTGCCAGGGTTGAAGACTTGGTGCGCAGTGTTGTCAGGGCGCCGTCCATGTTGGAGAGGGCACTGGTTGCAGCACCGGAAACAGCCCAGTTAGTTACGGAGGTGACACCCAGTGTAGTTGCATCAGCCTTGAAGCCGTTAACAATCAGTTTGGCATCGCCGGCCTTCTGGCTGAACTCGATCGAGAGGGTGCCATTGGTCAGCAGGTTGGTACCACGATAGGTTGAGTCACTTGCCAGTGTGGTGATCTGGCTCTGGATCTGGACAAATTGGCTTTCGTAGGTCAGCTGTGAAAGCGTGTCGTTTGTTGCAGCAGCGGAGCTTGCAAGACCTTTTGCGGACTGGATCAGGGCAGTAATGGCGCTGATGCCGTTGTCGGCGTTTTTGATGGTCTGAACAGCTTCGCTCATGCCGTCTTTACGGTCAGCAAGGTCGCTGGCGCGCTGTGTGTGAGATGCAGCTGCAAAGAAGTTGGTAGGATTGTCGAGTGCGGAGTTGACCTTTTTACCGCTACTAAGGCGATCCTGGGTGGTTGATAATTGTGTTGTTGTTTTCTGAAGGGCAAGAAGGTTGTTCCGCATACCTGTGGTAAGAGAGATGTCAGAGATTGCCATGGTAATTCTCCTTTTCTGGATTTTGCCGGTTTCAAACCGGTTGCGCTTTCTGCGTTTAGTTATATTTTCGTCCGTTGCAGACAATACTTTAGAAAAAAAACAAGCTTATTTAACTTTTTGTAAATTTTTATTCCATCTGGATTTTTCGGGTTCTGATACAGACATGTAAGGCAGCTTGTCAGGAATGTTTTCTAGCGTTGTATTGAATATAAATGGCAGGCTGAGCATCAAAGTCTGAAAGTCGCACTGGCGGATTGAATTGCCATGGGGGATGACATGAATATTTTTGTCCAGGGATTCAATCAGCCTTGCCATTTCTGGTTGGCAGCTTAAAGTGACTTCATAGCCTGCTTCAGTCAGGAACGGCAGATAACGTGAAAACTGGATGGTGTCGCCAAAGCCCTGTTCACAATGCACAAGGACCCTTTTGCCGGTCTGTTTTGATTCCAGATCCTGTCTGGTCAACATTGGCCATGGGGGAAGCTCTCCTGGTACAATCTTCTTGAGGCGCCATTCCAGTTTATGCCAGCCGTTCGTGTAATCACCGATGCTGAGATACGTATAGGCCAGATTGAGGTGTGCCGTAATATGGTCCGGTTGCAACTCGACAGCCCTTTGAAAAAAGGGAATGGCCTCATGATAACGTCCAAGCAGTGTCATTGCCGTGCCGGCATCCAGGTTTGCATCTGCTTCATTCTGATGCTGCATGAGATAATCTAGCTTCTCGTTCAGCATGTGTTCAAGCTGGAGGTGCTCATTGGTCTGCTGAACATTTTTTATTGGATGTAGCTGTTCCGGCATGGTTGGTGGTAATCCGGCGATTAACCGATCCAATTCTGATTTTAGGGCCTGTATGACAGCAGACCAATCGCCATGATCGGGTTGACGGAATATACGCATGCCAGGATACCATGGGGTACTGTCTCCCCCTTCCATCCAGCGCCAGTCGGCGGCATAAGAGAGCATCAGCCAGGTTGGCCGCCCTGTGGCAGCTGCCAGGTGTGCTACGGAGGTATCAATGCTAATGATCAGATCCAGATTTGCCATCAATGCTGCCGTATCGCTGAAATCAGCAAATTGGTCGGTGAAGTCAATCAGATTGGGGTGCTCATGATGGTTGTCCAGCTGCAGACTTACAAAACGGGCATATGTTGTTTCGAGAAGCGGATAAAGCTCTTCAAAGGGACAGCTCCTTTTTCTGTTAAGTGGATTGTCCTGCCTGCCTGACCATGCCAGCCCGACTAACAAGGGCTTTTTGCATGCTTCGGTTAAAAGTTTGGTTTGCGGTGTGGGATCAATTTCTGTTGATTCCGGTTTAAGCTGCTGCAGTTCTTCGGCGATTTTACAGGCCAGGGCATACCAGTCGCCGGCAGTTTGCTGTCTGAACAGGCGCATGCCGGGATACCAGGGGGAGTCCGTTCTTATCTGCAACCAGCGCCATTCGGCAACCTTGGGGAGCATGACCCAGCAGGGGATGCCGAGTGCGCCGGCCAGATGGGCCGTGACGGTATCGATGGTGATAACAAGATCCAGTTGACTTATTAGAGCGGCAGTGTCGCCGAAATCATGGATCTGGCCGGTCAGGTCGATCAATCTGTTGTCAGCTGGCAGATCTGCGATCTGGTCACTGCCGATGCCGACCTGCAGAGAGTAAAAGTCAATATCCGCCAGCGACCAGATTGGCTCCAGTAGATCCAGTCTGCAGGAACGTTTACGGTTCAATATCTGACTCTGTTTGGCATACCAGGCGAGCCCAACTTTAATATTATTGCTCGCACTGATTTTTTTGCTCCATGAGATCAACCGGTCTGTGTTGGCCTTTAGGTAGGGAATGCTGGCCGGTATATGCTCGACGGTTGTATTGAACAACAGCGGTAGGGACATCAGCGGCAGGTGGCAGTCAAAGTCAGGCAGCGGTTCTCCGGCAACGATTACAGAATCGATCCCCTCCAGTGACTGGAGCAGGAGCCTCAGCGCCTCGGTTTGACATTCCAGAATTACCTTGAAACCGAGGGCTCTAAGGGGGAGGGCGTATCTGGCAAACTGGATGGTATCACCAAAACCCTGCTCGCCATGGATGAGTATGGTTCGTCCGTTTGGCGGTTCTCCATTCCAGCGGGGCTGACTGAAATCGCGCTGGGGAACAGGGTTGATCTTGCGGAAGCGCCATTCGTATTCGTGCCACCCCTCTTCATATTCACCGTTTGAGAGCAGTGCCACAGCCAGGTTCCAGTGCCCTTCAGGGTAATCAGGTGCAATTTTGACCAGATGGCGGTAGATACAGATCGCCTCTTCAAATTTCCCCTGTGAGCTAAGTACTGCAGCCAGATTGTTAAGTATATCGTGTTGGTCCGGCTGCAATTGAAGTGCCTTGCGATAGCAGGTCTCTGCCTCTTCAAGCCGGTCAGCCGACTGGTAAACGGTGCCAAGCAGATTCAGGGTGGTAATGTTTTCCGGTCGTTCAACCGTCAGCTGACGGTAGATCTTTATCGCCCCTTCGAAATCTTCAGCAGCCTGCCGGATATCCGCGATGCCATGTCGGGCATTAAAGGAATTGGGATCAAGGCTTAAAATATCCTCAAAAATCTGTTGCGCCTCTGCAAATTGACCAGCCTGTTTGAGTGCATGTCCCAGTGCCAGCAGCAGTGTCAGGTTATTTTTATCAAGTTCCACCGCCTTTTGGTAGCAGATGATGGCTTCAATGGTTTTACCGGAAACCTGAAGTGCATTGCCGAGATTAAAGTAGGCCTGCATGAAATCCGGTCTGATTGCGATCGACTTCTGATAGCAGGCAATCGCCTCGGTTATTTTGCCAAGTGTGAACAGCGCAACTCCCTGGTTGCAGTTAAGATCAGGGTCTTCCGGAGTGCACGTTAGTCTTTCAGAGAAGAAGGCATTTGCGCCGGCTGCATCACCAGTGCGCAACAGCTCAATACCTCTGTTGTCCAGATTTTTTTGTTCTGCGAGAATCAGGTATAATTGATTGACACAACGGTTGACTACGTTGTTCCAGTCTCCTTGTTTTTTCTGTCTGAATAGTATCATGGTTGGATACCAGGGGGAGTCATCACGATTTAGCAGCCAGCGCCATTCCCCGATATATGGGAGGAGTGTCCAGACCGGTTTGCCCAGAGCGCCGGCCAGATGTGCAACTGCGGTATCAACAGATATAACCAGATCCAGACCAGAAATCAGGGCGGCGGTATCCGAGAAGTCATGCAGATATCCACTGTAATCGAGGATTGGAAATCTGCCCCGCAGTTCGTCAATCTGTGTGATCCCTTCACCGAGCTGCAGAGAGATGAAGCAGCAATCCTTTAGCCCGGCCAGTGGCAGCAGCTTCTCTAATTTCATCGAGCGGTTACAGTCGTCAATATGGGCGTGCGCCCCCTGCCAAGCCAGGCCGATGC
>CAXYUZ010000055.1:0-19868 GCA_964292275.1 uncultured Desulfuromonadaceae bacterium
TCGAAGTCCACGAACCACGATTTGAACAGGGCTTGGGCGATGGCTTCGAGGGTGGTGTTAGTTTCGCGGAGGAGGGCGATGCGGTCGTCGAGTGCGCCCAGTAATTCGGAAATTAAAATTTGTTCTTCAACGGAAGGACAGACTAAAGGCATCGGATGAAGGTGATTGCGATTCAGGGTCGGCACACCACTACCAGCATTCAGACCACTAAAATCGATTGAACGTAGTAAGTAATAGCAAAACCGAGGATTATTCCCCTTAAAGTCCTTGACCCAAAGCGTAGTATTCAAAGGCCAAAAGTCCTCTATTACATATTGACCGCCACCTATGCTCCCACTACGTCCAATTATAACCCCAGGGCCTTTAACTGGTGCTACGTTGTGATAACCAACGACTCCATTTGATGCGACAATCGGTACATGACCATTATTCCGATCTTGGGTTGGTAAATCCATTCCTCTTTGTAAGGTCAGTACGTCGCCGAGAGTACAATTTTTCCACTCAGAACTCATACCCCAGCCCTCCCAGCTTCCACACCCAACTCAGCCATTGCCTTCCGCAAAAACTCTTCCATTTCGCCTTGCTGTGGCAACTGCAACTGGTAGCGGGATACAAACAGGCTGTTATTCATGTCGGCAAGGGCAAACTGCACCATGTCGTGGTTTTTCTGTGTACAGAGCAGGATGCCGATGGGTGGCTGATCGCCGCTGGTCATTTCATGCTGTTTATAATAGCTGACATATGCGTTAAGCTGCCCCAGATGCTCGTGGCGGAAGACATCGTTTTTCAGCTCAACCAACACATGGCATTTCAGAATACGGTGGTAAAAAACAAGATCAACAAAACAGTGTTCACCACCGATAAGCAGGCGTTTCTGCCGAGCCTCGAAACAGAAACCATGACCAAGCTCAATGAGGAAGTTTTGCAGCTTATCAAGCAGTGCATACTCCAGTTTGCGCTCAGTCATAACTTCCTGCGGATGTAGGCCGAGAAATTCAAAAATGTAAGGGTCTCGAATGATCTGCTGGGGGAGTTGCGGTTCCGCCTTTTTATGTGTCAAGCCCGCTAGAGCGTCTTTGTCTATGGAAAGGGCGCTTCGTTCAAAGTACTGTGTGGCAATTTGTCGTTTGAGTTCGCGTACCGACCATGTACCACGAAGGGTTTCCACTTCGTAGAAAAGACGCTTGAGAGGATCATCAATTTCAACAAGCAGCTCGAAATGGCTGTATGATAGCCCGTTGAGCAGACGTTCCGGGTCAACGGTTCTGGAAAGTTCCAATTGTGCGGACAGTGTCGGCACTTTTGATGCTGGCAGTAGTTTTACAGATTGTGCCGACGCTGTCCGCACAATCTGGGGATAGCATCGGTAAAAGCCCAGGTAGTTGTATAACTGCCGTTTGCCACTGTTACTTATATGTTGGTTCTGGAGCGAAGCAGCAAGTTCATTAAGCAGCCGGTCACCATATTTAGCCCGATCTGCACCACGCAATTCATATTCAGCAACGTAATATCCTATGAACCAGTTACGCAGGGTCAGGCTTATATTTACTGCCTTGCTGGCTTGTGCAGAAAGCGTTAGATCTGCATGTCGAATAGCAGAAATCAATCCTGCAAAATCCATCGGATCAGAACTCATACCCCAGCCCTCCCAGCTTCTGCCGGATCAGCCCGTCAAGTTCCGCCCCCTTGGCCATCTGTTCACCCAGCGTTTCGGTCAACCGCTGCATCTTCTCAACAAAGGCTTCGTCGTCATCCTCCACCGCTTCCGCCCCCACATAACGCCCCGGTGTCAGGACATGACCATGTTCGGCGATCTCGGCCAGAGTCACACTACGACAGAAACCGGGGATGTCCTGATAAATCCCCCCTGGCCCCGTTTTGTATAGACTGGGGACAATTTCAGCCTCCCCCTTTACGAAAGGGGGATTGAGGGGGATTTCGTCTCTCCACGCATGAACAGTGTCAGCGATGCGCTGAATATCGGCGTCGGTAAACTCGATCTGCACCCGGCTGATCATGGTACCGAGCTTACGGGCATCGATGAACAGCACTTCACCCTGGCGCTTTTTCTTTTCCTTGACCAGAAACCAGAGGCAGGCGGGGATCTGGGTATTGAAGAACAGTTGGCCCGGCATGGCGACCATGACTTCCACCTTGTCGGCCTCCACCATGGCCCGGCGAATATCGCCCTCTGAATTCTGACTGGAGGACATGGAGCCGTTGGCCAGCACGATGCCGCCTCTGCCCGCAGGTTTCAGGTGATAAAGGATATGTTGCAGCCAGGCGTAGTTGGCATTGCCTTGCGGCGGCGTGCCATAGACCCAGCGCGGGTCACCTTCCAGGCTGCCGTGCCACCAGTCGGAGATATTGAAGGGGGGATTGGCCAGCACAAAGTCCGCGCGCAGGTCGGTATGTTGATTGCGGACAAAGGTGTCGCTAGGTTCTTTGCCCAGGTTAAAGTCGATGCCGCGAATAGCGAGATTCATCGCCGCCAGCCGCCAGGTGGTGGGGTTGGATTCCTGACCGTAGATAGAGACATCACCGATCTTCCCGCCGTGCGCTTCAATGAATTTTTCCGATTGCACGAACATGCCGCCCGAGCCGCAACAGGGGTCATAGACCTGCCCCTGGTGCGGAGCCAGCACAGCCACCAAAGTCTTGACGATGCTGGCCGGGGTGTAGAACTGGCCGCCCCGTTTACCTTCGGCACTGGCAAACTGGCCGAGGAAATATTCATACACCTGGCCGAGCAGGTCGCGGGCGCTTTGCCCGGTAGTGCCAAAGCCGATGGTGGAGACCATATCAACAAGTTCGCCCAACTTCCCATCAGGGAGCTGAACACGGGCATAGCGTTTGTCGAGGATACCTTTCAGCTTGGGGTTTTCGGTTTCAATCAGGGTCAGGGCATCATCAATACGCTTGCCGATATCCGGCTGTTTGGCCTGCGCCCGCAGATTTTCCCAGCGCGCCGCCTCCGGCACCCAGAAAACATTGACCTCCCGGTAGTAGTCGCGGTCTTCCAGTTCGCATACTATGCCAGCAGAATCGGCATCCTGAATGTAATATTCGTCTTCAGGATCGGCAAAACGTTCTGTCAGCTCGTTGCTGCGGGTCTGGAAGGTATCGGAGATGAATTTAAGGAAGATCAGGCCAAGCACGACGTGCTTGTATTCGGCAGCGTCCATGTTGGCGCGCAGTTTATCGGCGGTGGCCCAGAGGGTTTTTTTGATGTCTTCGAGCATGGGTATTTGTTCCTGAGTGTAGAAATGGATATGTTTTATGAAAAACCGAAGGTCGTCAGATCAACGATCGTAACAGATGACCGGTGCAAAACACCTGCACCACACCACGCAGCAGCGCCGTTAGCGGATTCAACAAAACAGTCGCCAGTCCAGTTCCGCCAGGCACCCTATTTCCCCAGGATGACCTCACCCGTGTCGGTAAACAGACGCACCGGCAATTCAAAAACTCTACGGAATATATTCAGCACACCGACAGCCATTGACTTGACCGGAATGGCCGCCACCTGCGGATCGGACCAGTTCCCCTTGGCCTCGAAATAAACCGTGACCACATCCTTTTCCTTGCCGGTCAGAATCCAGCCGAAGACCGGAATATGGTTAACAATCTTGTCAACGGTCTGCAACGGCTGGACGCCGATGATGAAATTCAATTCTTCCTTGACCAGATCGGCAGACCCGACCAGTGAGACATTAACGGCGTCACTGTTAACCAGAAGATCGCTGGTTGACGCTACGCCATCTTTGACCGCAAAGCTGCCTCTGATGCTATTGAACGGCATGCCGTCCTTAACCATGTCCGGAAGCTGGAACTTGAGCAGTTGCGATACGTTAAGGATTGAAAACAGCTTGGAAAGGACATTGAACTTACGCAGGGAACCTTCATGCAGTCGGACCTTGATGTTACCCAAGGCGCTGCGTTTTAGTTCAGCCAGCGATGAACCGCGGGCCGTAATATTCCCCTGCAGATTCAACTTGCCGGAGACCTCACGGGAGACATCCATAACCCGGAACAGCTGGGCGGCGTCAACCTTGCTCACCCCAACGGTAAGATCATAACGGTTGACATCCCCCCCGCCAGGGGCAATCCTCCCTTTGGCCGACAGATTGCCGCCGTAAAGCCCTGCCTCAAGATCCTGCAGATAGAAGACCCCGCCATGACTGGAAAGAGTGGAACGGAGGCGGCTGAAGTTAAGCTTGCCATAATTACCATTGGCAACGTTCAGCTTGAGCTTCACGTCACCGCCATATTCACTACCACCGGATGATGTGGATTTGACAACGAGCAACAGATCATCCAGATCAAGCTTTTTGGACGTCAGGGCCAGATCAGCACCTGGCTCGCCACCTCGGGAGACTGTCCCGCTCAGATTAAAATCGGAATTATTGAACAGACCGGAAAAGGCACTGATCTTGATATCATCAGCCTTGAGCCTGACCGAGGCATGCAGGTTACGGATTGATGCCTCTGAACCGGCAAAGCCGGAGGCGATGTCACGGAGTTTGAACTCCGGCGAGAGCAGCGTCATCTCGGCATCCGTATCGGCAAAACTCCTGATCCTCCCCTTCAGAAAAACAGAGGAACCGCCATAGCGAACATTGATATTGGAGGTCTCCAGGCCGTTGCCCTTCAGGGTAATCAGACCATTGATATTGCGGATTGGCAGCAGTTTATCCGATGGTCGGAAGGAAAAACCGTTCAGTGAAATTGTGCCGTTGTAATCCATACTGGTGAAGTCACTGGGATTCCCCTTGCTGCTGATGTGAGCCTGAACCCGCCCCTGGGGTGCATAGGACTGCCATCCGAGCAGAATCGGCAGCGAATCAACCATCATAAACTGGTTGGTCTGCAACTCATACCCCAGATAGGGGGTATTACCATAACCAAAGACCCCCTTGCCGGAAAGCGAGAACGGGGCCAGGTTGTAGGATACGCTGTTGATCTTCGTTTCCGTCGGTCCAAGCACGGCACTGAAGTTGAGGGTATTGGCCATTCCAACCGGTTTGCGGACAACCTCAGGAAAGGCATAGGCCGCCTGCCGGAGATCCCACTCACCGGAAAGACGATAGGCCGGGATGATACCGTTCCCCTTCAAGATCAACCTGGAATTGCCATTAAAAATCAGCTTGTCACCCCTGACAAAACGTGCCAGCCAGGCAACCTCAGTGGAACGGGGGACAATCTCCATCTGAAAGGGATATTCACAGGGATGGGAACTGTCCAGCGGATAGTTGGTAATCCGGCCATCTGCCTTGAAGGGTGATTGACCGAACTGGCCAGTTGCATGACTGAGGATAAAATCCTTGCCCAGCATCTCCAGACCGGCCCGGATATTATTGAACTCCGGAGCGCCCTTGCCGTAGCTGACAATCCCCTTCTCAACCGTTCCCTTGATGTGCAGAACATTGTAGTTGGTTCCCTTCTCCATATGTACAATCTGACTGACCTTGCCATCCAGGGTCCCGGTATCGAGTTTGAAGATCCCTCCGGTAATATGCTGTTCGATATACTCGGATGTGTCCTTGGGAATAATGCCATAGGGAATCCATTGACGCAGCCCCTCTAGCCGGAAAGGCTCGGTAACCCCCTTGGCGGTAATCCGCAGATCACCGGACTGGATCTCCGAAAGCCGGCAGCTCCCCTTGATCCTGAAACCATCCGCCGAGAAATTAAGATATGACATGTCAATGCTGTCTTTGCTGCGTTTGATCTCATAATCCAGCAGCGCCAGTTTCGGATCCACCGGGTGATGAAAGACCGTTGGCCAGTTTACAGAGATACCGCTCAGGCGCAGCTTTCCCTTGGCGCTGAATTCAGCCAGCCGCCCCTTGAAGCTGGTTGAGAGATCAACACGGCCACCTACATTTCCAAAGGGGATATAGCTACCATAGTAAGGCCAGAAGCGGCCAGGATCGAACTGTTTCAGATCGGCATTCAGGTTCAGCTCCGCCTCGGAAAATGGTTTACCGGATTTGGGCATCATGATCTTGCCGGTGATGGCAAGCGAGCTGATTGAACCACCGCCCGAGGGGAGTTCCAGAGAGGCCTTGACATTTCCCTTATGTCCGGCGGAGACGTTGTCCAGCTCCAGATTGATATTGCGGAATTCCATGGAAAGCGGCTGCGGTTTTGCCACCAGATCCTGCCAGAAAAAACGGCTTTTCCTGAAGATAACCTTGTGCAACTTGACTGGTGAAGGTTTGCCGCCCCCCCCCTTAATGAGGTCATCCAGATTCAGACGGCCATCTGGATTACGCCTCAGATTCAGATCGGCCTCATCGACAGCGATATCCCTGAGAACCACCTTGCCGCTGAACAAGGGAAAAACAGCCAGGGTGATGTTCACCTTTTTCGCCTGGAAACAGTCGTTAACACCATCCAGCTCCTTAACGGTCAGATTGTTCAATGTAACCGTGGGGCCGAAGTTCATCGAAAAACGTCCGGTTGTAAAGGCGACCTTACGGTTCAGCGCCTTCTGGAGTGTCGTCAGAATCTCTGTCCGGTACTTGTTAATATCAATCAGACTCGGCAGAAAGAGCGCCAGACCTATCAGCGTACAAGCAAGCATCAGCAGGATCAGGCCTGATTTTTTTATATATAGCGGTTTCAGCATACCTTTGTATTTGTCACCCTGATCCTCTGTATGGATGTCCTGGTCACCTCTTCACAGGTAAAACAGTAACCATGCCAACTGATCATCTCACCGCGCTGCGGAAAACGTCCCAACTCATGCAGAACAAGCCCGGCCACGGAATCATAGGGAACATCATCATCCGCTTTGAACCCCATCAGATCACCAAGATCAAAGACAGAGACAATCCCGTCCACCAGATAGCTGCCATCGGACATCTCCATGATCGGCGCCATCTCGGACTGATCATGCTCATCACGGATCTCTCCCAACAGCTCCTCAATCAGATCCTCGGATGTGACTATACCGCTCAAACCACCATACTCGTCAACAACCATCGCCATCTGATTATGGGTTCGCTGCATCTCCTTCATAAGATCATTGACCTTCTTGCTTTCCGGGACAAACACCGGCAACTTCATGATCGCGGAGAGATCAAACTCTGCCCCTGCAATCAGCCTTCCCATCAGATCCTTGCCATGGACAACCCCGGCAATTTCCTCGATATCCCCACGATAAACAGGATAACGGGAATACATGTTTTCAAGCACAATCCTGATCACCTCATCACGGGAGGCATTGATATCAATTCCCACAATCCGCATGCGCGGCACCATCACCTCGCGAACACAGGTATGGGTAAACTCGAAGACATTACGGATATATTCATTCTCCGTCTCGCTGAAGACACCGCTTTCATGCCCCTCGGCAACAATATGCTGCACCTCTTCACGGGTGATAAATCCGCTCTTGTTATCATCAACCCTGATCAAGCGCATGACCGCCTTGCTGGAGACCGTCAGAACACTGATTGCAAAGGAACCAAAACGTGAAAGCATGTCAAACAGCCGGGCAACCCTTAATGCAATCGGTTCTGCGTACTGCAAACCGATCGTCTTGGGAACCAGTTCACCAATCACCAGTGAAACATAGGATATCACCGTTACCATAATCACAACAGACAACGGCTCGGCCGACTGCCGGATAACAGACCAGGGAAGCGTCATAAAGAAGGGGCGCAGATGCTCAACCGCTATAAAACCGCCAACCGTCGAGGCAGCAGAGCCTGCCACCGTAACCCCGATCTGGACCAGGGCCAGCACGCGATGGGGATCATGCTGAAGATCCTCAATGATTATTGCCCGCTCGTCCCCCTCGGCAACCAGCTTGGCAACCTGACTCTTGCGGATGGAGACAATCGCAAATTCAGAACATGAAAAAAAACCGTTCAATATGATCAGAAAAAAAATAACAACAATTTCAAATAACATGGTGTCCACAACACCCTCCTGTCAATGAACACATTTTCACCTCTACGCCCTGCATTGTCAACCAGCAGCTGCATTAAAACGGCAATTTCAAGTTTTATTGCTTACCAGAGCTTTTAAAAACATCATGAGGAAGGGCGGATGCAAGGCGCACGGAACGGGGCAGCCGAGGCATAACAGGTAGTTAGCCGAGATTGCGAATACCGCGCAACGCCGCAGGCGGCTCTCCGCAGTAGTTTTTCAAAACCCTGCTCCAGATGCCCTTTACGGATGCCCGCCTTCGCAGATACACCCCGGCCAGCCTCGGCAGGACCATCCTTGCAACTGTTTTTACCATCCTCACTAATACGCTTTTAAACGCCACTTTCTACACAACAGCATTTGAAAAACATAGCACATGACCAGCGATGCGTATAGAAACGAGTTCTACCTGATCATTTTCCAGAATCAGACCGGTTAACATCCTGATTGTCAACTTTTACACCATGACAAGTTGACAATCAGGACAATGCTATGCTATCGAATTAGCAGGAGGAATAATCAATGTCATTAAGAAAATTCATACAGGATCTTGGCGAAGAGGTACTGGCAGGCGGGACCGTTTCCGCTGCTGACGCACTCCGCCTGACAGAGGCCAACGGCTCGGATCTGCACCTGCTCTTTGCCGAGGCATCACGAATCCGGGAGCATTTTACCGGCAACGCCGTTTCACTCTGCACGATCATCAATGCCAAATCCGGAAAATGTCCTGAAAACTGCGCCTTCTGCGCCCAGTCTGCCCATCACCAGACCGATACAAAGGTCTATCCACTGGTGGAGGAGGAGCAGATTGTCAGCTGCGCCAAGGATGCCGAAAAAAATGGCGCCCGCTGCTACGGGATCATCACCAGCGGAACCGGAATCAAACCGGGTAAAGAACTGGAGCAAATCTGCAGCTCACTGCGGCGGATCAGACGTGAGACAAGCATCGAACCATCCTGTTCACTGGGAATCATGGACAATCAAACCGCCCTCCTGCTCAAGGAAGCCGGCATGGTGACCTATCACCACAACCTTGAAACAGCACGCAGTTTTTTCCCATCCGTCTGCACAAGCCATGATTATGAGGACGACGTAAAAACCGTACGGGCAGTCAAACAGGCAGGCCTGAAGGCCTGTTGCGGCGGCATATTCGGACTGGGCGAAAGTTTTGCCCAGCGAATTGAAATGGCCGAGACACTGCGCGAACTGGATGTTGATACCGTACCGATCAACTTCCTGAATCCGGTGGAGGGGACCCAACTGGCCGACGCCGCTTTCCTGACCCCGCTGGATTGTCTGAAGATTATCGCCATCTACCGCTTTATGCTGCCGACAAAGAGCCTGACAGTCTGTGGTGGCCGAGAAAAAAACCTGCGCGAACTACAATCCTGGATTTTCCTGGCTGGCGCAAGCGGAACCATGACCGGCAATTACCTGACCACACCGGGACGCGCCCCGGCCCTTGATCATCAGATGCTAAAGGATCTTGATCTGAGCATTGGACAGTGCGGGTGAAGGCCGGGATCTTCATCAGCGGTACAGACACCGGCGTTGGCAAGAGCGTTGTCTCGGCAACCTTGGCGCGCCTGCTTGCCATGCGGGGTGTGAATGTTGGCGTGATGAAACCAGCCACAAGCGGCTGCCGGGTTGAAAATGGCGCTTTTGTCTCCGACGATGCCCTGCTGCTCTGCCATGCAGCCGGGGTGCCATTGGAGCATGATAACGCCCCCTACCTGTTAAGCGAACCGCTTGCACCGGCCGAGGCGGCCAAAATTGACGGTGTGGAGCTGACGTTCAGCCATATCTTCGACTGTTACCAACGTCTGGCCGCCAGACATGATTTCATGATTGTCGAAGGCGCCGGAGGCCTGATGGTGCCGCTCAATCAGGAAAAGACCGTTGCAGATCTGGCCCTAGAATTGGGACTGCCACTACTTGTCGTTGCCAGACCAAACCTGGGTACAATCAATCACACAGTTTTAAGCTGCCTTGTCGCCAGACAGATGGGTATAGATCTGGCTGGGGTAATCATCAACAATTATCCTGAAATGCCTGATCTGGCCGAGCAGAGTGCCGCCGGTTACATCAGACAGCATGCCCAGACAGAGATCATCTGCCAACTCCCCCACCAGGAAGAGCCGGATGATCTGCAGAAGGTTGAACAGCTGGCCGGCCTGTTAAACGATTCAGTTGCCGGGAATTATCTACTGGAACAGCTTATCGGCACCAATAGCCAATGATTTCATAAATACGAATCTTTATCCATTTACATAGATTGATTTGAAAACAATCCATACAATCAATAAGCCTCGACTGATACCAGCCGAGGCTTTTTTCATGCTCTGAACGGTCATGATTTTAAGGTTGCAATTATGGCCGTTTGCCGATACAAGTCGAGCATTGTTGCATCTGCGAGGTAAAACCATGACACAGGAAACAAAACTACTCGTTATAGATGACGATGATTCAGGCCGTGAGGCATTGGAGCTGTTGCTCAAATCCGTCGGTTATCAGGTTTCGGTGGCAGCCACTGGCACTGAAGCGCTTGCAATCATGGAACAGGAACCGTTCCATCTTGCGGTACTGGATCTGTTTCTACCGGATAAAAGCGGCATTGAAATCCTGCACCACTGCCGCCAGCATTTCCCGATGACCGAGGTGATTGTAGTCACTGGCCATGCCTCTGCCGAGACGGCTGTGACAGCCATGAAGGAAGGCGCCTTTGATTACATCACCAAACCGATCAATTTCGAAGAACTGAAGATCGTTGTTGGCAAGGCGCTGGAGAAGCAGCACCTGCTGAGCGAGAACGTCTACCTGAGGAACCAACTCAAGCAGCGTTTTGAATTCAGTAATATCATCGGCATCTCACCGGCCATGAAAACCGTTTTCGAGCGTATGACCCGGATTGCAAAAACCGATTCAACCGTCCTGATTACCGGTGAATCAGGAACCGGTAAAGAAATGGCGGCCAAGGCGCACCATTTCAATGGTCCCCGCAGGCATAAAGCATTTATAGCCGTAAACTGCAGCGCCATCCCGGAATCCCTGATGGAAAGCGAATTATTCGGCCATATGCGTGGTTCCTTCACAGGCGCATTCAAGGATAAGGCCGGCAAGTTTGAGGCTGCCAACCATGGAACAATCTTCCTGGACGAGATCGGCACCATGCCGCAGCACCTGCAGAGCAAGCTGCTGCGAGTGCTACAAGAGCAGGAACTTGAGCGGGTTGGATCCAATGCAACGATCAAACTCGATGTCCGTGTGATCTCCGCAACCAATCTGGATCTGATCGCCGAGGTCAAAAAAGGGTTTTTCCGCGAAGACCTCTATTATCGTCTCAATGTAATCCCGCTGCATCTCCCCCCATTACGCGAACGCAGACAGGATATAATGGCCCTGGCTGGCTCTTTTCTGGAAAAATTCTGCCATCTCATGGGACGTCCCTCCATGAGCATCAGCAAAAAGGTTCTGGAAGCCTTTGAGCAGTACGCCTGGCCCGGTAATGTCCGTGAACTTGAAAATCTGGTGGAGAGGCTGGTTGCATTGACGGAGGGTGACGTGATCCAGCTGGAGGACCTGCCGGCGTCGATTTATGGCAGCATTGCATCTACTGAAGGAGTTCGGCTGGAACTGACCGAACAGGGCATTGATCTGGTCAACATCATGGCCGATTTTGAGGGTAATCTGCTGATTCAGGCGTTGAACCTCTCCAACGGGGTTAAGGCCAGGGCAGCAGGACTACTGGGGATAAACAGAACCACTCTGGTTGAAAAACTGAAGCGCCTGAAGATAACGGGGGCCGACACCAACTAAACAAATGCGAGGACTACGCTTCCGCTCAGAACACCTGCTGTTAAACAGTGCTGCGTTTCTTTCTGAATACTGCATTAAAGGTGGCGGCCTTGATCCCCTCTTCCGTCACGATTTCAACCTCACCCTTAATATCCCTTTCAGCCATCCCAACAATCCTGGCCTTTGCCGTAACAACGCCCCAACAAACCGGGGCATGAAATTCAAGATCCATCTTCACCGTTGCAAAGTGAGACCCTTCCGGCAAAACAGTCTTGATTGCTATGGCCAGTGACGTATCAGCAAGCGCTACAACCGCCCCGCCATGCATAAGCCCCTTTCCCTGACAATGGGCCACCCTGAACGGCATTGTAAGCACAGCCTGGCCATCACTGGCGGATTCAATGCGCATGCCGAGATACTCCTCAAACGGGGCAAGGGCAATCCATTCCGGAAGTTTAAAGGGATGAACCGTTTCTTTATGGATCTTGTTGGTATAGAGGCCTGAATACATAATACCTCCTGCTGGTGGGATCTACTGCAGATAACAAAAAAGGTATCTGTCTGAACAGATACCTTAAAGGTGGCGGGGTTGACGGGGCTCGAACCCGCGACTTCCAGCGTGACAGGCTGGCACTCTAACCAACTGAGCTACAACCCCAGTAAAATAAAAAAAGGGAAAGGATCACTTTCCCTGTTGATTTGGTGGGTGAAGAGGGGATCGAACCCCCGACATCCAGCTTGTAAGGCTGGCGCTCTCCCAGCTGAGCTATTCACCCAAATCGAAATTATGTATGGCGGGGTTGACGGGGCTCGAACCCGCGACTTCCAGCGTGACAGGCTGGCACTCTAACCAACTGAGCTACAACCCCGCAATTAAAACTATTTACCGTTTACAGCTTCCTTCAGAGTCTTACCAGGCTTGAACTTTGGTACAGTCGCAGCAGGAATATTAATCTTCTTGCCGGTCTGTGGGTTCTGCCCTTTACGTGCTGCCCGCTTTGCTGTACAGAAGGTGCCAAAACCAACCAAGCTGAGTTTGTCGCCTTTTTTAAGAGCGGTTGTTACTGAAGCAATGAATGCTGCAACTGCCTTTTCTGCATCTACTTTTTTCAGACCGGACTTCTCTGCGACTGCACTAATCAGCTCAGCTTTTGTCACGTTACACCTCCTGAAAGTTTGTATGAATAACAAGGCGACACATTGTTTACCAGATATTGTTTACGACTGTCAAGAAAAAATCTCGCAAACCTTGATTTTCTGGGCGACTGAAGACTTTTAACAAAAAGACGACAATATCTCGCTTAAATTAACTACAAAATTCAGGACTGCACAACTAACAAAAACTACGGGTATTAAAGAGGATCAGGCAGCGTTGCTTACCTGTTGTTCATAAACGATAATCGGCTTTTCCTTATTAAAGATCACATCCTCATTAATAACAACCTCTTTCACATTCGTCTGGGATGGCACATCATACATGATATCAAGCATGGCGTTTTCCAGAATCGAACGCAATCCCCTGGCACCGGTATTCCGCTTTAGCGCCTCTTTGGCAATCGCTACAAGCGAGCCGTCTGTAAAGCGAAGCCGGACATCTTCCAGTTCAAACAATTTTTGATACTGTTTGACCAGCGAATTCTTAGGTTCCTTGAGGATCTGCACCATGGCATCCTCATCCAGCTCAGTCAAGGTAGCCAACATGGGCAATCTGCCGATAAATTCAGGGATGTAGCCATATTTCAACAGATCATCCGGCGTCACCTTGAGCAACTGTTCACCAAGCTTCTTTTCGATGCGCGTTTTAACATCGGCACCAAAGCCAAGACTTTTCTTGCCAATCCGCTGCTGAATAACGCTATCCAACCCGGCAAAGGCACCACCACATATAAAGAGGATATTTGTCGTATCCACCTTCATAAACTCCTGCTGTGGATGTTTACGCCCACCCTTGGGTGGGATGCTGGCAACCGTGCCTTCTATGATCTTGAGCAATGCCTGCTGAACACCCTCTCCAGAAACATCGCGTGTAAGTGAAGGCGAATCGCTCTTGCGGGCAATCTTATCGATTTCATCAATATAGATAATGCCCTTCTGGGCACGCTCCACATCGTAATCGGCCGCCTGCAACAGACTCAGGATGATATTTTCCACATCCTCACCAACGTAGCCCGCCTCGGTCAGATTTGTCGCATCAACCATGGCAAAAGGAACCTTGAGGATGCGGGCCAAGGTCTGCGCCAGGAGCGTCTTCCCCGAACCAGTCGGACCCAGAAGCAGAATATTGCTCTTCTGCATCTCAACATCGCCCGGTTTGGAACCGTATTCAACACGTTTATAATGATTATAGACAGCGACCGAAAGTATCTTTTTGGCCTTATCCTGTCCAATAACATATTCGTCAAGTACGTCCTTGATCTCACGCGGCTTGGGAAGCTTCTTTGCATCCTGAGCCAGCGAATCACCCAACTTCATTTCCTCGGCGATTATGTCGGTGCAAAGCTCAATACACTCATCACAGATATAAACCGATGGGCCTGCAATAAGCTTTTTAACCTCGTCCTGGCTTTTACCACAAAAGGAACAGGTCAGATTTTCCTGTTTGGTTTCACGCCTGTTCATGCCTTGGCCTCACTTTCAGGCTTCCTGACAAAAATGGCATCAACCAACCCGTAATCCCTGGCCTCTTCTGCTGACATGAAAAAGTCTCGCTCGGTATCATTTTCAATCTTATCTTTTGGCTGACCGGTCATATCAGCAAGCAGGCTATTCAGCTCATCTTTCATGCGAAGAATTTCCCTGGCATGGATACTGATATCGGTTGCCTGCCCCTGAAAGCCGCCCAGTGGCTGATGAATCATGATTCTTGAATGTGCCAGACTAAAACGCTTACCCTTTTCACCAGCAGCCAGCAGCACCGCTCCCATTGAAGCAGCCTGACCTACACAGATGGTTGAAACCGGTGATTTGATATAACGCATGGTATCGAAGATTGCCATACCGGCAGTAACAACACCACCCGGTGAATTGATATAAAGGTGAATATCCTTGTCAGGATCCTCTGCCTCCAGAAACAGCAGCTGTGCAATAACAAGGTTGGCAACGTTATCATCAATACCGCCGCCAAGGAAGATAATCCGTTCCTTTAAAAGACGCGAATAGATATCATAGGCCCGTTCACCTCTACCACTCTGCTCAACTACTACTGGAATATACATGAAATTTCCCTTACAGGCCCATAGGCCTGCCGCGTGAAGCTTACCTGTTTTTCAACCACTTACCAATGGAAGAACAGCGAATTACGCCTCTGCCTGCACAGCAGGCTCAACCTCTGTAACAACAGCATTATCAAGCAGGAAGCGAACCGCCTTGCCTTCCTTGATTTCTGCGATCAATGATTTTTCAGCATTCTTATTATTAGCAAAATGTTCCTTGATCCTGGCAATCATATCGCTGTTTCCAGCAGACATGAGCTCAAAATGCTTTTCACGATCTTCATCGGTAACAGCAAAATCTTCTTTCTCAACCAGGGCAAGCAAAAGAACCCCCGCCTTTACCTTGTCCACAGCGGTATCCCTGAAACGTTCACGGAAAGATTCTTCACTAAGTCCCATCATATCCATGGACAGACGCTGACTGCTGAGACGGTTTTTAAAGTCATTCAGCATATAATCAAGCTGCTTACCAACCATTGACGGAGGAACTTCCAGAGGATTATTTTCAATCAGCTTCTGGATAATCTGCTCCTTCATTTCAGTCTCAATCTTGTCCTGAATCTGCTTCTGATGGTATTCGGTCATCTTGGAACGGAGCTGTTCCATATTTTCAAACTCGCCAAACTGCTGGGCAAATTCATCATTCAATTCAGGCAATTCCTTGCGCTTGATCTCTTTCAGAGTCACCTCAAAGATAGCTTCCTTACCGGCGGCCTCAGCCTCGCGATAGGTTTCAGGGAGTATTACAGGAATACGCCTTGTTTCACCAACCTTCATACCAACGAGTTTGTCTTCAAACTCAGGCATGAGCTTATGGGCACCAACCTCAACAACGGCATCAGCGGCACTGCTATTCTCTGCCGGGCAGGCTTCAACAGTAAAGTTATAGTCGATCGTGACACTATTGCCACTCTCAACGGCACTGTCATCCTCAACCGGAACCAACTGGGCCATATTGTCCTGCATACGCTTGATCTCAGTCTCAATACTTTCCGGGCTGAAGACAATCTTTTCCTTGTTGATTGCCAATCCGGTGTAATCCTTGAGCTCAACCTGCGGCATAACCTCTACCGTTGCACTGTATTTGAAAGGGGTACCCTCTTCAATGGCCTCACACTCAACCATGGGGGAATCAATCGGCTCAATCTTCTGTTCATCAAGGGCCTTGAAAAGCGTCTGATCATAGAGTCGACGGGCAACCTCTTCACGCATTGAATCACCATATACGCGCTTGACAAGCTGAATTGGGGCTTTACCCTGACGAAAACCCTGGAGTTTGGCCTTCTTCTGGATACGGCCATATGCCTTCTCGATCTCGCTGGTAACCTGATCGGCTGGAATTTCAAAACAGATTTTTTTTGTAACCGAGTTGATTGCTTCGACTTGAACCTGCATTATTGGTAACCTCACGTGGATTTAAATTAACGATGGGTCCCAGCCATCGTTTCAACGGCTGGTTTTTATGGTGCGAGAGAGGAGACTTGAACTCCTATACCTTGCGGTGCCAGATCCTAAGTCTGGTGCGTCTGCCAATTCCGCCACTCTCGCATCTTCATAAAAGCAATCGGTTTCATTTTGATTCTGCAGATGAATAAAACCGATCGAATTGTGAAAAATAAAGTATTTTTTTATTCCGGTCAAGAAAATTTATTTCAAGGATGTTCAAATTACCCCCCAGAGGGCTTTGCACGATAACCACGTTTTTGCAACTCTTCAATCAACAGGTCACGATGATCACCCTGGATCTCGATAACGCCATTCTTTACCGTCCCACCGCAACCACAGCGTTTTTTAAGGGCGGCGGCCAGCTCCTTAAGCGGTTTTTCCTCCAAGGGAATCCCGGTGACGACAATCACCGTTCCACCACCACGCCCCTTCGTCTCACGCCGCAACCGCACAATCCCGTCTGACGGTGCCAACGGTTTCAGACGTTCACTTTTATCACCCCTGACCTTGCCTGTCTCGCTAGAGTAGACAAGGACATGATCTCCGTTTTTCATCCCATATCCCCGTTTATAACTGATCTGTCTTTACTTGCCCCAATCACGCGCATACCTGAAATCCCGGTCAATTGTCCGGTTGGAAACCTTGGCGATCACCGGCATACGCCGCTTGAAATGCGAATTCTGCACCTTGCTGTAGATGTTATCGATGAAATCCGCATCAAAACCATTGCTAACCAATTCCTCACGGATCAGACGCCTGTCAACCATCTGAACCAGCAGCTGATCAACCTGATAATATGAGAAACCAAGCTCCTCTTCATCGGTTTGACCGGCCCAGAGATCCGCCGACGGCTTCTTCCTGATCACTTCGTCTGGAACACCCATTGCCTCCGAAAGCTGCCAGACCTGACTTTTATAAAGGTCACCAATCGGATTGAGTGCGCTGGCCATATCCCCGTAAAGCGTGCCATAGCCGAGCAATAGTTCAGTCTTGTTGCTGGTGCCCAGCACCAGTGCAGATAACCGCGCCGAGTGGTCAAAGAGGATTGTCATCCGCTCCCTGGCCATCTTGTTGCCACGCCGCATGTTATCGGCATCGCTGAACATCTCGAAATAGGCATCCACCATCGCCGTTATCGGGATCAGCGTAAAATTGATTCCGCAGGCGGCCGCAACCAGGCGGGCATGCGCCTCGCTCTCCGGGTTACTGCTTTTATAGGGCATGCAGATGGCATGGACGTTTTCCGGGCCAAGCGCTTCAGCGGCAATGAAGGCCACCAGGGCCGAATCGATCCCGCCGGACAGACCAAGAACAGCCTTTTTGACCCCTACCTTCTGCACCTCGTCACGGACAAAGCCGACCAGGATTTTATGCAGCAGATCCGTATTGGATGATACCGGCATCACGCCCTCCTTTCCCGTTCAATACGGCGTAACTCCTGAATGGTCACAAACAGGTTCTCGTCACGGAGCATCGGCGACGAGATCCGCTCCCGGCGCAACTCCCCTTCGGACAGCCTGGCCATGACCAGATCCTCATCAAACATCTTGCCCCGGACAACCGATTGCCCTGACGGACTGATATATTCGGATCCCCCCCAGAAATTAACCCCATCCTCATAACCGGTACGATTACAATAGAGTACCCGGCAATTCAAAAACATGGCAGTGGTGGAAACCAGCTGCTGCCAGGCCCTGGCCGAACCAAGTTCCTCCCCCTCCACCCCGCGCCCGGGGCTGCTGGAGAGACAGATCAGCGTCGACGCCCCATCCATCGCCAGAATATAGGAGGCGGAAAGGTGCCACATATCCTCACAGATCAGAAGACCAAAACGGCCAAACTTAGTATCGAAAGCCCTGAAACGCTCCCCCCGCGCCATATAACGCTGTTCATCGAACAGGCCATAGGTCGGCAGATAGACCTTGCGATGCAGGTGGCGGATTTCGCCATCCTCAAGATAGATGGCGGAATTATAAAAACAATAATCATCCGTCACCTCTACAAAGCCGAGCGCAATGGAGATATCCCTGGAAAGTTCCTTCAGCCTTGTTATTTCCTGGGCATCAATCCGCAAGGCAACCTCTGGCACCAGATCCTTGAGGAAGTAACCGGTCAGGGCAAGTTCGGGAAAAATTACCAGATCCGCACCTGCGGATTTAGCCTGGTCGATACGCTCAACAATGAACGCCAGATTATCGGCAACGCAGCCGAGTTTAGGTTTCATCTGTGCCAGAACGGCATTGAAATCACTCATCGTGTCTCCTGAGTCTGACTATTAATTCCATAATTTGAGAACCATACACGAATAGCGTTCAAACTTCAAATATGCGTTGCCGCCCAACGCCATTTCACACAAAACTCCGCTGCAGGCGATTCCAAATCAGCGCGCCAGCGTTGTCCCCCCCCCTCGCCGGACTGGATTATCTGTGCTCTGAAACCGGAATCAGTCGAATGAATGACCGTTTTGAACCTGACTATGGATTGAGACCGTAACGGGTGGGATATTCTGATAGACCGCCTTGAAGGCACTGGTTTTTGATGCGGATTTGAACGCAGCAAAGATCTGCGGATCAAACTGGCTGCCGGCGCAATCCTCCATGATAGCGATCGCCTTTTCCGGATCAAGACTTTTGCGATAGGGACGATTCGAGGTCATGGCATCAAAACAGTCGGCAACGGCAATGATCCTGGCCTGGATCGGAATCTGGCTGGACACCATCTGATCCGGATACCCTTTGCCATCGTAATGTTCATGATGATGCCTGATCCCGTCAATAACATCTTTAAGTTCATCGATAGCGGAAAGAATCTGGGCCCCCAGCACAGGATGTTCCTTGATTTTAACGATCTCATCCGGCATCAGCCGGTACGGCTTCTGCAGAATAGCCTCCGGGGTGCCAATTTTGCCGATATCATGGAGGATGGAGGCCAGCTCGATTGCCCTTGATTCGGATTTGGACAGATTCAGTTCATGGCAGATCAACGCTGCATAATCAGCCACCCGCCTGGAATGGCCATAGGTATACGGATCTTTTGCATCAATAGCCGAAGCAAGGGCCTCAACGGTATGCAAAAAGAGTCTGTTGATCTGCTCATAGAGCTGGGATTTCTTTATGGCAGCGGCAATCTCGGTGGAGATGGCATCCACAAGCTTGATCTCCTGCGAACGGAATTCCTCACCGGATATTCTGTCCGTCGCCACAATCATACCGATGTTTTTGTTATCACTGACAAGCGGGATACAGAGTGCGGACGCAACCGGATAATGAATCGGCAAACCGCTATCGGGGGTCGGCCGGTCAATCACAGAGGCACTCCTGCGCCCAAAGGCATCGCCAACAACCCCGGAAAAGGCATTAACAGCTGCCAGTCTGGCATCCCCCTGACATCTGCCAACGTATGCCCGTATCCCCAGCTGGCCTGTTTTGAAATTATACAACATCAGCAGGGCAGTTTCGCTCTGCAGTACATTAC
>CAXYUZ010000056.1:0-19702 GCA_964292275.1 uncultured Desulfuromonadaceae bacterium
CGATGGTACTGCACGGGTAGCTGTGTGGGAGAGTAGGTCGCCGCCGGGAATAAATATAAGCCCCCATTACTGAAAAGTAGTGGGGGCTTTTTCTATATACAAAATTGAACTATTTATAAATATACCTCGCTTAAATTGATAAGCATAAATTTGATTGACGTCAATAATTTTGACATGTTACGTTGTTTCTAATTTAAATATACCGTGGCCTGTTGTATCCTCTCTATTTTTGTCAGGAGTGATGGATGAAACGATTTTGTAGATTCCTCAGCCAGTCTGAATTTCATGTTTTTATTTTCCTTTTCTTTTTTGTACTTGTTTGTCTGCCTTTTCTTCTTTTCTATCAAAACAATCAACTGTTCAATATGTTTAATAAAAATATGTTTTATTATTTCTTTTCCGTTTGGGGCATTGTAATAGTTCTGCTGTTTTTGGTCAGCAGAGCCCTTGATGATGCGCCTGAAATGGATCCGCGTACACGCGATGATGGAGAGCATGATGCTTAGTCCATTGGCGGGAATACTATTTCTTGTTATGTACGTGGTGATTGTTTTTACAATTGCCTCCTGGGTTGAAAATAAAGCTGCCCGTGGGGTCAATATTGGAAATAATGCCATTATATATACATTTTCCTTTGCGGTTTGGTTGACAGCGTGGTCATTTTACGGGCAGGTTGGCAGGGCGGCACCTTCAGGCATGCTCTATCTGACGTCGCATCTGGGGGCCACGCTTTCGATAGTGCTATGGTGGATTGTATTACGTAAGATGGTCAGAATCCGGCATGCCTATCGTATTACAAGTATTGCCGACTTTATATCCCTACGCTACAACAAGTCTGCTGCCATTGCGGCACTGGCTACTATTATCGCTATAGTCGGTATTGTTCCTTATCTGGCATTGCAGTTGAAAGCTGTGATTGCAACCTTTGCGATTATGGTTCAATCACCTGTTTCCTCTGCGTCTTCTGGTTCATCTTGGGCAACCGACAGCGTTGGCATAATTATTGTTACATTTATGATCTTGTTTACGATTATGTTCGGTGCTCGTCGGATAGTCCCTACTGAGCGTCATCAAGGAATGGTTGTTGCCATGGCGGCTGAAAGCGTTGTCAAGATTGCCGCCTTTATCGCTGTTGGTATCTTTGTTACATATTTTCTTTTCAATGGTATCGATGACATCTTTAATAGATTCTCGGCCAGTCATCTGAGTGACCTCTTTACGACCAAATCACGCGAAGCGATTGTCTTTCCCTGGCTATCCAATCTCGTCATGGCTATGTCTGCAGTTATCTTTGTTCCTGCCCTTTTTCATATAATGGTTGTGGAAAATTTCCATGAGAAGCATGTCCGTACATCCATGTGGCTCTTTCCATTACTGATGTTCCTGATCAATATCTTTGTCTTACCGATTGCTATGGCTGGTTTGTTGCTTGGATATCCAGTTTCACAAGCGGACAGCTTTGTGCTTACCTTACCATTTAACTTCGGTAAGGCATGGCTGTCGGTATTTGCGTTTATTGGCGGTTTTTCTTCTGCCATGGGGATGCTTGTTGTAAACGCTGTTACACTCTCAACGATGTTTACAAATCATATCCTCCTGCCTGTCCTCGAATTCATTAAGCCGATCGGCTTTTTAAAGCGTTATCTGCTGCAATGTCGCTGGTTGGCGGTTGTTATATTTATTCTGGCCAGTTACTGGTTCGAGCAGACCGTTGTACAGTATGCCATGCTGGCAGATATCGGAGTTTTTGCCTTTGCAGCGGTACTTCAGTTTGCACCGACAATTATTGGTGGCCTGTTTTGGAAAAAGGGTAATAGAATTGGTGCACTGCTGGGTATGGGGGCTGGCTTTGCAGTTTGGATATACACGTTGATTTTACCTGCCTTTGTTAAGGGTGGTTTAATTGATGCATTTATCCTGAACGAAGGCCCTTTGGGGATTTACCTGTTAAGGCCGGAGCATCTGTTCGGTGTAAACGGACTCGATCCGACAAGTAATGCAATCTTATGGACGCTGTTATTTAATATTGGCCTGTATGTGCTGGGATCGCTCTATTTTGAGCAGTCGCAGGATGAAAAGGCCATTGCCGAGCATTTTGTGACTGTGCTCGATCATGAAAAGAGCTCATCGCGAACGGTCAGTGGTACGGCAATAATTGATCTTAACGAGAAAAGGCGGATTATTGTTGGGTTGTTCAGTCAGTTTTTTACGATTGATCAGGCCAATCAGATGGCAAATCAATGTATCAGTTCACTTCAGTTGAATAATAAAGATAAACTTGCAATTTTTGAGCTGGCTGAGTTGAACAGTGAGGTCGAGAAAAAGCTTGCCAGTTCTATCGGGGCGGCAGCTGCCCATTATGCGCTTCAAAGGTCGTCTGTTTTTTCAACGTCTGAGGAGGGGATACTAAAGCAGGCCTATGCTGAAATAATGAGTGAACTTAAGTTGCCCCCATCTGAACTGCTGACAAGAATTGATTATTATCGTGCGAATGAACATCTGTTGACTGAGCATGCCAAGAAGCTGGAAGAGACGATCAGTGAACGTGATAAGGAAATTGCTGAACGTCTGCGGATTGAAAAAACATTGCGGGATTCGGAACGTCGGCTTACGGATCTGATTAATTTACTCCCTGATGTAACCATTGCCGTTGATCTGCAGAGAAATGTTATCATCTGGAATTTGGCGGCAGAAGAGTTTACTGGTGTATTGGGCATTGATATGCTTGGCAAGAATAATTTTGAATATGCCCTGCCGTTTTATAATAAGCGTTGCCCATTGTTGATTGATCGCATTCTGGATGGTGAGTTTAATCCTAAAAATAACTCCTTTAGCTTTATGCGAAAAGGTGATCTGCTCTTTGGAGAAACCTACCTGAATGGTATTAAGGGTGAGGCATTTGTTCAGGCAGTGGCGGCGCCGCTCTACGATTCAGAGGGCGCAATCATCGGTGCAATTGAATCAATAAGAGATATAACCGAGCACAAGTATGCTGAACAAGAACTTGCCCAGGAAAAGGAACGTCTGGCTGTTACGCTGAGGAGTATCGGAGATGGCGTTATTACTACCGATATTAGTGGCAATATTGTTTTGCTTAACTCCGTTGCCGAGAATATGACCGGCTGGAAACAGGATGCTGCCATGGGGCATCCACTGTCGGATATTTTTAGGGTGCTGAACAATAAGACACGTGAGCAGTGTCAGAGTCCATTCGAGTCTGTTATTGCCACAGGCAACTTCTTTGAATTGGCAAATCATGCCATTCTTGTTTCAAGGGATGGTTCTGAACGGATTATAGCTAACAGTGGAGCACCCATCCGTGACAGCGAGAGCAGAATAATTGGTGCTGTACTGGTTTTCAGAGATGTGACCGAGAAGGAACGGATGGAGGCGGAATTTCTCCGAACCCAGAAGCTCGATTCTGTTGGTATTCTTGCAGGTGGAATTGCTCACGATTTTAATAATATATTGACCTCAATCATTGGGAATATATCTCTGGCCAGAATGCATGCTGTTCCTGGAGAAAAGATCAGTGAGCGGCTGGTGGAGGCTGAAAAGGCATCTCTACGGGCGAAGGACTTGACTCAGCAGCTATTGACCTTTTCGCGTGGCGGTTCACCAATTAAAAAACTTACCTCACTGGTTGAGGTAATTAAGGATACGGCTAACTTTGCCATTCGCGGGGCAGATGCCCGTTGCAGTTTTGTTTTACCAGATGATCTCTGGTCAGCAGAAATTGATGAGGGGCAGATCAGCCAGGTAATTCATAATATGGTTATCAACGCCAACCAGGCTATGCCTAGAGGTGGCCTGATCACGATATCTGCAAAGAATGTCGATATAATGACAGCATCCAAGTTGCCGCTTCAGCCGGGGCGCTATATTTGCATATCAATAGCGGACACCGGAATCGGCTTGTCAGCGGAGCATCTTGATAAGATATTTGATCCATATTTTACAACCAAGCAGATGGGAAGTGGACTTGGCCTGACTTCATCCTATTCGATTGCGAAGAAGCATGATGGTTACATAACGGTGGAATCGGAATTAGGGGTTGGAACGACATTCAATGTATATTTGCCTGCTGTTGTTGATACCATCTATTCTAAACCGGTTCTGGGGGCAGAGGTTACCCATTCAGGTAAGGGGACTGTTTTGTTGATGGATGACGAGGAAACGGTCCGGGAAGTGGCAAGTGAGATGTTAGACTATCTTGGCTACTCGGTTGAGTGTGCAAGTGACGGTGAAGAGGCGCTTTCTCTCTATCAAAAGCGCCTGGATGCTGGACAGGCCTTTGATGTTGTTATCACAGACCTGACAATTCCAGGTGGCATGGGGGGCAAGGAGACGACCCGGAGGCTGCATGAAATTAATCCGTTAGTCAGGGTGATTGTTTCCAGTGGCTATTCGACAGATCAGGTTATGGCAGAGTATCGCCAGCATGGATTTTGCGGCATCGTAACCAAACCGTATAAGGTAGCGGATCTCGGGCTTGCCTTGAAAGAGGCTTTGGCAGGGGATTGATCAACCGCTGATTCGGTAAACGATTAAAAACGGCAGCTCCTGATAAGGGGCTGCCGTTTTGTTTTTTGGGGGTATGAGGCGAAATTGCAGGCTGTCCGGGGTCTGCCGCTAAATCAGCTGTCAAGCCGTATGGAAACCGACTTGCCGTGCGCATCCAGACCTTCAAGATTGGCAAAGGTAACGATATCCTTGCCAAGGCGTTTGATGCCGGCTTCGGAGAAACAGACAATCGAGCTTTTCTTGACAAAATCGTCGACGCCCAGGGGAGAAAAAAAGCGTGCTGTTCCTGCAGTGGGTAACGTATGGTTGGGGCCGGCAAGGTAGTCGCCGGCGGCCTCGGGTGTCCAGTGCCCCATAAAAATAGCGCCTGCGTTTGTAATCAGTGGCAGCAATGAAAATGGATCGTCCACTGCCAGTTCGAGGTGTTCCGGTGCAATCCGGTTTGAAAAATCAATCGCCTGCTGGAGTGTGGGAACAATAATGATCGCCCCAAACCTTTCCCATGATGCTGAAGCGATCTTTGTCCGGTTTAGTGACTGTAGCTGCAGATCAATATTGGCGGCAACCTTCTCAGCCAACGCCCGGTTCGTTGTGATCAGGATCGAAGAGGCGAGTTCGTCATGCTCCGCCTGGGATAGCAGATCGGCTGCAATATGGCTAGGATCGCCGCTGCCATCATTGATGATCAGGATCTCGCTTGGTCCGGCAACCATATCGATGCCAACCTGACCGAAAACAAGTTTTTTTGCCGTGGCAACATAGATGTTTCCCGGTCCGGTGATCTTGTCTACGCGTGGAATCGTCTCCGTGCCGTAGGCCATGGCGGCAACTGCCTGGGCACCACCGATACGGAAGATACGGTCAACCCCGGACAGTGATGCGGCAATCAGAAGATAAGGGCTGACCTGTCCGTCGGGTGTTGGTACGGTCATGATGATTTCCCCTACGCCAGCGACCTTGGCGGGGAGAGCGTTCATGATCACGCTGCTTGGATAGCAGGCCTTTCCCCCGGGGACGTAGATGCCAACCCTTGAAAGCGGGGTGACCTTCTGCCCAAGAATGATGTCTGGCTCATCCGTGGTCAGCCAGCTGTTCTGCTTTTGCCGCTCATGGAAGGCGCGGACGCGCTTGACAGCGGCCTTGATCGCCTTCAGTTCGTCTGCGCCGGCCCTGGCAAAAGCATCGTCAATTTCATGCTGTTTGACCTCCAGTTCAGCCAGTTCAGCCGCAGCGATGCGATCGAATTTTTGGGTCAGTTCCAGAACGGCCTGGTCGCCACCACTCTTGACGGCGGCGATGATTGATTTTACCGTCTCCTCCACATCACTGCCGGTTTCATCGGCCCGTTGCAGGATGCTGGCGAATTTCTGGCTGAAATCAGGATCAGTGTATTCCAGCATGATCATAAAACGCTCTCCAGGTCTGCAATGATTTTAGAAATGCGGTGGTTCTTTGTCTTCAGGCTGGCCCTGTTTACAATCAGGCGTGTGGTTATTTCGGCAATGTGCTCAACCTCGGTTAGTCCATTCTGGCGCAGGGTCTCACCGGTGGAAACCAGGTCGACAATTCGCTCGGAAAGCCCGACCAGCGGGGCCAGCTCAATCGAGCCATACAGCTTGATGATCTCGACCTGAACACCCTTGGCGCCGAAATGTTTCTCGGTGATGTGCGGATATTTTGTAGCAATTCTAACATGGGACCATGCAGCAGGATCGTCGTTTTTGGCCAGGTTGACCGGTTCTGCAACAATCATGCGGCAATATCCGAACTTCAGATCAAGCGGCTCATAGACATCCTTGCCCTGTTCCAGCAATGTATCCTTGCCGACAATGCCAAGGTCAGCTGAACCGTATTCGACATAGGTCGGAACATCGGTCGCCCTGACGATCATATAGCGGATGTTCAGTTTTTCATCCTCAAAGATCAGTTTTCGGGAGTCGCTCAACAATTCCTGGCAATCAATGCCGATTTTGCCGAAAAGCTCCACTGATTCATCAAGGATGCGCCCTTTGGGAATAGCAATGGTCAGTTTGTCGTTCATTCTTTTACCCGTACAATGTCAGCGCCAAGTCCGGCTAACTTTGTTTCAATGGATTCGTAACCGCGGTCAAGGTGATAGATTCTGGAGACCTCGCTGGTATTGTCGGAGGCCAGTCCGGCCAGGATCAATGAGGCGGATGCCCGCAGGTCGGTGGCCATGACAGGGGCACCGGAGAGTTTTTTTATCCCCTTGACGGTTGCCGTGTTGCCTTCGACAACGATGTCCGCGCCAAAACGAAGCAATTCGGAAACATGCATGAAGCGGTTTTCAAAGATATTTTCAGAGATAACACTGGCACCATTCGCCAGACACATCAGTGCCATGAACTGTGCCTGCATGTCTGTAGGAAAGCCGGGATACGGGCGTGTCTTTATGTTAACACTACGGATGTTTTTGTTCCCCTTGACCCGGACAACATTGTCGCGGCTGGTAATCTCGACCCCGGCATCCTGAAGTTTGAAGGCAAGGGCGTCCAGATGCTCAAGCTTCATGCCGCTGATTTTGATATCGCCGCCAGTGATGGCAGAGGCAATCATGAATGTGCCCGCCTCGATGCGGTCTGGCATGACCTCATGTGTCGCCGGATGAAGCTCGCTGACCCCCTGGATCCGGATCGTATCGGTTCCGGCGCCCTGAATCTCTGCACCCATGCGGGTCAGATATTCGGCCAGATCGATGATTTCCGGCTCACGGGCGGCATTTTCAAGGACAGTAAGCCCTTTGGCTGTTGCGGCAGCCATCATGAGATGCTCTGTTCCGCCGACAGTGGAGATGTCGAAGTTGATTCGCGCACCCTTGAGGCGTTTTGCCTTGGCCTCAACGTAGCCATGTTCGAGGATAATATCCGCCCCCAGCGCCTGAAGGCCCTTCAAGTGAAGATTGATCGGTCTGGCGCCGATGGCGCAGCCACCCGGCAGTGAAACCCTTGCCTTGCCGAATCTGGCCAGCAGTGGTCCCAGGACAAGTACGGAGGCACGCATGGTTTTTACGAGGTCATAGGTTGCCTCGTGGCTGTTGATGGTTGCAGAATCAATGGCGATCTGATGGCCTTTGCCCTGGATACCGGCTCCCAGTGATTCGAGCAGTTTTATGGTTGTGTTTATGTCGCGCAGGAAGGGTACATTACTGATTTCATTGACGCCCGGGGCAAGGATTGTTGCAATCAGAATTGGCAGGGCCGCGTTTTTGGAACCGCTGATCCTGACTTCGCCCTTAAGCTTCTTGCCGCCCTTGATAATAAGTTTGTCCACTAATAATCACCTTTTTGCTGCATTGTTGATTGAGCATTGTGTAAATGATGCGTTAAATTTGTAATATTAGCCCATCAAGCCGTTATTGTAAAAGGGAAATATTCGATCCGCGTCTGACGTTGAAGCTGCCTGGATATTTATAAGTTATGCAGAAAAATCTTAATAAAAATAGAAAAGCATGTTAGAATTTTGCAGTTCGATTCCCGTCATAAATTTGTAGATCCGCCAGCACTGCATGCAGCTGTTATTCAACGTTCAGAGGCCGCTATGATCCGACCATCACTCAGAACCAAAATGACAATTATCTTCCCCGTATCCATCTGCCTGGCGATATTTGTCATGCTGTATGGGGCCTACTGTTATTACGTTGCTACAACCAAAGAGACAGTGGCAATTCAGCAGGAGCTGACCCTTCAGATACTGGCCGATGACATTGACCATAAACTCTATTCTACCCATCAGCAGTTGATTCATTTTGGTCAGAGAATTTCGGCAAAGAATGTTTTTTCTGCACAGCAGGTGATGGAGAGCCTCAAGGATCGTGGCGAACTGCTGAATGTCTTTGATAACGGTATCTTTCTCTTTGATAAGGATGGGCGGATGCTGCTGGAGCTGCCGCTTGGCAATCTGCGTCGCGGCAAGGATTATTCCTACCGGGATTATCTGAAGGTCACGATTTCAACCAAGCTCCCCTATATTTCCGATCCCTATACATCATCCCAGTCCCATGGTCATCCGGCGATTGTCATGACAGTTCCGCTTCTTGATTCCAAGGGCAACATCAGAAGCATCCTCTGTGGTAGTGTTGACCTGACCCGGAATAATTTTTTGGGCAATATCAGTTCCCGCTCAATCGGCAAATCCGGTTATATGTTTGTGTTTGACACCAACCGGTTGATGCTTGTTCATCCAGACCCGGATCGGGTGATGAAGAATGATATACCAGCCGGGAAAAACCGTCTGCTTGACCGTGCGATAGATGGGTATGACGGGACGGATGAAACGGTTAACTCCCGTGGTTTGCGTTCACTGACATCTTTTAAGCGGCTTAAATCCAAAAACTGGATTCTGGGCGCCAATTTTCCGGTTGTCGAGGCATATAAGCCGATTGCCAAGCTGAAACTGTTTTTCTCAGTTATCATTTTGCCCGCCATGTTGTTTCTCTTCTATGTCATGCACCGCTTGCTGCTGCGAATGACGAATCCGCTGCTGAACTTCACCAGACATATTGAGATGCTGCCGACAAAAACCGGTAAAGACCGGCTTTATCAAAATCAGGAGAATACTGAGTTTGCTGCCCTGGAGGCGACGTTCAATAATTTGATTACGATGCTGGACAGCCAACAGGAGAAGACGGCAAAAAAGGAGCTGCTTTACCGTACTGTTACCAGATTTTCATCTGATATTGTTTTCTGGATATCTCCGGAAAGCACCGTGCTGCACTTTATATCGCCGGATTGCGACCGGATTTGCGGTTATTCCCAAAATGAATTCTATGAAGACCCTGACCTTTTAAATCGTTTGATCCACCCGGATTTCAGGGCAGTCTGGAACGAGTCTGTTGCAGGTTCGGAGGGTGGTTCCTCTGTCAAGCAGGTGGAAGGGCTTGAGCTGGTGATCGTCAGCCGAAGTGGTGAAAGGGTTTGGGTAAGTCATGACCGCAGGCCGGTCTGGGGTGATAGTGGTGAGTATATGGGGGTTCGCGGCAGTTTCCGCGATATTACGGCCCACAAGAATTCTGATATTCTGCTCAGCCGTCAGAATGAATATCTGCGTACGCTGCATGATACGACGCTGGGGCTGATCGGGCGCCTTGATCTTCACAGTCTGCTTTCAGCGATTATTACGCGCGCCGGTACATTGATGGAAATGGAACATGGCTTTATTTATCTTATGGATGCGGATAAGGAAACCATGGTGATGCGTGTCAAGTATGGTTCCTTGGAATATCTGGAACATCATCCATTGAGGCGTGGAGAGGGATTGGCCGGTTACGTCTGGGAAAAGGGTGAGCTGTTTGCTACGCGGGACTATAGTTTATGGTCCGGTCGTCTGGACGACCAACAGAGAAGTGTCATTAAGGCGGCGGTTGGCATTCCGCTGATGTCGGGTGGTGAGGTTGTTGGTGTTATTGGTCTGGCCTATATTAATAATGAGCTTTATTTTGACGAGAGCAAGATTCAGCTGTTACAACAGTTTGCCGAACTGGCATCCATGGCGCTTGATAATGCCCGTCTTTATGAGGATGCCCAGAAGGAGCTAGCCGAGAGGGCCAAGGTTGAAGAACGTCTGCGGCAGATAACATATGCTGTCGAGCAAAGTCCGGCCTCGATTTTGATTACAGATCTGGAGGGCAATATTGAATATGCCAATCCATATGTGACCAGGATAACCGGCTACGAGATGAATGAACTGCTTGGAAGAAAGGCCAGCATATTGAAGTCCGGGTTGACCGGTCAGGAGGTATACCGGCAGTTATGGGAAACTATCCTGGCTGGTGGTGAGTGGCGCGGAGAGTTCCAGAACAGGAAAAAGAACGGAGATCTTTACTGGGAGATGGCGCTGATCGCCCCGGTCCGTAATGCCAAGGGTGTGATTACCAATTTTATGGCAATCAAGGAGGATATCAGTGAACGTAAGATCCTTGAAAACCAGTTGCGTCATTCACAGAAGATGGAAGCGATCGGACAGTTGGCTGGTGGAATTGCTCATGATTTTAATAATATTCTAACCGCGATTATTGGCTATGCCAGCCTGATGCAGTTGAAACTACCGGAAGATAGCTCCTTCAGGACAACGGCGAGCCAGATCCTTGCCTCGGCAGAACGTGGTTCCAGTCTGACCCAGGGGCTTCTTGCCTTCAGTCGCAAACAGGTCAGCAATCCGGACAGGATAAATCTGAATGTTGTCATCGAGCGTCTTGCAAAGATTATGATGCGTATGCTCGGCAAGGAAATTCAGGTGGAGTTTATGCTTGAATCCTTGCCTTTGATTGTTATGGCGGACAGCACCCAACTTGAACAGGTTTTGATGAATCTGACAACAAATGCCCGGGATGCCATGCCGGATGGCGGCAAGATGGTAGTCAAGACGGAATTGATTACGATTGATGCGGCGTTTATTGCCAGTCAGGGGTTCGGGGCGATTGGCGACTATGCCATGCTAACGGTTTTGGATACCGGCGAAGGGATTGATTCGGAGAGTGCCAAACGGATCTTTGAGCCATTCTATACAACCAAGGAGACCGGCAAGGGAAGCGGTCTGGGGCTTTCAATCGTCTATGGTATTATTAAAAAATATAATGGCTATATTGCCTGCAATAGCGATTCAGGCAAGGGGACTACTTTCAGTATCTATCTGCCCTTGATCAAAGCAAGTCTGGAGGGAACCGTGCCGGTGGAGGTTGAACCGGTATCTGATGAGGGACGGAAGGTGATTCTGTTTGCAGCGCCAGAGGAAATCTGCGGACAAACCGTAACCTTGCTGGAGGAGTTTGGTTACACCCTGATTATTGCCCAGACATATGCTGATCTGGTTTCCCTGGCGCAGGAAAATATGGCGCGCATCAGTCTGGTTATGATTGATGATGGACTTCCTGATTCAGGCGGTGTTAATTTGATGGCTGAATTTGGCACATCATTTCCTGCGCTTCCCCTGTTGTATTGCGGGAACCCCGGTCTGGCTAAAGGCTTGGCAGAAGGCGTTGATTCCCAGAATAGGCATGTGATTGCCAAACCATTTGTACCGAAAGAGTTGCTTATGAAAATCGGAGAGGTGCTTAGAGATGCCATCTGAACAGACAGGTAATATTTTTGTTGTCGATGATGACTGCTATGTACTGGAAAGTGTTTCCATGTTGCTGCGTGAGTCCGGGTTTGTTGTCAATGCCTTCAGCAGCGCTAAAGATGCCATTAAGCAGTTTGTTAACGAGCATGTTGATCTGGTCCTGACGGATATCAACATGCCTGGAATGAATGGGATTGAGCTGCTGGAGAAAATCCATTATCTCGACCATGAAACGCCCGTAATTCTCATGACGGCCTATGCGGACCTGGATACGGCTGTCAAGGCGATCAAGCAGGGCGCCTTTGATTTTATTATCAAACCATATCGTCCTCCTAACCTGGTGCATGCCGTTGAAAAGGGGCTTAACTTCAAGCGTCTGACCAATATTGAAAAAAACTACAAGCGGGAGCTTGAACAGACGGTTGAGATCCGTACGGCTGAACTGAATCAGGCGCTGAGTCAGCTGACCAACATGAGTTATGAGATCATCGAACGACTGACTGCCGCCGCCGAGGTTCGCGATGAGGACACTGGTCAGCATATTTCCCGGATCGGCAAGTATGCCCAGTGTCTTGCCCTGCATCTCGGCCTCTCAGAGGCTTATATCGAGAATCTGTCCGTGTCCAGTGCCATGCACGATGTCGGTAAAATCGGTATTCCCGACTCGATATTGCTGAAACCGGGCAAGCTGACCGTTGAGGAGTTTGACTGTATAAAACAGCATACGCTTATTGGCGAGAGGATCCTGCAGGGGTCATCCCATGCCATACTCAAGTTGGGGGCCGTTATTGCGGCAACCCACCATGAAAGATGGGACGGCTCCGGTTATCCCAATGGATTGCGGGGGGAGGAGACACCGATCGCGGGACGAATTGTCATGCTGGCGGACCAGTATGATGCCTTGCGTAACAGCCGGGTCTACAAGCCTGCCTATGATCACGCCACGGTTTGCGACATATTGATCAATGGTGATGGGCGGACGATGCCGGAGCATTTTGATCCGCGTGTGCTGGAGGCATTCCGGCAGACCCAGAATGCCTTTGCAGAGATCTTTGACGCCAGCTGATCTTTTGTTTATGGATTCCTTTCGGGTTGGATCACCTGTCCAGGTCAGTCAGACCACGGTTAACTCTGTTTTAGATGTCGGTTTGCATTTGGATTGGCATTGAACGGCGTTGGCAATTGTAGTAAGGTGAAAAAACTTTTGAAAACGAGGTGCCTGTTTCGTGAGTTCACTATTACGACCTGATATTGCTGCCATGAAGGGGTATGTTCCCGGATTTCAGCCGGATGATATTGCCAATTGGATCAAGCTTAATACGAATGAAAATCCCTATCCGCCATCTCCCCGTGTGCGACAGGCCATACTGGCCGAGCTGGGGGATGACGGCGCTTCGTTACGGACCTATCCAAGCGCATCCAGCCAGAGGTTGCGTGACGCGGCTGCAGAGCTGTATGGTTTTGATCCGTCCTGGATTATCATGGCCAATGGCTCTGACGAGGTGCTCAACAATCTGATCCGTGCCTGCGTCGCCCAGGGGGAAGAAGTTGGCTATATCCACCCATCGTACTCCTACTATTCCACCCTGGCCGAGATACAGGGGGCGTCTGTCCGTACCTTTAATCTGAATCCCGATTTCACAATCAAGGATTTTCCGGCGTGTTACAGCGGCAAGGTGTTGTTTTTGACAACTCCGAATTCGCCGCTGGGATTCTCATTTCCGCTTGATTATGTTGAGCAGATTGCCCGGCGCTGTGATGGTCTGCTGGTTATTGATGAGGCCTATGCCGATTTTGCCAGCTATACCGCCCTGGAACTGGTGAAAACCCATCCGAATGTGGTTGTCACACGCACACTTTCCAAGAGCTATGCCCTGGCCGGTATGCGGCTTGGCCTGGCTGTGGCGAGGCCTGAGATCATTGCCGCCCTGGACAAGATTCGTGATCACTATAATCTTGATCGTCTGGCCCAGGCCGCCTGCATTGCCTCATTGAAGGATCAGGATTATCTTCAGGAGTGCTGCCGCAAGATCTGTCAGACACGTGACTGGTTCTCCGCTACGTTAGCGGAGCTTGGTTATGATGTTATCCCTTCCCAGGGAAACTTTGTCTTTGCATCACCGGCGGATAAAAACGGAAAACGGGTTTATGATGCCCTCTATGAAAACAAGATCCTTGTACGTTATTTTTCCGATCCCTTGCTGGCCCATGGACTCAGAATTTCTATCGGCACCAGGGAAGAGATGGAAAAAACAGTTGCCGTTATTAAGCAGATCGGTTAACTGCGATAATCTTATTTGAAATTTTGGAGGTGTTATGGCCCGATCAGCCAGTATAGAGCGCATTACAAGCGAGACCAGTATCAAGCTTGCGCTGAACATAGATGGGACAGGTGCGGCGGCTGTCTGTACCTCGGTGCCATTTCTGGATCATATGCTCAACCTTTTTTCCCGCCATGGTCTCTTTGATCTGAATGTGGAGGCCAGCGGTGATATTGATATCGATTTCCACCATACCGTTGAAGATATCGGGATTGTGCTGGGCGAGGCATTCAAACAGGCCTTGGGGGACAAGAAGGGGATCTGCCGTTACGGTCAGGCAACTGTTCCAATGGATGAAACGCTGGTCTCGGTTGCGATAGATGTATCCGGCCGGCCTTATTTTGTTTATAATGTTGACCTGCCCAAGGTCAAGATCGGTGATTTTGATGTGGAGCTGGCCAAGGAGTTTTTTCAGGCCTTTGTTAACCACTCTGGCCTGAACCTGCACATCAATCTGAACTATGGCGATAATGTTCACCATATCGTTGAGGCCTGTTTCAAGGCGGTTGCCAGGGCCATGGATTCTGCCACCAGGCTTGACCAGCGGATCAGCGGTGTTATGTCCACCAAGGGTGTTCTGTAGTGGTTGACAATAGATGAAATAATAAAGGGGCGCTCCTGAATCAGGAACGCCCCTTTCTATTTATCCATGCGGCGGGGTGTTATTTAATGCTCTTCAGCAGTTGGCGGGCCTTCTTGGCTTCATCGCTTTTCGGGTGTGACTCAATCAGTTTTTTAAGAACAAAGCGTGCGCTTTTGGTGTCTTTGATTGCCTTGAAAGATAGCGCCTGTTTCAGTTTTGCAGCGGGTGCCTTGGGCTGGTTGGGGTGGTTCTTGATTACCTCCTGGTAGGCGACAATGGCGGCCTCATAGTTCTTTTCATTGTAATAGGTTTCGCCGATCCAGTAGTTGGCGTTGGCAACCAGGTCATGTTTTGGGTATTGCTCAATGAATTTGCCGAACAATTCCCTTGCCGTGGGTGTGTCACCCGCCTTGAATCGCTCCAGGGCCTTTGTGTAGATTGTTTCTGCATTGGAGACGGGGGCTTGCGGTGTGACAGCGACGCCTGCCTTCTTGCTGAGTTCGTCCACAGTGGCTTGAAGTTTCAGAATGCGTTCCTCAAGTTGCAAGATGCGCTTGTCGGCATCGTCGCGATAACGGGAGAGATCTTCTGCCGGTTTTTTTGAGCCGGCCAGGATGTCCTCCAGCTTGCCGTTCATGGCCTGCATATCGTTCTTGTTGCTGTCAATGGATGCCTGGATGTCGGCGGATATCTTGCGTACGGAGCTGACCTCGGTTTTCATATCCCTCTCGAATGTGGTCAGCTTTTCCTTGGTCTCTTCACGGATGCCGCCCATGTCCTTTTCAACGGTGAACAGTCTTGTCTTGACTGAATCGATGTCATTGCGAATGTTGTCCAGTGAACCTTGGGTTGCGCAGCCGGTCAGGGCGAGCATGAGGGATAGTGCGGCGATGCGAAATTCATTTTTCATGAATATAAACTCCTTTTATGTTGATTTTGCCGTTATACCATGGAGTTTTTCCTGTGACAATATAAGAACGACTCCATGAAAATGATTCTGATAGAGGCCACATGAATTGTGTCTCAATAAAAATATTGACAATGAATTGCATTTAGACTACCAATTTTTAATTATCGATGAAATGCTTTAAATAGCCGGTATAAGGCTATAATTCTAGAGGAGGAATTGTATAAATGGAACAGTATGCTGTCTATTTTGCCCTGGCCTGTGCTGTGGCGGCTGTTGCTTACGGCCTGATGTCAGCCCAGTGGATTCTGGGCCTTCCCCAGGGTAATGATCGGATGCGTCAGATTGCCGCGGCCATCCAGGAAGGTGCCGGCGCTTACATGAAGCGTCAGTACCAGATTATTGCCATTGTTGGCGTGTGTATGTTTGTGGCTCTTTTTGCAACATTGGGTTGGAAAACAGCTGTCGGCTTTTCCGTTGGTGCAGTTTTCTCCGGTCTGACCGGTTTTATCGGCATGTTTGTCTCGGTCCGGGCAAATGTTCGTACAACGGAGGCAGCCAAGTCCGGTATTGAGAAGGCTCTTGACGTGGCATTTCGCGGCGGCGCTATTACCGGTATGCTCGTGGTTGGTCTGGGGCTGCTAGGGGTTGCCGGCTACTATCTGGTCCTGCAGAAGCTCATGCCTGGTGCTCCGGTTAAGGAGGTTGTCAGTCAACTGGTTGGCCTCGGTTTTGGTGGTTCGTTGATCTCAATCTTTGCCCGTCTGGGTGGCGGTATCTTTACCAAGGGTGCCGATGTCGGCGCTGACCTGGTTGGCAAGGTTGAGGCAGGAATCCCGGAGGATGATCCACGCAACCCGGCGGTTATCGCCGATAACGTGGGCGATAACGTGGGCGACTGTGCCGGCATGGCGGCTGACCTTTTTGAAACCTATGCCGTAACCCTGATTGCAGCCATGCTGCTGGGGGCCATCGCCTTTGTTGGCAACTCCGCTGCTGTCAATTATCCGCTGATTCTGGGTGGTATCTCAATCATCACCTCAATTATTGGTACTTTCTTTGTTAAACTGGGTGCCAGTCAGAAGATTATGCCGGCCCTCTACAAAGGTCTGATCGCCTCGGCCCTGCTGGCCTGCGTTGCCTTTTACTTTGTCACCGCCCAGATGTTCCCGCAAGGCTTGACCAATGCCGATGGTGTTACCTACAGCGCCATTAATATCTTTATTACGGCGATTGTCGGTCTGGTGGTTACCGGTGCGATCTTCTGGATTACCGAATATTACACATCAACCGAATACGGTCCTGTGCAGCATATCGCCCAGGCATCCACAACCGGTCATGGCACCAACGTCATTGCCGGTCTTGGTATCTCCATGAAGTCCACCGCCGCACCGGTGATCGTGATTGCCGCCGGTATCATTATCTCCTTTAACTGTGCCGGTGTATATGGTATCGCCATTGCGGCGGTATCCATGCTCTCACTGACCGGTATTGTTGTTGCCATGGATGCCTACGGTCCGATCACCGATAACGCCGGCGGTATCGCCGAGATGGCTGAGCTGGACAAGTCGGTCCGTGATGTTACCGATCCGCTGGATGCGGTTGGCAATACCACCAAGGCGGTTACCAAGGGGTACGCTATCGGTTCTGCCGGTCTGGCCGCCGTTATCCTGTTTACATCGTATGTTGATGAATTAAAACTGGCCGGTAAGGCGGTTCTCTTTGACCTCTCCGACCCCTACATTATTGTTGGTCTTTTTATCGGCGGTATGCTGCCATATTACTTTGCTGCCCAGTGTATGGAAGCGGTTGGTAAGGCGGGTGGAGCCGTTGTTGTTGAGGTCCGTCGCCAGTTCCGTGAGATCAAGGGAATCATGGAAGGCACCGGCAAGCCGGATTACGCCTCCTGTGTTGATATTGTAACCAAAACCGCCCTGAAGGAGATGGTTATTCCTGGTCTGATCCCGATTGTTGTGCCGGTTCTGGTCGGATTTACCCTCGGACCCAAGGCGCTGGGCGGTGTTATTGTCGGCTCTATCGTCACCGGTATCTTTGTGGCCATTTCCATGACCACCGGAGGCGGCGCCTGGGATAATGCTAAAAAGTACATTGAAGACGGGCATCATGGCGGCAAGGGTGGCGAGGCCCATAAGGCCGCTGTTACCGGCGATACCGTCGGTGACCCGTACAAGGATACGGCCGGTCCGGCGGTTAACCCGATGATCAAGATCATCAACATTGTTTCCCTGTTGATCGTTCCGCTGCTCAGTAAATTTATGTGATTTGAAGCTGGTATGATTGTCAAACGGCACCGGAGTTAGCTCCGGTGCCGTTTTGATTGTCTTTGGTTGTTTTGTATGTAATAAGTTGTTTTTTGTATTAATAAGTTGACTTAAAAGAAAGAGACTAATGCGTATTGCGATTATTCCAGCAGTCTATAACCGTCCAGATATGTTGATGGCCTTTTTTGAAGGTTATATGGCCCAAGAGTATAAAAACTTCGAGATTGTTGTTGCCGATGACGGTTCAAGTGATGAGACACGTGTACTCGTAGAACGTTATCAAGCGCGTGCGCCTTTTCGTATTGAGCACGTCTGGCAAAAAAATACCGGATATCGAGCAGCGACAATTCGTAATAAAGCTGTCGCAGCAAGTAAAGCAGATTATCTTATTTTTACAGATCAGGATTGTATTCCCAGACCTGATTTTATATCAAACCATGTGCGTCTTGCAGAGCGCGATTGGTTTGTTTCTGGTAATCGAGTACTTTTACAGGAGAGTTTTACCAATAGAGTTTTGAATGAATCTCTTCAAATTCATAGATGGTCACTGGCTCAGTGGACTGCACGGCTAATTAGCGGTGACATTAATCGTATTCAGCCGTTATTATCACTACCAAATGGTTTCTGGCGGAAATTGCATCCTACACGTTGGGATGGCGTTAAGACGTGTAACCTTGGAGTTTGGCGTGATGATTTTATTAAGGTAAATGGCATGGATGAGTCTTATACTGGCTGGGGTATGGAGGATTCAGACCTGGTTATTCGATTACTTCGAGCTAGCGTGAATCATAAGAGTGGTCGTTTTTTTACACCGGTGCTGCATTTGTGGCATAAAGAAAGTGATCGATCCCGGCTTGAGGAAAATCAGCGACGTTTAAAAGATGTATTTAATGCTAAGCATATACATGCCATTAAGGGTATTGATCAATATTTGTTTTGATAAGGTGGAAATTTGAATTGTAATCGAGATACACTGATCATAGGTGGTGGTGGGTTTATTGGTACTTATTTGGTACGTACTCTTTGCAAAACAGGGCGGCGCATAACTGTACTCGATCGTAATTGCATGACTACTTCCGATCGGCTTTCTGGGGTGGAATATGTCACAGGTGATTTTACGTGTTCGAGCCTTATTGGCAAACTTTTAGATCATCACCATGAAATTATTTATTTAGCGTATGCGACAATTCCTAATACTTCATTTGAAAATCCTTTGGCAGATCTTCTTGAAAATCTTCCGCCTACCGTGCAGCTATTTTCTGAGGTGGCGAGTCGTGGAGCCAAACTTTTGCTTGTTTCATCAGGCGGTACAGTGTATGGAGAGGCCTTGGAATTACCTATCAATGAACTTCATAGAACGAGGCCTATTTCTCCGTATGGGGTAACTAAACTTACTTTAGAAAATTACGCTCATCTCTACGCAAAAACACATGATTTAAAGTATATTTGTGTCCGTCCTGCCAATGCGTATGGCGTTGGTCAGCGCCCATATATAGGGCAGGGATTTATATCAACGGCAATGTCTTCAATAATGCGTAATGAACCGATTAAAATATTTGGTCAGACGGGGACAATACGTGATTACATTTATGTGAGTGATCTAGCTGAAGGTATTGTTGCAGCAATGGACAAAGGCAGATTGTCAGAAACGTATAATATAGGTTCAGGTGTTGGTCATTCAAATTTAGATGTGATTGAAGTTATATCAGCTATTATTAAACCTCTTGGCTATCATGTTCGTATTGAACATCTTCCAGAGCGGTCATTTGATGTAAGGCAGAATGTTCTTAATACAGAGAAATTGCATTTAGAAACCGGCTGGAGTATGGAAACGGATTTTGAAAAAGGTCTTAAGATGACTTGGACGTGGTTGGGAGAGGCTGGGTTATAATAAGTCGAAATTTAGTGCAGCTATATTTCTGTTAGCGATAAAGTGTTAGGGGAATTTGGACTCCTATATAGCGACCTACGCCCCTTCGGGAGCGATTTTTCATAGAGTAACTTGAGA
>CAXYUZ010000057.1:0-19147 GCA_964292275.1 uncultured Desulfuromonadaceae bacterium
AACCGCAAGTTACTCTTTGATAAAGCGCCGCCAGCGCGGCGTGGAGTGCTAATCATTAGGTTGCTTTAGAGTTCTATCCTGAACTGTGCGCCAGAGGCTTTGTTTTTAGCAATCAGCCTGCCGTTCATGTTGTTTTCGATGATGTTTTTTGACATATACAGGCCGATTCCGGTTCCGCCATTTGATTCATTGGTTGTGAAATATATTTCAAAAATTTTATCCAGAATTTTCTCCGGAATGCCACCGCCGTTATCCGTGATGGTGACAACCGCCTTGTTGTCTTCCTCGAAGGCCTTGATTACAATTCTTGGCTGTTCAGTTTTTCTTGCCTTGAAGATATCCCTGGCATTGTTGAGTATGTTGAGTATTACCTGCGTATATTCCTTATGGTAGCCGAATGCCGTCAAACCGGGATCAACATCAAGCTCAATTGTTATGGCGTTGAATCTGAAGGCTGGTGCAATAAAGGTGATGGCCTGGTCAATCGACTCCTTGATGGTGAAAATCTTTTTTTCCTTGTCCGGTCTGTAAAACCCTCTGAAAATGTCGATGGTCTGTACTGTATGTTCCAGCAGCGCCATTGTTTTACCGACCGCTTCCTCTGCGTACCTCTCTGTCAGTTCACCATATGAAACAGCCAGGCCAAGATCCTGTATGATCAGGGCAATCGAGTTGAGCGGTTGTTTCCATTGATGGGCGATATGGTCAAGCAGTTCTCCCAGGGCAGCCTGCCGGTTCTGCTGGATCAGAATCAGATCCTTTTCCCGGTTCTTTTCGACCTCTTCCTGAACCCTGTTTTCAAGGGTACTGTTCAGTGCCTCAAGCTGCTGTTGTTTCTGCTTGAGCTGCTCATCTGCAATTTTACGTTCGGTGATGTCCCTGCTAAAGGAACAGCTGAATTCATGATCTTTGTAGCTTAGATAGTTGACTGCGATCTCTACCGGAAATAATGTGCCATCCTTGCGGCGATGTAATGATTCCAGTGTGTTTGATCCGGTAGCGATCAGCTTCTTTCGATGATTACGCCATAATTCCGGTGTCAGGTTGGGGTCTATGTCAAAGAAGGTCATTGAACAGAGTTCCTGCGGCGTATAGCCAAGGATCTTTGCCCAATGTTCATTGGCAAACGTTATCTGGCCATCATCATTACCCCGTGAAATGCCGATTGATGCCTTGTCTATGATGAATTGATTCAATTTTAGCGATTCTTCGGCCCTTTTGCGGTCGGTGATGTCAGTCAGCATTGCAATGGCTCCGGCAAAACAGCCGTTTTCATCCTGTTGGGGGGTGGCGCTGACAATGACGTTGATAATTGATTTATCTTTACAGACAAAACTGAAGTCATAGACTTCGCGGATACCCTGCTCGCGGCGAGCCATAATCTCTTTTAACGTTTGTTGTTTTGTAGTGTCTATGAAGTTGTTGATATGCAAGCCAAGCATCGAATTGGATTCGTAGCCAAGCATATGTTCCATGGACTGGTTGACGTAGGTTATCTTCCAATCCCGGTCAACCTGCCAGATTCCTTCCATGGCTGTTTCTACGATCAGCCGGAAGCGATTTTCGCTCTTTTTGAGTGCCTCTTCAAACTGTTTTCGTTCCGTAATATCCTCAATAAATCCAGTCAGCTCAGTTTGTCCGTCATCTCCTTTGATTTTGCAGATGTGGAATGTGCAGGTGATAATGCTGTTATCCTTGCAGCGAAATTGCCTTTCAAATATTTGCCAGCCATGATTTGATTGAACGCTTTGAAGCATTTCCTGTCGCTGGTCAGGATCCATATAGACCGCCTCGGCGATGCTGGTCTGATTTACTATCCGGATAAATTCTTCCGCTGAATCGTATTTCAGGATGCGTGCCACAGCAGGGTTGGCGTTAATAAACTTGCCATCCATGGTGGAGTAAAAGACGCCAACCGGTGCGTTTTCAAAAAGATCAAGATATTTCTGTTCCGATTGTCTGCGCGCATCATTGATATCACTGACGTTGTGTACAATTTCTGTTGCAGAAAGGCCGTTGTCACGGAGTATTTTTTCGATGTCCTGCCCATTGTCCTCAATAACCAAAAATCTTTTCATGAACCATTCCTGTTTGTAAATTTGTGGCAGACCTTATTTGTTGGGCTGTTGTAATTAGGTCTGTTTCAGACTTTTTCGGGGGCGCCACTGGAAAAAGCCAAACTTATAATTTTAACTGTTTTTTGTGTCAAGTCAAATTACTAATTTTGCAAACAACAGTTGTTATTTGTAAATTTTGTATTATCATTAAATAGATTTTGTCCGTTTTATGTAATCTGATTTTAGTTGTAAAATGTTTGAATAAAGCGTGTTTTATGTGGATATGAGCTATTTAGAACTATGTTAGATTGTTGCAGAAGATGGTTTGGGTAGTAACGGATGTTTTTTAGTCAGAACCGACGTTACTGCGCTGGTTAGATAAAACAGATTGCTGTTTTTTGCCTTTTTCGTAACTGTTCGTAGTAATCCAGCTCGAGGGGTGCTTTTTGCACGTGCATAAGTCTGTCACTACAACCAACTCTTTTGTTGAACTGCGTGGGCTTACGATTCTCTTTGCAGAAAATGACATGGATATGCTTTCTCATATCTCCAATATTCTTATGCCGGTTTGCAGTGAGCTTTATACCGCTCAAACAGGCAAGGTTGCGCTTGATCTGTTCAAGAAAAAGGCACCTGACCTGATTCTTACCGATGTGTATCTTCCAATCGTATCCGGTTTGGATGTTGTCCGGCACATTAAACAGGTCCGTAAATCGATTCCGATAATCATTATTTCTGACATAAAAGATTCTGAATATCTGATGCAGGCCATTGATCTCCACGTGGATGGCTATCTCACTAAACCTCTGAATATTGAAAGGCTTTTTTATGTTCTTCAGCAACAGGCGTCAATTCTGAATGCAAGGAGAATTGCGGAGCATGAGTCGCGTTTGCTCTCGGGCGTTAATCTGGCAATTCAATATCTGCTTTCCGTTGATGCCAATCAGGATGCCGTTGATTTTGCCCTACAGGAGATGGCCAAGGCAGCTCGATCCGATAAAATTTCACTCTACAGATATGACACAATTATGGGTGAAAGGGTCATATCCTTGGTAAGCGGATTTGCTGGCGGGGATATGGTTCAGTGTTTTCTGGATGTGAGAGACGCCGGTTCTTCCGAGATGCCGTACATAGAACGTTGGTATCGATTCCTCTCCCAGGGAAAGACGTTGAGTGGTCCGCGCTCATCCTTCCCAGGACAGGAACGTTCTCTGCTTGACTGCATGCACGCACGTTCGCTGCTTTTGACTCCAATCTTTGCTGAAGGTCACCTATGGGGTTTTGCCTGTTTGTGTGACATGTTGCGGGAGCGTCACTGGTCGGATGCCGAGACCGCCATGGTGATGACCGCCGCGCGCGGCCTGGGTAGTTTTATGGGATGGCTCAAGCTGGAAGAGGAGCGGCTTGAAACCCGCCAGGCATTGGTTATGTCAAATATCCAGTGGCGCGAAACATTTGATACCATTCCGGATCTGGTGATGGTGCTGGATACAAATCATCAGATAGTGCATATCAATAAGGCTGCCCGCCGGAGGCTTGACATTGACGATGATTGTGCCGGCGAATTGATGGGCTACTGTTATCAGCATATCCATGGCATTGACTTCCCGCCGGAAAATTGTCCCCATTCAGCCCTGCTTGAAGACCAGCAACCCCATGAGATAGAGGGGTGTATGCCCCGTTTGAACGGCTATTTTCATGTTACGGTCAATCCGACCTTTGATGCTGAAGGGCGGCTTGCCGGGGCAGTGCATGTGGCCCGCGATATCACCGGCCGCCGTGCAATGGAGGATCGGCTCAGGTATCTCAGCACCCATGATGAACTGACCAAACTCAACAATCGGACCTATTTTGAAGCAGAGATCGAACGCCTTAAACGTGGCCGGGTTGCACCTCTGTCGGTGGTGATTGCCGATCTGGATGGACTCAAGGAGGCAAATGACCGTTTTGGACATGATCATGGTGATGCGCTGATCCGGGCTGCTGCGGACATGTTCCGGGATATCTTTCGTGCTGACGATATCATTGCCCGTATTGGCGGAGATGAATTTGCCGTTTTGATGATTGGGGTGGGGGAACAGATGCTGGACAGCATCCTGTTGCGGGCCCGCCAGATGCTTTCGGATGGCCACTATCAATCGGTGCATGGTCTGAAGGTGCGTTTTTCCATGGGGTGCGCGACAACCCATCAGCCTTTTGAGCTTGAGAAGGCGATTCGTGAAGCTGACATGGCAATGTACGCGGATAAGAAGCTGCGTAAGAATAAGGTGTCTTGAGGTGGCGCGAAAAATGGGACAACCTGTTTGGTTGTCCCATGTGATTTCAGAGTTTATAATCAATTTTCCGTTAGTTACAAACTTTGTCATTCCCGAAACGATTCTGATCGGGAATCCAGCCTTTAACTATTTGAAATCATGGATCCCCGATAAAGACATTCGGGGATGACATTCTTAATAGCGGAAGAATAGTGTTAGTCAGAAAAATTTATGGCTGTGGCCAATCTCTTCAAAACTCAGTTTTTCACTTTTGTGCATTGCATGCATTGTCTCTTCTACTGTAAATAATTGGGTTGCACGTATTGTTTTAAGATGGCCTGGCGCAAAAATATCTACTATTGCGGCTTTTGCTGCAATATCACTTGGTGCCTCAAAAAAAACAATTCCGTCAAATTCATCAAAGGTATAGTAGATCTCAATCAATCGTCCGCCTAGCCTGTCCAGCAGTTCACGAACGGCAATACGTCTGTCCTCTGGAACATTTTCAAGATTTTTCCATGTCTCAGGGGTGTAAGAAAACTGATACATGTAAGTTGACATTTTTATCCTCCATAAATAGTTAAATTAGCACTTCAGAATTTGTGTTGAAAGTAACGCTTCTAAATTCAAGGCCCTTTGCTTGACGCATTCCAGCCATCATATTCTCTACGGTAAACAACTGTGTTGGTCTGATCGCTTTGACGTGGCCGTGTGAAAAGATTTTGATTATTGCCGCTTGAGCCGAGGCGTCATCCGGCGCTTCAAAGATTACTAATCCATCAAAATCATCAAATGCATAAAAAAAACTGATTAATTTACCGCCAATTTGGTTCATTAGGTTGCTAATGGCAATACGTCGATCTTCTGGATGCTTTTCTAACATTTTCCAGCTTTCCGGTGTGTAGGAAAATTTATACATGTAAAGTGTCATGTTTATCCTCCAATATGAGTGTAATTAAATGTTGTTGAAAGGTTACTACCGATGCATGGTAAGTCAAGACGCTCAAAAATATTATTTGGAGCTATGACGGAGTTCTGATGATGTCAATTCATATTGCAAGTGCACCATGTGACACTTGATAAAAGATATGCATTTACCTGGGATTCGGAATGTTGAAAACGTTTACCTTGTTGGGTCACCAGCAACCTTCTGCGCAAATTCACTGCCAAATTTCATGCAATTATCAAGGGCGACTTCGTCGGGATTCCAGAGGGATTTCAAACCCTCATCCGCAATGGCAAAACCGCACTCGCGCAGTCGTTCCGTAATCATCTTCACCGACTCTCCGCTCCAGCCATAGGCACCAAATGCCGCTGCTGTTTTGTTCTTGAAGCCCAGGCCGCGGATTTCTTCCAGCAGGCCGGCAATTGCTGAAAGAATTCCTTTGTTGATTGTCGGGGAGCCGACCAGTATCGCCTTTGATTTGAATACCTCCACTATGATGTCGTTCTTGTCTGCCCGTGAGGCGTTAAAGATCTTGATTAATACCTCTGGATCTGTCTCTTTGATCCCATCACTAATCGCTTCAGCCATTTTCCGGGTGGCGTCCCACATCGAATCATAAATAATGGTTATCTGGTTTTCCTGATAGTTGTTTGACCATTGCAGATATTTTTCAACAATCTGGAGCGGGTTGTTGCGCCAGATGACACCATGGCTGGTACAGATCATGTCCAGCGGCAGATTCAGGCTGACGAATTCCTTGATCTTGCGCTCAACCTGGGCGCTGAAGGGGGTCAGTATGTTTGCATAATATTTGATACACTCCTGAAACAGCTCTGGCTGGTCAACAAGGTCATTGTAAAGCTTTTCTGTTGCCAGGTGCTGTCCGAACGCATCGGTGCTGAAGAGCACGTTGTCGCCGGTAAGATAGCTGAACATGCTGTCCGGCCAATGGAGCATCGGCGCCTCAATGAAGATCAGTTCCTTGTCCCCAAGGCTTAAACGATCCCCGTTCTTGACGACATTGAAGTTCCATTCCTGATGATAATGACCTTTCAGTGATTTAACTGCGTTGGCCGTGCAGTAAATCGGTGTCTCCGGAATCAGCCGCATCAGTTCCGGCAAGGCGCCGCTGTGGTCTGACTCGGCGTGGTTGACAATGACGTAATCTATCTTTTTCAGATAAATCTCTTTTTGCAGATTGTGTATGAATTCCTTGGCAAATGGCGTCCAGACCGTATCGATCAGGGCGGTCTTCTTTTCGCGCAGCAGATATGAGTTGTATGTGGAGCCGCGGTGGGTTGAATATTCCTCACCGTGAAATTTACGTAACTCCCAGTCCACCTTGCCTACCCAGCTTATGTTGCCCTTGATTGGAACAGCCATAATGATTGCCTCCCTGAATGTGATCTGATCCACAGACTGAAGTGTGACTGTTTCAAAGTTTAGCGCATAGTTTTGTTTAGTAAACCGATCATGCCTGATTAACGTGATAAATATGTTCGTTTGTCATTTTTTGACCAATTGCGTCTGACTTGAAAAACTTTAGTTGTGATCTATTGCAATGCAGTTGATTAGTGGTAGATTTCATTAGAACAGGTGGTATAGCCCTTGAATCAATTAAACCATATGGAGCATCTTTTCATGAAACAGCCGTTGCAACTATCAGAACTGATTGATTTGAGCGCATTACAAAAAATGGTCGATACGCACTACATGGCTGCCGGGATACCGTTCGGTCTGCTTGATGCCAGAGATAATACTGTTCTTGTTGCGGCGGGCTGGTCGTTGATCTGTAAACAGTTTCACCGGATAAATCCGTTGACGCTCAGTCGTTGTCAGGAAAGTGATAATTATATCAAGAGTCATCTCGTGGAGGGTGAGGCCTGTCAATATATTTGCAAAAACGGGTTGGTTGATATTGGTATACCGGTTTTGGTGGCTGGCCAACACCTGGCAACCCTGTTCATCGGGCAGTTTTTTTATGAAGGAGAGGTGCCTGACCGGGAAATATTTGTCCGGCAGGCGCAGCAGTTCGGTTTTGATCAGGATGCCTATCTGGCGGCGCTGGATCTGGTGCCGGTTTACAGTCATGAAAAGATAGAGATTATCCTGGATTATGACAAGTCTCTGGTTGTGCTCATCGCCGCCCTTGCCGAGAATGCACTCTCCAGGATTAAATCGGATCGGTCACTCAGACTTGCGCAGTCCTGTGTTGATACGGCCTCCGACTCGATTTTCTGGATCAGAACCGACTCACGGATAATCGAGGTAAACGCGGCGGCCTGCAGATACCTGGGGTATAGTCGTAACGAGCTGCGGCAGCTTTCCGTTCATGATATCAATCTCGCATACAGCGATAAGACAGATGCCTGGATGAGGCATATTGAAAAGATTCGACAGGATGGATCGATCAAGTTTGATGCAATGCTCAGGTCAAAGGGTGGCGATATACTTTCGGTGGAGATTGTTGCCACCCTTTTCAGTTTTGAGGATGAAGAGTTTATCTGTTCATTTGTACGGGATATCAGTGAACGGCTGGAACAGGAAAAGGAACGTCTTAAACTGGGTAAGCTTGAATCACTGGGCGTTCTTGCCGGTGGCATTGCCCATGACTTTAACAATATTCTGACCGGGGTTATTGGCAATATCTCATTTGCAATGGCCCTGCTGGATTCAGAACATGCGGCCTATAAACGTTTGCAGGAGGCGGATCAGGCCTCGCTGCGTGCGGCTGAACTGGCCCAGCAGTTGCTCATCTTTGCCAAGGGTGGCGACCCGGTCAAGAAGGTCGTCTCGGCCTCAAAAATACTGACGGATTCGCTGTCGTTGATGCTGCGTGGTTCCAATGTGCGTGGTGTTGCCAATATCCCGGATGATCTTCAATCTATCAAGGCGGATGCTGGTCAGATGAGTCAGGCCTTTAATAACATTATCCTTAATGCCGCACAGTCCATGCCTGGTGGCGGTGTTCTGACGATCAGTGCCCGGAATGAAACCCTTGGTGAAGAAAATACCTATGGTTTGCCGCCCGGGAATTATGTCCAGATTTTGTTTGATGATCATGGTTGTGGTATCCCTGAGAGTGATCTGGCCCGTATCTTTGATCCGTATTTTACCACCAAGCCATCGGGAAGCGGTCTGGGGCTTGCCTCTACATATTCGATTGTCAGTCAGCATGGTGGAAAGATTACTGTCACCTCAACCGTTGGTCGCGGTACGACCTTTACCATCTATCTTCCATCAGAGTCAGAGACGGTTGAAGCGCCAATCCCGAGCAGTGATCAGACGGTTGCGAATACTGCTTCCGGGGGACGGATACTTGTCATGGAGGATGAGGAACCGATTCAGGAGCTTGTTGGTGAAATATTGGACTATATCGGTTATCAATCTAAAATGTGCAAGGATGGCGAAGAAGCGATCAGGCTTTACAGGGATGCCATGGAGTCGGGCCAGCCGTTTCTGGGTGTGATTATGGATCTGACAATTCCAGGAGGAATGGGGGGCAAGGAGGCGTCAGAGGGGATTTTGGCCATTGACCCTGCGGCCCGCCTGATTGTCTCAAGCGGATATTCCAGTGACCCGATCATGGCAGATTACAGTAAACATGGATTTGCAGCGGCAATAACAAAACCGTATGGGATAAGCGAGTTTACCGGTTTGATTCATTCACTTTTTTCGTGAGGTCGTTTTTTGCGGCAAAGATTATTTTTTTAGTCTTGCAGGCAGTTGGGGACTTTTAAAGTAGATTGCTTTATGTTATTTTTTATTCATGTCATTTCCCATTCGACCTAAAAAAAGTGTGGAGACACCGCTTGAGACTGCCTACAAAAAGCAGATTGAGCGTTATACCAAGGATAAAAATTCTCCCTTGCCTAATGCTGCCACTGCCCAGCTCAGGTCTTTTCCGCTTGTGGAGGATACGGTTTCGCTTTCATCCAACCAGCCGGATACCTTTCAGGGTAATGCTCAACCGACATCTGCTGATCCCGCTGTAAATTCAAATCAGGAAATCAAGCCATCGGAACCGGTAACAACGGATGAAAAGAGAGAACTTGGCACCCTGGTTTCCATTCATGTCTGACCGGATCGCCCCCGTTTTATGCCAAAATTTCATTTTTACTGCTCTGTTGAATCTTGCCGTTTTCATCCCTGAATGGGTGAAGTTTCCGTCAATATGTTGCTTGATCATGCCCACGCCATGAGCCTCTGCCTTGTCATGAATCTGATTGTGGTATAATAAAGCTGCATATTCATTAGTATGGAGAATTGTATGGCTTCATTTGTCGGAACAAAAAACAGGGAGATCTTGCATATTGTTGCCGTTTATTCCCTGTTCGGCGCGCTCTGGATCTATTTTTCCGATTCCTTTCTCGGTCTGATCATCAAGGATCCGTCCATTTTTACCCGTCTCTCCATCTACAAGGGGCTGATGTTCATCATCCTTACCGCCCTGTTGTTGTATTTTCTGATTTTGCGTTATGTCAACCGGATTGAAAAATTTGTTGCCCGGCAGAAGCTTGCTGACGATGAAATCAGCGAGAGCAGGGCGCTCTATGATGACCTGGTTTCCAGTCAGCAGTTTGGGATCTATCGTGTCAAGAGCAATGGCAGAGGGGAGTTTGCTGACGAGGATAATCCGCTCTTTCTGTATGACTTTATTAGTGAACGCTATTGTGAACTGATCGGTATCAGCCACCAGGAATTGTTGGAGAATCCTCTTGCTACCCTGAAGCGTATTCATCCTGATGATTATGATGATTTTGTCGCTAAAAGAGTGCAGGCCAATGCAGACCATTGCATTTTTATGTGGGAGGGAAGAATCATTGTCGATGGCCAGATCCGCTGGGTTCACTTTGAGTCAAAGCCGCGTGACCTTGCCGATGGCTACACACTCTGGACTGGCGTGCTGTTTGATATTACCCAGCGTAAAAATGCTGAGCTGGAACGTTTTAACATTGAGCGTCAACTATTGCACAGTCAGAAGCTGGAGAGTCTTGGTGTCCTTGCCGGTGGCATTGCCCATGATTTTAATAATATCCTGTCGGCCATTCTGGGTAATCTGGAAATGGCGCTGATGCAACTTTCCTCGCCTGTCTTGGTGAGCGGTTTCATTGAACAGTCGATACTGGCCTGTCGTCGTGCCTCTGATCTGACTCATCAGATGCTGGCCTATTCCGGTAAAGGTCTTTTTATAAAGAAAAATCTTAATCTGAGTGAGATCGTCAAGGCGAATGTTGATCTATTCCGTACGGTTATTAGGCGTAATGTGGATTTTAAGGTGGAACTGTCTGACGAGCTGCCTCTTATTTTGGCCGATCCGGGGCAGATTCAGCAGGTGGTGATGAACTTGATCACAAATGCCGCTGAGGCAATTGGCGATCAGAACGGTGTTGTGACGCTCTCTACCGGTATTATGGAGTGTGATACAGATTTTGTGGCGGGTTTGCAGCAGGATTTGCAACCGGCTCCAGGCCGTTATGTTTATCTGCAGGTCAGTGATGATGGTTGCGGCATGAGCCTCGAGACGCAGAATAAGTTGTTTGAACCGTTTTTTACCACCAAATTTACCGGACGCGGGCTGGGAATGGCTGCAACTCAGGGGATTATCCGGGCGCATAATGCCTTTCTGCAACTGGAAAGCAGTCAGGGAAACGGCTCTACGTTCCGTATCTTTTTCCCGGTTGCAGAAGGGGATGCTTTGCCGGATACCAAAATGGCCGCTGTTGACATACAACCCGCCGGATCTTTGCCGTCAAAGGAGAATGGAGTGGTGCTCGTTGTGGAGGCTGATGCAGCCATACGGGACCTTGAGGTTAAATCACTGGAAATGCTTGGTTTTAAGTCAGTCAGCACCGGTGATGGTCAGGAGGCGGTTCAACTTTTCCGGCAGCATCGAGCTGATATTATCTTTGTACTGCTCGATCTGACGACGCCGGTTATGGATGTGAGCATATTTGACGAACTGAAGAGGATTCGTGCTGACGTACGGGTTATTATCAGCAGTGCTTATGGCGAGCAGATTGTCTCAGCCCGGTTTAAAACAGACAGGCCGGATGGTTATATCCAGAAACCGTTTCAGGTGGCTGAGCTTGCACAGGCTATCCGTGCTATATTGTCAGCGACAAATCAGATCCAGTAATATCAGGGTGGTGTTATGAAAAAAATGCAGAGTATTCCCGAATGTCTGAGGATAAATGACCCCCATGCCTGGCGTGGGATGAAGGGGCGCATCTTTGCCCTGCTGCAATTTGCCTGCTTTGTAAAGAACCGTTTCATGGCACATCAATCCCAACTTCGGGCGGGTGCCCTGACCTATACGACGGTGCTTTCGATGATCCCGTTTCTGGCAATTGCCTTCTCCGTTCTCAAGGGACTTGGGGTGCAGAATTCGCTGGAGCCGCTGCTGGTTAATCTAGCCGGTGATTCGGAGGAAACGGTTGCCCGTATTATTCAATATGTCAATAATACCAATGTCAAATCGCTGGGGGCGATCGGATTATTGACCCTGGTCATGACGGTTGTTTCATTGCTCGGCAGTATTGAGGACGCTTTTAATGCCAGTTGGGGGGTTCAGGAGAATCGCCCCTTTCAAAGACGTTTCAGCGATTATCTCAGCGTGGTGATTGTCGGGCCGATACTGATTCTGGTTGCGACAAGTATGACCTCCAGTCTGCAGAGTCAGTGGCTTGTGCAGTGGTTGCTCAAAAACAGCTATTTTGGCGATCTGTTTCTGTTTCTGTTTCGTCTGCTCCCCTATGTCAGTATCTGGATTGCAATGACATTCCTGTATGTTTTTATCCCGAATACCCGCGTAAAGCTCCCCTCGGCGATGATTGGCGGGGTCTTGGCCGGCACTGTATGGCAGATTGCCCAGTGGGGCTATTTTCATTTTCAGGTTGGTGTGGCGAACTATAATGCCATCTACGGTACACTTGCCGCACTGCCGATTTTCCTCGTCTGGGTCTACACAAGCTGGCTGATTGTGCTTCTGGGGGTTGAGGTTGTCTCCGCGCATCAGTTGCATGGCATTGATATCAATAGCCTCAATCCTCCGCCTGACAGTGCCGATGCACTGGAAAAACTGTCTCTGGCGGTAATGATCCAGGTCTGCAGTCATTTCAAGGGGAGCGGAGCGCCCCCCTCGGCAGAACTTCTGGCGCAGGAACTGGGCTTGCCCCTGAAGTGGCTTGATCCGGTTTTTGTCTATCTGGAAAAGCACGGCTTTCTCGTATCAACCTCGGCAAACCCGCCCTGCTGGCTGCCTGGGCGTGATCCTGGACTGCTGACCGTTCTGGAGCTGGTGACGGTGCTGCGCAACAGCGGCGAACGGATCGACTGCTCCACGGATGTCCTCCAGATGGCGGAGAGGGTGATCAAACGCAGTTGTGACGGCATTGGACAGGCGCTGGGGAGTTTGACACTGAGTGATTTGCTGGCTGGAACGGAGCAGGGGGGGCAGGCGCTTTAGTCATTGTCCCGGTTGACCATGCAGGTTTATATTCTACGACAAAGGAAGGGTACAAGATGCAGAATTTCGTTTTTTACAATCCGACAAAGATTCTCTTCGGTAAGGGTTCGATTGCTGGTATTGCCGCCGAGATCGACAAAAAGCAGCGTATTCTGATTACCTATGGCGGCGGGAGTGTCAAGGCCAATGGCGTTTTGGATAGTGTCAAGTCTGCACTGGATGGTTATACGCTGTTTGAATTCGGCGGGATCGAGCCGAACCCCTGTTATGAAACATTGATGAAGGCGGTCAAGCTCGTCAGGGAGGAACGGATTGATTATCTGCTGGCCGTTGGCGGCGGTTCGGTAATTGACGGTACAAAATTCATTGCCGCGGCGGTTGATTTTGCCGGTGAACCCTGGGATATCCTCGCCAAAGGGGCTCGTGTTGAAAAGGCCCTGCCGATGGGAACCGTTCTGACGTTGCCTGCCACCGGTTCGGAGATGAACAGCGGCTCGGTTGTCAGCCGTCTCTCATCGAAGGACAAGCTCTTCTTCACCAGTGATCTGGTTTATCCACGTTTTTCGGCCCTGGATCCGGTCACAACCTATACCCTGCCGCCGGCGCAGATCAGCAACGGTATTGTCGATACCTTTGTTCATATCATGGAACAGTACCTGACCTATCCGGTACATGGTTCTGTGCAGGACAGCTTCTCTGAAGGGCTGCTGAGAACCCTGATTGAGATGGGACCTAAGGCGCTGCAGGAACCGCAGAACTACGATGTGCGGGCGGATATCATGTGGGCTGCCACCCTGGGACTGAATGGCCTGATTGGCGCCGGTGTGCCGCAGGACTGGACCTCGCACATGATTGGCCATGAGATTACCTGCTTGTACGGCATTGATCATGCCCGGACACTGGCAATTGTTCTGCCATCGGTCATGCAGTTCAAGCGCCAGCAGAAGCGTGAGAAACTGCTGCAGTATGCGGAGCGGGTTTGGGGGATCACTGCTGGTGATGATGAAGCCAGAATTGATGCCGTTATTGCAAAGACGAGAGAGTTTTTCGAATCGTTGCAGATCAAGACACGTCTGGGTGATTACGGTATTACGCAAAATGACATCGCTCAGATTGTGGCCCAGCTGGAGCGTCACGGCATGGTTAAACTGGGTGAAAGGCGCGATATCAACCCGGAGGAGAGCCGCCGGATACTGGAATTGAGTCTGTAGGAGGCTGTCTTTAGTTTAGCGGAAAATGACAGGCGACCTGGTGATCGGGTCGCCTGTCTTGCAGTGGAGGTGTCGTTGTGCGGCAGATCTCGGCGGCGTGCCGGCAGCGGGTGTGGAAATGGCAGCCGGACGGGATCGCCAGCGGTGATGTCAGGTTATCCGTCAGCAGATCCCGTTTTAAGTATTGTTATGGGGCTGCCCTTGATATGAGATATGTCAGAAAGTAAAAAGATAACTACTAAATGTCTCGCGTCAAGAGCTGACCCCTTGTGTCCTTCTTTAGCGAGGCTGACACATATCTATCGTTGTATGTTCCTTGTCACCGTCATTGTAATGGATGAACACCTGATTACCGGTCTTCTTCATAATTACGCCAGGATAGAGGGTTGAGCCACCTTTCCAGTAGCAACTTACCCGTGATCCTACCCCGAGATGCCCTCTGTGCATTGTTCTTTCGAGTTTGCGACATTTACCGGTCGTGGTGTGTTCCTTGTCGCCATCATTGTAATGAATGAATACCCGGTTACCGGTCTTTTCAACGATTACGCCGGGATACCAGGTTGAGCCATTTTTCCATCGGCATTCAACACGGTCATCGACGTTAAAATCAGCCAGAGCCGGTGCTGCAACAAAAGCGAGACCGATAAGCAGAAGAGTAAACATTAACGTGAACTGTTTGAATTTCATACATTCTCCTTTGTGTTTGGGGATTTGATGCAAGGTTGTGATGTTTGCAGAAATAGTAGCACTCAAAATACCCTCGTCAATGCAGTTTCATGTTTTTTATGATGGTGTGAATTAGCGAATGGTGCAGTATGTGAAAGCCTATGCTGCGCTGAAAAAGGAAATTGGCAGGTTGGAGTCGGAAATGTCTCGTGTTAAGGGCTGACCCCTGCGGTATGTCGACCCCTGCGGTATGTGCTCCAACTTCGGCTACGGCTCATCCCGTGAACACGCCCCCTGGGTATTCGAGGTCAACGGCATCAACACCGTCATCGCCGAATCCTTTGCCCGCATCTTCCGCCATGCCGGAGATAGCGCCGCCGCCATCAGCATCGACATGGAAGCACAAACTCTCAACGTCAGCGGAGGGGGCAAACAGAAAAGTTTGAACTTTGAGATATCGCCGTTTGACAAGGCGCTGGTCAGTGCCGGTGGATGGGTGGACTACGCCGACCAGAAATACTAAGTTTTGAATATATCGTAAATATTCAGGAATAAAGAAGGGAGCAGCCTCAACGGTTGCTCTCTTTTTGTTTGCCTCAATCAGCCAACCATTTCTTATCCCCATCCCAAGATACAATAAACAAGAACTTTAAACACACTAATCCTCTTACGACTTATTTTGTCACACTCCTGTGATATTAATATAAATAGCACTGACAGCAACAATGGGGTGAATATATGAATCCAATGGTCGGCATCTATTTTGTGGTCAAGGGGCAGGTTTTGCACGACTCAGTCGTGCTCGAACAGGCGGAACCATACGGCGAGGCGCTTCAGCATAGTGGTCACAATGACTATCACGAGGCGCTGCAGCCTCAATCACCAATAGAGCGGCTGTTTAAATCGATGCCCTATGATTACTTTCCAAGGGGTAGGGTTGTCTATTTCCCGAATTGCAAAGTTTTCAGGATTTACTTTGACGGCTGCCTGAACGAAGATGAACTTCTGAAGGTAATAAAGGTCTTTGCATTAGAACACCAGAATATTGAACGTGAAAGGGATGCGCATTACCAGTGTGCAAAGTGCAATCGTCACTATTTGATATAGCAGGGAGACAAGGAATGGTCGATTAAACAAATGTTTAGGAATCAGATTGTCCCAAAAACAGAAAGGAGTCGTAATTGAAAATCCTTATTCATCGTGGAGCCAATGAGATAGGCGGCACCTGTATCCAATTGTTTTCTGGCAAGACGACAATCCTGCTCGACCTTGGCCTGCCGTTGAGCAAGGACAGCAGGCATATCGATGTCGCCGCATTGAAACCGGATGCCGTATTGATCAGCCATCCTCACCAGGACCACTTTGGATTGATTGATGCTCTTGATCCCACAATTCCAGTTTATATGGGAGAGCTGGGGAAGAACCTAATCGATGCCACCAGAATGCTGCTTGGCACCCCGCTTCACAAAAACTTAATTCGCCATTTCAAGTGTTGGCAGCCATTTACAGTCGGGGATTTTCTGATAACACCATACCTGGTTGACCATTCAGCGGCGGACCCCTACGGTTTTCTGATTGAGGCCGATGGAAAGAGGATCTTCTACAGCGGCGATTTTCGTGGGCATGGCAGAAAATCCATGCTGTTCGACAAAATAATTGAGAATCCGCCCAAGGATATTGATCTGCTCTTCATGGAAGGAACCATGATGCAGCGGAACAACGATAAGTTTCCGGAAGAGTCCGCAGTGGAGCAAAAGATTTATGAAACAATCAAAGATCAAACCAACATTTCATTTATCATCTCATCATCACAGAACATCGATCGGATAGTATCGGCATTCCGGGCCTGTAAACGGACCGGCAAGACACTGGTGATTGACATCTATATCGCCTGGGTACTGGAACAGTTAAAACTGGTCTCAAACAGCACTCCCGCCATGGAGTGGGATTTTATAAAGGTCTACCTGTCTCAGAGCCAGCATGAAAAATTGAAAGAACATCCGGATTATTTTGGAAACTTCCGCAAACGGCTTTATCAGCATCGTGTAAAAAAGGAAGAGTTACAGGCAAATCCAGCCAAACACCTGATTTTTGGGAAAATGTCTCACTTCAAAATCATAGACTTGTATAAAACAGTGATGCCGGTTAATGTCATTTACTCACAGTGGCTTGGATACTTGAAGTACCCGGATTCTGACTATTATGGAGCTGAGGCCATTGCCGGCTATCAAAACGATCCGCAGATCAACTTCGTGTATGCCCATACCAGCGGGCATGCGACAGTTGAGGATTTGAAGAATTTTGCAGGAGCATTAAATCCTAAGATGCTGGTTCCTGTGCATACGGAATGTTCACAGATTTTCAGCAACCTGTTCAAAAATACCAGAATGCTAAATGACGCTGTATCATACAATATTTAAAGCAGGAGGTGTGCAATGCCGAAAGCAAGTTTCTATAGAGGGTTAAGCCCTAAAGCCGTCACTGAAGTCAAAGAATTTCTTGATTGTACTGAGATAGGTCGTTTTTTTAAGGAGAGTGCCAATTTTCAAATTTGTATCCGGGAGGACTACATAAATATCTATTACCGTGGATGCTCGATTTTGAAATACGTTCCACTGAATGACAAGTTCAGTATTCATAGTAAATATCTGGGGAAAGCAGACCAGAATAAGTATGTTGAACTTAAACGTAAAGACGGAGACCTTTCAGTTGGCGACCTAAGTTTACTGAAAATTGCCAATAACCCTTCAAAATATTTTAGACCGTATATTCGCGGAGAAAAAAGTTCACTGGCCGAGTATCTTGGGAGAGCTACCCCAAAACTTATCGATCTTGAAGTTGCATTTACACGAGAGAAGGATCCACAAAAAGAGATAATCAACAATAGGAAATTTGTCGCAAATCGAATCGATTTAGCTGTCATTAAGGATGATCTCAAGCTACAACTCATCGAAGTCAAAGTGGATACCGATAACCGTCTTCGTTCAAAAAACGACGGCGACCAAGAAATTCTGACTCAAATGGGATACTATGAAAATTTTATTACCAATGAAGGCCACGACATCATTAAGTCGTATAAAACAGTGGCACAAAACATTCTCGATCTTTGCATAGCCCATAAATTTTGCAGTCCAGTCGCTTCCGCAGAAAAGTTATTATCTTCTTTCTCATTGAACGGCATTCTGGATCCTACCCCTTATTTGCTTGTGATAGATACAGGTGAAAATTGGATCGGGAATAATGAAGTAAACCACTGGGATCGCCTCATTAAACAGTTTGAGACACGGGGCTATCAAGCGCCAATGAAGTGGAAACAATAAGTAAATCAGCCAAATATTCATTCAAGTATAACCCGCACTGTTTGCAAAGGAGTTTTCATGACTTCACTGACAGCCGAGTAAGCATTCCCCGGTTCTGCCGGGGGATGCTTACTTTTGATTAAGCGCTTCCGGATTGTTTTCATCTATATGCACTTACCGCATCGCCAGCGACTATTCACAGAATAAGCAGAAGGTACTTCAATGACTCTCAAGATTACATACGGCGATAACAACTTGCATGAGTACACCTTCGCAATGCCAACGGATTATCCTGATCCTCCCCCCTACCTGCTGGAAGCCGCCTTATTGGTCAACAAGAATAAAGAGCCGGACCTGGAGTTTGATAGCATCCGAGAGAACGACGAGTACGTCTTCGATGAACTGGTGCTTGGAGACACGAGCGGAATCTATCGCCTCGAATCTTACGGGGCAAACTACTTTACCCAGATGCTCCAGCCAAGAGATATTATCGACCTGATGTATGTCCTTGCCCTCGATTGCCCGGGGCCACTGCTCTCCGGCGCGTTGGCAGAGTATATCGAAAGAAAGAAATCTAACTTGCCAATCAGCTACATGCACCCAGGACTGAAACCCATTCTGAAAAGCAGCAACGGAGCAATTCTCTATCGAAATCAAGTGGTTGAAATTGCCAAGGCCGTCGCCGGGTATTCCGAACAGGAAGCGAATGAGCTTCGCATTACCCTGGAAACGTGCCTACCTGGTGATATAGGCAATCACAGGCACCGGTTCATTACCGGAGCAGTAAAAGATTGGCTTGATCGGCCAATTGCTGAACGCATCTTCAAACAAATCAGCTGGTTTAGCCGATACGACTTCCGTGATGAATGGCAGGCGGCAGACCATGCCCTCATGTCCTATCGCAGTGCCTATTTGAAGACACATTACCCGGAAGAGTACCTGACGGCGATGGATAATTGCATGGAAGCAAAGGATCAGCCGGCATGTGATGAATATGTTGCGACAACTGAACTGAAGCCGCTGGTCATTAGGTTCATGCAGGCCCGGATTACCGCAGAAAACTTCCCGGAATAAGGCCAACGCCATGCGTACAGGAGAATTAAATGAAAGAACTATGGTGCGATTTTGACGGTGTTATCGTATGTAACGAAATGCAAAATATAAACACATCAAATATTACACACCACCCCTGTTAGCGTATCATTTTTTCTGTAAATTTAAAAAAGCCTGACAAAAAGACAGGTC
>CAXYUZ010000058.1:0-18796 GCA_964292275.1 uncultured Desulfuromonadaceae bacterium
TGATACATCGGCCAGGTGGAGGCGGGGAGGGCGATTGCCTGTCCGCTCAGTTCCGCGTAGATCACATGGCGGAACTCATGTTTACCGGCTGGCAGGGTGGTGATGAAAAAGGCCATACGGTCATCGCGACGCTCATTGTGTGAATACCATGCACTGTATCCGGCGTCGTCTCTGAATTCCGGGTCCAGTTCGGTGTTTCTGGATTCAAAACCGGCCGGCAGCTTGTCTTCGATAATGACATATTCAAGTCCCTTTTTGTTTTCAACAAGCAGACGCACCTCGATATTGTCGCCTGTCATGATCGCCTCACCTGCCTTCAGCGGGGTATACTGCCGTTCCAGACTGTTTCCCTTCTTGACCGTTGAAATCCGGTAGACCGTTCTCTCCAGTTTCAGATCAGACGATGATTTGGCGGCCTCTGGCGGTACGGCAAAGCTCATTGATGAGGAAAGATAGGCCGCTCCGTTACCGTTTTTGACCAGCCTGATCCGGTTGCTGCCATTGTGGAGTCTGTCTGCCGCGATCTTCAGCTCTGCTTCGCCTGATTTCAGTTCGCCGTCTGTGACGACATAATCGGCAATCTTGTCATTATTCAGGAACAGTGATGCGTTGTAGCTGGCAGTCGCTTCACCGCTGGCGGCAATGTAGTCGGAGAGGGCGATGATTGCCGCTGCCGATGATGAGGTTGTCTGCCACCAGCCGCCGCTCTGGCGGCGGGCCAGGAATTCGGCCAGTTTAGGCGCCAGCGGGTCATCCGGTTTGATCCGCACGAGTTGAGAGAGCAGGCTGGAGGTTGTTTCAATGGCGGATGAACCCCAGCGCCAGCCGTACCACCATGAATCCGCATCGGCGTCGAGGATGTAGGCCGCAGTTCCTTCATTCTTGACAACGGCGCGCAGTTTTTTCAGTCTTGCGGCAGCGGCCTCTTTCTGGTCTGCAAAGCTCAGCGCCTCGCTATAGGCCAGCTGTTCGGCAATCGACAGTGTATTCCAGATTTTTTCGATTTTTTCTTCAATGGCCGGGTTGCGTTTGCCGTTGATGGTCAACGCCCGGTAGGCGCGGGGCAGATCCTGGCTGCTGGCGGATCCGATCTGGGCCTCCAGCGATTTCATGCCGTTATCGAACAGATTGGACGGGATCTCCACCCTGGCCTTCTTTGCCAGTCCAAGGCCATACATTGCATGGGCGGTCATGGTCAGGCTGGTGCTATCCTTTTTCCACCAGCCCCAGCCGCCATCCTCATGTTGCATCTCTTCCAGCCGTTTGATCCCCTCGCTGATCACAAGGGGCAGTTTCTCGGCCAAGGCCGGTTCGGGCTGCCAGTTGTTGCTGCCAAGGATTGATTTTGCATGCACTGCCGGTATGAAGCGGGAGAGGGTCTGCTCGACGCAGCCGTAGGGGAATTCCACCAGCTTGCTGATGGCACGGTTGAGCCCCTTTGCCACGGTCGGGGCAAAGCTCAGTTTCATGACGGCGCTGTCCGCCAGGGCGTTGTCCGGCAGGATCAGCTCACTGCTTCCATCCTGGTCACGCAGGGCGATTCCCCCGTCAACCGTGCGGTTGATGCCGCGTGGTTTGACCGGTATCTCCAGTTCCATGGCATCGCCGCTGGAGGTCCCCTTGGCCATCAGGCGCAGGGTGGCGCTGCCCGGCTGTTCAGCCTTTACCGGTACGTCATAGCGCAGGGTGCCCTTTGGTGCGATCTGGCCGCTGAAGGATGGCTCGCCGTTCAGCTTCAGGCCGCTTGCCTCGAAACGTCCCTTTGCGGTCTGGTTATCATCGGTCATGCTGTTGATGACCGCCGGAACATTCAGCTCATCGCCGACGGTGAAGAAGCGTGGCGGTGATAGTCTGGCCATCAGCTCCAGGCGGGCGATGAATTTCTGCCGGCCGCTGCCGAATTCGTTATCCACCGTATGGCCAATTGCGCTGCTGCGCCAGGTGGTCAGGTTGTCCGGCAGGGTGAATTCAGCGCTGGCGCTGCCATCCGGGTTGCTGGTCAGCATCGGCTGCCAGAAGGCGGTGTCCTTGAAGATCTTGCGGACCTTGATCCCCTTCAGCTCATCCTCTTTGGCCTTGAATGCGCCGTTATCCTTGGATGCACCGCCCAGATAGACCCTGGGGAAGGAGTGCAGGGTGGTGACCTGGTTTTCCCGTGAACCGCGGAAGAATTTGTAGATGTCATCTCCCCGTTCAGGGGCAATGGCGTAGATCGCCTCATCAACAACGGCGATGGAAAGCTCGGCCGGAACCGGTTTGCCGCTGACGGTGGATGAGACGGTCAGCCGCACCTTGTCGCCCGGTGCGTAGACCGGTTTGTCGCTTTTGATGTTGACGTTGATCAAGCCTGGCTGATGATCAACCTTGAGCGGCAGTGTCCGGTTGTAGAAACGGCCGCCATTGACATAGATCGCTGAGATGTGGATGTAGGGGGCATAGGATTCCAGAACCGGCAGTTCGACCACCTGGACCATCCCTTTCAGCGGTATGTTGAGCCGTTTTTTGATATCGCTCCCCTCGATAGTCAGCAGGAGGTTTCCGCCGGTTGCCGGTGAGCGGACGATCAGTCTGGCGGTCTCGCCCGGCTTGTAGCTCTTTTTGTCGAACTCCGCCTCCAGTTCGCGGTAGGAACCTTCCCAGTTGTAGCCATCCTTCCAGACCCAGACGGAGGTTGTTGCGCTTGACTTGCGTCCGGCCTGGTCGCTTCCGTCAACCCGGATCTGCCAGTAGCCGGAGGTCGGGAAACGGTAGCTGGTGGTTGCTGTGCCGCTGGTGTCTGTTGTCAGGTTTATACTCTGTTCCGGCCGCCAGTTGTAGGAACGGTTTTTCTTGTTGTACTGCTGCTGTTCGAAGGTCACTTTCAGCGGTGCGGCTACCCCTTTCCCCTCCCAGGTGGCGGCGTGCAGTTTGATTTCAACTGCCTGTCCCGGCCGGCTGAGATAGCTGCCGGACTTGACGTTCAGCGCGAGGAGTGAGGGTACAACGGTCACGGCGCCGCTGGCGGAGACCTGACGTGATGACTTGTCGGTGATATCCACCTCCAGCGTGTATGACTGGGGTGAATCATGCTGTTGCGGTTTTACCGGCAGGGTGAGAAGGCCGTTGCTGTCAAGGGTTGCCTCGCTTTCACCGATCAGGTCCGAGTAGCCGCTCATGCCGCGCTCGTCATCCTCTGCCTGGCCATCCAGCCACCAGGCGGGCTGGTTGTAAAGCCTCCAGGCAACCTTGCCGTTGGCAACCGGGGCGCCGAAGTAGTAGCGTGCCGTGACCTTCATCTCGCCATTGTCGCCGACCACCAGAAAGCGGCGATCCGGGGTGACCTTGACCTCAAATTCAGGTTTACGGTATTCGAGTACCTTGAATGAACCCTGGCCGTAACTTCCCTCGCTCCCGGCAACAATGCCATAGCCACCCAACGCAGCACCGGCTGGCAGAACGCATTCACCGTTGAACGAGCCGTTGGCGGAGAGGTCGACCAGCTGTTCGCAGACTGCCTTCTCACCGCTGTCATTGATGGCAATGCTGACCTTGTCGCTGCCGGCCAGCTTCAGCTCGTCGTTGCTGCTCTGGCGCACAATGCCCTTGAAGTAGACGGTCTGTCCGGGACGGTAGGCCGGCCGGTCGGTGTAGATGTAGCCCTTGTTTTTATCCGTTTTGGAACCAGTCGTTTTTTCGGGGAGTTCGATGAAGGCCAGGTTGGAGCCGATCCGGGCGGCCAGGCGATTGCCACCCTTAACCGTATTTATGGCGGTTATTCCATCCTGATTTGTTTTAACCGTTGTGCTGGCGGCCTGGTTGCTGATGCTGACATCTGCCAGCGCCCTGCCGTTCTCCAGATCGGTTGCAAACAGCATGGTTCCCTTTGGTGAAACCTTGGCAATTACCCCCAGCCGTGTAACCAGAAAGGCAAATCTTGTGCTTGCGCCGTTGCCGCGTAGTTCAATCAGGTATGCCCCTGGTTTGAGGCCGGGCAGTGAAAAACGGGCGTGGTTGGTATAGCTGTTCGCCCTTCCCTTGAGTGAGACCGGTATGGCGTTGATCCGGTTCAGGTTTGAGGGGGGGATGTCATCCGGTTTGGCGATGGTGATCCCGCCGGAGAAGAGGGCGGAACTGTCGATATTGTAGAGTGTTGCCTCGGCCTTGCTGACCCAGAGGCCGTAGCAGCGGATTCTGATTGGCCGCTCGGGGAGATAAACCTCGCTATACTCCTCAATGCTCAGTGATGCCGGTTTTGTCTCGCCTTGCAGTTCAAGTGTCTCAATCTTTCCCTCGCTGATGTCGATTTCCTGGCTCAATGGTTTGATTCGTTCATCGGAGATGGAAACAGAGTAGTGTCCTGGTGGCAGATTCGCGAAGCTGACTTTGCCCTGTTTGTCCGTTCTATCAGAGCGGTAGATGTTGTTGCCGTTCATGTTGATGGATATCTTGTCAAGCTTCTGTCCAGCCCCGCTGGTGGTGATCTTCGTCCTGATCTGCAGGGTGGCGCTTTTTTTAAGGATCATTGCCCCCAGTTCCTTGTTTTCACCGGCGGACAGATAGATATAGGCGCTTTTTTCGAGGACATAGCCAGGGGTGCGCACAGCCGGTTCATAGCCGCTGTTGTTCAGTGCCGTGATTCTGAATTTGCCATCCTTGGCGGTTGTTGTGTTATGCAACCGGCCGACGCTGATCTTGATCCCGGACATGGCCTGGCCGTCCGAGTTGACCAGCTGGCCGCTGATGACCGCTTCCTTGCGAAGGTAACAGGTCAGTTCCTGCGGCTTTTTATCTACGGAGAGGTTGCGCTCAACGGTGCCGTAACCGGGTGCAGATACACTCCAGTTATAAAACCCGCTCGGCAGTTTGATGCTGGCCTTGCCGTTTTCAGCGGATCTGATGGAGGTCAGGCGGCTGTAGTTGTTGGAACCCAATTTTCTGTAAAAGGTGATCTCGGCATCCTTGACCGGTTTGTTGGTCTCACCCTCACTGACCGTGATGGTGACTGTCTGTGGTGTGGCGGTTGCCTTGCCCTTGCCGCCAGCGGCAAAAACCGTTGCCGGCAGAATTGCCAGGATCAGCAATGTCAGGATGGTGCGAATAGTCTTCATGGGCGCTCCTTCTTTATGATTAATGTAGTGGTTGGCTATAGTTTTCAGACCGGTCTGACGGGTCTGACTGGTCTGAAATCAAAGGCTCTGTCTGGTTGAAATTGCTGTTGCTCTAAAGCGATAAACCGCGCTGTTTTGTGGGTTTTGTGCCCCCAGGCGGCGCAATCCTTCGCGGAAGGCCCAGGCAGCGGTTTTGGCCTCGCCGGGAACAAAGGCAACCCCGTTGCCGTTTTCTTCGATGAACATCCCCTCGCTGAGCGGGTCGATTTCGCTGTAGCTGTTGACCCGTTCCGGCTGGCCGGTGGGGAAGGTGAGCTGCAGTCCGGCGTTGAGAACATTATTGCGGTTAATCCTGCGGCTGCGGCCATCATTTTTGAGCGCCAGACGGATGTTCTCGTCAATCTCTTCGGCCAGGGTTCCCTTGCGGGGGGTGAAACCGCCGAAACAGGCAAAGACCCGTTTACCGTTGAAAAAGGTGACAAAGCATGGCCGTTGTATTTGGGTGGCGAATTTCGGCGGCGCCGGCCTTTTGGTGCCATCAATCCTGGCCAGCAGGCAGGCGTGGGCATATTCCAGTAATGCCGCCCCTTCAGCCTTGCTGAAACCGTTGGCGGCTGAAGCCGGTTCTGTCAGGAACAGGATCGTTGCAAACAGCAGCAGGCATAGACCGGTTTTGATCAGCGAGGACGCCTTACACAGTTGACTCATCTGCCACCTCCGGCAATGATCCGGCTGGCTGGAGGGTAGAAATCCTCCGAGATGATCTCGCTTTTTTCGCTACTGTCCTGAACGATGACCCGTCTGGTCTGGGTCGAATAACCGTGCATGCCGCTCTGCGGTGCGATTCCGCGGGCCGCCACGCTCTGTGGTTCAACCAGGCTCTGCTGGACCCGAATGCTGACCTGGAAACTTTTCGGAACCGGCGAACGGAGTGAAACCGTCAGTCGGTCATTGCTGCTGTTGATCCTTAGTATCAGCGGGTGGGGGAAGGGGTTGCGCATCTTCAGGTCCTTGCGCCATGACGAGATTGTGGCGTCCCGTCCTGGTGGCACGTGTGAGACCGGTCTGGAATGGGGGTGGCGCTCCACAATCTCCAGTCCCCCCAGCAGACCGGCATTGTAGATGGTTGAGGCCAGTTGGCAGATGCCGCCGCCAGGGGTGTCCTCCAAAATCCCGCTTGCATTGAGGAATGGCGCCGCCTGGTATCCCTTGTAACGCTCCCGGGCGCCGATCAGTTCATTGAAGCTGAACTGGCCACCGGGCGGGATGATGGTTTCATCCAGTATTTTGCCGGCCAGTGCCGCATTGTGGCGTTGTTGAGGGGAACGTCCCTCCAGAGAGGTAGAGTAGCCGCTCCAGATGTTGCTGTACAGTTCTCTGGCGGATGCATGGGCTGCCAGGGAGAGGCAGATCAGGGTAATCAGGGTGATTATGGCGTGGGGCGGACGGCTTTTCATGGGTGGCATTCGGGGCGGAGATCTGCTCCGCTGTTTCTTTGAAGCTCCTTGATTACGTCAATGGCCGCCTCACGGTTGGTAACGGCAGGCTTGACGCGCTGTTGCAGTTCAGTTTTCAGGGAGTCAGGGATCATGCGTTGGATTATAAACGGTTTATGTTCTCTGGCAAGGGGAATTATTCTTATGGCGGGTTTGAATTATTGCCGGCATCTATTGAATATATCGGCTTATGCAATATTGGGTTGGCGGCCGCAATCTGATATTCATGGTTGACATGTATGTTTAATCTGTCCATATTTAACACCAATTGAATATTGATATCACCGAAAAGGCAAAATCCGGGGAACCGGATGACGCAAAGCCACCTACCCAGAACGGGAAGAGGGGTTACCGAAGCGGTAAACTTGATATTGCTGTTTTGCAATATCGGACCATGCCTGCCTTTTCTTTGAAAAGCAGGTTTTTTTTGTTTTTATACCAATTCCAGATCAAAGCGCTGCCTTTGTTGCCTCAATCCTTGCTGCCTTGGTTTCATATTTGATTTGAAATTGGAATTGTACTGTTGATATAGCGGGAATGGGACGCTGAACGGAAAAAGCTCTGGGGGTGAGATATGAAATCTACAGATATGCTTCGTAGAGAATTGAGGGCGTCCATGGGTGATCGGGGCAAGTTGAGTCAATTGCATGCCGTTGTTATGGACAGTATTAATCATGCCTATGGTGAAGAGAGAGTGGAACTTCTCAAGCTCAAGCAGGAAATCAAGAACGCCTTGAATTGCAGGGTACTGGATAAATGGGGCATCAACTGAATTTTATCTGTCGTATTGGAATAATTCTCTGTCACTAAGAAGGATGGTTTATGAGTAAGGATCGTTATTGGCGCGCGATTAGCATTGACAGCATCTCCCCGGAAAATTTTCCCTCTGTTGCGCTGTACTTGAAGAGCAGTGGTAATTACGTGCTCTATAAGGCGCCGGAGAGGGCCTTCACCATGGATGATCGCCGTCGTCTGGAGAGAAATTTTACCGAATTTCTCTATGTTCGCAGTGGTGATATGGAGCTGCTCAACGATTTTATGGAGAACAGCCTGGCAGAGATGCTCGCCAGTGATGATCTCAGTAGCGCTGTCAAGGGGAAGATCCTTTATCAAACCTCGGTGAACTGCGTTATTGACATGTTTGAATCACCGGAGACATCGGCCAATCTGGTGCGTTGCCGTAACATGGTTCAGCATCTTATGCAGTATGTCGGTACGGATGCTCAGGCCCTGAAATCGCTCCAGACGGTTATTGATCATAATTTCTATATCTTTACCCATGCGGTTCAGGTTGCGGCGCTCTCTCTGCTGGTGCATGAACGGCTTTTTGAGCTGGGTCCGGACGAGATGCTTGATGTTGGCATCGGGTCACTTATTCATGATTACGGTATGACCTTTATTACCAGTGAGGTTCTTGAAAAGAATGACGCCCTGTCCGACATTGAATATTACAAGGTCAAACAGCATACCCAGAAAGGGTATGAATATCTGAAACGTAGCGGAAATTACAGTCAGGTTGTGCTCAATATTGTTCGTTATCACCATGAACGATACGATGGTAATGGCTATCCCACCGGAATCAAGGGGGATGAAATCCCGCGGAGCGGTCAGGTGTCGGCAATTTGCGATGTTTATAGCGCCTTGATTATGGATCGGGCGTATCGTAAGGCGAATTCACATGCCGAGGCACTCAAGGTTATGGGGGAAGAGGCCAGAAATGGCGCCTTCAACGGGGAGCTGTTTAATCGTTTTCTGGAAATTATCAACGAGGGGGATCTTGCCTAGTTGGCCTGCTGAAGAGAGGAATTATCTGAGGAATCTGCTGAAGACCTGATTGGAGAGGAGCATTCCCTTCAGCGTCAGGCGGAGATTGCTGCCGTTTATCGTCAACAGGCCGTAACCAGCCAGTTCTTTCAGTTCTGCCGCAAACAGGATCTGCATATCGCAGTTGAATTGCTCTTTGAAATTTTCAAGGTTGATGCCGTCAGCCATGCGCAGACCAAGGTAGATGAACTCGGACAGGCTATCATCCCGGTCAAGTTCTGTGATGTTCTGCTGCGGCAAATGCCCCTGGCGGACTCCACTGGAATACTCCTCCAGGTCAATGCTGTTGCTGAAGCGTCTGCCGTATTGTGGCACCTTGATAAAGGAGTGGGCGGCGGCTCCCAGCCCCAGATAGCCGTCCCGCCTCCAGTAGCCGCTGTTATGCCGGGAGCGGAGGCCCGGGCGGGCATAATTGGCGATTTCGTAATGTTCGTAACCGGCGGCGACCAGTTCGGAATCGGCGGCCTCGAACATGTCGGCCGACAGGTCGCTGTCGGGCAGTAGTGGACTGCCGCTGTACTGTTTGTCGAACGGAGTCCCCTCTTCAACGGTCAGCCCGTAAACAGAGAAATGTTCCGGGCTCAACGAAATCCCCTGCCGGATATCGGCCAGCCATTGATCCATTGTCTGTTCCGGCAGGCCATGGATCAGATCAATGCCGATATTGTCGAATCCGGCCCTGCGCGCCGTCTCGAATGCGTCTCTGGCCTGTTGCGCGGTGTGGATCCGGCCGATCCTGGCGAGCATGGCATCATCGAAGGATTGTACCCCGAGAGACAACCGGTTGACCCCGGCGCTGTGAAAACCGGTCAGCTGTTCATGGTCGACCGTCCCCGGGTTCGCCTCCAGGGTTATCTCTGTCCGGGGCGTCAGGCGAAACAGACCCTGCAACGTGGTCAGCAGTTTTTCAATCTGTCCGGGTGTCAGCAGGGACGGGGTGCCACCACCAAAATAGACGGAGTCGATTTGCTGCTCAGTCGGGAAGGCACACTTGGCCAACTCTGCCTCTCTTGCCAGCAGCTTCGCGTAGTCAGCTATCTGAACCTCATCCGCTTTGTTGGAGACAAAGGCGCAGTAAGGGCACTTGCTGCGGCAGAACGGAATATGGATGTAAATTCTGGAGAACATGGTTTACCATTTTACGACAGTGATTAGTGTCAATCTTTTGCTGAACTCTGTTCCCCCTTCAATAAGCTCAGGGATAACGGTATTTGGTTTCGTAACTGTTTACTTTTCTTCTGTTCGTAATGAGCTTGTAGAATCATGAACGGAATCTCTTTTGCAAGATGCTCAGTTGTGTTCTGATTCGGGTATTAAAAGATGTTATCGTTTGATTTTTCCCTGAAGATAACCTCGTTCCAGAGCTGGTCGAACAGTGCTGCTGCTTGACTCCTGGGTTCAAAACAACCGACCGGTGCCCTGTGAATGCCCATGTTTTCCACAACTGAAAGGTATGGAATGCTGGTGTTCAATATATTCTTGAAGGAATTTTGCCCTTCGTCGATTGTTTCCTGATGGAGCTTCTTACGCCTGTCCACCATGGAAAAAAACGGAAACAACTTGAGTGAGAGCTTTTTGTGATCGCTGACATAGTTTAGGATTTGATCGTAGGTTCTCAATGACAGGACTGTCGGAATGAGTGGTACCAGCATGATGTCCGCCGAGTTGAATATGTTTTCTGAAACAAGTGAAAAACTGGGTGGACAGTCCAGGAACAGATAGTCGTAGTCGTCTTCAAAACGGCTTAAAAAATCGAGCATCTGTTTTTTGGGTTTTTTATTGCTGTCGAGATACAGATCCATATGTCGGTAGGAGAAGTCGGCGGGTAACAGATCAAGGTTCTCGATCTCTGTTTCCTTGATCAGGTCGCCGATCTCTTTGGTTTTGAAAAGTTTTTTTGTACCACCCTTTACCTCTGGTTTGATGCTGAAGTAATAGCTGGCAGCCCCTTGGGAATCCAGATCCCAGAGCAATGTTTTCTTACCGGTTTTTGCACATGAATACGACAGGTTAACGCATGATGATGTTTTTCCCACACCGCCCTTGATGTTGTAGATGGCAATTACTTTCATATGTCGCTCCCATTCGTATTTGTAAAAAATGGTCTGATGTTAATGTTTGAATTGTTGAACAAGTGGTTGTAGCTCTTCTGCGTTGTGGTGCAGTTGGGCGGCGGCAGTGGTAGCAATAGAGTTGCTCAGTATTGAACCAATAATCTGATTGAGAATGTGCTGTAATGTCTGGCCCGATTCTACAGTATATTATTCGATGATTTACTGACAGTTTCTTGTTGTATTGGATGTAAGTTCCGGTTATGCGTAGTTTTTGATTGATTTGATTTGTATTTACTGGTTTGAAATTGGAGCTTGTCTGTAGCTGATTTTAATGATGATTCTTAACAGGTTCAATAATTTTGTCAATTGTTCTTGCTTATGATATGGATATCTCTGCTGAATGCGGATTTTAGCAATTCCTTCTGATTTATCAAAGGTTTGTTATTTTAAATAGTTTGTATTCACAGGGCCTCTTTTGTGAATTTGTTATTACGGTTATTTTACAGTTTGAAGCTTGTTGCTACCGTTTTGAAAAAATAAAATCGAGCATTGCAATTCCAGTTGGAATGAGTACAATAAACGAACTTCAATGACTTTAAGGAGACGCATGATGAAACGCATAATCATGATTTTTGCAGTTTTTGCCGCAGTCGCTCTTTTGACGGTTGCATCACAGGCCTAGCCAGTACGCTCGCTTGATATTTACAGATGAGTCTTGTCGCTGTTGTAACTCATAATTAACAGGCCTGCCGCTGGCGGGCCTTTTTTATGCCGAAAATTCGTCCGGCATGGGGTTGTCCCTATGCCTCCAGAGAAAGGCTGTTTTATGTTCAGATCTGCTCGCACCCCGCTGGTTTTTGTCTTGATTGTCCTTGCCGTTTCACTGTTGACCGGTTTTGCCGCCAGGGTTGAATCGCAGATGCCCCGTGCTGTCAAGCAGTTCCGGGCCAGGAATTATAGCGATTGTTTTGCCCTGGCCAGTAAATCGCCTGATTCTCCCCAGCGTAGTTTTTTGATGGGGGTCAGCGCCCTGCGGGCCGGCAGGGATGAAGAGGCACTTCCGCTGCTGGCGGAGGCAGAGCAGAAATTGCCCCTTGTTGCCGATTATGCCGCACTGTATCAGGTTGAGGCGTTGCTTCGGCTGAAGAGAAATGTTGAGGCCGCCAACAAGGCCGCTTCAATAACCTCTGCCTACCCTGGTTCCCTTCTGGTGCGCCGGGCAAACAAGCTGTATCTGGATGCTTTTTTTGCAGCAGGTGACCATAAGGGTGGGGTGAAGGTTGTCCAGAACTTTGTTGAAAAGTATCCCACCGGCAGTGATTCCGTTGATGCCCTGTTCATGTCGGCACAGGGGCGTGAGGCGCTGGGTGACAGGGATGGGGCTGTGCAGATCTATCGCAGCATCTGGATTAATAATTCGCTTAACAGACAGGCCAGATTGGCGGAAGAACGACTGCGGGATCTTGCCCGCCAGGGTGTCCGTGTGCCCCCTTACGATGCGGAAGAGCTTCTGCGTCGTGCATCGTCACAGTATTCCCAGAATGAATTCGAGGCGTCGCTGCAGACCTTGCGTATGATTCCGCTGGAGCATCAGCCGCAGGCAATCATCAGTCGTGTCGAGTTTCGTACCGGATTGGCCCTCTATCGAACCAGGAACTGGAAAGCGGCCGAGAAGTCGTTTGCCAGGGCGGCTGCCGGGGGGGCAACGGCTGTCAGATCCGAGGCCCGTTTCTGGCAGGCCAAATCCCTGGAGCGGATGAAGCTGAATGATCGAGCCTTTTCTCAGTATATGGCCCTGGTGGCGGAGGGTAAAAAACAGAATTACGCCGACGATGCCCTGATTGAATCCGCTGGTATGCGGAAGAATATGGGACATTACCGCGAGGCGGCCCGTCTGTTTGACCAGATACCAGCCATCAGCCAGGATTCACGGTTTCTGGCCAGATCGGCCTGGGAAGCTGCCTGGTGTCATTATCTGGCTGGTGAATATGCCGTTGCGACCCCAGCCTTCAAGGCGCTTCTGACGGATGATAACCTGCGCGAAAAGGCGCTCTACTGGCTTGGCCGTTCATTGGAAAACAACGGCAATAGTGAGTCGTCGGCATATTTCAGCAGACTGCTGGCTGAATACCCGGACGGATTTTATGCGACCTGGTATCGCGAACAGAAGGGGATTGCCGATACCCGTGAAGCGCTGGATCAGAATCTGCTCAAGGGCGAGCCATCCTATCCGGCTGGCCTTGAAAAGCCGAGAATGCTGGCATCACTTGGGCTGATGGAAGAGGCGCGCAATGAAACGGCGGCTATCCGCAAAAAACTGAACGGCAAAAAGGGGCAGTTGTACGGATTGGCCCATTTCTATCAGGAGCTTGGCGAGTATGGCCAGGCGATTTCCCTGTTCAACCAGAATCGTCCGCAAAAATCGGAAGGGTCACTATTGCCGTTCTGGTCGGCCGGTTATCCGCTGGTTTACGGGAACTATATTTCCCGATACGCTGCTGCCAATAGCCTTTCCGAAGGTCTGATCTATTCCCTGATTCGGGCGGAGAGCAGTTTTTCGCCAGCGGTCAAGTCGCCTGTCGGGGCAATCGGCCTGATGCAGCTCATGCCGGCAACGGCCCGGGCAACGGTGCGGGACAAGGAGGGTTTCAAGGCCTCCCGGCTGGTGGAACCGGAATACAATATTGTTATCGGAACGAGGCATTTTCGCGATCTGCTGAACAGCTTCAATGGCGATCTGGTTTATTCCATAGCGGCCTACAACGCCGGTTCAGCTGCTGTTGAGCGCTGGAAGAGGGGGGGGCGTGGGTTGAAGAAGGACGAATTCATTGAAAATATCCCCTATCAGGAAACCCGCGATTATGTGAAGAAGGTCTATTCCGCAGCTGCTACCTATCGTCGTTTGTACGGGGTGCGCTAGAGGTTCGGATTGGCGTGTTGGAATGAGCATCCGGTTATTCCCAATTTAAAATCAAAGATGAAACCAGGGCGGCGATGATCGAGGCAACGAAGGTAGCGCTTTGATCTGGAATTGGTATATATAAGTTGTTCGGAATGTTATCTTGAGTTGAAGCGCCTGGCTGATTTGCCGGGCGCTTTTTTAATTGGCATGATCCTGGCTGATCGGTTTGTAGGGTGTTTCAGTGGGGATTTCTGACTATTTTGCTGCTCCGACACCGAACAGGCCGCCAAGGTTGAAGCTAATTGAGAATGTACGGTTACCTGGCCGGTCGTTATAGCCAAAGATCATGCTCCAGCATTGGTGCTTGTACTCCACCGAATAGATTGATTCCAGGAAGCCGGAGCGGTCAAAGGAGTAGCGGGATGAGTAGTTCAGGGTGAATGGTTTGAAGCGTTTGGTTGCCACACGTCCCTCGATATATTTGTATTCAGCGTGGGCCATATGGTAGCTGGTTCCGATGGTAGTTCCCTGCTTATCATCCAGCTCAATCCCGGGTGTTACGCTTGAAACATAGTTCTGGTATGTGTTGTAGCGTGCATCAAGTGTCAGTCTTGCATTCGGATGAATGGTTGTATCCGATTCAAGGATGATATCGGTCAGCTTGCGATCCGTATCCACTGCGGTCAGCAGATCGCGGCGCCCGCCGTTGATGCTGTATCCCTGCATGATCTTGACCCTGGCGAGGTCAATATATTCCGTCTTTTGTCCGGCCTGGAACTTGCCTCCCAGCAGGTTGGTGATGCCGTAGTAGACGATATTCTGGTGTGCCAGGCGGTCGTCGTAGTCGTAGAGAGGCAGGCGTGACTGATCCCGGCTGGCCGTGTAGCGGTAACTGACTTCGGGGATGATTTCGTGGCGCAGCTTTTTCAGCTTTTCGCCGTTGATGTCATAGACCCTGCTCAAAGATGTGGAGAGACTTGCCCCCAGGTCTGGCAGGATATTACCGTCAGTATTCTTGATGCCGCTGTCAGCTGGCATGCTGTTGCTGTTATAGCCGCGGAAGATAGCGCCCCCGTAGGCGGAGAGGTTGAGATAGCCGGGCAGGCCGGAAACAAGGGTCAGTCTTGGCAGTGACTGCAGGCGCTGGCCGCTGGTTCCCTTCTCGCGATAGAAGTTTGAAAAGGTACTGTCCATGTCGAAATAGAGCGGTGTGTTGAACAACCTCTGGCGGACAGCGGCCAGCCCGATTTCAGGGAGTGTCTGCAGGGTGCTGCTGTTGTTTACCGTGTAGTAGTTCTGGCTGTAGCGCATGGTGCCGGTCAGGGCATAGTTGTCCCATGTTTTCAGAAAGTTGATGCTGCTATCGTTGGATTGGCGGTTGTAGTCGCCGCTCTTTTCGCCGTAATCCCCCAGGAAGGCGGTGTCGGTCGTCAGGTTGATCGACGTGCGCAGGTTCATGGTCGGTGAAAAAATTTCCTTGTGGTTTTCAGCCAACTGTCCGCGCCAGCGATTTTGCAATGTGTCGTAAATCAGGTATCCACCCAGGGTTCCGCTGCTCCCCTGTTTGCGCAGGTAGCGGTAATCCAGGCCGTTACCGATGCCGCGGTTTGTCTGGACATCCAGTTCGAAGGTCGCCTCCTGGCTGGGCGATATGGCCCAGTAGAAGAAGTTGTCCGCTTGGAAACCCTTTTTTGCGGAGTAACTGAATTTGGGGAAGAGGAATCCGGACTGGCGTTCCTTTTTAACCGGGAAAATGACATATGGCAGGTAGAGTACGGGAACATCCTTGATGTAGAAGAGAACCTTCTTGCCGATGCCGTACTCCTCCATGGTTACATCCAGCTGTTCTGCGCTGAATTTCCAGGCCGGGACCGGATCGTCACAGGTGGTAAGGGTGCCGTTCTGGGCTGAATAATCATTTTCACCAACGCGGCTGATGGTTTCTCCGGTGATATGAAAATTGCCCTGTTTGCCGAAGATCGTTGCGTTGGAAAGCTTGCCATGTTTGTCTTCCAGCTGGACCTCGGCACGGTCTCCCTTGATGATGTCATTACCCTTGGTGATGACCACATTGCTGGTTGCAGTCATGATGCCTGTTGAGCGGGCATAGGTGGCCTTGTCGCAGGTCAGCACCATCCCCTCCCATTCAATGACGACATTGCCTGTTGCAATAACCGTGTCATCTGACTGGTTGTGGTGCATTGCATCGGCCTTGATCATAACGTCACCTGACATGGGGACAAGCGCAGCTGCTGGTGCCACTGCTGCCGCCTCTTTGCTGACGGGTCCGGCCGGAGCGGTTTTGGCGGCTGCCGCCTGGATTGGCTTGCTCTCTGGAGCGGCAGCTGTGGATGGGCGGCTGAAGATCCTGTCAGCGGCAACCTTGTCCATGTGGAGCGAGCCTTCGCTGGATGATACGACAAATAGCTCTGCCGCGGTCTTGAAATCGGGATCCTTGCTGCTGTCTGCAGATTCAAGAATCTGGTAGCTGACTCTGCCGGCCCCTGCATCGAATGATGACAGGAAGCTTTTGGCGGTGATATTGCGCATGGAATACAAGGAGGCAATCCGGATGGCGGATTTTTCCAGTTCTTTCGATGAAAGATTTCTGCCGGTCAGGCTGGCAAGCGCCTTCTGCAGTTCGGCGGTCTGGATGCTGATGTTGCCGTAGAATTTTATTTCCTTGATGATGAACCTGTCTGCGGTTTTGGCTGTTTGAGCTATTGCCGGCGTTGCGACAGGCGCTGGGGTTGGTTCTGAAACGGTTGTGGCCTGCTGGCGTGAGTCTGTCTCTGAACAGAATGCGCTCAGGGGCAGGATCGCTATGCTCAAGCTGATCGGTATGATGGCCACAATATTTTTCATGAAGTTCCTTGCTGCCTTAAACGTCTAAAGTTAGAGTGTTATTTTAGACAGGGTAGGTTATTTGTAATCAATTAATTGTAATACCTTCTCGAATTCCATTGTCATCCCCGAATGCCATTATCGGGGATCCATGATTTCAACCTGTCACAAATTGGATTCCAGATCAGAATCGTCTCGGGAATGACAATCTACAATTGCATCATTGTTTTGCGTTACTTGACTTTGACTATCCCCTGATCCCCTCAAATGTGCTGCCCTGGAGGTACGCCTTTGTTTCACCAACCAGAAACAACGATCCGCAGATCAGAATCAGATCCCCATCCTGAGCCATCTCCCTCGCCTTTGTCAGTGCGTCTCCGATATTCGCGGAGAAGGTTGCGGCAACGCCCATGTCACGCAAGGTCTGGCACAAAGCATTGCCATCCAGTGCCCGTTCTACCCTTGGCGTGACACACAGGCAGCTTGAAATCAGCGGCACAAGCGGTGATAAGAGCGCCCTGACATCTTTGTCGGCCATTACACCGCTGATCATGATCAGCCGCTTGTAGTCCATTATGGCAAGGGATTTGGCCAATGCCTCGGCGCCTGCCTGGTTATGGGCGCCGTCCAGCAGCAGTGGCGGGGTGCCGGGAATCAGTTCCATCCGTCCGGGCCATTTTGCAGTGGCAATCCCGGAGATCATACTGGTTGTGCTGACCGGCAATTGCAGGTCGTTAAGGAGTTCTGCGGCTGCCAGCGCCAGGGCGATATTTTCCGCCTGGTAATGGCCTGGTATGCCGGGTTCAAGCGAGCGGAGCTGATGGTTTATTCCGCTGTAATCCAGACTGCCGGGTCTGTTCCAGGATGCCTTGAAATCCATGCCTGCCCGGAGGATTCTGCGTCCCGTTGTAAACTCATCACCAAGCGGCGCTGTCTGCTCGCTCTGGTAACCGATCAGTATGGGGGTACCTGGCTCTGCAATGGCAATCTTTTCCAGAAATATTTCGGTGACGGTCCTGCCAAGGTAGTCACAGTGATCCAGGGAGACCGGTGTGACCAGGGTCATGATGCCGGGCAGGGCAGCGGTTGAGTCGCAACGCCCCCCCATGCCGGCCTCGATGCAGGCAATCTCCACACCCCCCTCTGAAAAGGCAAGAGCGGCCAGGGCGGTTACAATCTCGAAAAAGGTCGCCTCCTCAGGCGCGCAGTCCAAAATCCTTTCAAGTTGCGCTGTCAGGCTTGCGGCGGGCAATTCCTGGCCGTTGATGCGAAAACGCTCGCAGAAACTGACCAGGTGCGGGGATGTGAACAGGGCTGTCCGCTGTCCGGCCTTGATCAGGATTGATGACAGGAAGGCGGCTGAGGAACCCTTTCCGTTTGTGCCGACAATATGGATGGTCCGAAAATTCCGTTCAGGATTGCCGAGCCGCTGGAGCAGTGTCTGGATTCGCTCCAGGCCGGGACGGATGCCGAAACGCCGTCTGGCATACAGTTTTTCAAGCAGTTCGGCCGGGATCATTTCAGGCAGCAGGACGGTAGATGATTTTTAGTATTGATGCCAGTTTGGAACGCATCTGCGGGCGCGGAATGACAATGTCGACCATGCCATGATCCAGCAGGTATTCCGCTCTCTGGAAGCCCTCGGGCAGCTTTTGACGGATGGTCTGCTCGATGACCCTTGGGCCGGCAAATCCGATTAATGCCTTTGGTTCGGAGATGTTGATATCGCCCAGCATGGCAAAACTGGCGGTAACGCCGCCGGTTGTCGGATCGGTCAGGATTGAAATAAATGGTAGCCCGGCCTGTTTCAGCTTTGCCAGGGCGGCTGATGTTTTTGCCATCTGCATCAGGGAGAGGATGCTCTCCTGCATGCGTGCCCCGCCTGATGCTGAAATGATGATTACCGGCTGGTGGAGTTTTATGCCGCGCTCGATAGTCCGGGTGATTTTTTCGCCGACAACGCTTCCCATACTGCCACCCATGAATGAGAAATCAAAGATGGCAACCTGGACCGGCGTTCCTTCAATGGCACCCGCTGCGCTGATGATCGCATCCTTTGATCCCCCCTTTGCCAGGGAATCGTTTATGCGGGTCTGATAGCTTTTGGTATCCTTGAACTCGAGAAAATCCACCGAGGTCATGTTGCTGTCAAATTCCTGCCATTTGGCGTCATCCAGCAGGGCGTCCAGCCGGCGTCTGGCCGAGATCCGGTAGTGGTGACCACATTTTGGGCAAACCTGCAGGTTTGCTTCAATGTCCTTGCTGAGGATGCTGGCGGAACAGCCGGGACATTTTACCCACATACCCGCGGGAACCTTTACTTTTCTGGCAGCTGATCTGTCCAGACCTGCTTTTGCTTTATTAAACCAGCTCATATGAAACCTCTTGATCGTAAGTTGATGTCTGTGCGTTATGATAAGAATGAATTTGGTAGCAGATAAGCGTGACAGTGTCAAGTCGGCTCGTAATTCAGGCTTTCGAGATTGATTTCGAATCAGAGCGCTGCTTTGGCTGCCCATATTTTTGCTGTATCTCTTCTGAGTAACTTAATCATAACTATCTGTTTTTATTGTTTTTGAGTTAAGCCAT
>CAXYUZ010000059.1:0-18546 GCA_964292275.1 uncultured Desulfuromonadaceae bacterium
CAGCGGTCCTTCGCACCTGTCATGCAGGTTGTTATAAGTCATGCCATCCGGACAGATTAAGTTCTTCGTACAAGTTTTCAGTGTTTCATCATACGAATAATCAACAGGGCAGTTTTGAGTCAGAACTTGTTCGCATTGCCCACGAACACCATTTAGTGTTCCTGTAGAATCACAACTTGGGGTTTTGAGACATTTATCAATGCTGCTATCCCATGTGTAACCCGTTGGGCATGTAATCGAGGTTACATCCTTTTGACACATATGCCGTGTTGTGTTTAAGGTAGCTCCAGTAGGGCATTTTGGCGGCACTTCTTGTAAATCAGTACAAAGAGCTTTGTCCAACGGGCAAAAATCCGTCCCCTGATCTGTTTTTGCACACTGAGCGAGATTAAGATTAAACTGATCTTTACACCACTGTTCCCCATTATCATTTGGCAGAGGAACCGTTGGAACTGGTGTAGGTGGGTTTATGGCAACGACACAATCAAGTGTAGTGTTCGGCCATTCTATCAAACCTTTTAACTGGACAGGGGTTGAATTATGGTCACCATCGTCAGACCATTTACCATCCACATTGATATTTGCCCAATTCTCGCCGGCACAATTACCATCCGGGTTTAATGCCTTTTCAGCATTTATACAATTATTGTCTGGCTGGCCTGGCTTCCAATTTTTAAAGCTGCCACCAACGCCATTTATCCATGAAAAACGATCCGGAGTAGTCTGATTGTTTTGAGTTTCACATACCTGTGTAGATGAGTTATAGGTAGCCCCTTCCTGACAAACAGGCGTGTAATTTGTCCAACAGACTGCGTTAGGTTTATCCAGGGTTCCACTTGAACAAACAGGCGGCGCTCCTGTTTCATTCATCTCAGCATCGTAAACTACACATGCCCCTTCACCCGTCCATCCCCATGAAGGGTTATAAGTTCCCCCATTGTCACATTCAACCGCTTTTTCGCACCGATTCCTCCCCGATGAAAAGCTGAAACCAGACGGGCATTGTTTATCAACAGCAGATTCCGCGACAGTGCTGAAAATCCTGACACCAGTAGGATCATACAGACCGATCCACGCCTTTCCTTCTGAAGAGGAAGGCGCCGGTGCAGGCGTGAACATAGTCGCAAAGGCCGCAACAATGGTGTCATTGATCTCCTGAGTAGGGATTTCAACAAGCCTCCCCCCATTGGCGATCGCCTGTGCCTTGGCCGCCTCCCAGGTCATAACATTTTTCGTTATGGCATAGGTTGTCTTGCCGTCAACCGGAGAAACCACAAAACCCGCATAATCCGTCTGGTTGCATGTAGCTGCCTGAACGCAGGTGCTGAACAGGCCAGATACGGATAGCGTGAGCAATGTGACAACTGCCGTGGCTAAGATCTTGTTTAAACAGAATTTAAACACGTCCTACCTCCTCTTTAAAATCATTCCGTAACCGCTGTTGTAGGTGTAAGACAGGCGGGGTTCACTGTTGCGGCGGTCCCTGGAGGGGTTGCAGAACAGATCGTGTCGCTTGTCATTTCTTTGAATGTTGCCAAGGCTGCGGCGGCTTCACCAAATTCCCGTTGATTGCTGCATGTACAATTCTGGACAATTGATTCCCCTGCATCGAGAGGGCATGAGTAATTACCGCTGCCATCATCAACACACTCTTTATAAAGAGTCTTGAATTGAGCTGCTGCCGATGCGCCTGCCGTTTGGGCCTCGGAAACCGCACCTGTTCCGGTAATAATGGTTTCCCTTACAGCACTTTGAGTTTTACAAACCTTGGCACAAGGAGCGTCTGCGGGTTGGGCGATCAATTGTGCAGAATAAGTGTTTCCTTTGTCTGAATAGGTCATTAACGATGAATCACTCAAGGTCGCTGAATTGCGGTTTTCCGCCATACGAGTCCTTGCGGCCGAAAAGTCGTAATCCTGGGCTGCCGATGTGCAGTAATAGGTTTTGGTCTTTGTCCACCACGGACGACATACAGTGACAGAACGCAATTCCCCGTAGAGCTGCTTGCAGAGTTCGCCCATTGCAAAGCCTGTCGGGGTATAATTGGTAGTCTTTGGCCGGCTATCCCATTTCTCTTCTTTGAGTCGGCAATTACTGTCGTTATCCATGATTTGACAGCCGCTGTTTACGCTCTCCTGCAATGATTGGGCTTTATAATTGAAATTGCCGGTAAACGAAAAACCGACCGTCTGCCAGCCAGGTGCGCCACATACGATCTCACCTAAACCGATCGGCCAGACTTGACCTGATACAGGAGTCCACAGAACCGTTCCGCTTAGTCCACCACACCCGCTTCCCGCGAAGTTACTGCTGGCATCGATCCGGACAAGTGACAGGTCACCAGTGCTGTTTGTTGGGGGGGTAAGGGTATAAACCGGGGTTATGTAATTATCAAATATCACCCCTCCCCCTGGGTTTCTGCACCTACCTTGAAATGCGTATTGATTGGCTGAAACTCTTTGGAACCAAACTCCAAAATAATGGTCACAGCCAACTGAACTGGCGTAATTGAATGATTGGACCTTGGTTTCAGTTACAACCGATGCGGTTCTTGTATCGGTACAATTCCTGAGAGTTCCGTTGCCCCCACCAGCATTGATTGCCACATTGTAAATGGAGTTTTCTGTTGCAAGCTGCGAATCAACCATGCTTGAGCCGGCGCCAGCGATAGTCCCGGTATTTGGATATGCAGAGATAACGCCTGTTGGGTTTGAATCCGGATAAACGATTGCAACCTCACCTGTTGCCTTACTTGTGGCAGCGGCCCCGGTTACAACCCCTGTCGTTTTAACGCCATAATAGGTGAGTGTTCCTGTGCCAGCCGTTGCGCTTGAAATCGAAAAACCGGTCTTTGCGGCAAGAAATGCGGCCACAACACCGCCACCGGCTGTTCTTGCAAGCGCATCCTGGTTGAGCATTGCGTAGTTTTTGTAAGTCGAACAGGAGTTGTTAAAGCAATAACAACCAGACAATGTGGCAATACTGCCAATCTGTTCGGTTGTTATCTGACCCGTATTTGTTGTCGTCCATCTATTGTATGTACAGCTATTGAACGTCCCGGCAGGACAGGCGACATATCCATCAGCGCATAAGCCGGAAATTAACCTTGTGCCGTCCAGGGCGGTCGGGTATTCGGAGTATGTATCGTAATGACCATCGCCAGTCAGATCCTGAGTTACAGTAATCTTTGCTATATCCCCCGTTGATCCGTCTGGCGTGAGGGCTACATTCAGGATAGGGTTACCGGAAGATTGGAATGTGCCTACTGTAAAGTTCTTGCTGCTGTCTACCGTTGTCATGCTCGAACCGCTTACCATCGGGTTTATAACATTTGAATTCAGCCCGCTATTGGTTGAATACTTGCTCCTGATCGATCCGTAATAAAGCTGAGAAGCGCTTAAATTATTGTCTGCCATCACAAGTCCCGCATTTGCCGCCATACTGGCTAAAATGCTTAAACTGATAATTTTCCGCATATCGAAACCCTCCTAGATATAAGATAACCGTAATGTCCACCTCGTTTTCCCTGCCACAAACGACAAAACCCCCGATAATTTGCCTTTCTAAGCGCAAACTTCGGGGGTTGACCTTTTCCGTCATTTTTTTCAGCCCATGATGAATTCTATGTCAGCATCATCAGAAATTTTGCTGAACACGCTCATCAGCTCGTCCCATGACAGTGTGAACACGCGGCCGTTGATTTTGATTTTTTGCATGGTGTTGTTCTCCTTTTTTTGAGTGATAATTCCTTTTAAAAACAATCTTTTGGAATGTTCTTAAAAGGGAACTACCACTCAAAGGAAAACAACACTCTGCGTACTGCCAAAAAAGATCGGCGGTACGCAGAGTTCTTAACTATCCTACGAGGAGATCACCAAGGATCGGAATTCTTTTCAGAAAACTTTCCCCAAAGGAGCCTTTATATGTAGATTTACCGGCATTTGCATAAGCACAAATACGTTTTGCTTCTGCTACTCTTGAAGACGAAATAACTTCGATTGAAATGTTGTTAGAAATTGATCTTTTCATTGTAAATGCTCCTTTTGCACGATAAGTGCGTGAAATAAACTCCCCCTGTCTGGGAGTTTGTGAATAAAAACCCAGACAGACAGGCTACTTGAAATCAAGTAGTGTCAGGGTGGCGATAACTTAACTAATACGAGGAATACGATGCCTTATTTCCCAACTTTTTATGGTTAGAATGGTGTTATGCTGTTGGTTTCCTCGCTCATTACACCATTGCTGTAAAAGCACCCGCTGTTTCTCTGGGCCGGGAAAATAATCACCTTGGGCATGAATAGCAATAACGCTGATATCAATGCTCCGGTGAACAATCTTGTTTGTCTTTTCGTCAAGCAATTCCATGTTAATGATTCTCATGATTCCTCCACTGAATTATTAAATACCGAAGAATTGGAAAGTAAGATCTCTACTTCCAAACCCAACCTCGCGGCAAACAAGAACAACATCGCCTTCTTGTTTGTCAGACGGAATAGCCGGTCTCCCGCAAAAGAAACCAAGTTCCTGATCGTCTATTCTTGCCGTGTCTTCCACAAGAGAGAGCAAATGACGATCTTTGATTTGATTTTCAAAATGAAAATCACAGCAGATTGAATCCAGACACAGCAGATCTTTGAATACTTGTGATTTTGAAACGAAAGACTTCGGGGCCTCTGATGCAAAAAATATAGTATTCATTGTAAGTTCTCCTTTTGCGTTCATATCTTCCCTAAAAGGAAAGAATGTCGCCTGTAAATAACCTTCCTGGTTTCTACGATTGACCAAGATTGGTTTAATTTGAAAGCTGCTTACGCCTTTCTCTTCGTACATTATTAAGAGCTTTTTCTTCTGCCTGTGCAGATTCAAGGGCTTCTCTTTTTGCCTGACTCTGTTTCATCGCGTGAGCAATGCAAAAGATCAGGCCAAACGGAGGGAAAGCACAGGTAACAATTATCCCCAGGATAACCAGTACACATTTTTCAAACTGCTCTGACTTTCTCAAAGGTTGTTTGACTACGATCTCCATGTAATCCTCCTGCATATTCAAAACGAATACGCCATGTAAAACCTCTTCCAACGTCATAAGAGCGGTTGAAAGTAGGTAATAAAACAATAAAAAACCCACCAGAAAATAGAATTTCTCGCGGGTTAAATATTGAGATATTTAATTTTAAAACAAAGCAAACAAAGACAAAATGATGCTCATGTCTTGTTAAAATCCGGTACTGATTTAATTCCAAATCTCAAACTAGCCTTTAGAATCATTATCTTATCTAAACGTGTTAAATAAGTGCTTTTAGTGATAAGCAGCCGAACGTAAAAACGAACAGATGCTTAAATCAAAAAAAGGGAATAGAGTAACTTCTCTATTACCAAACAATGCAAATATTGTCAATAAAATATGGTATATTTTCCTTGTTTATATACTGTAGGTAATTACAAACAGCCACAAAAGACAACAAAAAGCCCACCTTTTTCAAAGTGGGCTTTTTCACATCAGGCGGCTTCCTGCATAACAGGGTCTGGTTTCCTGTATTTTTGAACCATGAAGTTGATAATATCAGGCCACGGCACCCCCTCGCGGGCCAATGCCAGCATTTCGGCATTTTCCGCAGGATGGGATGTGTAGACAAAATATGAATAATCATCTACCGAAAGACGCCCCACCCCGCGACCAAACGGGGTATCGCAGAATACCTCTGAATAGGCCGGGGCATTGGTTTTGACACTTTTCAACAATTCCATCGTAAAGTCGCTGTAGTCAATCAGGCCGGCATCCTTGGCCGCTTTGAAGTCGCCTGATTCAAGCAGGAACTTAAAGTCTGCCTGACTCCAGATGATATTACCGATGTCACCAAATTTCTGACGGTCGAGCAGGGACTGAGTGATAACAAAGAAACTGCCATGATATTTACGCGCCCGTCTGTATCCGGATTCGATAATATCAAGCATCAGTTTATTTCCGCCTCCTAGAAATTGCCATGCTTCGTCAAAAATGACCTGCCTTGGCTCTGACCTGTCTGAAAGGTACAAGTCCCTCTGAGCGGCATCCAGGACCAAAAGAGTGATAACCTTGAAAAGATCTTTGATGTTGCGAAGTGCATCCAGTTCCAGAACTACGAAATCATCATTTTTGATGTCGAAGTTCGACCGACCAACGAAATAACTACCGTATGAGCCATTGCTTGTGTAGTCATACATGGTAAATGCCATGTGGTGAGCCATGGAAATAATTTCTTCTGTATGCCCCCGATCAGTGTATTTCGGATATTCACTGAGATACTGGAATACCTCATCGGTACTGGCATCACGACCATGAGTATTCCAAGCCCACTGACAGGCCTCTTTTGCCAGCATATATTCTTCTTTTGGCGGCCTTATATCGTCCACGGCAGCATAGATCATCTGCATAACGATATAAGAGATGGCAAGCAGGTCTTCATCCAGTTCATTTTCGTTTACGTTTGTAAACGGATTCATACATAGATTTTGGTTATGGGAATCTGCAAAATCTATGTACCTGCCACCATCCATTGAACAAAGCTTTTCGTAAGAACCACCAAGATCCACAACTCGCAATTTAACGCCGGTTGCACGACCGTTGAAGCAAAGGAAGTTCATCAGGAAGGATTTACCCTTACCTGAAGCGGCCGCAATGAAGCCATTATAGTTGTCGGCCTTTTTGGTGAAGATCGAAAACGGGATTATTTGCCCTTTTCTGCCCTGTAGCAGGTAGACAGGTTCATTTGATCCGGAGAAATCGCCTTGGATAGGTAGGATGTTCATAATCGCATCGGACGGTGTTATGAAATCCCTCTCAAACATTGTCAGGTTGTTTTTTGTCACCCTGAAACCCAAAGGCATCATTGACAGCCACATGGCCGCCAACATATCCTTGTCCTCTTGGATGATGTAACCTGAACCTTCCCATACGGTCTTAGCCCTTGACCTGGCCTCTCTCACCTTTATAAGATCAGTATCATAAAACCACATAATCGGCATTGCACGGGCGAATACATCATGTTCAACCTTATCAACCGCCCATACGCTTTCTTCCTGTTTTCTTTGTAAGCTTCTTGCAAAGGAACCGACTGCACCCTGCATCAGCAACAGGTCGCATTTGCTGCGGATAGGATTTTTAAGTGAATCAATAACGATGTTCAGGGCATAGATAAACGGAGTGGTAATCTGAGATCCATCAGAGCGCAAGCCCCAAACGCCGCCAAACAAACCGGATGTTTCAAGCGGATCGACCTCCATTGGAAATGTCTTGGGCGTCATGCAAACCCAATGTTTATTACCAATTTTCATGTGGTCGTCTTCAATATTGACATCATTACCAGCGAATAGAACCTGTTTGCTTAATGATCGCATCTCATTAATCAACCCGGCTGTTTCCTGCCCGTCTGGCCGGATCTGCTCTGGTACTTTTTCGTTCATCAGCCGTCTTACCCATTCAGAGAATGAATGAGGGTCCATAAATTGCGGCCAAACCCCGATACTTTTCAAAATTTCAGTTGTTTCCCGGTTGATTTTTTCCTTTTGATCTTTGGATAACGTATTGCCAGGTGGTAGTTTGATTGCCACAAAGAGTCTGAAACTCCTCAATGGGATACCGCCATTGCGTGCCGCACCAAGGGTGCATTTACGAAGGTAGGCAACATATCTATCAGCGGCTGTTTGTGACACTTTCGAGCTTTTCCGGCGAAGGTGTTTGAAACCCCGGACAACGGGTTTGATGTTTGGGTCAGCGTGTAGAATGAACTGAATAACAGAATGAACCGGTAGAGGAAGCCTTAATATAGCCTCTGACATCTGGAGCGTTTTTTCAGTCGAAAAGTTGATTGGCGAACATTCCCAGATAAAACCCTGCCCATCATCGGTACAGTGATAGGTTTCTTCTTCCTGGTCACAATACAGCCAGGGAAGATAGTCCGAAAAGGATTCATGGTCGTAAAGGTCGTCAATCTCCTTTCTTGAAGCTCCAAGATGATCGGTAACCCCCTGACCAAAAAACTTAGACGCTATTTTTTTCAGGAATGAGGCTATCATCGAGGTGATACCTCCACACCGTCTCCGACAACCCAACGTGGTTTATCAAGCATGATGTAAGAAAAGCGATTCATATTGAGGACATCTTCATCATCCGAATATGAATACATCAAAACACGCATAACTGTAGGAGGGGCAACAACCGGTGTTACCGGAGCCTCTACCAGCTTATTCAGCTTGGAAAGCGTTGCGGTTCGGTAACTCAAATCGTACTGGTCTGAAATGGACAGGGTTTTCACCTCTTCGCCATCTTTTTTGTCTTTATCCTTATTCTTATCTTTATCCGCTATTGGTTCGGCTTTAACCGACCCATCCAAAGAGGCGGCATAGGCACTCTGAACGCTGCCACATTGGCCCTTGTCAGAAGATCCCTGACAAGAGAATGTGGATTCATAAGGATTCATCAGATTACCTATTGAGGCACAACCGCTCAATCCAACAATCAAAGCGGTACAACAGAACATTTTAGTTATTGTTTCTAAGCGGCTTGACATTGAGCTTGACCCCCTTTGAAAGAACCATCGTAACTTTTTTACGAGGAAGAATTTCGACTACTGGAATGGATTGCTTTGCCAGATCAAGGTAGAATTTCTGGATCTGTTTAGTCGCATCAGAAAGGCCCTGACCGGCGCCAGACATTGCCAATTTGCCCGGATCTGTTACAGGAGAACTTACGGAACCAAGGGCTGTAAGCGTATTGGATTGAGTTGAGCTTTTAAGGCCTTCGCCAACCCCCCCAAAGAAACCGGCAATCAATGACCGGGCGATGGTTGATCCCAATTTGGCAACCACACGTCCCCTTAAACCCAGAAAACCGTCAGAATCGGTTACAAAGCCTTTAATGTCCTGGTCAATTACAGCCTCACCGTTTTTAGTGATGCAAGAGAGGTTGGTCAGTCTTAAATGCGCTCTTTCATCCGAAAGGTTTCCTACTGCTGAAGCAATTACAAAACAACCTTTAAGATCGCTCTTCACCCTATTTGGAAGCTGTGACAGGGTTTTGATTCGTATAAGAACCGGTGTTGGATCTCCCTTTGCCCCGGTAGAAGTCGGTGCGTAGAGACCGTTCAGCAAGGTTGCCTCCATAAAAGAACCGCTCGGCATATAGAGCTGATTCTCCGCTTTTTTTTTATCGGCCGCCGCAGACTTAGTTGACTTTTCAGCACTGATAATCTCGATGTCGCCCGCTGTTTCCATCACTTCAGCCTGTTGCTGCCTCTGTTGTCCTGCTGGAGCTGCCCCACGATTTGCGCCAGCCGAAACAGGAGGCGGTGCCGGCAAATTCTTGGCAGGCGGTAATGCTGGAGGTGGAACAGAAGTGTTACTGCCCATCGCCTTTGTATTGATTTTGGTAGAACCCTTTGGCTGACCGGCCGCATTTGCCGCTGCCCCAGGCAGAATCGGTTTCCCGTCTTTATCCAACGCGACCGAACCATCCGCAGGCGCACCCTTGCCATCTTGCAAGAGTTTCATTTGCTTCCGTAATTCTTCCATTTCCTTCTTTTGATCGTTAACCTGGGATGTTACAGTCGCCTCCAAAATTTTGCTGTTATTGGAAATGGGCTGCGCCCCTAATTCTTTAGCCTTTGGAATATGCTTTTTATCCCCTCCGGAAAGCATATGCCCTCCGCTTGCCAAACCGACGCCCACAACACCAATTAACGCAAAGATGAGATTTCTCTGTGTAGTAGGCTTTAGTGAGCTGAATTTCTTTTTTACATTGTCAAAGGCACTCATAATTCTCCCCGTTAATTTTTACAGCTATTATCTTGCCTTTGCAGAAGACATACTGCCCATTGGGATTTCGCTTCTGATCTGTTTCGTTTCTTTTTCTTTCATCTGTCTTTTAATTTCCTTGATCTGTGCTTCGCCAGGTTTGCTGACCACTTCTTTTTTCGTGAAGTGATGGTTTGCAAAATAAATTGCCCCACCAAAACAGACCGCAAAGACAGCCAGCTTCCACCTCAAATCCTGAGAGTTTTTTACCTTTTCAATGAATTCGTCGATCTTGCTCATAATGTATCTGCCTCCACGTTTTCAGTAGTTTTTTCAACCAGGAATACTCGAAGAGCTTTTCCTTTTTTTGCTCTCAATGTTTCTACGGCAATAGCGATTGGCCTTTTAGATAGCTCAACGCGGTTAAACATTTTTTCTGTCAGTTCCATGTCCTTACTTGGGATGGCAACCACTTCAGTCAGAAGAACACCTTCACCCTCAACAACGATGGTTCTTCTGATTACCGTCTGCAAATCCGCAAAGAGGAGAACCTTTTTTTCTGATTTGGTTACATGGAAGCTGTCAGCGATTTCATCCTTGTAAACAGACTTGATCAACGCAATGACCTTTTTTTCAAATGGCATGCCCTGGAAAAGGGCTGTGTTCTTACGGATCTTGTCGGCTTTACCGGAATCGAGTCTGACTGTCTGGGAAGGGATGCCTTTGGGTGTCAAAATCAGGTTATAGGTGTTGTCACCGCATAGGACAAAAATCTCAACCGGATTACGGGCATATTTCGGTTTACCGTCCATCCCTTTTGCAAAGACAAACTTCACAAAAAGGTTTTTCCCGGTATTTTTGACCTTGATGCCCTTTTCCTTGGAGAAGATGACATCCCGGATCTCCGACGAGCAGACGAAACGGTTAACGTCCGAAGCGGACACCATCGTTTGCATCAGTATCTCAGGATATGCCTGTCTTTGGCCGCCATACTCCATGTCCTCTGGCGTAATTGGCGCAACGATTTCGTCATTTGCCTTTTCTGATGCCGCCCGTTTTGTGTTCTCGGCTTCACCATTTTGAGATCCTTTGGAAGACATTGGCTTGCTGGCGCCAGGAGACGGTTCTCCGGATGAATCATCATCACTGTTTTTTGCGGATGCAGCTTTTTTGGAGCCTTTTGCCGGAGCTGAATCGTCAGATGCTCCGGTATCGTAGAACCCTTTCATCGAATTACCCGCAGAGGGGGAACTGCTTCTGATTTCTTCGTCCTGCATGTTTCTCAGATCTGATGCCTCAGACATTGAAATATCCAATGCAAAGGATGCTTTTGCTATCAGACATAAGACCAGTGCGGCCAAAAGTCGTTTACTTAACATCTACCGCCCCCTTGTTTGTATTTGGAATAGCTGTCAGCGGCGGCGGTGGTTTCGTTTTATCTTTTGCGGGCGCTGCTGTGGCCTGTTTTTCATCCATGATCGATATGATTTTGAATTGCCCATCAATAACCTTGTAGGTAATCAGATAGGTTTTGACCTGAGTATCAACAAAAGTCGTATCCACCCATAATTTCTGCATGCCTTTGACAGAGATGATCCCTTTTTGTGCATCTACTTTCGGCTCATAAATCACAAAAACCGATGAAGTCTTCGTGGATTCAACTGTCTGGGCCATATTGGTAAACATTTCCTTTGCAGCAGCGAAGCTATCTGGATCGAAATAGCTCAACAGTTCACCAAATTGCCCCCTGGCTGTTACATAGGTGTAATTGAAGGCAAGATTACAAATCGATCTGGTAAAAACCTTGACGTAATCTTCACTCAAGGTGTCACCGGAAATCATAACCTTCCGGTCAAGTCCTGACGGGACAAGAACCGTTCTTTGATATTTCATTGCTTTATCGATTTTCATTCCAATAAAGAGTTGCGATACACCGATTATTACAACGACTGTCTTCAGCAACAGGTTGTCAGCAACCAGATTTGAAATCTTCCCTTCAAAAAAATTGGTTATAGTGCTTTTTTCGCCCATTTATCTGCCCCTACTCCCTGAACTTTTTTTCAAAATGGCTAGGATAGCCGTCCAAACGCCCTAACCCGAATCGGTACAACAGCCGTTTAAAAAAACCGTTTTCTGACTTATTCTTTGTTTTGCGATAAAGGTACGGGACAACTACCAACAAGATCCAATTTTGAAACCCGCCAAGTATTGTGGCGAGACCAAAAAAGGTAACGATCAGAATAAGTTCGTCCAGCTCCCACCAGAGAATCTGGGGGAGCGCAGACAAATATCGGGGAAACCTGCACCGATACTGAACAGACATTTCAGATCACCAATCCCATCGTGTTGAGAAGACTAGCACTGTTAGCAACGGCAACAGCGGCAAGGATAGTACCTACTGCCGGGAGGTACTGACCTTTGAACAGCATGGTTGCACCCCAAACAACGCCACCAAGACCAACAGTGGCACCAACCGCGCCAGTGGACATTTTGTTGGCGAGGTCATAGATGACATAACCAACATCACCCACTACCGGGGTAAATGCCATTGCCGGTACTGCAACGGCGACCATACCTGCCGCTAGGGCTACCTTTGCCCCAATTTTCCGAACCAAATTCTTAATCATGTTTACAGCCTCCTTGTTTTTGCCGTATTCAGCGGCGTGGTAATTTGTGAAATACAACCTTAAATAATCCATCCGGACTACAGGTTGAGGGCCGGTTTTCAATACTGCGTATGCGCGGAACACCTGTGTGTGCAGGCCGCCAGTATTTACTCGTTTAACCCAAGGGGAGCCCCTGCACACAAACTGTTAAACCCCCAAAACTCTTTAAAAAGTAAATCTGGTCGATTTGAATTCTCATTATTCTTCTTCAATGCCATCGGCATCATGCTTTGGTGCCGGAATACCGCTCAAAACCATATCACCCCCTTTCCAGAACTCCCCGATCAGCCAGGATTTAGCCTCTTTTGCATATAAAAGCGGGACTTCCAATTCAGGTATTTTGACTTGATAAACACCCTCTATGATCGATGCTTCCATATCTTCAGCGGGGATCTCAATTCCTGAGTCGTTCACTTTAACGACACCAAAAAACAAGGTGCCGTTATCCGGGTTAAACAAGAAGGTTTTGCCGGCAGATTCCTCCGACGCCTTCATATTGATTTCGTACCAACCTTTAATAGGCATCGACTTAACAGAGTCCACACTTGCATTGGCCGGAAATTGAGCTGAGAATGAATCCCAGGCTTTCTTCTCTTCACCCGTCATTTCAGCGGCATTGGCATTTATCGCCAAAAAGAAACCGCCAATCACAATCGCTTTAGAAATCTTTGATAAGAACATCACCCCTCCTGTTTTCTTTGCGGCCATCAGGGCCGGTGGGCAGAATCCCTTTGCCTGTTACTGTTACACGGTCATAACCAAGCAAATTGAGCTGTCTGCCAATGGCCTTTGCCCTGCGTTTTGACAACAGGAGGTTATAATTCTTGGAACCGATGTCACAGGTGTAGCCAGTGACAACAATTTCGTTTTTCCCGTTCTTCACGACCTTTTTAAGAAATGATCCCAGAAGATTTTTTTCAGCGGCAGATACTTTTGAAGAACCGAATTTGAAGTGAATTTTGTGTGTTGTTCCAAGTTTGGCCTGGGCCAGCTTGGGTATAAATCCATTATCTTCATCATCCTCTGCATCCAGGGATATGTTTGCTGCCAAAAGGCCAATCTCTTTGATGTACTTTTCCAGGTCCGGAATCCTTGGACATGAATCACAGATCACATGCTGATCATCCTGTGATGTACTCCTTGCAGCCGTTCCGTGGTTGTATGAGTACCTAAAGGCTCGCAATTCGGTGGCGTTTGCAGAACTTGCAAAACCAGCCAGAATTAAACCTGCTATGAGTGTATTTTTTAAAACCATGAAATCTCCCCTCAAGGATAAGATAGAATGGCTGTCCACCTAAACAGGCTGATTAGAGAAAAAAGATTGAAAAAATTTGAAAACGGCCTTTATTTCCCCCATAGCCCCTTTTAAATGATCCGCCTGGAGATACCCTTTGTGAGCCGCCAAAGCTGCTGCTACAAAGACCAAAACGGCCATTGCTATCGTTTCTGAAGTCGTCCCTGTTACATACAGCCCCATCCCATATTTTTTCCCATAAGGGGAAACGATAGGCACCCCGCTTTTACTCAGGGAATCTTCAAATAGATGCGCTGTATACCCAAATAGAAGTCCTAAAAGGACAACAAGGACAACCGAATGAACCTTTAAAAAAAGAAGGATCAACAAAACCCCTATTGTCGGCCATCCCCAGAAATGAGTAGCCGTTCGGTGTTTTATTAATCCCCCTAATTCAAGACGGTCAGGAAGTGTTGAGGCGATTGTAGCAATAATAGAAAACAAGAAACCGCCCGTGACAGCAAACGCAAGGGCAAAGGTAGAGATTCTGTGGTTACGCCATGTCATTTTTGCAACAACTCCCTGAAGAGGCTAAAAAAACAACTAAGGGCGATCATTCCCAGAAAGGCGCAGACGAGGCAGTACATGACAATTGCTTCAGTACCTTCCGATTCCTCGTCGCGCCTGGAAAATGACCTTCTATTCCTTCGGTTGTTTATATTTGCCATCCTCAACATCCTTTTTGATTTGCCAGGCTGTTTTATGGTAAGCGAACATAGGCAGGAGAACAGACACAACACTGGTTGCCAGTACGATGTATGCAGATTTGACCAATACGGTCCTGAATTTGATAAACCATTCAATAGTGGAACTTATTGTTTCGTAGCTGACTTTGAAGGTTTTCAGACACGTTCCGAACTTCAACAACATGGGATCTGAAAGCCCAAACAAGGCTAGAAAGTGAAACAGCAAAAAGATCACGATGGTTTTTATTGCCGTTCCGGTGTTAAACCCGCTCATCAAGGACTTGATCATGCTGCGGGTGTAACCAGCCCTGTGTTTCGCTGATACCTGGGCCAGGAAGAGCGCGAAGAGAAGCGGAAAGCCGAAAGACAGAAGAAAAGCAAACATCATATCGAACATGGTTGGATCTTTATCCCCAAAGACAGGGATCATGCGTTCAATTACACCGACCGCAATTGGAGTCAAAAGGGCCAGGATGAACCCAGACTTAATTGCGGATTTAAAACCAACCTCCCAAAATTCAACTTTTTGTTTTGTAGTGAACAGTCCACTGGAAGTTTCAGCTCCGCCACATTCGTTTGAATATTGCTGCTCGACATAAGAAATGGCATCGAACAGCGAATGGGGATTGATTTCCTGACTTATATTTTGTTGTACCGGGACAACGGTAGTTGTATCAGCCACTTGTCACCTCTAACCTTTCAAGCCAAAAATTCTCAAAAAAGAGCCGCCGTAAGCGAACAACGCCGCAAACAGCAGCCAGACCAATGCAGCACCAATGTTTTTTGTTCTCAAACCAAACCAGAAAAACAAGCCAAGGCAGATTACGGCAACGACCTTGCCCCAAAAACCAAGCAGGAGTGTATTAAACAACCATCTCCATATCCCCATGTATGTAGCGTCGCCAATATGAACGCTCAATTAGCACCATCCTTTCCTAGACGATCCAAAATGTCCGCCGCCCCACAAACAACTTCGCCATTTATGATCGCAACCGGAGTCGTCTTGATCCCGTATCTACAAAACATATTGTTGTGCATCCCAAGTCTCAGCCTCGTGCCAGGGCTGATTTTATGCTGTGACAGATCGCCCCGGTCTGCTGAGTATGCTTTTGAAATGCAACCGGGATCATCCAGGACCGCTGCCGTAACAGCCATGCTTGAAGGATTATTGCTATGTTTGAAAAACACATAACGGGTGAGATCTTTCATACCGTTCATTTTTTTGTTCAGTGCTTTGGAATAGAGGCAATCAAGGTTTGCAAACATAATAATGATCTTGCTGCCATTACCGATCTTGACGGCATGTGTCAGCTCGATATGTTCAGGAGAAGCTTTCTCTTTTGCAGAAACCAAGCGACCATCTGGCGTCAACATATGTCCGACAAGGATGTAACCGTCGTCGCTACAAAAAAATGAGTTGCTGGCAGTTATAACCTCATATAACCCAGAAATCGGGGTATCAATTACCTTTAAAACACCAGGGAAACCCGGCTTCAAAATTGGTGTAATCACACCTGCGTTTAGCATCGTTCCTCCTACTATTTCTTCTTCCAGTGTTTAAATGGGCCTGAATCAATGTGAACAAACCCTCCCGTCTGATAACAGCCTACCCCGCCATATCCGAGGGTATTTCTTGCGGCGAGCGCATAAGCGCAAAGATCACGAGTTCTTACTCCTGCCACCCTGAAATCAATGGCCTTTCCATACATATGTAACGAGTTCTTTGCTACGTTCTCATTCACAAGGGCGAGTTTTGCGTTATAAGCGGGAGATCTATATGCAGACAGAATCTCGATTAAAGGGTCGCCTAGTAATTTTGAAACGTAGTTAAGAAATTCGATTACCTTTACATCCATGTGCTGCCATGTACCGTCAGCACAACGCAGGAACCAATGAAGCGAAGACATCAACGCTTCATCGTATTGTCCAGTGCTGTCGCGGAAGCGAAACATATATGCTTCTGCCCGCCTGGGACTTTTCAAGTACATGATCCCGTCACAGTAAAGGGGACGGCTCCCAATATTGGCCGCCTCCACAACCATTTCAGGTTCATTCCGAACATCAAAATTCACATCGGAGGAAGGTTGACCAAAGTCGTTGGTACTGTTTCCAAAACCTCCTTCATATGCACTTGCAAGGCCCGTGAGGGCCATAACGCCGATCAAGCTGCCTGTGGCAAACATCCTTTTTGTCTTTGATAAAACAGACATACAAAACCTCCCTTCAAGATTAAGATATGCACCCTGACCAACCTCTTCCGGACCTGAAACGCTATAAACGCAAAAAGCCCCCCGTCTGATAGACGAGAGGCTTCCCTTTTTGTACTTTTGCACCCTCACTGAGGAGAATTATTATTGGACTCGTTTTTGTTCTACTTTCACACCCGGCCGATTATGGTTTCAAAACATATAACAATGTCCACATGGCAGCCGTTAATGCCCAAAAATCCACTGTCCTGTGAAACATAATTCTTGTGACCTTCTCCCGGCATTAAAATACCGGGCATCTTGAGTTTATATCGAAGTTTTGCGGTTCAGGCTCCAGCACCAACTTGAGGTTGATAATGGACACCGGTTTTACCTTCCTTGGCAGGTTTCCCATCCAAGGTCTTTCTTCGACTCTTTGATGCAAAAGAATGACGCTTCATTGAACGCTCTGAAGTCTTACAACTCGCCTGCCCGGCTTTCGCCGGTGCGGGCTTTGCGCTCTCCACGTCTAAGGACATCCGGCCTGGACGCCCAATGACAGTTTCGCCAAAGGCGATAAGATGAACAATATTCGCGGAAACAGTATCTCGGTCCCCTGTCAGACCACAAGACGGACAGAAATGGACACGCTCTGACAGCTTTTTAGGAACTGCCGCCCCACAAATACAGGTTTGGCTATTACCGCCAACATCCCTCTTATTTGATGTTGGTATCAATCTTTTACCAAGCCTCGATTTTAGTAATAGCTTTTGCTTGCCGATTGCCCTGTCCGAAGCAGACTTTGATAGTCTGCTGTTACGGATCATAAACTGGATACCATGTTCTTCTATCGCAACCAGGTTGTACTTGGACGCAATAATCGAAGCGGTCTTCTTGTGGTGGTAATCTCTGATATTAAAGACCTTGGTATGGATCTTTGCTACCACTTTGATCTGCTTTCGCAGTCGATTTGAATATGGCACCAATTTCAGAGAATCCGGGACTGGTTTTCCTGCTCTTTTATCTAATTCATACTGCATCTTTCTTGCTTCAAATTGCCGGGAAAGCTTCTTCTGTTCGGTTCTCAGTCTCTTTCTCGCATTTTCAAAGGCCCGTGGCGGGTCAAATTTCTCACCAAAAGACGTTGTTATCAACGCTGTCAGCCCTGGATCAAGGGCGACATTGGTTTGTGATGTAACTGGCTTGTAAACATCTTTTGATTGCATCATTGCTATGACAACAACCCACCAATGCCCATGCATCCACTTGATTGTGACTGTCTTTTTAAGACCACGAACTTTACGGTGATCCCGCATATGGAATTCACCAAGTCCTGATAAAATGACTCGTCCTGCTTTGATTTTTGCACCTGTCCCATATTGAGGGAATGTGAAAGATCGGTATTTTTTCCTGTCAATAAAGTGAGGTGGCTTAACGCCTTTCCTGCCCTCTTTTAATGCCTCGAAAAATCGCTTGTAACCTTCATCAACACGGCAAGCTATGTTCTGCATAACCTGACTGTGAAGACCGGCCCATTGGTTATCATGTTTCGCATACATGCTGACAGATTCATACTGGCTGGCACGGTTTAGATACTCAGGTTTTATACCGATCCGTTTTTGTTCTTTACAAAATTCCCTGCTATGCCGCCGATCTGTTATTAGCCGGTTTCGTAGTGTGTGGCACTTATCCAAATAGGCATGAAGACGATCAGATTCAGCAATAGAAACATCCAACCGAAAGCGATATGCCCTCGCTTCCATCAGATGTTTTGGTGCCCGTGTCCTAGTCTTCCTGCTTTTGGTTTTCGATATAGAGTTTGACAACATCTGCGCTCATATCTCCTACTGTGCCAACGTAATAACTTGGATTCCAAAGGTGACTACCCATCCGCTTTTTTAGACCAGGGAAAGCCCGTAATAGCCGTAATGCTGATATGCCTTTTA
>CAXYUZ010000060.1:0-18533 GCA_964292275.1 uncultured Desulfuromonadaceae bacterium
AGGAGGGTTACAGGGTCAAAAAGGGAGAGGAACTCGGTTATTTCCAGTATGGCGGATCAACCTACTGCCTGGTTTTCCGGCCAGGTGTTATCAAAAAGTTTTTGGTCAAGGAAAATGAGGAGTTGAAGATGGGGCAGGCGATTGCCGTTGCAAATTAGTTTCTCTGATTAGCATTAATCCTCCGCTCGTTACAATAAATGTCATTCCCGAAGCGGTTCTGATCGGGAATCCAGCTTTTATCGGTCTGAAATCATGGATCCCCGATAAAGGCATTCGGGGATGACATTCTTAATAACGGAAGAATAGTGATCATCAAATTAGTTTCTGTCCGCACGCCTGATCCAATATCGGCATGCCGTTGAGCAATGGGGGTTGATGGGCACCCTCTGCTGAACGGCATGCCTGTTTTTTTTAGGCCTCTTTCAGAATGGCGTCCGCTACCTGGCGCAGGGATTTGCGTTTATCCATGGCCATTTTCTGCATGGAACGATATGCCTCCGATTCAGCCAGCCCTTCCCTGATCATCAAGATTCCTTTGGCCTTTTCAATCACCTTGCGGTTATCAATGATCTCGTTCAGGTCATCAATCTTTTCCTTGAGCATGTCGATCTCTTCTGCGTGGGCAGCTGCAATCTCTATGGCCGGGATCAGATCCTGCTGGCGGAGCGGTTTGGTTAAAAAAGCGGCAATGCCGCAATCGGTTGCCCGTTTGGCAGTCTCACCATCGTAGCAGTTGGTCAGCAGTATGATCGGAATTTTAAGCTTTTTTCGGATCTCTGCCGCTGCTGTCAGACCATCCATTTCAGGCATGGCGACATCGAGAATGATTAAATCCGGAAAGCTGGCAAGTGCTGTTTCTACGGCGTTTTTACCATTATTGCATTCCAGTACTTCATCAAAGCCGATATCGACCAGCATTGATTTAAGATTCATCCTGATGATCGGTTCATCGTCACAGATCAGAATAGATTTGGCCATGGTTGTTTCCTCCCGTTCAGGGGAATAGCAGGAGGCATGCCATGAGCTGGCTATAAATCAAAATATATGAACAAAAAAGATAAAAGGGCGTGCAATCCATTGATTGCACGCCCTTTTAAAAAGTTTGACTATGTTGTTTATTCTTTTGATCTTATTTTTTTAAGCGGGGTGATCAGTACCTTCATTTTTCCCTTTCCAAGCAAGCCAATTTTTTTGGCAGCGGCTGTGGAGAGATCGATAAAGGTGAATTTCTTGCGGGCACAGCGATCGTTGATGGTGACAATGACCTCCTGACCTGTTGCAATGTTAACTACCTTGACAACCGTTCCCAGGGGCAGGGTGTAGTGAGCGGCAGTCATTTTTTCCGGGTGGTAGCGGTGTCCGGAGCTGGTCTTGCGACCGATGAATTTTTTGGCATAGTAAGAGGCGATCCCTTGCTTTGCCTTCCCCTCCTCGTATTGGTCTGGATCCTTTTCCTGGTTTCCTTTTTCTTTCTCTTTTTCTTGCAGATTGTTTTTGATGACGGTGTTTTCTGATTGTGTGGTTTTTGTCTCTTCTGCGTGCAGTGCGCTGGTCGTCATTAATCCAAGGCAGAGCAGGCAGGCCAGCAGGCTGATCTGTTTAAAAATTTTCATGCGCAACTGTATACTATAATAAACGGCTCAGGTCAAGTTCTGGCCTAGGTAGGCCCTGATTCCTGCTTTAAAATCAATGGGTTCAAAGCCGAAGGTCTGCTGCCAGCAACCGTCACAGATGTTTTCCTCCAAGAGCATCTGGAGCTGGTCGGATGTGATCGGGAACTGCGGCAGTCTTTGCAGCAGCGGCAGCAGCGCCTGTACCGGTGCCAGTGGAATTTGCGGCTTGAACGGTGGCTTCATGCCCAGTGCGGCGGCGACGGTGTCAAGCAGTTCGGTGTAGCTCAGGCGGTTATTGCCGCAGAGATCATATGTCTGGCCGATGGTCTGCGGCAGCTCCAGGGACATGGCAAAACAGCGGGCAACGTCATCGGCGTGGATGGGCTGTAGCCGGTACTGACCATTGCCAAAAACCGGCATGAGCGGTAGCAGGCGCAGTTTATCCGCCAGCATGTTGATAAAGGCATCTTTAGGCCCGTAGATCAGCGATGGCCGCAGGATAGTCCATTCAAGCCCGCTTGACCGCACCAGTTGTTCAGCCTTGAATTTGGTTTTGTGGTAGCCGGAAACTGCATTGTCACGGGTTCCTGCGGCCGACATCTGGATAAAGCGTTTGATGCCGTTTTCTTTGGCAACCCGGAGCAGGTTTCCTGTTGCCAGTGGGTGCAGACGTTCGAAGGTGATTCCACTGCGCGGAAATTCCCTGATGATGCCGATCAGGTTGATGACGGCATCGCACCCTTCAGCTGCTTTCGTCAGGGTTGAACTGTCCGTGGCGTCCCCTTCCACCTGTTCAATTCCATCGCCAGGGGTGGAACGTCTGTGAACCAGCAGGCGCAACTTTTGTCCACGCTGGAGTAATTCATGGATGATGTGGCTACCTACAAAACCTGTTCCGCCGGCAATCAGTATTTTCATGGTGATCTCCTGGCTGTCTGGTTACTCTCTTTTCAGTCCTGTGCCTCGGCGACCGGGATGACGCTCTGGCAGTTGGGGAAGTCAGCGCAGACCCAGAACAGCTTGCCTGCCTGGGCACCTTTGTTTGATTGGCGTTTGAGCATCTCCGCATTGCATAGCGGGCATGTGGGGTCGGTAGTGGCGGCATCAACTGCGGGGTGTGGATTATGACCTGTCGGAGTAGTCTGACAGGTCTGAGAAGCCTGAGCCGCTTGAGAAGCCTGTCCCCTTGTGGGTCGTTGCAGACCGAGTTTGGTATAGGCCCGTTCAGAAAGCTCGGAGTCCGGAAATTCGGAGATCAGTGTTTTGAAGTAGTCGCAGGCAACCTCCTCGTGCCCCATCTTGTCAAGCAGGATAGCGCACTGGGAGAGGGATCTTGCCCGCAGCTCAGGCGCAGTGGCTGGATCGGCAAGTACCGCCTCCAGGCAGCGGGTGGCGGTATTCAGATCCATCTGGCGTTGGTAGATGCCGGCCAGCGCCAGCATGGTCGTTGCCGGTAGCGGCTTGAGATAGGCCCGGCGGTATTCGTCATAGGCTGTCACCGCCAGCGTCGGATTTTTGGTGACAAGGATGCCGAGCAGCCTGGTGTACAGCGCCATTCCCTCCTCGCCCCCGAATTTTGACTTGATGCGCGCCATTCCCAGCAGCGCCTCGATGTTTTCAGAGTTTTTCTCCAGGACCAGCTTGAGTGATTTTTCAGCACCGGCATAACCGACATTTGATCCGGAGGCCTTGAGTCCCAGATCCAGGTGCCGCTCCTCGATGGCGCCCTGGCCCAGTTTGAGTATCCACGCCAGAATCATCCCTGAAATCATGCCGCCCAGATGGCACCAGTGGCCGACCATGGAGGCGCTGTCGCCGGATAGCTGTTCGATTCCTCCGCTCAGGTCATTCACGAAGAAGAGGCCGACAACGACGATGGAGTTAAGGCGGATCTTCGGGCCGATTGGTCCCAGAATTGGTATTGGAATGACAAGGCTCTTGAAGTAGCAGCGAATGGCAAAGACACCCATAATGCCCGCGATTGCCCCGGATGCGCCCAGCAGGTGACCCGGTTCACCGGTGGCAAAAAGCGTTGCCAGAATATAGGTGATGCCGCCGAACAGTCCTGTAATCAGGTAAATCAGCGTAAAGCGCAGCGAACCGATGCGTCGTTCGACCGCTGTGCCGAAGATCCAGAGAAAAAGCATATTGTAAAAAAGATGGCTGTGGATACGAAATTTTAATATCCATGCGAGGAAGTAGTGAGTCGGGTCATGTAGAAACATGGAGGTGAAGGCGCTGACGGTGATGTTCCACTGGTTGGGTTGGTAGGGCAGAAAGACCAGGTTGTTTACGATGAATTCCTTGTTCCCCATGGAAAGCTGATAGAGGTAAAAGATCAGTATATTGGTTAGTATTAAAAAATATGTACACCATGGAATTTCGTATTCGATACGATCCTTTTCAGCGTGCGGTATTATACCGATATTTTGCACCAGCATTCTGAAAAAACTGATCCCTTCTGACGAGGCCTTTATTCTTATGTAAATTAATAACAAAAGTGGCAGCAGGATGATGAATAGTGAAAGAAGATTAGGGAAGAAAACCTTGATGAACAGAATTATGGCAATCGTCAGGAAGGCCTTGAGTATAAACGCGTGATCCTCATGCCTTTCAAAATAACCTGCTTCAGATGACATTTATTGATTCCTCTCGTTGCTGAGTGATTGAAGTCTGGCGCAGAGGCCGGAGTGTCTTGTCGTTTGCCGTTCAGCGGTTTTGCAGAATATGTCGGCGTTGCACCAGATCTCGATATGACTTCTGGCGCGTGTGATGGCGGTGTAGAGCAGTTCCCGGGTCAGGACCTCGGCATCTTTTTCCGGCAGAATCAGCAGGATTCGCTCGAGTTCGGAGCCCTGGCTCTTATGGACGGTCATGGCCAGGGCCGGTTCATGCCCCGGGAGCCGTTGTTCCGAAACCTTGCGGATGGTAGCGTCGGCGTTGCGGAAAAAGGCGCTTGGCCTTGAAGCGTTGCTGTCTTTTAATATAACGGCTGTGTCGCCATTGTAAAGATCCAGTTCATAATTGTTGCTGCTGATCATCAGCGGTATCTGTTCGCAGAACCATGAATCGTTCCGCGGGCTGAGCCCCAGGGCGGTTGCGGCAATCCGGTTAAGGCTGTTTATGCCGTATAATCCTTCGCGTAGCGGGGAGAGAATGCGGAAACGCTCCAGCTGGTCGAGCGCCTGGTCAGCGGATTGGGCATTCATGTACGGTCTGAAACCATCCCTGGCCGCCGTTGAAAACAGCCTTTTAAAGTCCTGTTCAGCGGGGAGCGGTTGCCATGACAGATCGCTGTAATGGTTGGACTGGAGCAGCTGCATGGCTGCCTCACCCTGGCCGTCGTTGATCAGGCGGCTGAGATGGCCGATGCCGCTCTGGTCGTTAAAGCGGTAGCTGGTTTTCAGCTGGACCAGGGGAGAGCCGCAAGCGCCGTTTTTTGGCACCGTTGTTGCGGCTGGTATGCCGCACTCCCGCTCCAGCAGCCGGGCCAGATCATTTGCCGGCCGGAGCTGGCCGAAGAACGAGCAGATGTCAGCCATGATCGCACCCGCCTCGACGGATGAAAGCTGATCCGCATCCCCCAGCAGTATCAGGCGCGCCTCTGGCCGCAGCGCAGCAACCAGCCGCGACATCAGCGGCAGGTCAACCATGGAGATCTCGTCTACCACCAACAGGTCGCACTGCAACGGGTTGCTGGCGTTGTGACGGAATTCCGGCGAATTGCGGATCGTCCCGAGCAGGCGGTGGATAGTCTGGACCATGGCCGGCATGCGCTGGCGGACGGTTTCAGTCAGGTCAAGCCGGTTGCAGGCCGCTGTGATGGATTGGTGCAGCCGCATGGCGGCCTTGCCGGTTGGTGCGGCAAGGCAGATCTCCAGAGGCTCTTTGCCTTCCTGCTCGGCCTGCTCAATCAGCAGGGCCAGGATGCGGGCCACGGTGTGGGTTTTGCCGGTTCCGGGACCGCCGGAGATGATCGTCATGTGGTGGGTTAGTGCGGTGATGGCCGCCGCCTTTTGCCAATCGCCAGAAACGTCTTTGGCTGGAAACAGCCGCCCAAGGCTGCCGGTCAGGAGCTCCGGGGAGGCCGGGGTCGCTACGGAGCGTTTGAGCAGGTTATCGGCCAGCAACTCCTCATGCCGCCAGGCGCGCAGCAGATAGACCCTGCCGCTCTCATCCAGGATCAGTGGCGTAAAATCGCCTGGTCTGCCGATGGTGGCGCATTGCTGAATGGCAGAAATCCACTCCGTTGGTGGTGGAATGGTCAGCTCCCCGCCAGGGCGGTTGAAGGGGACAACCCTCTGGCCGGCATATTCAGCCGGTTCAAGGCAGACATGCCCCTGGGAACTGACATTGCTCGCCAGTGCGGCCGCCAGCCAGAGCGCCAGGTTCTCTGCCCCCTCCTGCCGGATGATAAAGTCGGCGAAATGCTGGTCAATGGCGTTAAGCTGTATGGTCTTGGTCATGGTATCGTCGTTTTGTCTGTGTAGTGGATTTATCAGGCCGAGGCATGCATGGTCAGCCAGGTGATGGCCGCATATCTCAATAACTTGCCAATGGCAACGAACAGGGAGAAACGCCAGATGTTTATCCGCATCATGCCGGCGATCAGGCAGAGCGGATCGCCTATGATCGGCAACCATGAAAAGAGCAGTGTAAATGAGCCATAGCGCTGATAATGGTTGAAGGCGCGCTGCTTATCCTCCTCTGAAACGCGGAGCAGCTTTGTGATCAGCCATTGGCTGCCTAAGATGCCGATCAGATATGTGGTCAGGGCGCCAAGAAAATTGCCGCAGGTGGCGGTCAATAGTACATTCAGGGGTGGGTAGCCGCTGGCCAGCATCATCACCAGCAGCCATTCCGAACCAAGCGGCAGCAGTGTTGATGCCAGGAAGCTGAGCAGGAACAGTGAGCCGTAGCCGGGCTGGTTAAGCCAGTTATGCATGCTGACAAAATAAGTCAGAAATGAATTGTCAAAATGTTCCATTTGATTACAATAACCTGCGTTTGTCGGTTTTTTAGGCATTGTAACGATAAATTAAAAAACTGCAAGGAGTGATTATGCGGCAGGGAAAGCCGGCCAGACAATACTCGCAGGCCGGGCGTTTGCATAGCCTGATCAGGATTCTGGAGAGCCGTCAGGGGGTTACGGTCCATGATTTGGCCGAAGAGCTCGATGTTGACCGGCGGACGATCCACCGTGATCTGAATGCCGTTGAACAGGCCGGCTATACGCTGACCAGCGAGTGGCAGGAGGGGCGTAAGGTCTACAGCTTTCTGACACGCTCGCGCAATATACCGCCGATTGTCTTTTCGCTCAACCAGCTCATGTCGCTTTATCTGCTCCGCTCAATGACAGCCTTCTTCGCTGGTACCCCCTTTCAGGCCGAGATTGATGAATTGTTCATGCTGATCCGTTCGGTACTGCCGGATCGCTATGTTGCGCATCTGGAGAAGATTGCCAGGGTCTCTCTGCCGCTGTTGCAGGGGGCTCGCGATTATTCGGCGGCAGGCGCGCACATTGAGGCGTTGCAGAAGGCGTTGATGCAGCAGTTCCGGGTTCGTTTGAGCTATGCCAAGACAGCCCGTTCCTCTGGCGAAGGTTATGAACTTGATCCTTATACCTTGGTATTTCACAAGGGGGGTATCTATCTGTTGGGCTATGCCCATAACCGCGGTGGGATGCGTCTGTTTGCCCTGGAGCGCATTCGCGGGGTTGAGGTCAGCAAGCAGCGCTTTGAGATTATCGACGGCTATGAGCCTGATGGGTATTTTCGTAGTTCCTTTGGTCTGGTCAATGATCGGCTTATGCAGGTTAAGGTCCGTTTTTCGGCTGAGGTTGCCCATGCGGTCAAGGACAGGATCTGGCGTCCGGGGCAGCGTGTGAAGGTTGACCGTAGCCGAAGGTTAACGCTGGAGTTCGAGGCGGCCGGAGAACGTGAAATTGCGGCCTGGATCCTCTCCTACGGGCAGCATGCCGAGGTGCTTGAACCGCCGGAACTCAGGGCCGAAATCGCCCGTCAGGTGGCTGAAATGAATCGGATCTATCACCCCTGATTGTCGTTTGCAGGGTTGACTGATATTACCGTTGGGGGGAATAAAAAGGGTATCACCCGTAAATTTGAAAGGTTGAATCAGGTATCACGATGCAAAATATTATTCGTTGTGGGGCAGGGTACTGATGTCGATTGTAAATTCAAATGGCATCAGGGCGATTGTTTTTGATCTGGATGGAACGTTGTATGTTTCGGATGGGCTTGCGCTGGCAATCCAGGCTGCTGCTGCCGGGTATATTGCCGGCCTGCAGGGTGTCAGTCATGATCAGGCTCGGGGCTTGATGGCCGATACCCGTCGGCGGATGCAGCAGGAGGCCGGGGTTGCGCAGACGCTTTCCGCCGTCTGTTGCACCCTGGGTGGTACTGTTCAGGGGCTGCACAATGTCTTTATCAGTGAGCTGAGGCCGGAGGATTATCTCCGCTGTGACGATGCGGTAGTCCGGCTTCTGGAGCGGCTTGGGCAACGTTTTGATCTTTATCTGTATACCAACAACAACCGTACCCTGACCGGGCGGATCATCTCCGCTCTTGGACTGGATGGTCTGTTCAGGGACGTTTTTACGATCGATGATTGTTGGCGCTCCAAGCCGGATCAGCAGCGTTTTGAAGGTGTTCTGCAGGTCATTGGCGCCAGGCCGGAAGAGATCCTCTTTGTCGGAGATCGGTATGAGGTGGATTTACGGTTGCCGGAGCAGAATGGTTGCCCGATTTATCTGACCAGGAATATTGCACAGCTGATGCGGCTGGAGAGGCTGATTGGTGAATGATTAGCGTCAGGGTCATGCCTTGATATTGATCAGCTCCTTTGTCATCTGATCCTCGGTCTGCAAGGTTTTCAGGTTGGCCTTGAAATTGGTGCTGTTGGAGAGCAGGCTGATCGCTTCCCGTGAGATGTCAACGGAATCGTTTCCCTGAACAACCCTAGCGTTGACCCCACCATTCGGACCTTCCTGATTGATTGTCCTAGATGTTTTGAACTCATCCGTATTGATATTGGCAATGTTGTTGGCGGTGACTGCCTGTCCGGTGGCGAAGGCATTCAGGGCGCTGTTGGCAATTCCTGTTACGCTGTCCATGATTGTCTCCTTTTAATGTCATTTTATACTTATATATTATCCCTTTTGGACGGTCTGCGGCAAGCAACTTTTCAGCAGCTCCACCTTCCGTTTCCCTATCGCTCCAGAATGAATGTAACCGGGCCGTCGTTAACCAGGGCAACCTTCATATCGCTCTGGAAGATGCCGGTGGCAACCGCTATCCCCTGTCGCTCAATCGACTTGGTAAAGTATTCATAGAGCCTTTTGGCATCTTCCGGCGCGGCGGCTGTGTCAAAGGAGGGGCGTCTCCCCTTTGCGCAGTTACCGGCCAGGGTGAACTGGGAGACAATCAGCGCTTTCCCTCTTGTGTCCAGCAGAGAGAGATTCATCTTGCCGTCCCCATCCTCGAAGATGCGCAGGTTGGCAATCTTTTCCGCCAGCCATTCCGCCTTGCTGTCATCGTCGCCCCTTTCAACCCCGAGCAGGATCAGAATCCCCTCATTGATCTGGCCGACGACCTCGCCAGACATCGTTACACTAGCGGATGAAACCCGCTGGATCACTGCTTTCATGTCTCTCCCGGTTTTGAAAACAATAAATTTAATTTTGTTTTTACGGTTTTCTTGACGGGCGTCAAGAAAAAAAGATTTAAAATGGTATACTCTCCTTTACACAGAAGCAGCGATTCTATCGACCTGATTCAGGCGAATAACACAATCAGAGGAGGACTAGCGAATGTTTTGTAATCAATGTGAGCAGGCAGCAAATGGAACCGGTTGTAATGTGTCCGGGGTATGCGGAAAAAAACCTGAGATTGCAGCGCTTCAGGATCACTTGCTTTACGGACTGAAGGGGCTTGCCCTCTATGCCGAGAAGATCGGCAGAAATGCAGAGATTGATCGTTTTACGATTGAGGCGCTTTTTACAACGATCACAAATGTTGATTTTGATGCCGAGCGGATTGCTGCCCTGATCAAACGTTGCTACGAGTTGAAGGAAAAGGCCAAGGGGCTTGCCGGTGTTACGATTGCCGGTGATGTGGCTGCCTGGCAGCCGGCTGCTGATCTGGACGGAATGATCAAACAGGCGGAGTGTTACGGAATTAATTATCAGAACGCCAATGAGGATATTCGTTCCGTTATCGAGATCTTGATGTACGGTCTGAAGGGAATGGCCGCCTATATGGATCACGCAATGATCCTTGGCCGCAGCGATGATGAGGTGATGGCATATTTTCATAAGGCGCTGGCTGCCACAACCAATGCTAATCTTGGTTTGATGGATTTTGTCGGGCTTGCCATGGAGTGCGGCAAGCATAATCTGACAGTCATGGGACTGCTTAATGCGGCCCATACTGACACATATGGGCATCCTGTCCCAACCAAGGTTCAGCTTGGTACCAAGGCCGGCAAGGCGATCCTGGTTACCGGCCATGACCTGAAGATGCTCGAGGAGATCCTCAAGCAGACCGAAGGGAAGGGGATCAACGTCTATACACATGGTGAGATGCTGCCAGCACACGGCTACCCTGGCTTGAAAAAGTACAGCCATCTGGTTGGTAACTTCGGCGGCGCCTGGCAGGATCAGGCCAAGGAATTCGTCAACTTCCCCGGCGCAATCATCTTCAACACCAATTGCATCCAAAAACCGGCTGACTCCTATGTTGACCGTCTCTTTACCTGGGGGTTGGTGGCATGGCCAGGTGTCAAGCATATCTCCGGCTGGGATTTCAGCGAGGTCATTAATAAGGCGCTGGAGTGCCCGGCACTGCCGGAGAATCCAGGTCAGGAGATACTGACCGGTTTTGGTCACAATGCGGTACTCGGTGTTGCCGACAAGGTTGTCGAGGCTGTCAAGGGTGGCCTGATCAAGCACTTCTTCCTGGTGGGCGGCTGCGATGGCGCCAAATCCGGGCGTAATTACTATACCGAGTTTGCCGAAAAGGCCCCCAAGGATACCGTCATCCTGACCCTGGCCTGCGGCAAATACCGTTTCAACAAGCTTGAGTTCGGCGATATCGGTGGCATACCACGCCTGCTGGATATCGGACAGTGTAACGATGCCTACTCTGCCGTCCAGATTGCGGTTGCCCTGGCAGGCGCATTCAACTGTGGCGTAAATGATCTGCCACTCTCATTTATTCTCTCCTGGTACGAGCAGAAGGCAGTCGTGATCCTGTTGAGCCTGCTCCATCTCGGTATCAAAAATATCAAGATCGGCCCATCACTGCCGGCCTTCATTACGCCGAATGTACTCAACTTCCTGGTTGAGAACTTCAACATCGGTCCGATTTCTACTGCCGAGGCAGACCTCAAGGCGATTCTTGGGTAGTCTGAGGGAAGCGCTATCTGTTTGATTTGAAAGAAGGCCCCCGATATTTTGTCGGGGGCCTTTCTGTCATAATGATACTGATCAGCACATTGTGCTGCTCCCGGCAATAACTTCCTTTGAGTAGTCCTCCCGACTCTGCCGGGGATGCTTACTAAGTGACGGTTTTATTCCAGATAATCCCACCCGGATTGAAAAAGGGGGCGATGCCCATTGGCATTGCCCCCTCATATCCTGTTTTCTATATCTATCGTCGCTTCGCTATTTTTCCGAGAAGACAAGCGCTGTGAATGTGTAGATCTCGCAATCCTTCTGCCAGGCGTCCTCTGCCAGTCCTGCCTTGATACAGGTGTGTTTCAGAAAGGTTTCCCGGTCCCACCCCTGTTCGGTGGCTACCTGGGGCAGCAGTACGCCGCGACGGTTGTTCTTGATGATATAGATGCCATGCTTGCCAACAACTATCCCCTCCGGGTCGCTGATCCTCTTCAGGGGGGAGAGTACGGATATCTCCAGATCGAAACTGTCCAGGTCGGTCGGCTTCATCGGGTAGAAGCGGGGATCCTCCGTTGCTGCTGCCCGGGCCATATCCTGAACCAGCAGGTGGAGCGGATTTTCCGAAACGAAGTTGCCGATGCAGCCACGCAGCTGGCCATGCTGTTTGATGGTCACAAAGCAGCCGCTCTTGGCGTTCATTCCCTTGGTCGTATTGGTGATGGCGTGTGGCGGTTCGCCATTGACGTGGGACACAATGGTTTCTCTGGCGATCTCCAGCAGTCTTGTCTGTTCAGCCTCTGTCAACAGCTCAGCCATTTTTGATGCCTCCTTAAATGCAGTCCTGCAAGAAGATTACTTGTAGCTCTTACGCCTGAACAGACCGGTTTTAACGCTGGAAATCCGGTCCAGAAACAGGATTCCGTCCAGGTGATCCAGTTCGTGCTGGATGGCGATTGCCTCAAATCCGCTGGCGGTGAATTCGCGCAGTGTGCCGTCCGGTTCGGTGAAACGGACGCTTACCTCGGTGGAGCGCACCACGTCGCCGGTGTAATCCGGTACGCTCATGCATCCCTCACGCATGATTGCGGAACCGCTGCGACGGAGGATCTGCGGGTTGATCATGCGCAGCAGGCCATGGTTGTTGTCCTTTCCGTTGCGGCTGTTGGATACGTCGATAACGCATACCTGCAGGGTTACGCCAATCTGCGGGGCGGCTACGCCGACCGAGCCTGGTCCGGCATGCATGGTGTCGAGAAGGTCCTGGATCAGTTCATGGATTTCGGTGTCAATCTTGTCCACCCGGCGGCAGACTTTCTTGAGTACCGGGTGGGGATATTTGAGGATATTCTGGTTTGCCATGGTTAGAGTGAAACCGGGGTGACGATGCGGACGCTGATCTCGACGTTCAGTTCCTGCTTGAGATTTTTCAGGAGCAGCTCCAGCCCTTCCGGAGTCTGCCCCTCCGGTATGGCGGCCTCGAGCATCATGACGTAGACTGGTTCCTGATCGGTACCGATCAATTTGGTTGTCAGATCCATGATGTTTATGCCGCGCTGGCCGAGTTCCCTGGTGACGTGGTAGACAATGCCGGGTTGATCGGCACCGTAAACGGAGACCAGGCAGATCTCGCCATCGGACTCCTTGCGCAGCGCTTCGTCGGCTGGCAGCGAACGGACTGAAAGCGACATGCCCAGTTTGTCGCAGGCCGGTTTGAGTTCATCGCTCAGTCGTGATTTGCTGAAGGGTTTGGGGTGCGAAACGATCAGGATCATGGCGAACTCGCCGGCCAGCATGGTGCAGCTGGAGTCGGCAATATTGCAGCCAAGGTGAAAAAGCCCCTCGGCAATGGCGGCGACAATGCCGGGCTGGTCTTTGCCGACTACGGAAACCGCGTAATGCAGGGATTCAATCTGTTGCGTCATGGGTAACTCCCGATAATATTGTTTGTAGATGCGTTATCATCATTCGTTTTCTTCTGCAATTGTTTTTTGAAATCGTTTATACTGACAAATCAGGTTTTGGTGGCTGTTTTCAGCCCATTGAGAATATAGGCGGATCATAAGGAAGAGTGTTTATGGCACATGACAAGATCATCATCAAGGGCGCATGCGAGCATAATCTGAAGTGTATTGATCTGGAGATTCCGCGCGACCAGCTGGTTGTGATTACGGGTATCTCCGGTTCGGGGAAGTCGACGCTGGCCTTTGACACGATATACGCCGAGGGGCAGCGCCGCTATGTTGAATCGCTATCGGCCTATGCCCGCCAGTTTCTGGAGCAGATGGAAAAACCGGATGTGGAATCCATCGAGGGGCTTTCACCGGCCATCTCCATCGAACAGAAGACCACCAGCAAGAATCCCCGTTCGACGGTTGGAACTGTGACGGAGATCTACGATTACCTGCGCCTGCTCTTCGCCAGGGTTGGCCATCCCCACTGCACCAACTGTAACAAGGAGATTACCTCCCAGACTGTTTCGCAGATGGTGGATCAGATCATGCTGCTTGGGACAGGCACAAAGCTGACCCTGCTGGCGCCGATGATCAGGGGGCGCAAGGGAGAGTACAAGAAGGAGCTCAATCAGCTGCGCAAGGAAGGCTTTACCCGGGTCGTGGTGGATGGCAAGGTTCATGAACTGGCCGAAGAAATCGAGATGGATAAGAAAAAGAAGCATGATATCGACATCGTTGTTGACCGGATTGTGGTTAAGGAGGGTGTTGAAAGGCGTCTGGCCGATTCGCTGGAGACCGCACTGCATCATGCCGAGGGGCTGGTCAAGGTCGAGGTAGTAACAGCAAAGCCTTCAGACCAGTCTGACTTGTCCGACCGGTCTGAAGGCAAAAGGCCTGAAAGCGAAAAGCCCAGAACCATGATCTTTTCCGAAAAACTGGCCTGTGTGGATTGCGGCATCTCCTATCAGGAGATTACCCCCCGTCTGTTCTCGTTCAATAATCCCCATGGCGCCTGTCCGGACTGCACCGGTCTCGGCACACGGATGTATTTTGACCCGGATCTGGTTGTCCCCAATCCGGAGCTTTCCCTGCGTGAGGGGGCGATCGCCCCGTGGGAGAAGCGGCTCTCCGGCTGGTTTCACATGATCCTGGATGCCTTGGCCAAGGCCTACAAGTTTGATATCTGCACCCCGTTCAAGGATTTGTCAGAGCATGTCCGCGATGTGATCCTGAATGGATCAAAGGGTGAGAAGATCGAATTCTGGTGGGATGAGGATGGCGACCATCGCCATACCTACCAGAAAGAGTTCGAAGGGGTTTTGAACAACCTGCAGCGCCGCTGGCGTGAGACGGAGTCGGAAAGCTCCCGCGAGGAGCTGGAAAAATACATGAATGTTATGCCCTGTCCAACCTGCCGTGGTGCCCGTTTGCGTCCCGAGGCGCTGCATGTGCTGGTGGGCGGCCGTACGATCTGCGACGTGACCGCGTTGCCGATTCGGGATTGCCTGCTCTTCTTTGAGGAGTTGACGCTGACCGCCAAAGAGCAGGAGATCGGTCGCCGGATCCTCAAGGAGATTCGCGAACGTCTGACTTTCCTGGTCAATGTCGGGCTGGATTATCTCTCGCTTGATCGTACTGCCGGGACACTCTCCGGCGGGGAGGGGCAGCGGATTCGTCTGGCAACCCAGATCGGATCCAGCCTGGTGGGTGTGCTCTATATACTGGATGAACCCTCCATCGGACTGCACCAGCGCGATAATTCGCGGCTGCTGTCGGCCCTCAAGCGGATGCGCGATCTGGGCAATACCGTGCTGGTGGTGGAGCATGACGAGGAGACGATCCTCGAGGCGGATCATCTGATTGACATGGGGCCCGGCGCCGGGGTTCATGGCGGTGAGGTCGTTGCCCAGGGAACGCCGGCCGAGGTGATGCAAAATCCGGCATCCCTGACCGGTCGCTACCTCAAGGGGGAACTGTTTATAGCGGTGCCGGAAAAACGGCGTCAGCCGGATAAATTCATGGAGATAGTCTCTGCCTCGGGAAACAACCTCAGGGATGTCACTGTTAAGATACCGCTGGGTGTCCTGACCTGTGTGACCGGTGTCTCCGGTTCCGGTAAATCGACCCTGGTGATCGATACGCTGCACAAGGTGCTCAGTCAGCGGCTGTACCGCAGCCGGGAGAAGGCCGCCCCGGTCGTTGATCTGCTCGGGCTGGAGCATCTGGACAAAGTGATCAATATCGACCAGTCCCCCATCGGCCGGACGCCGCGCTCCAACCCGGCCACCTATTCCGCCGTTTTCAGCGATATCCGCGACCTGTTTTCCAATCTGCCCGAGTCCAAACTGCGCGGCTACAAGCCGGGGCGTTACTCGTTTAATGTTAAGGGGGGGCGCTGTGAGGCCTGTTCCGGGGATGGAATCATCAAGATCGAGATGCACTTTCTGCCCGATGTCTATGTGGAGTGCGAGGTTTGCAAGGGGGCGCGCTACAACCGGGAGACCCTGGAGGTGCATTACAAGGGGAAATCCATCGCCGATGTGCTTGATATGACCGTTTCGCAGGCGCTGGAGTTCATGGGGGCGATTCCGCGGATCAAGAATAAATTGAAGACACTGGAAGAGGTCGGGCTGGGATACATCAAACTGGGGCAGGCCGCCACAACGCTTTCCGGCGGTGAGGCCCAGCGGGTCAAACTGGCCAGGGAACTGGCCAAACGGGCGACCGGGCGGACGATCTACATTCTGGATGAACCGACAACCGGCCTGCATTTCGAGGATATCCGCAAACTGCTGGAGGTGATCCATCGTCTGGTTGATACGGGTAACACGGTTGTGATTATTGAGCATAACCTGGATGTGATCAAGACTGCCGATTGGCTTGTCGACATGGGACCGGAGGGGGGAACTCGCGGCGGTGAGGTAATCGCCTGCGGCACCCCTGAACAGGTCGCCAAGGTGGCCAGGTCCTACACCGGCCAGTATCTCCGCAAGATGCTTTAGCGGATTTTGCATCTAAAAACAGCCCCATCTGCATCATTGGCCGATGGGGCTGTTTTTGTTCCAGGTGAAGTGCGCAGCTTTGCCCCATACAAGCCTCAATGCTGATATTGGCTGTTGAAATAGTGGGATTTGCCGATAAGATTAAAATATGATTCTTGTATAAAATAAGGGGGGTAGCAAATTATGGATAAATTCAGTATCAGGACCAGGCTATTGGCAGGGTTCGCGTTTACTCTGGTGTTGTTGGCAGTAATAATTGCTACCGGTGTCAGCAGTCTTTACAAGAGCCAGGATCAACTGAAAAATGTCAAACGGATCAGCAGTTTGAGTAATCATGTTGTCAAGGCAGCCACTGCTCTGGCTGTCGTCGATGAGTCGGTCAAGCAACTGTCTATTGTTGAAACCGGCGCAGAGAAAGATAAACTGGTTGCAAAAATCAAGGAAAGCAGAGCCAAATACAAAGAGTCGATAGACGTTGTAGAAAAGAATACAAAGACCCCCGACGGCAAAAAACTGGTCAGTGATGTTATCTCAACCATTGATGCAGAGACAAAGGTCAACGAAAAGCTGATTGCCCTTGCCCTGGCGGGTGAAACTGCAAAATTCAAGACACTGATAAATGCTGAAGGCGACAAGGTGACTGAGGCCAAAAACAAGGCGGTTAGTGCCTTGCTGGATTTTTATGAAAAAAGGGTCGGTGTCAGGGTCGATGACTCGATATCAAGTGCGGTTAATGCTACCAAGCTGATGTATATTCTTGGTCTGGCCTGTTTGATCCTCAGTCTGGTGACGGCATTTTTGATTACGCGTGGCATAACATCGCCGCTTCAAAGATGTGTTGAAATCGCAGACCGCATTGCTGATGGTGATATGACTGTCTCCATAGAAGCTGGCAGCGGTCGCTGTGAAACTACCCAACTTTTAAATGCGATGTCAAATATGGCAGTTAAAATCAGAAACGCCATTGGCAGAGTATCCCAGGCTGCCGGTGAGGTCTCGTCTGCCGTTACTGAATTGCATGCAACCGCCCAGAATATGGTCAGGGGTACGGATGAGGTTTCATCACAGGCCTCAACGGTTGCCACGGCTGGTGAGGAGATGGCTGCGACTTCCCAGGATATTGCCCGTAACTGCAATTCCGCCGCTGAGAGCTCAAGGCATGCCAATCAGCTTGCTACCAGCGGAGCCGACATTGTTCAGGGGACAGTAGATGGTATGGCGCGTATCGCTGAGCGGGTCAGGGCGACTGCTACAAATGTTGAAAACCTGGGCTCCCGTTCCAATGAAATCGGTGCCATAGTTGGTACCATTGAGGATATTGCTGACCAGACAAACCTGTTGGCATTGAATGCAGCTATTGAGGCCGCCAGAGCCGGTGAGCAGGGAAGGGGGTTTGCGGTAGTTGCTGATGAGGTTCGCGCTCTGGCAGAGAGGACTACCCGTGCCACCAAAGAGATCGGCAGCATGATCAAGGCGATCTAGGCCGAAACAACGCAGGCGGTTGCAGCAATGGAGGTTGGAGTCAATGAGGTTGAACGGGGAACAGAGGATGCCTCCAAGTCTGGCGGAGCGTTACAGGAGATTCTTTCACAGATAAATGAGGTGACTAACCAGATTAACCAGATCGCCACTGCCGCTGAAGAACAGAGCTCGACCAGTCGTGAAATCAGCAATAATATGCATATGATTACCGAGGTTGTTCACGAAACTGCCATAGGTACTCATGCCACGGCAAATTCGGCAGATCAGCTTGCTGCGCTGGCTGCTGATCTGAAGAGCCTGGTCGGACAGTTCAAACTGTGATTTTAAATGGTTGCCACTTCTGCTGATTTTTGATTGCAACGAATGACTAAGATACAAAACAGCCCCATCTGGCGTTATTGGCCGATGGGGCTGTTTTGTTGTACTGCTCCGACTCTTATGAGCTTCTTGGTTCTACTCAGGTAAAGTAATGCGTTAATGTCTGGCTGGGAATATATCTGTTGATGTGCCGGGGTATTTTTTCTTCAGCATCTCGAAAAAACGCTTGTCGTCCGAACAGACGGGATCATCCTCGCACTCGCCACAGCATGGGCGCATGTATTGAACCTTCCAGCGCCCCTTTTGTTTTTTTAACAGCGCGTTTACCCCTTCAAACTGGGATTTGCCATCTCTGGATTGGGGACTTGTTTCTATCCAGCCCCATTCACCCCTGATTTTCAGGTGTTCTACCTTAAAAACCATATCTCCATTGTTTTTCATATGCAGGCGTAGTGAATCCATGATTGCCTTGCGTTCTGGAGAGCCTTTTTGTGGTGTGTACGGTTCGTTGCGATCTGCCTGCGCAGGCTTGGACAGCATTAAAAAACATGCTGTAAAAAGGGCAACTAAAAGCAAAATACTATTTTTGTTCATCGCATATACCTCCACTAAGTTTATTTTTTTGAATAAATCCGGCAGGTTCCTGGCTGTTTACTCTGTTGTTAAGTAATGTGTCAGATCGTTCACATTTTTTTATGGCGGATTCAAGTTCGAAGTGCAACAGCCAGTGGTGGTTTGGTGTAACACATAT
>CAXYUZ010000061.1:0-17873 GCA_964292275.1 uncultured Desulfuromonadaceae bacterium
GATGAACGAGTATAACACATCAGGCTATGTCGGCAAAGTCCGACAGACTCCTAGTATCGTTTTTGGTATTCTCAAGAACGTCTGCCAAATATGTGATTGGAAATGTAACAGCAAAAACAGCTGTCGTGCATGATTTTAAATCACCATATCCCGCTAGCCTAAAATGTCTGAACAGATTCAAGTAGATAGTGATAGATTTGTTATTAGATTGTTTAAGGCTGATACCTTGTCTTATGCTTGCTGAACGGGGGGCAATAGATGGCAACGGCTTCATTTTCAGTTTCTGGATTCAATCTGGCCAGTTTTTTTTATAAAGATTTTGACAGTATGGACAAAATGGTTTGAGGCGTGCGCATGCAGCAGAAATCAGGGCACTTGAGGAGCTGGGCCTGAATGCCAGGGCGGCCGGGGCTGATTCTGAATCAACGGCGCGTCTACTGAATCAAATGCGGCAAGATCTGGAAAAAGAATTTACTGATTTGCTGTCACCTGCTGAACAGCAGAAAAAATATTCGAATAATTTGAAAAAGTATGGCGATGTCTGTGGTCCCACAATAGAGTATTTGCGAACTATCAGGGGGTATTCCTGGGAGCAGATTATTGCGGAGGCTGTAAAGGTTGGGCACTAAGCTTTTAAGACAGCGGAGTTTTTTGATCATGAAAACGTATCTTTTTGTTAACCCTCTTTCGGGCAGTTACTCTGAGCAGCGTATCCACTCGGTTGTTGGAGAACTGGAAAAGAATGGAATTGCTCCGACTGTTTTTAATGTAACCACGCCTGTTGAAGTTCAGCCGTTTTGTCATATGATTAATGAATCAGCGGGATCTGTTCTGGTTATTGTTGCTGCCGGGGATGGTACGATAAATGCGGTTGTCAATAACTTGTTGCCGGGCAGGGTGACCTTGGCGGTGCTGCCGTTGGGAACCTCAAATGTGCTGGCGGCAGAGCTTGGTATACATTCCGTGGAAGACGGGATTCAGCGGATTATAGCCGGCAAGACACGTTCATTGTCGGTGGGGGTGCTGGAGACAGAGAGTGCGACGCACAGATTTGTGCTGATGGCCGGTTTTGGTTTTGATGGAGCGGTTGTTCGTGATGTACGTTCTTTGTGGAAAAGATTCCTGAAAAAAGGGGCGTTTGCCCTGTCGGCGTTGCTCTGCACGCTGGATTGGGATAGCAGTCTGGTCGATGTGATTACGCCTGCAAAATCGGTTGCCTGTCATTCTGCTATTGTCAGCAATGCAGCGCGTTATGCTGGCAGTTGTGTTCTGGCACCACAGGCCGAGCTGTTTAATCCATCCTTTTCGGTGGCCTGCATACCTGGCAAACAACGCCGGACTTATCTGCAGCTTGCCGTTGACCTACTCATGGGGAGGATGTCCACAAGCAGTGAAATTATTTCGTTTCAGGCGGAAGAGGTTGAAATTAATGGCGTCAAGCCGATTCAGATTGATGGGGACTTTGTCGGTTACAGTCCGGCAAGATTGAAAACAATGGCTGATTTTGCCCGTATGGTGGTCTAGTTTGGGGATGATCTGTTGTTGGCATTTTTTTGATGTTGCAGGAGAGCAATGTTTATCTCAAGTGGTGTTAAAACGAAGCAAGGAGGCAATAAGATGAAAAGAATTGTTTGGGGAACAATGCTTTTGGCATTGTTGGTTATTTCTCCCGTAGCGGTAATGGCAGATGTGGATGTCAGCATCGGTATTGATGTTCCACTGCCGCCACCGATTGAGTTCAGCTCTGCACCGGATGTGGTTGTAATGCCTGAAACGAGTGTCTACGTTGTTCCTGAAGCCAAGCATGACATGTTTTTCTGGAATGGCTGGTGGTGGCGTCCATGGGAAGGGCGCTGGTATCGTTCGCAACATTATAACCATGGCTGGAGTTACTATGACAACGTCCCCAGTTTTTATTATGATGTAGATCCTGGCTGGAGAAGGTATTACAGGGAACGCAACTGGTATGGACACCGTTGGGATTATCATCGGATTCCCCATTATCAGCTTCAGCGGAACTGGAATAGCTGGGAGCGAAACCGCCATTGGGAAAGACAGGGACATTGGGGAGTCGTTGGTTACAGGCCAAGACCGCATCATCAGATACAGGAGTTGAGGCATCAGAGACAACAGCAGTATCTGCATAGACCAGAGGTTCAACGTCATCATCAGATGAGGCAGCAGTATCAGCAACACCGTGGTCAACCTCAGCCGCATCGTCCACAGCAACATTACCAGGGACAACCCCAGGTTCATCGTCCGCAACAGCAGCATCAGGGTCAGCCCCAGGTTCATCGTCCGCAACAGCAGCATCAGGGTCAGCCCCAGGTTTATCGTCCACAACAGCAGCATCAGGGGCAACCCCAGGTTCATCGTCCGCAACAGCAGCATCAGGGTCAACCCCAGGTTTATCGTCCACAACAGCAGCATCAGGGTCAACCCCAGGTTCAGCGTCCACAGCAGCAGCATCAGGGGCAACCCCAGGTTCAGCGTCCACAGCAGCAGTATCAGGGACAACCCCAGGTTCATCGTCCACAACAGCAGTATCAGGGACAGCCCCAGGTTCAGCGGCCGCAGCAGCAGCGCCAGGTGCAACCTCAGGCCCAGAAGCCACAGCAGCAAAGGCCTCAAGGGAAGCATGATAAAAAGGATGATGAACACAGGAGATAGGCAGCTGGTCTGAGAGGATAGTGCCTGATTCAGTTTTATCAGATTGAATTAAAACGACCGATGCAGGAGGTGTTATCAGACACCTTGCATCGGTCGTTTTTGTTCGTGGTAGTCGCGGTCTCATTGACAGCGGCTGTTCTTGCTGGCTGCTGTGCCGTCCTGGGTCGAAAACGCTACTTCAGGCTGGAAATATAGCCTCTAACCCCTTCCGTAATCCCCTCTGCACAGAGTTCCTGATAGGCGCTGCCTTTCAAACGGGTCTCTTCATGGGCATTGCTGAGAAAGCCTGTCTCTACCAGGATGCTTGGCATGGTTGCGCCAACAAGTACGTAGAAAGGGCCCTGCTTGACACCCAGATTTTTGGTATCGCCATGCTTTTTACGGATCTTTTTGTAGACGGATTTCTGAACCTCTTCCGCCAGATGGGCAGAGTCATTCAGTTTGTAATTGGCCATCAGGTCAAACAGGATTGCCTGCAGTACGCTTACCTTTTCCAGGGAGGTTCCGTTTTCCTTTGCTGCCAGCTGAGCGGCCTTCTGTGTCTTGGCCAGGTTCAGGTAATAGGTCTCGATACCGGAGGCGTTCCTGTTGGGGGCTGCATTGGCATGTATCGAGACAAACAGATCGGCGTTGACCTTGTTGGCAATGGCGGTACGTTCTTCCAGTGGTATGAAAACGTCCGTAGAACGGGTCATGACGACATCCAGTCCAAGTTCGGATTTCAGCTTTTCCCGCACCTTGAGGCCAATTGCAAGAACGACATCCTTTTCCTGAATTCCGCTGGCACTGACTGCGCCGGGATCATGACCGCCATGCCCGGGATCAACGACAATCCGTCTGATCTTTGAGATGGAAGGGTGCTTTGTCCCTTTCCCCTTTTTCTCCACAGCAGCCGTTTCTCTCGGTTTTGTTTCATGGATTGGTTCCGGCATGCTGCTGATGGATTGTTCCAGTCTGGAAATTTCGGTTCGTCGTTCGCCACGCACATCGATGATCAGCCGTGACGGGTTTGATAGTGGAAATATCTTGTAATCACTTATGTTTACTGTATCCAGGACAACCCGGACGATATCAGGTCGGTACTGTGCAACCCTGGCACCTTTGAGAAGACCGTCACCGATCGTAATATCCTTGACTACGCGTCCCAGTTTGGATTGTTTGAGGTCGATGTAAATTCTGCCCGGTTTATCCAGGCTTCCCTTGCCCAGTTGATGTGCCTCCCAGGTAATATCGCCATCCAGTTCAAGTGATATGCGGGTGTAGTCAGGATTTGACCAGTATTTCATCTCGCTCAGCACTGTCAGTGTATGGCTGGCCGCCGCAGCTTGATTGCTGTAATCAGTTTTTTTCTTTTTTGCGGCTTCGCAGGGGAAAGGCAACAGGATAACGGTTAGCAGCAGGCAGGTTAATATTTGAAGGAATCGATTCATTGTCTCTCTTTATCCATCGGTATCTGTTTGGTTTAGATGGAACTTTTTTAACAGAAAAGGCTATGTTTTACAATCATTACAGCACCGGCAGCATACCGTCTGGAAAGTTTTGCCATGGAACGGTACTGATTCTGAAAGCAATTTTTTGTCAGTTGAGCCTCTTGCAAAAGTCCTGGGACTGTCATTCCCGAAGCGTTTCTGGTCGGGAATCCAGATTCTAAGTGACTGAAAAACCTGGATCCCCGATAAATACATTCGGGGATGACAATCTTTTTGTAAGAGCCTCAGTCGTATATCTGTTCACACCATCCGCTTCAACTCATCCAGCAGGTTAAGCGCCTCCAGAGGTGTCAGGGTTGTGATATTCAGCTTCTTCAGGCGTTGGCGCAACTGATCGTCGCTGGTCTCGAACAGTGAAAACTGCGATGCCGGTGCCTTGGCCGGGCCTTTGCTGCTCTTGGCCAGCCGCGGTGCCCCCTCTTCGAACTCACCCTTTTCCAGGTTGTTCAGAATCTCCTTTGCCCGTTCAATGACGTCGGCAGGCATACCGGCCAGCCGTGCAACCTGGATGCCGTAGGAGTGTGATGCCCCGCCAGGGATGATTGTGCGGAGAAAGATGACCTGGTCATTCCACTCACGGACCGCCACGGTGAAGTTTTTGATCCGTTCGCGGGTTGTGGCCAGTTCAGTCAATTCGTGGTAATGGGTTGCAAACAGTGTCCGGCTGTGGCAGCCGGGGTGATCATGGATGTATTCGGCAACGGCCCAGGCGATGGAAACACCGTCAAAGGTTGATGTGCCCCGGCCGATTTCATCCATAACGATCAGGCTTTTTTCGGTGGCGTTGCGCAGGATACTGGCCGCCTCCATCATCTCCAGCATGAAGGTTGATTGCCCGCGGGCCAGGTTGTCTCCCGCACCTACGCGGGTGAAGATCCGGTCGGTGATGCCGATCTGTGCTGCTGTCGCCGGCACGAAGCTGCCGACCTGGGCCATCAACGTGATCAGTGCCACCTGGCGCATGAAGGTTGACTTACCGGCCATGTTGGGGCCGGTGATCATCAGGATCTGGTTTTCATCACTGTCCAGGCGGGTGTCGTTGGGGACGAAACGTTCGCCCAGCTTCATCGATTCAATTACCGGATGGCGTCCCTCCTTGATATCAATAATGCCGGAATCATCCACCAATGGTTTGCAGTAGCTTCGTTCATCGGCCACAGAGGCGAGTGAAACAAGGACATCCAGTGTGGACAATCCCTCGGCTGTCTGGGCGATGAACGGCCCTTCGGCGGCCACCTGCTCGCGGATCGACTGGAATATGCTGAATTCCAGTTCACAGATGCGATCTTCTGCGCCGAGCACCTTCTCCTCATAATCCTTCAGCTCTTCGGTGATATAGCGTTCCGCATTGGCCAGGGTCTGGCGGCGGATGTAATTGTCCGGTACGGAGCCAAGGTTGCTCTTGGTGATCTCGATTGAATAACCAAAGACCTTGTTGAAACGGATCTTGAGCGACGAGATACCGGTTCTGGCCCGCTCCTGGGCCTCCAGTCTGGCGATGAACCCCTTTCCTTCGCTGCTGATGCTGCGCAGTTCATCCAGTTCTCTGTTAAAGCCTGCGGCAATGATGCCCCCTTCACGTAGTGAGAAGGGGGGACTCTCCACGATCCCCTCTTCGATCAGCGTGCGTAGCTCTTCCAGGGGATTGATTTCGGTCTGGAGTGCTTGCAGAAGAGGCGTGTTAAAGCGGGCAAGCTGATCCAGCAGTCCGGGGAGCTTTTGCAGTGAGTCGTACAGCGCCCGCAGATCACGGCCACCGGCGCTGGCCATGCCGATGCGTCCATTCAGCCGTTCCAGGTCGGCAATCCCGCGCAGCTGTGCTGAGAGGTCCTCCCGGTCGAGCGGGTTTTCAAGAAGCTCCTCGACGGCATCAAGTCGTTGGCGAATCGGTTCCAGGCTGATCAGCGGGTAGCTGAGCCACTGTTTCAGACGGCGGGCCCCCATGGCTGTAACGGTGCGGTCCAGACAGCCGAGCAGAGAGCCGCTCTTTTTACCTTCCGCCATGGTGGCGGTAATCTCCAGATTACGTCTGGTCGCCGGGTCAAGTGCCAGGTGTTCGTTACGCTGGTAGACATGGATGTCGCGGATATGCGGGATATCGGTTTTTCTGTTTTCCCGCAGATAGTAGAGCGCCGCACCTGCTGCAAGCACGCCGGTTTTCATCCGCTCCAGTCCGAATGATTCGATCGAGGCAGCGGCAAACTGGCTGCAGAGGAGCGTGCTGCAATAATCCCTTTCAAAGACCCAGCCAGGTGCGCGGGAGACCATCCGGTTGGCCAGGAAATCTCTCAACTCCGTCGGCAGTGAATCCATGCTGGTACTGTCGGAGAGCAGGACCTCTCGCGGGTTGATGCAGACCGCCTCGGCGGCTGCATTTGCGGCGCTGCCCAGTTCTGTAACGCGGAACTCGCCGGTGGAGAGATCAAGCCAGGCAATGCCCCAGTTATCATCACCGGCAGAGTGCAGGGAGAGCAGGTAGTTGTTATCGTCCGGGGAAAGGCTTTCGCTTTCGATCAGCAGGCCTGGGGTGATCACGCGGACAACCTCACGCCGGACAAGCCCCTTGGTCTGCTTGGGATCTTCGACCTGCTCACAGATGGCGACCTTGTGACCGTTTTCGATCAGCTTGGCGATGTAGGGGGTGACGGAGTGGAATGGCACGCCACAGAAGGGGATTTCGTCACCGCTCCCTTTGTTGCGCGATGTCAGCGTGATATCCAGCAGGCGAGCCGCCAGCAACGCGTCATCCAGAAACATCTCGTAAAAATCCCCCATTCGGAAGAAGAGGATCGCGTCCGGATAGCCGGACTTGATCTCGAGGTATTGTCGCATCATGGGGGTCTGTTCAGCCATTTATGAGTATTTCCAATCTGATTGATGTTGGTGGGCTTATCGTGTTGTGCGGCGGTACTTTAGCAGAAAAAGGGTGTCTGTGTAAATGCTTGCCAGTTTATCTTCCTCTGCCGTCAGCGTTTTCGTAGAACGTGCCGTTATAAAAGAGCGCAGGAATCTGCGCTCGCCCCAGCCCAATTCAGGGTTGTCGTGTCCCAGCCGCGGGGCAACAGCGACCCTGCCTGGCCTGAACAGTGAAACGGCCTCTTTCAGGCATGCATTGAGCTGCAGATACATCTCACCGCTTTCCACGGCGTGCGGGCGTTTCCCCAGGTAGAATATAAAGTTGCCCGGGCTCTGCTTATCACGTTCCAGCAGCCTTAGCCGTTCAATCTCCCGGGCCGGATCGAGGATGGCGTCCGGGTGCGCAAAACGGAGCAGTTGCAGGCCGGAGCGCGAGATCAGTTCGAGCAGTTCATCGACGCGGAATGTATGCACCAGCGGATGCAGCAGGGCGTCGGCAACACCGGATGGGGAGCGGGCTTCATGGGCATAACGTGCGTATTCACCCAGGCGCGAGCCAGGTTTTGCGCGTTTCAGCAGCGCTGCCGCGGTTGCTGCATCATGCACATCCAGCATTTTGAAGGCGCGGCGGATGGATTCCTCCTCACGCCTGGCGTAGCGGCTGTAGAGCATGACCCTGATAATGCCGTTTTCCGTTAATTTGCTGGCTAGTGAAAGGAGTCCGTCCAGTGGGTTGTTCAGGTGGTGCAGTACACCATAGGCATCGATCAGATCATATCCGTTACCGGTTTCAGCGTGGGAAAGCAGATCGCCCTCAATGTATCTGATATTGAAACGGCGGTGCAGCAGGCAGTGCAGGCGTGCTCGCTTAAGGCTGTTGGCGGAAAGATCCAGTGCGGTTATCTGTGCCTGTGGATTGGCAACGGCAAAAGGGTAGGGGGCAAAACTGCCGCATCCGGCAATCAGTATCCGCTGTGCTGCTGCCGGTTCAATGGCGTAGAAAGCGGCCTGCAGCGCATGCAGGTTAAGGGCATAGGTGTCACATGAACGTACCGACGCCAGCAGCGGGTAGGCTGGGTATGGGTAAAGCTGGTAATGTTGCCGGACGTTGTTTGACATGGTGGAAATGTAGCAGTTCTGCAGCTCGCTTTCAATTGGTAAGCATGCCGATTGACAATTGATGAATGTTTGTTAACGTTGTAGATGTCAGTCGTTGATATAAAAAGGATCAAAGGAGGTTGATATGGTTCTGAAACGATTCTTGGTAGTCTGGATGGCAATGCTGCTGCTTCTGATGGGTGTGACGGGAAGCTGGGCAGCCGAACAGCCGGTCACGGAGAAACCGAGTGGAGGTGCCACTGCCGCCGCAGTGGTCAGTAATCTGTTTTTTATGCCTGGAAAAACGACGGTTTGTGTGCTCAGCAGCGGTGTCTGGACTGTGGTGATGCTGGTCTCCGCCGGAACATACTATAACGAGGCTGGTGAGATTGTTAAAGGCAGTTGCGGTGGAAAGTGGCTTATTACCGGTGAGGATATCGCCAATCCTCCTGCAAAATAGACCGTGTGACCTGACCGGATGGTATTGGTATAGATTGATTGCCCCTTTGAATAAGCCTGTTCGGGGGCATTTTTTTTACCCAAGCCGTGGGGTTTCTGCTAACCTTGCGGACTGTAACAGGGCTTTGAAGAACTACTGCGGAGATTCATCTGCTGCGTTGCAAAGGTCACAGCAACCTCGGCTAACTACCTGTTAGGCCACGGCTGCTCCGTTCCGTGCGCCTTGCATCCGGCCTTCCTCATGACGTTTTTCAAAGCCCTGTAAATGATGATTTCAGAGTAGTGGGGGAAAAATGAAAAAAGCGGTGGTTTTATACAGCGGTGGACTGGATTCGACGACTTGTCTGGCAATGGCTGCCAAGGACGGTTTTGCTCCCTATGCAATCAGTTTTTCCTACGGTCAGCGGCATAGTCATGAACTGCAGATTGCCAAGGCAAACGCCAGACAATCGGGGGCTGTCGAGCATCTAGTTGTGGATTTTGATCTGCGCCTGATGGGGGGGAGCGCGCTGACCGCAGATATTGATGTCCCCAAGGAGGGGGGTGGCAGCGAAATTCCGGTGACATATGTACCGGCCCGCAATACGATCTTTCTCTCGTTCGCACTTGGGTGGGCCGAGGTACTTGGTGCCTTTGATATCTATATCGGCGTTAATGCCCTGGATTACTCCGGTTATCCAGACTGCCGGCCGGAATATATCAAGGCCTATGAACAGATGGCCAATCTGGCAACCAAGACGGCGGTGGAGGGGCGTGGCGCTTTCAGAATTCACACACCATTGATCAGCCTGACGAAGGGTGAGATTATTAAATCCGGTATTGCTCTGGGGGTTGATTATTCATTGACACACTCCTGTTACGATCCGGAAGCGGATGGAACATCCTGCGGAAGGTGTGATTCATGCCGGCTGCGCTTGAAGGGATTTGCGGAGGCAGGATTGACCGACCCGCTAAAATATGCCCGTTAGAACAGATGTTTGGAATGTTTGTGCCGTGTCTTGACATGTTCGGAATAGGGGATAAACTTACAGTATGAGTAGTTTATAACCTGTTTGAAGGGGGCCTGTCATGGGAGATCAGAAAACTGTTTGTGAAAACCCGAATCACCATCATCACATGTGTGCTCGTAAGGAAGCGGGGCAGGAAGGATTTAATGCTTGCGGTACCAAAAAGGCAATGGTGAAATGCGGCATTTGCGGTGCAGAGGCAGAGTCGGCAAATGATGTTTGTACGCCGGTTAATGTCTGGGAAGAGGAACAGCTTAGTTGAGTGGTTATCAAATGGCAGGAACTTAAAAAGGCGCACCCTGATGGATGCGCCTTATTTTTTGCCAATTTTAAACCGATTACTGTCGGATCAGGCCTGGGCTGCCTGTACTGCGGTAATGGCGGTGACGTTGACGATATCGTCGACGCAGCAGCCGCGGGAGAGATCGTTGACCGGCTTGGCCAGTCCCTGGATGATCGGGCCGACTGCCTCTGCCTTGGCAAAGCGCTCAACCAGTTTGTAGCCGATGTTGCCTGCATCCAGGTCAGGGAAGACAAGCACGTTGGCCCTGCCGGCAACAGGGCTGCCGGGTGCCTTTTTCTCGGCAACCTTGGTGATGATCGATGCGTCGGCCTGCATTTCGCCGTCGATCTGCAGTTCAGGTTTGAGTCCCTTGGCGATCTCTACGGCCTTGGAAACCTTGTCAACGTCAGCGTGGCTGGCGCTACCCTTGGTGGAGAAGGAGAGCATGGCGACGCGGGCATCCACATCCAGGAATGCCTTGCAGTTTCCGGCGGTGGCAACGGCGATCTCGGCCAGTGCCTGTGAATCCGGGTTCGGGTTAACGGCGCAGTCGGCAAACAGCATGATGCCATTTTCGCCGAACTCAGGGGTCTGGGTGATCATCAGGAAGAATGATGAAACGGTCTTGATCCCTTTAGCAGGACCAACGGTCTGGAAGGCTGCCTTGAGTACGTTGCCGGTGGTGCCGGTTGCACCGGCAACCTCGCCGCCTGCATCGCCATTGCGCACCATCATGCCGGCATAGAACAGGTTGTCCTCGGCGGTCAGGATTTTACGGGCATCTTCAGGTGTCATTCCCTTGCTTTTACGCAGTTCGACAAAATCGGCAATATACTGCTCCAGTTTTGGTGCTGTTTTCGGGTCAAGCAGTTCGACACCGTCAAGATTGATTCCCTTGGCAGCGGCGTCGGCCTGTATTTTGGCCGGGTTGCCAAGGATAACGATCTTGGCCAGTTTCTGCTGGACGATCTTTTCTGCGGCAAACAGCATCCGCTCATCATAACCTTCTGGCAGTACTACGGTTTGCAGGTTCTTTTTGGCCTTTTCCTTGATCTGGTCTACAAGATGCATGAACTTCTCCTCCTCAATGGTTGATGTGGATCAGCAGGGCTCGTGTTTGCGATGCTGTCAAAACAATAAAAAGCCCGCTCCGGCTAACGTTGCCGGAGGCGAGCGATGTTTGCGGAATGAATTGTCCTGCCTGTTGAATCTAAAATGCAATTCCCATGGCATCGGCCACAGTATGAATATCCTTGTCGCCACGGCCTGACAGGCAGACAACAATCGTTGAATCCTTCGGCATGGTCGGCGCCAGTTTAAGTACGTGGGCAATGGCATGTGACGATTCCAGTGCCGGAATGATCCCCTCCTGCAGGCAGAGGGTCTGGAATCCCTCCAGCGCCTCGTCATCGGTTATCGAGACGTATTCGGCGCGGCCGGTGTCTTTCAACCAGGAGTGTTCCGGTCCGACGCCCGGGTAGTCCAAACCGGCGGAGATGGAATGGGCATGCTTGATCTGGCCATCATCGTCCTGTAGCAGATAGGTCATATTGCCGTGCAGTATGCCAGGAGAACCGGCGCAGAGCGGCGCGGCATGTTTGCCGGACTCAATGCCGTATCCGGCCGCCTCGACACCGACGATGCGGACAGAGCGGTCCTTCAGGAATGGATAGAACAGGCCGAGGGCGTTGCTTCCGCCGCCAACGCAGGCAACCAGGCAGTCGGGCAGCTTGCCGCAGGCCTTTTTATGCTGCTGCCTCACCTCTTTGCCGATCATGGACTGGAAATCCCTGACCATCATTGGATAGGGGTGCGGGCCGGCAACGGTGCCGATCACATAGAAGGTGTCCTTGATGGTGGTGACCCAGTTGCGCATCGCCTCGTTCATGGCGTCTTTCAGTGTCGCTGTACCGGCTGTGACCGGGGTGACACTCGCTCCGAGCAGTCGCATGCGAAAGACGTTCTGTGATTGGCGGCGGGTATCCTCTTCCCCCATGAAGACTTCGCACTGCATGCCGAACAGGGCGGCGATCGTTGCGGTTGCGACGCCATGCATACCGGCGCCGGTTTCGGCGATAACGCGTTTCTTGCCCATGCGTCGTGCCAGAAGCCCCTGACCAATGGTATTGTTAACCTTGTGGGCACCGGTATGGTTCAGGTCTTCACGCTTGAGGTAGATGCGCGCGCCCCCCAGTTTTGCCGTCAGTTTTTCTGCGAAATAGAGCGGGTTGGGGCGGCCGACATACTGTTTCAGGTAATATTCAAACTCCTGCTTGAATTCACGGTCGTTGCGGTAATGGGCGTAGGCCTGTTCCAGTTCCAGCAGGGCCGGCATAAGTGTTTCCGGGACATAGCGTCCACCAAATTCACCGAAATGCCCTTGTTTGTCAGGAAGTTTCACAGCATGGACTCCTTGGCTTTTCTGATAAAGTCGCGCAGCAGCATGTGATCCTTCACGCCTGGTGAGGACTCAACACCGCTGGAGACATCAACTGCATATGGACGAACCTTGCGGATCGCTTCGGTCACATTATCGGGGGAAAGTCCGCCAGCAAGGATAATCTGTTTCTTTTGGGAGGCAATCTCGGCAATGTCCCAATTAAAGGTTCTGCCTGTACCACCCTGTTCCGACGGGGACCAGGCGTCCAGCAGCATGCCTGCTACGTTAAAGCTCTCCAGTGGTTCAAGGCTGCTGATATCCTTGATCCGCAGCGCCTTGATCACGCGTCTGTTGATGCTGTTGCAGAACTGCGGCGTTTCATCACCATGCAGCTGGATGACGTCAAGTCCGCAAAGATCGGTAATATTGTTGATGGTCTCGATTGATTCGTTGACAAAAAGGCCAACGGTCTGGATGAATGGCGGCAGCTGCTCAATGATTCTGGCGGCATCCTCCCTGGCAATATTCCTCGGCGATCCGTTATAAAAGACAAAACCAAGGGCATCTGCACCAGCATCCAGTGCTGCAAAGGCATCCTTCTGGTTTGTTATGCCGCAAATTTTAACTTTGACCATTAATAGTCACCGTGAAACTGAGGGTTGATTAAAGGTTTACCTTTGGAAGACGCTCCAAGGCCTGACGTACCATATCATCCGGGTATTCAAAATCCTCCAGATTGCCGGAAAGATAGGCGTCGTAGGCCCCCATGTCAAGTTGGCCATGGCCGGAAAGTCCGAAGAGAATCGTCCGTTCCTTTCCCTCCTCCTTGGCCAGCACAGCCTCATCAATGGCGGCACGTACGGCGTGTGATGACTCCGGTGCCGGTACGATCCCTTCGCTGCGGGCAAAGAGCAGAGCCCCCTCAAAGCATGAATTCTGTTTGTAGGCCTTGGCCTCGATCTCTCCTGCGTCGTAAAGCTGTGATATCAGGGCCGACTCGCCGTGATAGCGCAGTCCGCCGGCATGAATCCCTGGCGGCATGAAGTCATGTCCCAATGTGTACATCTTGGTGATTGGGGCCAGCTTTGCTGTGTCACCGTAATCAAAGGCGTAGACGCCCTTGGTCAGGGTCGGACAGGATGCTGGTTCTACGGCAAGACAGCGTACCTGTTTGCCGGCTGCCCGGTCGGAGATGAACGGGAATGTCAGACCGGCAAAGTTTGATCCACCGCCGCAACAGGCGATAACCACATCGGGGTAGTCACCGGCAATCTTGAGCTGTTCCTTGGCCTCCAGGCCGATGACGGTCTGATGCAGGCAGACGTGGTTCAGAACGCTTCCAAGTGCGTAGTTCGTATCGGCGTGGGTTGCGGCATCCTCAACCGCCTCGGAGATCGCAATTCCCAAGCTGCCGTTGCTGTCGGGATCATGGGCCAGGATCGAACGGCCGGCATTGGTGAACTCTGACGGGGATGGAATGACCGTGGCCCCCCAGAGCTGCATCATGCTTTTGCGGTACGGTTTCTGGGCGCAGGAGACCTTGACCATGTAGACGGTGCATTCCATACCAAACATGGAACATGCCAGGGCGAGGGAACAGCCCCACTGACCGGCTCCGGTTTCGGTCGCCAGACGGCGGATACCGGCCTGTTTGTTGTACCAGGCCTGCGGTATGGCTGAGTTCGGTTTATGTGAACCGGCAGGTGAAACGCCTTCGTATTTGTAGTAGATCTTGGCGGGTGTGCCCAGTGCCTTTTCAAGTCGTCTGGCGCGATAGAGCGGGGATGGCCGCCACAATTTATAGATCTCGCGAACCTCATCCGGGATATCGATCCAGCGCTGGGTAGACATCTCCTGTTCGATCAGCGACATGGGGAAGATGGCCAGCATGTCTTCTGGCGTAATCGGTTGCAGCGTCTGCGGATTTATGACCGGATGCAGTCCTCCTGGCATGTCAGGGATGATATTGTACCACTGCAGCGGAATCTGGTTGTCGTTGAGAAGAATTTTGGTTTGCATGGCCTGCTCCTGATGGTGTCGGGAATTATTCCAGGTTATCCTCAATCCTGATGAAGCTGGTTTTGTTGCAGATCACATCCATGGCATCGATTTCATCCAAGGCCTTGCGGATCGAACCTTCGCAGGCCTTATGGGTCATGATCACGATTGGAACCGGTGCGGAGTCGTTCAGCTGGTGAGCGGTCTGAACCATCGATTCAATACTGATACCGTAATTGCCCAGTACGCTGGCGATTGTGCCGAGCACACCCGGGAGGTCCATGGCGCTGAAGCGGAGCATATATTTGCTGACGATATCGGCCATTGGTTTGATTGGTATCTGCTGCACGTTCTGGTCGAGGAAGCCGAGTGGTGCCGAGCGGCGTCCGCTGGCGATCTGCATGCTTCTGGCCAGACTGATCAGGTCGCCGACAATCGCACTGGCGGTTGGGTCCTGTCCAGCCCCCTTCCCGTAAAACATGACTGGACCGACAAAGTCGGCCGTTAAGCGGATGGCATTGAATGGGCCGTTAACCTCTGCCAGCGGGTTGTGGAGCGGGATCATGGTCGGATGGACGCGGGCTTCAATTCTGCCGTCGGTCAGTTTGCCGATGGCCAGCAGCTTGATCCGGTAGCCGAATTCTGTGGCAAATTTGATATCAAGACTGTTGATGGCGGAGATCCCTTCGGTGTGGATCTCCTTGAAGTCAATCCGTGTGCCGAAGCAGAGTGAGGCCAGGATGGCCAGTTTGTGGGCTGTATCGACCCCTTCGATGTCAAAGGTCGGATCCGGCTCGGCATAGCCCAGTTCCTGTGCCGCCTTGAGGACATCGCTGAAATCGGCCCCTTCCTGGGTCATGCGGGTCAGGATGTAGTTGCAGGTGCCGTTAAGGATGCCGATGACACTGCTGAAACGGTTGGCGGCCAGATTGTCCTTGATGGCGGTCAGAACCGGGATGCCGCCACCAACGGCGGCCTCGAACTGAACCTCAACGTTCTTGCGGGCGGCGGCACTGAAAATCTCTTCGCCATGCAACGCCAGCAGCGCCTTGTTGGCGGTAACGATGTGCTTGCCGTTTTCGATTGCCTTGAGGACAAAACTCTTGGCCGGTTCATATCCGCCGATCAGCTCGATGACAATTGAAATTTCAGGATCGTTGAATATATCATCCACGTTTGTGGTCAGGCAGCCTGGGGGCACTGTCACGCCGCGGTCCGTTGTTATATCACGGTCGGCAATCCGTTTGAGGACAATGCCGGTGCCTGTTTTGCCCTTGATAACATCTGCATTTTCATTGAGCAGCTTGACAACACCTGCCCCGATATTTCCGAATCCGATCAAACCAACCTTGATGTCACTCATTTACAATCCTCGTTATAATTAACCTGATCCCCGTTTGCGGATCAAAACGTCAGCTTTGTCAGCCCGATCCTGGCCATACAAGCCTTGTTCCTGATTCGAACGCCGGGTTAAACCGGGTCGTTTTCCCTGCCTTCCTGCTTTTCGCAGGCTGTAATTTCGTCCAGGATTCCATTTACAAAGGAAGGGGATTCCTTGTCGCCGAAACGGCGGGCAATCTCAATGGCCTCGTTGATGGTGACCTTTTTGGGGATGTCACTGCGAAACATGATCTCGTAGACGGCAATCCTCATGATATTCAAGTCGACCCTTGGCATCCGCGGCAGTGCCCAGTTCTTTGAGCGCTGCTTGATTGCCTCGTCGATGGTCTGGCGCTGACCGTCCACACCCTGAACGAGTTCTTCGGCAAATTTGCGCACACGATCGGAGATTTCCGGGTGTTCCTCCCGGAAAACCCGCATGGTCTCAAAAAGCCCTGCCGCTGGATTGGAATCCATGGCGTAGAGTATTTGCAGGGCGAATTCCCTTGATTCGCGGCGAAATCCCATTAGTTCAGTGCCTTTAGCAGATTTACGGATTCAATGGCGGTAACGGCGGCTTCAAATCCCTTGTTGCCAGCCTTTGTTCCGGCGCGTTCAACGGCCTGTTCAATTGTGTCGGTAGTCAAAACCCCGAAGGCGATTGGAACCCCGCTATCCAGAGAGACAGAGGCAACCCCCTTGGTCACTTCGGAGGAGACATAATCAAAATGCGGTGTGGAACCACGTATAACTGCGCCCAGGGCGATAATGGAATCGTATTTGCGGCTTTCGGCCATCTTTTTGGCAGCCAGTGGAATCTCGAATGCGCCGGGAACCCTGGCAACATGGATGTCCTGCTCATCGGCGCCATGTCTGACAAGGGCATCAATCGCCCCTTCCAGCAGACGCTCGCAGATGAAACTGTTGAAACGGCTGACTATGATCGCTGTTTTCTGCCCTTTGGCATCCAGCTGGCCTTCAATAAATTTTGGCATGGAGATTCCCCTTTGCGTGGCTTAAAGAAATCGGAATATTAGCACAGAAAATTTATGATGTGGAAAAAAATAATGGAGTGGTGTCTGGGGGATGGGGTTTTGATTTCAGACTAACTTTGTAAATCTCTGGACAGATACTCCGTCAACGGTGACGGTTTCCATAAACATCTCCAGCGGCCTCACCCAGATCGAATTGTCGCCATAGAGCTTGCGGTAGACGACCATAGGTTCCTCGGTTTCGCTATGCCGGGCGATCCCGATTACTTCATAGTCGTTTCCCTTGTAATGGCGGTAGCGACCCAGCGCCGGTTCAGTTTTTTTGTCCATGTTGTCCCTGCCTTTCATTCACCGATGATCTTAAGTGTCGTTGCCATGTTATTTTTCCTCCTGAATGAACTTGCTATGATTAATTTTTCCGTCGCCATCAATTAAAAATGTAATGATGGTCTTTGATGTTAAACCATTCATAGTATATGTCAGTTCTTTGTTACCCAGCTTATGGGTAGTTGCTAATAGCGGTACAGGCTGAGTATTCTTTTCGTAGGGATTTACAATCTGCATTTTTGCACCGAATACACCTATCACTTCATCTACGTTAAAATGAGGATCTTCAGGGTTCAAAATACTAATACGTCCATGAATTTGGCCGCTATCACTCACAACTCCTTTGCTATCTAGTTTCTGCCAGACGATGCCAACTCCTATATTTTGCAGTTTCTTTGCACGCTCAAAGATCCCCCCTAATTCAACTACACGAACAAGTTTATCTACGGGCTTATTTTTCTTCCACACAACCTGCTCGCCGCCGTACATCTTTTTTAAATTTTCATCGGTATAAAAATCTTCACGAATCAATAGTTCGTTGTCGATGGCATATTTAATGTTTTTCAAAAGTTCAGTTGGATTGGTTGGCTTTTTGACCTTTCTCATCAACTCCTTTGTCGGCTTGCCTGCTTTTTGAGGAGCCACTTTAGCTTGCTGCATTTCCGCCGGTTTCTTGACCGGTTCGGTATCTTGTTTGGCTGATGAACAAGCTCCCAGTATCAGAGTTGTCATTACAAAAACAGGGATGAGATATTTTATGTTGTACTTGCTGTTATTGATATTTTCTACGCTCATGCCGCCCACCTTTGATTTTAGAATCATACTCGGAAACTAACCAATATCTGACAAGTTTTTTTAAATATTTGTAATTTAATATTTAGTACCATGTAACTTTTAATATTTCGCTTGGTTTCAATATATGACATAGTGGCG
>CAXYUZ010000062.1:0-17646 GCA_964292275.1 uncultured Desulfuromonadaceae bacterium
TCTCCAGGTAAATGTCCATATCACCTCCAGAAAACCTGTTTTAAATATTTCTTGTTTAAAATATACAGCAAAGCCACAGGATTCATATTGACCCATATCAATTTAACTCAAAATAGTCGGATTTACTTAAAGTTTGGACACCATAAATAACAAACGCTCCGCGGTAAGCCACGGAGCGTTTGTTGCTGAATATTGATTTGTTGTTTTTCTGCTAACCCAACATTGCTTTCATGTCTGCCTCTACAGTTGTAATAGGCCCTATGTTGAAGTTCTCAACCAGGAAGTTAAGGACATTAGGTGTTATGAATGCAGGTAGTGACGGGCCAATCTTGATATTTTTGATGCCAAGATGCAGCAGGGTCAGGAGAATGACAACCGCTTTCTGCTCGTACCAAGACAGTACCATGGAGAGTGGAAGGTCATTGACTCCACACTTAAAGGCGTCAGCCAGAGCAACGGCGATCTGGATGGCAGAATAGGCGTCGTTGCATTGACCGACGTCTAATAGTCGAGGAATGCCGCCGATGTCACCGAATTCGAGCTTATTAAAACGATACTTTCCACAAGCCAACGTCAGAATGACAGTATCCTTTGGAGCTTTTTCGGCAAACTCGGTGTAATAGTTGCGCCCGGATTTTGCCCCATCGCAGCCACCTACCAAGAAAAAGTGCCTGATTTGCCCGGCTTTCACAGCAGCTATGACTTTATCAGCTACTCCCAGTACGGCATTATGACCAAAACCAGTCAGGATTTCCTGGCCAGGATTTTCCGGTAATGCCGGGCACTCAAGAGCTTTGTTGATAACTGCAGAGAAGTCCCATCCATCAATATGCTTGATACCAGGCCATGCTACCAATCCCCAGGTAAATAGTCGATCAGTATAAGAATCGGACGGCCTTTGGATGCAGTTTGTGTTGAAGATTATTGCTCCGGGGAAATTTACGAATTCTTTAGCCTGGTCTTGCCAAGCTCCGCCGAAATTGCCAACAAGATGGCTGTATTTTTTTAGCCCTGGATAGCCGTGGGCAGGAAGCATTTCACCATGGGTATAGACATTGATGCCTTTACCATCGGTTTGCTTCAGTAATTCTTCTAGCATCTTAAGGTCATGACCTGAGACAAGTATGGCTTTGCCGGCTTTAGTGCCAAGTTGCACAGGAGTTGGAACAGGATGCCCGTAAGTATCTGTATGGGCAGCATTGAGAAGTCCCATAACGGCTAGGTTCTGTTTACCACATTCCATTGCCAGGCCAACGAAGTCCATCAGTCCCAGGCTGGAATCGGTTGTTGCTGCTAACGCCTTTTGAAAAAATGCCATGACTTCGTCATCACTTCTGCCAAGGATCATGGCGTGATCCATATAAGCGGCCATTCCCTTAAGACCATAGATGAGGATTTCAATCACGGAACGAATGTCTTCGTTGATATGCTGGGTATTTATTCCATGCTGCTCACCCTGGGCTATCATGCCAGGCAGATCTTCAGCCGGTTTCCAGCTTGCTACAGTTCCATCGATAGTAACACCAGAGAGTGTTTTGGCTTTTTCTTTCAGTTCATAGCAACGCTTAATCAAGCCACCTATCCGGGTTGGTTCAAAATCCACATTGGTTACTGTTGTAAATAGGCCCTCAATAGTAAATCGATCTATTTCAGCATTGCGGCCAGCCTTATTAGCATACAAAGCCAGACTCTTCAGACCATAGATCAAATGATCCTGTAATGCTGCAACATCAGGTTTCTTGCCACAAACACCGGAAATATTACAACCGGTTCCGTTTGCTGTTTGCTCGCATTGATTACAAAGCATGCTCATTTGTAATTTCCCCCTTTTGTGTGGTGTTTTGTATAACCGAATTGTCGCACAATTTACTTTACCACAATCTGCTTAAATTGATATTGAATACTATTTATAGCCAATGCTCGGGATAGGAACGGTGATAAACCAGGTTATTAGTAATGATTGCCGTAGCCAGAAGGATCAGGGCTCCTGCCAATACCGGCAAAAGGATATACTCGGGGCCAACGGCACTCTGCACACCGATAAGAGCGGTGGCTCCACCTGGCGGATGCGTAGTGTGTGTCAGATTCATTACAAAAATGGCCAGACCGACACTAATTGCCATACTCAATGGCGTAGACCCGAAAATGGCAACGATAATCACAGCCACCACAGCGGAGACAAGATGACCTCCAACCAGATTACGCGGCTGCGACAGCGGCGATTCAGTGGCACCAAAGAGAAGAACCGCTGAAGCTCCGAAAGAGCCGATCAGCAAGGGATGGCCGACCATTATCGTTACTTCGCAAATTGCCAAGATACCGACTGTAGCACTAATAAAACTCCAAATGGCATAACGCAGAGACATTTGTGGCCTAGCCCCAAGAATTGGTGCCCGACAATTCTGAGGCAATCTGGCCAGCCTTTTATTAATAGCAAGGTCATTCTTTATAAATGTCGCAATACGCCTTTTCATGTAATTATCGATCCCGATTCAATGCCTTAGATACGGCACAAGCGGAATAAGCTGCTGATAATCGGTAAAACGCAACGATGTATACCAGTTGCCACCAAGCATTCCTGCCACGATTACAGTCATAAAAATAAACACCAATACTAAAGGAAAAATCCACTTACTTAAGGGCTTGTTCCAAAAAAACGGCTGCATGGCGAGCACATTTTGCTCCGGGCAGTTCGCCACACAGGAGAGACACCCTGTACACTCCGGAGATGAGACTGTTTTACAGGAATGAACCGGCAGATCTGATGGACACACAGCAGAGCATCGCTTACAACCTGTACAACCAGAAATATTACGTCTTATTTTGAAAGGACTTATGTAACTTGCCAAGCCCAACAATGCTCCATAAGGGCATAGATACCGGCACCAGAACATCTTGTAAAGCAGCGACAATATAGCCAGGCTAGCCAGAACCAGCATTGTAGTTATAGACATGCGTGTGAAGAAATGTAGCATCTTTACATCACTGACCGCCCAGTAGGGAGCATCAAGGAATTCTGCCAGCGCGTCGATCGACATGTCCAGCAGGATGAACTTGATGAATAACAGCAGTAACAGGTACTTGATGCCTCGTAACAACAAGTCAAGCCAGCGCCAGATTCTGAAATTACGGCCAAACAAGCTTCTCCCCAGCTTTTGTGCGCCTTCTGATATCGTGCCGACAGGACAAAGCCAGGAGCAGAACGATTTCTTGGCAAGCAGGCTCATCAGCAGAATCGCCAGGAAGATAACCAGTGCCGCAGGATGGACCGGATGAACTGTTCCGGAGAGCAGCCAATACTTAAGACTGGTCAAGGCTCCGATTGGCAAGAATCCTTCTACGCCCGGCGGACGGGAAACCAATGGAGCGGCTGCGCCGCTTTCAACCGAGTTGACAAACAAACCAAAACGGATGCCGATGCCGATCACCCAAAACATAAAACAACACTGTACAATTGTACGTATGTTACTTACGGATTGCATTGAAAACAAACTTTTCTCTCTTAGGCAGTTCCTGAGTGGCTGATTCACTCAGGAACTCAGGATTTTTATACCTACTTTTCTGCATAAGGATCCTTGATTTCATGTTTTGGCTTGAACATAAGCTTTTTTGTGCCCCGATTGTTTGTGTACTTGGTTAATTCCAGATCGATCTTGATTGGGACAGTAACTCCAACTTTTGTTAGTGCCTGCCGAAGCAAAGCCTCGGCTTTGCCAGCGTGGTTGCCGGCGTCACTAAGGATGCGCATCGCCTCGCTGGGGTTATGGAAACCGGTTGAATTTTCGGCACCAATGAATGCAACCCGGTAAAAGGCTTCTTCATAATGGTTTTTAGCCTGGGCATAGAGCTCTTTGTCGATCTGTTTACCAGCGGCCTGGGCCTTGTTGGCCATCTCGAACAGTTTTGCCACGGTTGCTGTTGAGTAGCCAGAGCGGATAAATTGGGACATAGACCGATCCTGGATGGCGAATATTTGGCTTCTCAACCATTCGGGCGATTCTGTATGACACTGCTGGCAAGCTTTCAGATCGTTCTTTAATGGGCTCATGATCCGGTGGTCAGACACTTTCCTGCTTCCCACCTTGGTGTAAGGCATGTGGCAGTCAGAACAGGCGACACCGGCTTGCCAGTGGACACTGTTGTTGGAGAATAGTTCAAACTCAGGATGACGAACAAAGCCGAGCTTAAATCCTGTGACACTCTGGGTCCACTCGCCATTTTCGGGATTGCTACGAACTTTTTTGATGATGTTCTCAATAGTTATATTACCCCATTTGCTTCCATCCCACGGAAAGACGACATCGGTGGACTTCATTTCTGCATCCTTGGGAATATTGTAGGTAACGTGACACTGAGCGCAAACCAGAGTCCTCTTGTCCTGGTGGGTCAACTTGGACTGATCGACGCCGAGCTTATCCAGTGCCTTACCGAGGGTAAACCCGCGAGAGATTCGCAGTGACATATCCTTGTTGTTGTGGCAGTCGATACAGGCTACTCCGAGTGTCTGGTGTTCTTTGGGAATCTTACTAAGTACTTCCTTGTATTCCATGGAGAAGTAATTCTTACCCATTTCTTTTTGCAAAAGTGGAGCATATGGAGTTTTACAGGTCAAGCAGGACCCACCAGCCTTGTACCGTCCCGGGTCAACATCCAGTTGATCCTGTATCATGTGGAGATGTCCCCGCGGCTCCTTGTATTCCGATCCAAAGGCCCAACCATTGTAGAGTAGCGCGAGAAAAGGGTATTCATCGAGTTTATCGGGCCGTTCTTCTCCTACATCGTATCCACGCTTATATCTGCTTTTGCCTGCAGGGGTTGGTTCACCGGTTTTTTTCCAGAGGTCGTATTCCACCGGATAGACCTTTCCCCATTGGGCTGGATCAATCGTCCCATCGGCTATCTCAGCAGTTTTCACAGATTCTGCTTTCTTTGGGGCACAACCGTAACTGATCGTTAACGCCGCCAGGAGTACTACAATGGTAAAGCTTTTAAACAAATTCATAATATTCTCCTCTACTTGAGATTAATTGTTGATTATCGAGTAGCAACCGTCCCAGTAAGGCGATGACGTAACTGTCGATGACAGCCCCAACACTGCCGTGTTGTATCCATTTGCGAAACCGTTTCAGCGTGACATCTGATGCAATTGCTCTGAACAACCTTTGCACCATGACCTGACAGGGTTATCCGCTCAGGTACCATCCCTGAATGAAATGAGAGTACATCTTTCATGCCGTCTATCGATTTCCAGACATAGTGTAACAGTGTATTACTATTCGGCAGATGACAGTCAACACAACGAATACGCCTATGAGCGCCGGCATGACTCCAGGCTGAGTGTTGTTCCTCCATGACATGACAGCTGGCACAGAAAGTTGGGGATTCTGATTTTGCTAATAGTTGTGGCGGTCCTAAAAGCAGGAAGGCAAAAACCGCTAGCCCGGAAAAAATGATTATTGTGATGATAGTGTATTTGGATTTCAGTAATCGCATTCTTTTCACCTGATGTTTTAAGGTACTGACGGTTGTCTAGACAGAAAAATGAAGAAATTAAGTTTGGTTCGGCCCAGTTGAATGTCCCTTGTTCTTTGAAAGATCAGCCTGTTCAAGTAGTCCGCTGAAGTATACCTCTGCCGGGGTTTTCATGTCCAGCGAGTGATGCGGTCGTTCGTTGTTGTAGTAATTGAAATAGATCTTGATGCCGTCTTTTGCTTCCTGGACCGTTTCATAATCTTTGAGGTAGACTTCCTCGTACTTCAGTGATCTCCAGAGCCGTTCGACAAAGATATTGTCAATTGCGCGGCCTTTGCCGTCCATGCTGATAAGAACATCGGCATCAGTCAGAATCTTTGTGTGCCGGGGGCTCGTGAATTGTGACCCCTGGTCGCTATTGAATATTTCCGGTTTTCCCCTGATCAGTGCCCGTTCCAGTGTTTCGACACAGAAGTCAGCCTCCAGGGTGATGCTAAATCCGTAATCAAGGACATAGCGGCTGAACCAGTCAATGATCGCCACCAGGTAAATAAAGCCATCCTTGAGCCGGATGTACGTTATATCAACGCTCCATACATGGTTGACTCGTACGATCGGTACGTTGCGTAACAAGTACGGGTATATTTTGTGCCCCGGTGCACGGCGACTTAAGTTGGGGCCAGGGTAGATCGCCATCAGCCCCATCAAACGCAGCAGATGCCGAGTGCGCCGTGTTCCTACACGCGGATAGCCCTGCTTCTTGAGCCAGTCCGTCAGCTTGATAACACCTAGAAAGGGGTGCCGGGTGTACTCTTCATCCAGCAGTCGCATCAAGATCAGGTTCTCTGCCGAAACCGGAACAGGCCGATAATACAGGCTGGAATGGCTCAACCCCAGCAGGCGGCACTGCCTGACGACACTGATCCTGGGATGTTTCGGATCTATCAGCAGTCGTTTTTGAGCGGCGCTACAGACCAGATTTTTTTTTGAGCCAGTCAAGTTCAACTTTGAGCTGGCCTATCTGGCGGTACAGTTCCTCTTTGAGCTTTTCGTCCTTTTTCAGCGAGTTGGAACATTTACTGTCAAAGGCAGCTACCAGTTGATCCTGAGCCTGGCGCTTCCAGGTGGTGATCTGATTCGGGTGAACCTTGTAGAGGGAGGCCAGTTCGGCAACGGTCTGATCTCCCCGGATTGCTGCCAAGGCCACCTTCGCTTTGAATTCGGACGTACGTTTCGTTCTCATGCTTGCCATCATAATTCCCTCCGCGATTATGGGCAAACCAAACTTAACTACCTGTCCGAAAAACCGTAAGCATTATATTTTGACATTTTATTACCGGTAATCCTCAATATTTTCAGATGAGGAGAGATCATGGTCACACGAACAAATATTAACCTCTGAAAATCATTCAAACTTATTATGTCGAAGATTCGAGAAAAGAAGGTTATGGATCAGTGACAATGCACTTTATGTATTATACAGCAGAAGCTTATGATTATTTTGATCTAGATCAATTGCAGATAAATAATCTAAAAATTATCTTATGTAAAATTTAGTTAGAGCGGATACTACTTTTAAAATAATTGGATCTTTTTCCGAAATATTTATCTTGACTAGATTTTTAAATATGGTCATCATGTGAATAACAGTTCACATGAGGTGGTCATGCTCGAAAAGAAAAGTACACGTGTACGAAAAGAAGAAATTATCCAGGCGGCATTTGATATTGTAGGCAAAAAGGGTGTGAGATCGCTTACAATTTCAGCCCTAGCAAAAATGGCCGGAATGAGTGAGGCCAATATTTACAGGCACTTCAGTGGCAAGGATGATGTTTTTACCGCACTCGCGGAATACATAAGGAGGGCGGTTATGGGGAAAGCTGCTGTAATCGCTGCTGGAAGCCGGAACCCGTTGAATAAACTGGAGCTTATCTTTTTCTCACATATGTCGATTATAGCTGAACAGCCCGGTATTCCTAGTTTTGTGTTCTCTGAGGATACACATCTTGGCCACCGTTTGGTGGCAGAGACTCTTGCTTTGAGCATTGGAAGCTATGTGGAGACGATTTCCGGGCTCATCGCAGCGGGAATTGCGGAAGGTGAACTGAAACAGGACCTTTCTCCAAGGGAAACTGCTCTGACGTTTCTGGGGATGATCCAATTCACTGCGCTGCGCTGGACTATCGGAGGCTCATCATTTGATATCAGGGATGAAGCCAAAAAACTCTGGGAAAATTTCTTGCACCTCGTAAGCTGATTTTTTTGACTTTTATGTGAATTTATATTCACATAAAATGCTTCTGGAATAAAGGTGGGTAACCATGAAAGTATATTTGCTGCTCCTGTTGACGATTCTGTTTTTACCTCATGCTCTTTACGCCGCGAACATTCTGACGCTTGATGACGCTCTGGAAACTGCCCTGAAAAATCACCCTCAATTGATGGAAGCCAGAGAATATCTTCATGGTGCTGAGGCCCGAACCCTTCAGGCAAAAGCCTCTTACTATCCACAGGTCAGTATTGCAGCTGACTGGAACAAAGGGCGGACGTTCCTGACGCCAACGGAAAGTATAAAATCTACAAAAGTGCATTCTGAGGCGGTTTACCTCAAGCAAACCATCTATGACTTCGGCCGGACAGCAAATGCGGTTGAAGCGGCACACGAGGCTGACATTGCAGCTTCGGAAACAGTTGCTGTAACGCGTCAGGATCTGGCATTCCGGGTAAGATCCGCATACTATCTTTTACTTGCTGCAGAAAAGCAGGTCGTTGCAGTAAAGGAAACCGTTGAAGCCAGGGAAGCGGTTTTCAGGCAGGCCCAGGAGTTTTTTAGCCAAGGTATCAGGGCTAAGGTAGAAGTCACAAGGGCCGAGGCAAATCTGTACGCGGCCAGGACTGCTTTAATACGGGCAGAGAATAACAGGGATATCGCCTGGGTCGAACTTTCCAACTCCATCGGGATCCCCTCTTTAAATAAATGCATTCTTGCTGAACCTTCAACTGCAATCGGGGCTGTGCCGGATCGTGCCTTTGCCCAGAACGAAGCTTTAAACAACAGGGCTGAGCTGAAACGCCAAACAGCCTTGAAAAACTCGGCAGCAGCCTCATTGAAAGCAGCAAAAAGTGGATATCTCCCTCTGTTAACCGGTACAGCCAGTGCTGGCTATGCAGACAGGGACTTCCCTCCCGGTGGAAATGTCTGGGCGATAGGATTGAATCTGACCATTCCGATATTCTCCGGTTTTTCAACTGTTGCGCAGACAAAAGAGGCCGTGGCCGCACTGCGCGGAGTCGAAGCGCAACACAACAACCTGAAGTTGCAGATCGCAAAAGACGTTGAAACCGCCTGGTTCAGTATCAGAGAGGCTACGGCACGAATTTCATCAACTGAAAAGGAAGTGATTGCCGCTCGAGAGAATCGGTCTCTGGCCATGGGACGTTATCAGGAAGGGATTGGCAACATAATTGAGGTAACCGATGCACAATCACAATCACTTGATGCCGATACATCAAAAATCCAGGCGATTTATGATTATCACATTGCGGTAGCCAGGCTTCACAGGGCAATCGGCAAAGAATAGCTAGCAGCAACTCAAGGAGTTCAGTGATGGAACTGATCAAGAAAATAATACAGAAGAAAAAAATGTGGATCTGGGCATTAATTGTTTTGTCCGTGGTCATCCTTCTTAAGCTGACACTGCTGGCTCCGCCAAAGGTGCTGGCCGTAAAGCTGGTAAAGCGCGATCTGACAGCACAGGTCTATGGAAATGGCACAGTGGAGGCCAAAGTGCTGGTAGGGGTTTCCAGTAAGATCACCGGCCGGATTGTTGAACTGTATGCTGATCAGGGCGATCATGTCAAAAGTGGTCAACTGCTCGCCACCCTTGAAAGCGATGATCTTATCCAGCAACAACACCAGGCAGAGGCTGGAGTCAATAAGTCAGCGGCAAACCTGAATGTAGAAAAGGCCAACCTCCAGAAGGCTCTGGCAAATCTGACCCTGGCTGAAAAAAATGCCGGGCGTTTTAAAAAACTTGCGGATCAAAACATGGTCTCCAGGCTTGAGGCCGAACAGTATGACAACATCTGGCAGATTGCCAAAGAAGAGGTGGCTCGCTGCTCTGCGTCGCTGGAATCGGTCCGAATGGAACAAACAGGTAACAGGGCCAGCTTGGGTTTTGCGCGGAGCAAAGCAGCTGATACCCGGATCTATGCTCCTTACGACGGGGTAATTATCACGCGAGATCTGGAAAAGGGTGCAACTGTGGTACCCGGCCAAGTTGTTTTCAGTCTTGCTGACCCTAAAACCGTCTGGGTCAAGGCGAATGTGGACGAATCGCAGTTAAAAGGCGTAGCTGTCGGCAAGAGAGCCGTCATATCTCTACGCTCATCTCCGGGGCGGCAATATCCCGGACAAGTGGCTCGTATTGGACGACAGAGCGATCGTGTTACTGAGGAGCTGGAGGTGGATGTGGCTTTTACACCTCCGTTAAACAATTTCAGGCTGGGGGAGCAAGCAGATGTCTACATTATTACTGAAACAAAAACATCGGCACCTTCTCTACAATCAGTCGCGCTGATAACCAGGGAAAATACACGCGGTGTTTGGATAATAGAGAACGGCAGGCTGAGGTTTAAGCCAGTTGTTATCGGAATCGAAGATACTAATAATTTTACGGAGATTATAAGTGGCCTTGATGTTAACGATAATATTGTAGTAGCCCCTCAACCAGTGATGTCCAAATTTCGTAACGGACAGAAGGTACGATTGCAATGAATCTCGCCATCCGGGACATAAGATATAACCTCGGTAGATTTATTCTGACCTCTATTGGCTTGGGCCTTCTCCTGGGAGTGGTCATAAGTATGGGGGGGATCTATCGTGGTTTGATAGCAGACTCGCTGTCAATCCTCAATGTTAACAAGGCGGATATCTGGGTTGTTCAGCAGGGCACTAATGGTCCCTTTGCCGAGAGTTCGCGCATTCCTGAGGAGATCAAATACCGTATCGCCGCTATTCCGGGAGTGTTGCAGGTAGCCCCGCTCGCATTTCAGACTATTCAGATAGAACGTAATGCCAAACCGTTTCGCTTTTTTTTGATGGGATACGACTTGAACAGCTTTGGCGGGCCGCCGGAAATCATTGCAGGACGTGATATCCGCCAGAAACATTACGAAATGGTTGTTGCCGAAGCGATGAAGATGGCGCTCGGTGAAAAAATACACCTGGGGATTCATGACTACACAGTGGTCGGCATTACCGGGAAGATCGTTTCCTCAGGAGGCGATCCGGTTGCATATGTGAGTCTTGCAGATGCGCAGGAAATTCAGTTCAAGCAAGACAATAATGCCACACGTAACAACCGCGAAAAAATAGGCTCACAAGTGAACGGAAACAAGACACTTTCACCGATTCAAAATCGGCTGATGAAACAGAGCATCGTTGACGTGACCGAATCTACCCACACGATAAATACGGTTATAGCAAAACTCTCTCCCGGCAAGGATTTGAAAGAGGTGCAGGAGCGGGTATCGCGATGGAATCATTATCGAGCCATCTCCGACGAAGAACAAACCAAAATACTGTCCAAAGGCATGATAGAAAAAGCCAGGATGCAATTAGGGCTTTTCAGCATCATACTTCTTATCATTTCGTCTGTTATCATCTCCCTGATCATCTATACCTCGACCCTCGACAAGATCAGGGTCATTGCCACGCTGAAACTTATCGGCTCTCAGAACCGGGTAATAGTTGGCATGATTCTTCAGCAGTCATTGTTGATGGGGATTCTTGCCTACGGTATCGGTTATGTGCTTATCCTGATAACCAGTGAAAAATTTCCTCGCCGGGTCGTTCTTGAAACATTGGACCTGCAATCGCTTTTTATCATTGTCATAGCAATATGCACGATTTCGAGCTTTGTAGGCATACGGAAGGCGCTTAGTGTCGAACCGGCAGAAGCGTTGGGTGGTTAAATTATGTATGCGATAGAAGTGGAAAAACTCACAAAAATATATGGTAAAGGCGAAACAGCGGTAACCGCCATATCAGATGCAAACTTTCAGGTCAAACCTGGGGAGTTGGTCGCCTTCCTCGGTCCTTCAGGTTCTGGCAAGACTACTATTCTAACCTGTATTGGCCTGATTAACGAGCCGACACGCGGCAAGGTGGTCATAGACGGCACAACCGTAGCCGATTCCGGATGGCAAAACGGCATTGACCTGAAACGGATGCGCCGTGAAAAACTCGGATTTATCTTCCAGGCCCACAACCTGATCCCGTTTCTGACTGCTGTGGAAAACGTGATGGTAGCACTGCAGATCAATGGGGTGGGACGCAAAGAGGCCCAAAAACGTTCCGCTGAGCTCCTGGATGCGCTCAATCTCGGGCACCGACTCAACAATTACCCGTCAGCCCTTTCCGGTGGGGAATCTCAGCGAGTTGCCATTGCGCGGGCATTGGCCAACAAGCCAAAAGTAATCCTTGCCGATGAACCAACTGCTGCCCTAGACACTGAAAATGGGAAAAATGTCATGGCCCTTCTTAAGCTCCTGGCTGTTGAAAACCATTCGGCAATTCTGGTCGTTACCCATGACCACAGAATGGTGGAGGGGTTTGACAGGATTTTCCAGGTAAGTGATGGTCGCATTATAGGCGAACACAAAAATGGAGATATTTGAATACGCGCATAGCGATTGATAATGCACGTATTATTGAGTACCCCCTACAAAAATGTATTCTTCTGTAAGACAATCAAGACCTTGAAATCGATGCTACGGGGACATATATCAAGATAGTTGGTGGTTTGATGATGCTGGTATCCAACGATAGAGCGTAGGAATTGATATACCAAGATTATCTGCGACCTCTTTTGGGGTAACGCCAGAGGATAAGAGCTTCTTTGCAGATTCAATCTTGCTGTCTGTCATCTTACGCTTACGTCCTCCAATTCTCCCATTTTTGCGTGCGGCAACTAATCCAGCTCTGGTTCGTTCAACGATCAGCTCTCGCTCCATTTGCGCCAGACTCGCCATCACATGGAAGAAAAAACGTCCAGACGGAGTGCCGGTATCAATGCTGTCTGTGAGACTCTTGAAATTAACTCCCCGTTTCTCCAGTTCGGTGATGAGATCGATCAACCCCTTGACGCTTCGCCCTAAGCGATCGAGCTTCCACACGACAAGCGTGTCACCATCCCGCAACACCTCCAACGTCAGTGTTAAGCCTGGGCGCTCGGCACGAGTTCCACTTATTTGGTCTTCATATATTTTACCGCATCCTGCTTGGGTGAGCGCACTAAGCTGCAAATCCAAGTTTTGATCCAGGGTTGAAACACGAGCATAACCAACTAACATTGATCTGCCTCCAATAGTGCCAAGATTCTCAAAATTCGTTGCAACGATAACAAAACGAGAATAGTATTTCAAGAATGGTTTTTGATAATTGTAACACATTGAATTTATGTATTCAGACTAACTAAAAAAAGTGATTATCATAAACGAACGTTTTCGATAAGGAGTCTCTATGCCTCGCCGCTCGATTCTCACCGACTCAGAACGAGAAAACCTACTGGTGCCTCCAGACAGTAAAGAGGATTTGATTCAGCATTATTTCTTCAGCGAATCCGACCTCACCATTATCCGGCAGCACCGAGGAGCTGCAAATAGGATTGGTTTTGCCGTCCAGCTTTGTTACATGAGATACCCAGGAATAATTCTCGGTACAGATGAAATCCCCCATACCGCACTTTTGAAATTCGTTGCAAGACAACTTAACGAGTCAACCGACAAATGGAAAGAATATGGCCAGCGTTTCCAGACAAGACGAGAACATCTTGTAGAATTGCAGACTGTTTTTAAATTTAAAACTTTTGGCACTGAAGACTATCCAGTAGCTGTAGAAAGCCTTGAATCTATCGCCTGGCAAACTGACAAGGGAATTGTGCTTGTTGAGGCGCTTATGCGGTATTTGCGTGGCCAGTCCATCCTTTTGCCTACAATTAATGTCATAGAACGTATCTGTGCCGAGGCCATTACTAAATCAACACGGCGAATTTATGCTGCTCTCACAGAGCAACTTTCCAAGGCACAACTCCAAAATCTCGACACACTACTGAGCCTCAAGCCCGAATCGAAAGTAACCATGCTGTCATGGCTGCGACAGCCGACGGGATCAGCCAAGGCTCGGCATATCCTTGAACATATTGAGCGTTTGCAAGCAACACGTGAACTTGGTTTGCCAGATGGGTTGGAAAAAGTAATCCACCAGAACCGGTTATTGAAAATTGCCAGGGAAGGCCGACAAATGACCCCAGCAGATCTGGGGAAGTTTGAACAGAACCGCCGCTACGCAACACTCACAGCCCTTGTTCTGGAACTGCAAGCAACCATTACCGATGAAATCATCGAATTGAACGATCGTATTATCGGCAGTTTATTCAGCCGAGCCAAACGCAGTCATGAACAGCAATTCCAGCAATCCGGCAAAGAAATCAATGACAAAGTCAGATTGCTCTGGAGGATTGGGCAAGCATTGATTCAGGCTAAACAGAACGGCTCAGATCCTTTCGCCGCCATTGAAAATATTATTCCTTGGGACACGTTTGCTAAAAGCATTACTGAAGCCCAATCACTTTCCCAGCCAGAGGATTTCGATTACCTGCACCTGGTCGGCGACCACTACTCTCAGATTCGTCGCTATGCACCGGTTTTTCTGGAAACGCTCCAACTGAGTTCAACTCCTGCAGCCAGAGAAATACTCGAAGCCATTGAAACACTAAAGCGGTTAAATGCTGCCAACATGCGTAAAATACCGGATGACGCTCCCACAGGCTTTGTTCGTAAGCGTTGGAAGCCGTTGGTGTTTACGGATGAAGGTGTGAATAGGCGATATTATGAACTCTGCTTACTATCTGAACTGAAGAACTCCCTTCGTTCTGGGGATGTCTGGGTACATGGTTCCAGTCAGTTCAAAGATTTCAATGAATACCTGCTGCCTGCGGACAGATATTCGGAGCTTAAAAAAGCTGAAAGCCTGGGTTTGGCTATTGACTGTGATTGTGAACGTTACCTTAATAGCCGGATGCAACTACTGACACAAAAACTGGAAACGGTAAACCAATTGGCCGCAAATGACGAACTTCCGGAGGCAACCATCGGCAATTCTGGCTTGCGGATTTCACCTCTGACAAATGCAGTTCCGGAAGAGGCAAACAGCTTGATGAGACAGGCATATGAACTATTGCCGCACGTCAAGATTACCGAACTATTACAGGAGGTGGATGATTGGACCGGCTTTACCCGCCATTTCTCTCACGTAAAAAGTGGTAGCGAGGCCAAAGACAAAACCTTGCTACTGACGACGATTCTGGCTGATGCAATCAACCTCGGGCTCAGCAAAATGGTTGAGTCTTGCCCCGGCACCACCTACCAGAAGCTTTCATGGCTTCAAGCCTGGTATATCCGTGATGAAACGTATTCAGCTGCCTTGGCAGATTTGGTAAACAAACAGAACCGGCATCCTTTTTCTGCGAATTGGGGAGATGGCACGACATCATCTTCAGACGGACAGCGATTCAAGGCCGGTGGGCATGCTGAACGCACCGGCCAAGTCAACCCTAAATATGGCAATGAACCTGGGGTATTATTCTATACGCATATTTCCGACCAATATGCTCCTTTCCACACGAAGGTCATCAATGTCGGAGTTCGCGATGCCACGCATGTCTTGGATGGACTATTGTATCATGAGTCCGATTTACAGATTGAGGAGCATTATACTGATACTGCGGGTTTCACCGATCATGTATTTGCATTGATGCATTTGCTTGGTTTCCGATTCGCTCCTCGTATTCGTGATCTTGCTGAAAAGAAATTGTACATCCCTGATGGCAAGATCAAATATGCAGCAATTGATTCGCTGATAGGTGGTGCTTTGAATATTCGGCAAATACAGAGTCATTGGGATGATATCTTGAGATCTGCCGCATCGATCAAAAATGGAGTGGTTACAGCTTCATTGCTTCTGAGAAAGATCGGAAGTTATCCAAGGCAGAATGGCTTAGCCGTTGCTCTCCGTGAGCTGGGGAAAATAGAAAGAACTTTGTTCACTTTGGATTGGTTACAGGATGTTGAATTGAGGCGTCGGGTCAATGCTGGATTAAATAAAGGGGAGGCCAAAAACGCATTGGCGCGTGCTGTGTTTTTCAATCGATTGGGAGAAATGCGTGATCGTAGTTTCGAGCATCAGCGTTATCGGGCAAGTGGTCTTAATCTGGTGGTCGCTGCAATCATTCTTTGGAATACGGTTTATCTTGAAAAAGCCATCCAGACTTTTAAGGAAAATGGCAAAGTAATCGACGACATCCTGCTCGGTAATTTGTCTCCTCTGGGATGGGAACACATCAACCTGACAGGTGACTACATATGGAAATCATCCAAAAAGACAGATAAAAGTAAATTTAGACCGTTGCGGCCATTTCAAAATCCTTAACGTGCTTTATAATCCGTTTTCTGTGGTGACCCCTGTTTCAGGCCAATATTCTGGGTAAATCGCCTGGATTTTTGCCGCAAAATTTGCAGCTTGGGAAGTAGCAGCACTGGTCATCTTGAATGGATAAAATAGCTGGGTTTGCGGTTGATAGTGTGTTGAAAGAAGGGATAAATCGTCGCATTCAGTTGCAAAACCCCAGCCGTCTACCGCCACATTACCACCTTCCATGACAATCTCTGGCTTGATAGGCCACTTGTCATCCCAGGTAGCAGAAGTTGTGGAAAAGGGGGATAGTTGATTTTCTTGTGCTATTGGTGTGAATCCGCTCAAAGTCGGATCTGTGATTGTATCCAACTTTGTAAATGCTCCAACTGTTAGAGCGTTCCAGGATTGCCCAGGATCGTGGATGGAATCTAAAATCTGCGCGTCTGGGTAGCTGGTTACTTGGTTGAAGTCAGTTAAATTACCAGCACTTACAACCATCAAACGTTTGGTACCATCATCAACACCTGATGTGATTTGGTCAAGTGCTCCTGACCATGAAGATGGCTTACCGCGATCACGTGTATCTTCAGAAGTTACAGCCATACAGCAAACACGTTTGCGGTCAGGTGCTTGTATTTCAACTAGACTAATTCCTTGTGAGGTTATATCACCCCAAAGTTCAGGGGCATTTTCTCCATGCTCAGGCAGTATCTTAACGGATTCGAGAACATGATTAACATGGACTGAACCACTACCTGAAAAGACGTCTACAAGATTGCCATAGCCAGAAATACCGGCCATCAAAGTCCCATGCCCATTGTGATCATGGCTTCCCCACCGGGGATCTACGGCATGGCAGTCTGCGCGATCCAACACATGAGCAAGCAGAGGATGTCCATGATTCACTCCTGTATCAAGTATACAAATTGAAACAAGGGATTCTCTGTCTACCTGCAAACGCTCCGCAAGGTCTTCAACCCATTCTGCTTGTTCTCTATTGGTTTGATCAATCCAAAATGCCGCTGTGTCTTTAGCTTTGCGGTACTCGGCGATATCACCTGAAAATCGTGTCAGGCTTTCAAGTTGAGCCCTATTGGCGTAAATCAGTTTTACAGTTCTCTCTGGAAATCTAATGCACCCGTTCTTTGAATTAATTTCTTGATGGGCAAGCAGATTTTCAAAACGTCGCATGACATCTGGAGAATCTGAACTAAGCCATACTTCACACCATTCAGGGTTATCATTTGGTATCAGGGTGTTATCGTCTTGCCAGAAAGACTCAATCAAAAGCGCTTTACGTAAATCAGCTATCCCGTTAATTAGATCAGCGTTTTTAGGTTTTCCTGGGCTGCTTTCTGCTGTTGCATACTGTTCAATTTTATCAAAGAATGCTTGGCGTTTATCATTAGAGATAAAGACGGTTGCATAAATAACTGGCTGAGCTTCTGAGTTGCCAGTTTCTTCGTTTATTACATTCTCATATTCAGTGCGAACGTTGCATAGTCTGACTTTTTTTGACCGCATATCTTCAAGGCTTTTTGTTACCAGATCAAAACCTGGCGAGCCTTTGAATTCGACATAAACTCCATGCCTGTCAGAATGACTGGCAACAAATTCACTTTCAGAATCACTCCAAGCTGTATTAACAGGCCTTTGAAAAACAACTACAGAAAAAGCCTATTTTATGGTAGTATTTA